>JAGBKK010000032.1 GCA_017934045.1 Neisseriaceae bacterium | reverse complement strand
CAGGCAATATGCAGTTCTCCATTGGTGCAACTGGCTATGTCGGCAAAGAAAAAGGTGCAGGCGCAAACGCCGAATTGAAATTTACTTTCTAATCGCTTGTGAGAGAACAAACAGCACGCAAAATAAGCGTGCTGTTTTTTTGGGGTATAGGGTGGGCATGTTCCCCACCGTAACGACAGATATATTTTTCAGGCAGCCTGAAATAATTGAATTAAAACGCGTGTGCAATATTTGCACACGCTACGCTTGTTTTCGATTTTTTTAATGAGCAAGGCTTTCTTTTAGCCATTCACGCAACATACTATTTAAGCGAGTCTGATAGCCACGCCCGCCTTGTTTTAGCACGGCAAGTATGTCTTCATCAATTCGCAAAGTAATAGTTTTTTTGCGTGGTGCATACATTTTACGAATGCCTTTTTTTTCCTGATAGGCTTTGATGAAAGGCACTTCATCAGCGGTTAGCCCATTAGAAAAATCGATAGAGCGAGCATACGCCAAATCTTCATCGGTAAATTTATCTATATCTTTGTTTTTCATAGCCTTTCCTTTGGTTAGGTTCGGGAATATACGCAGAAATTAGTCGATAACGATTGCGTCTGGGCGTCCAAACTACGACCAAAATTCGCCCATGAGAACTCGTGCCAATTGTGTATTTACGAATTTCGTTGTAATCTTTTCTGTTGTCTAATTGTGTAATAACAAAAGCGTCATCAAAAACCGTAGCGGCTTCATCAAACGAAACTCCGTGCTTGCGGTAGTTAGCGTCCGCTTTGTCATCGTCCCATTCAAAATTTTCGTTTTGCATACGATATTGTATTTACATTTTTATATTTCATCAAGTCTCGCAATCACACTTTCCCTGCACGGAAAGGGCTTTCAGGCTGCCTGAAACAATCATTTTCTGCGTTTATTTTTTCTGCCCACTTTGTTTTGCTGTGCTAACACCAAATCCACACGGCAGGTGTCTAAATCGGCTTTGGCGATTTTCACTTGGATTTTGTCGCCAATGGTGTAGCGTTGTCGTGTGCGTTCGCCGACCAATGCCAAAAGTTCTGGGCGGTAGTGGAAATAATCCTGCCCCAAGTCGCTAATGTGTATCATTCCGTCAATGTAAATGTCGTCAATCGTGGCAAATAAGCCAAAGTGCGTCATTCCGCTAACGGTGGCGGTGAAAACTTCACCCACTTTATCTTTCATAAAATAGGTTTTCAGCCATTTTTCGACTTCGTATGAAGCGTCATCGGCTCGGCGTTCGGCGGCGGAGCATTGTTTGCCTAATTCGATTAACTGTTCAGGCAGCCCTTTTTTGCCTGACAAAACGCCTTTAATGGCACGATGAACAATCAAATCAGGGTAACGGCGAATGGGCGAAGTAAAATGCGTGTAACTGGAATAGGCTAAACTAAAATGTCCTTTATTTTCAGGTGAATACACGGCTTGTTGCAAAGAACGCAACAACATTAACTCAATGGTGTGGCGGTCTGGGCGTTGTTTGATTTTTTCGGCTAAATCCGCATAATCTTTGGGCGTAGGATTGCCACCACCGCCTAACGATAAACCCAACAATGCCAACTGTTCATTCAATGCGTCCAATTTATCAGGCGTGGGTTTTTCGTGTATGCGATATAATGCAGGCGCTTGATTTTTTGAGAGAAAATCTGCCGCACACACATTTGCTGCCAACATACATTCTTCAATAATGCGGTGAGCGTCATTGCGTTCATACGGCACAATTTTTTCGATTTTGCCGTTGTCGTCAAAAATCATTTGCGTTTCAACGCTGTCAAAATCGGCAGCTCCGCGTTGAATGCGTTTTTTTTGTAACAGTTTGAATAATTTATATAAATCATTCAATTCTTTTTTGAGTGGATAATCAGCTTTGCTGTTGAGTTGCTGCCAAACTTGTGTATAAGTCAGCCGTGCGTGCGATTTCATCACCGCAGGAAAAAAGCGATAATTTTTAATATTGCCCATTGACGAAATATTGATTTCGCACGCCATACACAAGCGTTCCACCTGCGGATTAAGCGAACAAATGCCGTTGGACAATTTTTCAGGCAGCATAGGAATCACACGGCGTGGAAAATACACGCTGGTCAGCCGTTCGCGTGCGTCTTCGTCAATCGCACTATGCGGTTTCACATAGTGCGATACATCGGCAATCGCCACAATCAACCGCCAGTTTCTGCCAATTTTTTCGGCAAAAACTGCGTCATCAAAATCTTTGGAAGTTTCGCCGTCAATCGTAACCAAAGGAATATCGCACAAATCTTCACGATTTTTTTTATCTGATTTTTTAACATTATCAGGGATTTTTTCTGCCATTTTCAGGCAGCCTGATGAAAAAATATGTGGCAAATCGTGCTTGCGAAGAGCGATTTCAATTTCCATACCGTCTTCAAGATATTCGCCCAAAACTTCCACCATTTTACCAATCGCAGGACGATTATTGGTTGGATAAGACAGCAACTCAACCACCACCACATTGCCGTTTTGAAAAGATTTTTTCGCCGTTTCCACCAACACAATCGGCGTGGTAATGCGTTTGTCTTCTGCTTGGACAATCGCCGCATCTCGCTCCCAAAAGGCACGACAAACCAAAGATTGGTGCTTGCGTTCTAATATTTCCAACACACGGCACAAGCGTCTTTTGCGATGATCAAAGCCTGTGGGACGCACCGCAATCGTATCGCCGTGCATCAACTGTCGCATTTGTTTTTCCGTCAAAGCGAAATCATCGTCATCGCCGTCCAAAGGGTGTGCAAAACCGTAACCGTCTTTATGCCCAACAACCGTGCATTTAACCAAATCGATTTTATCTGCCACGCAAATACCACCGCGGCGATTGATGTGAATTTGCCCATCACGCACCATCGCATTTAAGCGAAACGAAAAAATTTCTCGTTCCGATTTTTTAATGCCCAACTCTTTTTCCAACTCGCCAATCGACAGCGGTACACCATTTTTTTCAAGGATTTCAATAATCCACTCACGACTGGGCAAGGGTTTGCCGTATTTTTCTTGTTCTCGTTTTAAGTTGGGGTCGTCTTTGCGTAGATTTTTTTTGCGTTGAACCATATTGACAAATTCCTGTAAGTAATTATAATCAAGCGTTTGTGTTATATTAACAGATTATGAGCCCAGATGGCGGAATTGGTAGACGCGTTAGGTTCAGGTCCTAATGCCCGCAAGGGTGTGGAAGTTCGAGTCTTCTTCTGGGCACCAGTTTTTTTGATACATTTTTATCTCCTTTTTTTTAGACTCCTTTTTATTAGGTTACCTGCCTTGATAAACTTCAAGGCAGTTTTTTTAACTTTGCGGCTGGTTGAATTTCGTTTCAGGCAGCCTGAAAATATCGACAGTACAGTCAAACAAATTTAAAAGAAAAATAAATGACAAGGTCTATATACGCACTTCCATCTTGAAATTATGTGCGTATATTTTTCGAAATACACAACAAAATATGTCGCAAATGAGAGCCTATTTTGCAGGGTTTCTTTATTAGTTACTGATATTGTTAATACTGCTTGCACCCGAAGTTACAGGCGAGAAGACAAATTGTAGGAATTTTTGTACTTCTGCTAATGGTGCGTTGGATACATACACCACATCTTTATTGTGAATGGGGAATTTTTGCATCCACAGCATTGAATTGGCGTTGGTTAAGTCCAAGCGATAGACGGTGGGAATGTCGGATTGTGTGTTGTAACCTTTTTCTGCCCATTTGGGTTGTTCGGCGGTGGGGAGTTCAGATAAAGGTGTGTAGCGGAATACAAATACGCCCCTTGCATCGGAACGGCGGTCTTGTAAGCCGCCCATTCTGCCCACGGCTTCGGCTAATGATAAGCCGCGTGCGGAAAAGCCGATTTCTTGTGCTTTGCCCACTGCACCCATAGAAGTGAAGGTGTAGGGGTTGGTAATCACAGTTACCACATCGCCACGGTGCAGTAAAATGTTTTGTGTGGGGTCGGAAACCAAGTCTTCCAAAGCAATTTTGCTGATTTTCTGGTCGCGTGTAATTTGAATGGTGGTGTCCTGCACATTGGCAGTAGAACCGCCGACTGCGGCTAATGCGTCCAAAATGCGTTCGCGTGCTGGGGTGAGTGGCATTCTAATGCTGTTTCCTGCACGCACAACCAACACATTGGTGGCGTTGTTTTGTGCCAAACTCACAATCACTTGTGGTTGATTGGCTTTGCGTTTCAGGTTGCCTTGAATGAGATTTTGGATTTGTTCTAATGATTTGCCAACCACGCTTAAATTACCGACAAAGGGAATGGAAACAGTTCCTTGGGAACTGACGGTTTGAGGCGGCAATTTGGTTACATGGGCAGTGCCTGCACCTGTTTCGGATATAGCTCCACCAAACAACATAGCAGGAGCGGCTTCCCAAATGGTGATTTCTAATACATCGCCACGATTCACCACATCGAAACCTGTGCTGTTGTCTTCCAAAGCAGACAGCGATTGGGTTAAGTGGCGTTGTGATATGTCTTGAATAAGGCTGTTCTCAATGTCTAATAAGGCGACTTCGGGAACAGCCTGTTGGTTACTCTGCCCTAATGAAGTAACTCGATTCGTGGAAGGTCCAGAACTTGGTAACCAACCGCAAGCGGTGAGACTGGCGGCAAAAACACTTAATAACAAACAAGTTTTGAGCGTATTCTTCATAGGGCGTAATGATAAAAGTTATTCGTCAGTTTCAGCAACTTCGGCTTCTTTTTTCTCGCGAACTTCGGCTGCATCGACTAATTCAATCAATGCCATAGGGGCATTGTCGCCTTGACGAAAGCCGTATTTTAATACACGAGTGTAACCGCCATTGCGGTTGGCGAAGCGTTCGTTTAATTCGCCGAATAATTTTACCACGACATCACGATTACGCGTACGGTCAAATGCCAAACGGCGATTTGCCAAAGATGGCTGTTTGCCCAAAGTGATGAGCGGTTCAACCACACGGCGTAATTCTTTGGCTTTGGGCAATGTAGTAACAATGGTTTCGTGAATTAACAACGAATTTGCCATATTACGCAACATCGCCAAACGATGACTGCTGGTGCGATTTAATTTACGATTACTCTTACGATGACGCATTTTAAATATCCTTAATCAATGAAACGCAATTAGCGAGAAATCAAGTTAGCAGGTGGCCAACCTTCTAATTTTGAACCCAAGGTCAAACCTTTGGCAGCCAACACTTCTTTGATTTCTGTCAGCGACTTGCGTCCTAAATTGGGTGTTTTTAACAATTCGGTTTCGGTGCGTTGAATCAAATCGCCGATATAGTAAATATCTTCGGCTTTCAAGCAGTTTGCCGAACGCACGGTGAGTTCCAAATCATCAACAGGCAACAGCAAGATGGGATCAACCACTGGTGCTTGTTCTTCTTCTTCTGGAACATTGGCGTTTTGTAAATCAACAAACACTTCCATTTGACTAATCAGAATTTGTGCTGATTGACGCAACACTTCTTCTGGTGAAACCGAGCCGTCTGTTTCAATGTCTAAAACCAAGCGATCCAAATCGGTGCGTTGTTCCACACGGGCAGGTTCAACTTCAAACGACACACGCAATACAGGCGAGAAACTTGCGTCTAACAAAATACTGCCGATTTCACGCGTGTCTTCTTTTAGTTTGCGAGTGTGCGTTGCAGGACAATAGCCACGACCTGCTTCCACTTTGATTTCAGCCGTAAAACTACCGCCTTCGGCAATATGACAAATCACATGGTCGGGATTGAGAATATCCACATCGTGCGGTAATTCAATGTCTCTTGCAGTTACCACGCCTTTGCTGTCTTTTTTCAAATGTAAAACTACAGAATCGCGGTTGTACATTTTGAAAATAATGCCTTTGATATTCAACAGAATATCCACCACATCTTCTTCAATGTGTTCAATCGAAGAGTATTCGTGTAGCACGCCAGTAATTTTGACTTCTGTGGGGGCAAACCCTGTCATCGAAGAAAGCAAAATCCGCCGTAATGCGTTGCCCAAAGTATGACCAAAACCGCGTTCAAAGGGTTCTAACGAAATTTTGGCATGCTTGTCTGACGAAGCATCAACATTGATTTGTCTTGGCTTTAACAATTCGGAAGTAATGTTTCGCATTCCACTATTCCTTATATCGGTTCAAACATTATTTGGAGTACAACTCAACCACTAAATGCTCTTTAATGTCGCTGCTTAATTCAGAACGATCAGGCAGGTTTTTGTATGTACCTTCCATTTTGGTTGCATCAACTTCAACCCAAGACGGAAAACCGATTTGTCCTGCCAAGCCCAAGGCTTCCTGAATACGCACTTGTTTTTTGGCTTTTTCAACCACGGCAACCACATCACCAGGTTTCACTTGGTAAGACGGAATATTTACCACGCAACCATTAACAGCAATGGCTTTGTGTCCAACCAACTGGCGTGCTTCGGCACGAGTTGAGCCAAAACCCATACGATACACCACATTGTCTAAACGCGATTCCAACAGTTGCAACAACCATTCACCTGTTGAACCACGGCGGCGTTCTGCTTCGGCAAAATAACGGCGGAACTGGCGTTCCAATACGCCATAAATGCGGCGAATTTTTTGTTTTTCACGCAACTGAATGCCGTAGTCGGATAAACGACCACTGCTTGCACCGTGCTGACCTGGTGCTTGATTAAGCGGACGACCTTTGCGATTTCCGCCTGCTTTACAACATTTGTCTTCCAACGAACGGCGAGCAGATTTTAAGAATAAATCTGTACCCTCGCGGCGAGCCAATTTACATTTTGGTCCAATATAACGAGCCATTCTATTCTTCTCCTATTAAACACGACGGCGTTTGGGCGGACGGCAACCGTTATGAGGAACGGGGGTAACATCCGTAATTGAAGTAATTTTGAAACCCAGAGCATTTAATGCACGAACAGAAGACTCACGACCAGGACCTGGCCCCTTGATGCGTACTTCTAAATTTTTGACACCATACTCTTGGGCAACTTTGCCAGCGGCTTCTGCTGCAACTTGGGCAGCGAAAGGTGTACTTTTACGCGAACCTTTAAAACCCGCACCGCCAGAAGTAGCCCAAGACAACGCATTGCCTTGACGGTCGGTAATGGTGATGATGGTATTGTTAAAAGACGCATGCACATGCACAATACCTTCACTCACGGTTTTGCGTATTTTTTTGCGTACACGAGCTGTGTTTGCTTTAGCCATTATCAATAATCCTTATTTCAATGAACATTATTTTTTGCCTGCAATCGCTTTACGCGGACCTTTACGGGTACGAGCATTCGTACGCGTTCTTTGACCACGACAAGGCAGACCACGGCGATGACGGAAACCACGATAGCAACCCATATCCATTAAGCGTTTAATGGACATAGTTACTTCACGACGCAAGTCGCCTTCAACTTCAAATTGGGCAACTTTGCTACGCAAGGTTTCTAATTGTGCTTCGGTTAAGTCTTTGACTTTCACCGAGCATTCAATTCCTGCTTGCTCGCAAATTAAACGAGCACGGCTGCTACCAATGCCATAAATCGCTTGTAAGCCAATCACGATGTGGGCATTGTTGGGAATATTTACACCAGCAATACGAGCCATAATTTAATTCCTTTTAACCTTGTTTTTGTTTATGACGGGCATCTGTGCAGATGACGCGGACAATACCATGTCGGCGAATAATCTTACAGTTGCGACATATTTTCTTTACAGAAGGCTGAACACGCATTATTAAGTCCTTTCAAAACTATTTAGTGCGGAAAACAATTCTTGCACGACTCAAATCGTATGGAGTCATTTCAACGGTTACTTTATCACCTGGTGAAATGCGAATGTAGTGCATACGCATTTTGCCAGAAATATAGCCTAAAACGACATGGTCGTTTTCTAATTTCACCTTGAATGTGGCGTTTGGCAGCATTTCAAGGATTTCACCTTGCATTTGTATGGTATCTTCTTTTGCCATAATTCATTACTCTTGCTTACTTCTTCGACTTGCCTAAATATTTATCGACACCATATTGTTGATATTGTTGGCTCATACGATAGGACGCAACCTGTGCGGTAAAGTCAATGCTGACCACTACCAAAATCAACAGCGAAGTGCCACCTAAATAAAACGGTATATTCGCAAAGGATATTAACAATTCTGGAATCAAGCACACAATCGTAATATACAACGCACCGTAAAAGGTAATTCGCAATACCACGCTTTCAATGTATCGCGAAGTATTTTCACCTGGTCGAATACCTGGTACAAACGCACCTTGTTTTTTCAGGTTTTCGGCAATTTCGCGTGGGCTAAACACCAATGCAGTGTAGAAAAAGCAGAAGAAAATCACCGCAGACGCAAAGAAGATTAAATACAGCGGTTGTCCGTGTTGGAAATACAAAGCTAATTTACCCAAAAAGGAACTGCTGCTTTGTGCTCCCAAACCTTGTCCGCCAACCCAACTCATAATCGTGGTGGGGAACAAAATGATACTGGACGCAAAAATCGGTGGAATCACCCCTGCCATATTCAGTTTGAATGGCAAAACGGTATTTTGTCCTTGCATCATTCGGTTACCCACTTGGCGTTTGGCAAAGTGAATCGGCACTTTGCGTTGTGCGGATTCGATATACACCACCACATACACCAAAGCCAAAGCTCCTGCCACAATTAAAATGGCTAATAAGGGGTTAAGTGAGCCTTCGGCAGTCATGGTGAAGAGTTTGCCAATCGCACCTGGAATACCTGCGGCAATACCCGCACAGATAATCAGGGAAATGCCATTACCCACACCGCGTTCGGTGATTTGCTCACCCAACCACATTAAGAACATTGTGCCTGTGGTTAAACACACCACGGTGGATAGGTAAAATTCATATTGAGCAATACCCACCAATCCAGGCTGCCTGAACAGCATAACTGCGGCGGCAAAACTCTGCACGCCTGCCAATAATACCGTACCAATACGGGTGTATTTGGTGATTACTCGCCGCCCTGCTTCGCCCTCTTTTTTCAAGGCTTTTAGCGATGGGATAATCTCGGTTGCCAACTGCATCACAATGGACGCAGAAATATACGGCATAATACCAATCGCAAATACCGAAAAACGCGACAGCGAACCGCCCGAAAACATATTCAACATACCCAAAATGCCATTGTTGGCACTTTCAAACAGGCGATTCAATGCCACCGCATCAACGCCTGGTACGGGAATATGCGAACCGATACGGAACACAAACAATGCACCGATGAGAAACATAATTCTGTTTTTCAAATCAACAGAAATGTTTGCACCTTTGGACGACGAATTAGCCATTCACCTAACCTTAATCTGAAACTTTACCGCCAGCCGCTTCAATGGCTTGTTTAGCACCTTTGGTTGCCGCAATGCCTTTGAGTGTGATTGCTTTATTCAGACTGCCTGAAAGAATTACTTTCACACTGTTTGCGGTTGCAGGCACTAATCGTGCTTGTTTCAATGCCAAAATATCCACTTCTTCAATCAGCAAGTTATTCAATTCGCCCAAGGTAATTTGTGCGTTGAATCGTGCCGTCATTGATTTGAAGCCGCGTTTTGGCAAACGGCGTTGTAAAGGCATTTGACCACCTTCAAAACCAACTTTGTGGAAACCACCTGCACGGCTTTTTTGACCTTTTACACCACGACCGCAGGTTTTACCTAAACCACTACCAATACCACGACCCACGCGTTTAGGAGCGTGTGTTGCACCAGCGGCAGGAGAAATAGTATTTAATTTCATATTATTGCTCCACTTCTAATAAGTAACTGATTTTGTTAATCATACCGCGATTTTCAGGAGTATCCAAAACTTCTACGGTATGCTCACGACGACGCAAGCCTAAACCTCTGGCACAAGCACGATGAGATTCAATGCGACCAATCAGGCTTTTTTTCAAAGTTACTTTGATTTTTTTGGCATTACTCATTGCCTGCTCCTAAAATTTCTTCCACGCTCAAACCGCGTTTCGCAGCGATTTCAGCAGGTGTGTACAATTTGCTCAAACCATCTAATGTGGCACGCACAATATTGTATGGGTTGGTTGAACCATGCACTTTGGCAGAAATATTGCGAACGCCCACTGCGTCAAATACCAAACGCATTGGACCACCTGCTTTCACACCATTACCTTCTTTGGCAGGCTGCATAAATACTTTGGTTGCACCGTGTTTGCCAATCACTTCATGGTGAATGGTGCCGTCTTTCAAAGGCACTTTAACTAAATTACGGCGAGCCTGATCCATTGCTTTTTGCACAGCCACAGGCACTTCTTTGGCTTTGCCTTTACCCATACCAATGCGACCATCGCCGTCCCCTACTACGGTCAAAGCGGAGAACGCCATAATGCGACCACCTTTAACCACTTTGGTTACGCGATTGACAGCAACCATTTTTTCAATCAAACCGTCGCCGCGTTCTTCTGTTTCGTGTTTTGCCATTATTATCACTCCGTTTAGAATTTCAAACCGTTTTCACGAGCGGCTTCTGCCAATGCTTTGACGCGACCATGATATTTAAAACCAGAACGGTCAAACGCAACTTGTTCAATGCCAGCGGCTTTCGCCTTTTCAGCAATGCGTTTGCCAATCACCGCAGCAACGGCAATATTGCTGCCATATTTTGCATTGCTACGCACTTCGGCTTCCACAGAAGATGCTTGTGCCAACACACCGTTTTGACCAATAATTTGAGCATAAATATGATTGTTAGAGCGATGAACGCACAATCTGATGGCTTGCATATCCGCAATTTTGGCACGGGTTTTGCGTGCTCTACGCAGACGGGCTAATTTTTTATTCATTTTCAAAACCTCAATTATTTTTTCTTGGTTTCTTTTAATACCACTGTTTCATCGGCATAGCGAACACCTTTACCTTTATAAGGTTCGGGCGGACGGAAACCTCTGATTTCGGCGGCAACTTGACCTACTTTTTGGCGATCTGCACCTGAAATAACAATTTCAGTTTGCGATGGCGTTTGTGCGGTGATACCGTCAGGCAGGTTATACACCACAGGGTGCGAAAAACCTAATGACAAGTTCAACGCTTTGCCTTGTGCTTGGGCACGATAACCCACACCCACTAATTGCAGTTTTTTCTCAAAACCGTCCGACACGCCTTTGACCATATTTGCAACCAAAGCACGGAAAGTGCCTGATAATGCGTTGGCTTCACGGCTGTCATTTTTTACAGCGAATGTAATTTGACCGTTATCGTTTTTGATTTCGACCAATTCGCTGTTAATGCTTTGTTTGAGTTCGCCTAATTTACCTTTAACAACGATTTCGTTGTCAGCTAATTTCACTTCAACACCAGAAGGAATAGCCACTGGATTTTTTGCAATACGCGACATTTTTTCCCTCCTGATTAAGCCACAATACACAGCAACTCGCCGCCCACGCCGTTTGCACGGGCTTTGCGGTCGGTCATCACACCTTTGGAAGTGCTGACAATCGCCACACCCAAACCATTCATCACGGTTGGGATTTCTGCCACACCTTTGTAAATACGCAAACCAGGACGCGAAACGCGTTTGATTTGTTCGATGACAGGACGACCTGCATAGTATTTGAGTTCAATGTTCAACACAGGTTTCTCATCTGTACTCACAGAGAAACCTTCGATATAACCTTCTTCTTTCAAAACGGTTGCAATCGAACATTTCAATTTTGAAGAAGGCATAGAAACGCTGACTTTGTTCGCGCGTTGTCCGTTGCGAATACGGGTCAGCATATCGGAAATAGGATCATGCATACTCATTCTAATTACTCCCTATTACCAACTTGCCTTAATCACACCAGGAATTTCGCCACGCATAGCGATTTCGCGAATTTTAGTGCGACCTAAACCAAATTTACGGAATGTGCCACGAGGACGACCAGTCAAGGCACAACGACGACGCTGACGCGTAGGCATTGCATTGCGAGGAATGGCTTGCAATTTCAAGCGTGCTTGGAATTTTTCTTCTGGTGTAGCGTTGCTGTCGTTGATGACGGCGAAAATCGCTTCTCGTTTAGCGGCATATTTTTTGGCTAAACGCACCCGTTTGACATCTCTATTGATTAACGATTTTTTTGCCATACTATTAACCTTTGAAAGGGAATTTAAATAAAGAAAGCAACGCACGCGCTTCTTCGTCTGTTTTCGCAGTGGTGGTAATGGTGATATTCAAACCACGCAATGCATCGATTTTGTCGTATTCGATTTCAGGGAAAATAATTTGCTCACGCACGCCCATATTGTAGTTACCACGACCGTCAAACGATTTGGGTGATAAACCACGGAAGTCGCGAACGCGAGGCAGAGAAATCGAAATCAAGCGATCTAAAAATTCAAACATTCTGTCGCGACGCAAGGTTACTTTGCAACCGATGGGGTAATTATCACGAATTTTAAAACCAGCAATCGATTTGCGAGCAACCGTTACCACAGGTTTTTGACCTGCGATTTTTTGCATATCCGAAACGGCGTGTTCCATCACTTTTTTGTCGGCAACCGCTTCGCCCACACCCATATTCAAGGTGATTTTTTCAATGCGCGGCACTTCCATTACACTTTTGTAGTTGAATTTTTTCATCAACTCAGGAACAACCGTGTTTTTGTAGTATTCATTCAATCGTGCCATTATTTGCTCCTTGCGATTTCCGCACCGTTCGATTTATACACACGAACACGACGCACTTTTTGACCTTCTTCGGCAATCACTTTAATGCCCACACGGTCGGCTTTATTCGTTTCAGGGTTCAAAATCGCCACATTAGAAATGTCCAAAGGCATATTTTTGCTCACAATACCGCCTTCGATTTGGCGAGCAGGATTAGGCTTGCGGTGGCGTTTCACTTCATTCACACCTTCCACAATCACTTTATCGCCCAAAACACGAACCACTTCACCTTTGCGACCTTTATCTTTGCCCGCAATCACGATGACTTGATCGCCTTTAATGATTTTGTTCATAAACCGTCCCCTTAAATCACTTCGGGTGCCAAAGACACGATTTTCATAAAGCGCTCGGTGCGTAACTCACGAGTTACAGGGCCGAAAATACGCGTGCCTAATGGTTCTAATTTGTTGTTCAATAACACGGCGGCGTTGTTGTCGAATTTAATCAACGCACCGTCAGCACGGCGAACACCTTTGGCAACACGCACAACCACAGCGTTATACACATCACCTTTTTTCACGCGACCGCGAGGGGCTGCGTCTTTTACCGTTACTTTAATAATGTCGCCAACAGAAGCGTAGTGGCGTTTAGAACCGCCCAACACTTTGATACACATCACACGACGCGCACCTGAATTGTCAGCCACATCTAACATGGTCTGCATTTGAATCATAGTTTTAACCTTAAAACAATATCTTATATCTTAAATCGGCGTAATCGACCATTTTCAAACTAGCACCCATTTAGTCGTTTCACAGCAAAAATAGTCAAGGCGGATGCCTGCGATAGTATGACCAATACAGCAAGGCGAAGCAACGCTGAATAGTTTTGCTGTGGGACGACTAACTTTTCAGGCCGCCTGAAACCCTTGATACAACAGGGTTAAAGCCAACTCGTCCCGATTCCCGAAAGGATAAGAATAACTCCCCATTCAGGGGAAAGACGGCAATTATATAAATAAATAAAAGAGAATGCAAGGGGTTTTGAAAAATTTTTTCGCGTGAATCATCTTTCAGGCTGCCTGAATGATTTTTGAATGATTATTTCACTGCACTTGCCACTTCGTCAATCATTTCACCCATTGCGGTTAAGCCACCGTTCATCAAATACCAGTTGCGAGCATTCAAATACACGATATTGCCGTTTTTGAATGCTTTGCTTTTTTTGATGATTTCGTTATCCAAAGTTTGTTGGGCTTGTCCTGTTTTATTGCTCACTGCGGCGGCTCGGTCAATCACAAATAAATAGTCAGGATTTTTTTCGGCGATAAATTCATGTGATATGCCTTGTCCGTGCGTGCCAACTTTAATGCTTGCGTCAATCGGCGTAAAACCCAAACTGTCGTGAATAATGCCAAAACGCGATTTTGAACCAAAAGCTGCCATTTTGCCGTTATTGACCATAATAATTAACGCAGTTTTGCCTTTGGTTTTTTGTGCAGTTTGGCTGATTTTGCTTTCCAAAGCAGAAATTTTTTGTTCCGCTAATTGCGTTTTGCCTGTGAGTTGGGCGATATTCATTGTTTGTTGGCGAAATGAAGACCAATAATTTTCCAAATCCAAAGAATATTGATAAGTGGGGGCAATTTGGTTAATGGTTTTGCCTTGCTGTGCCAAGCGTCCGCCAATAATCACTAATTGCGGTTTGGCTGACGCTAATTTTTCTAAATTCACTTCTTTCACTGTGCCAAAATCAATCATTTTATCGTTTTTGAACGATGATAATTGTGCTGGCAGTGTAGCAGCGAGCGGCAAACCAATCACTTTATTGCCACCTTCTAATGTGTTCAATGTATCCAAAGCGGCAAAATCCAATACCGCAATTTTATTCACATTATCCTGCACGGTAATTTTACCCACTGGGCTTTCTAATGCCACAGGTGCGGCATTTGCCACCGTTAAGGATAAAGACAAAAATAATGCTGAAAGCAATTTGTTCATAGCGAACTCCTTATTTAATAAAAAAACAAAAAAATAATGAAAAAACAATTTATTCCTAATGTGTATGCAACAAAAATAAACTCCTTTCTATTGTTTATTCGCAATAAAATATAATCCCAATTTATGTTGTTCAATATCATAAACTGGAATATGAAAATCAAAAATTTGTGTCAGTATTTGGCTATTCATCAATTCTTTGGGGCTGCCTGAAAAAATTAACCGTCCTTGTTTTAAGGCAAAAATTTCATCAGAATAAACAGATGCAAAGTTAATATCGTGAATCACCAAAACAATGGTTTTGCCTTTTTCAATACACAATTTATGCAAAATTTGCATAATTTGCAGGGAGTGTTTCATATCTAAATTATTCAACGGTTCATCTAATAAAACATAATCGGTATCTTGGGCTAAAATCATGGCAATAAAAGCCCGTTGTTTTTGTCCGCCTGATAATTCATCGATATAATGATTTTTTAAGTCAGTCAAATCCAAGTATTCAATCGCTTCGTTAATAATTTGTTTATCTTTTTTATTCAGGTTGCCGTGTGAATAAGGAAATCGTCCAAACGCCACCAAATCTTCTACCGTTAATTTCAAACCCACATAATTATTTTGTTTTAAAATCGACAGTTTTTTGGCAATTTCTTCGCTTTTTAATTGATGTAATGGTGTATCATCTAAAACAACTTCACCGCTATCTGCTGTTAATAAACGGCTCATTATATTTAATAGCGTAGATTTACCTGCACCATTGGCACCGATAAAAGAAATAACCTTGCCTTTTTCAATACGCAAACTCACATTATCAATAATGGTTTGATTACCATATTTTTTGCAGATATTGTTTATTGTAATTGCCATTTTTGATTCACTTTCAAAATTAAATAAAAGAAATACACACCGCCAATAAAGTTAATAATCACTGATAATTCGGTTTTAAAATTGAGTAGATGAAAAACAATATTTTGTCCCAACATTAAAATAAGAATACTCATACCAATAATGGCAGGAAACAATATTTGGTGTCGGAAAGTTTTAATAAATTGCAATACTAAATTTAATATCAATAAACCAAAAAAGAACATTGGTCCTGCTAACATTGTAGAAGCGGCAATTAGAATGACGGTAATGATTAACGCAGTTTGACACAATTTGTGATAATCAATACCTAAATTGATGGCACAATCTTTACCTAATACCAAAACATCTAATTTTTTGGACAATAAAATGGCGTAAATCGTCAAAGGAATAATAATTACCGCAGCGATTTTTAATACCGTTGTTTCCACACGGTTAAATGACGCAAAACCAATATCTTGTGCTATCTGAAATTCTGTGGGATCCATTAAAATACCGAAAAAAGAATTGAGTGTCATAAATAAAGAAGAAGCAATCATTCCCACCAATAACAAAAAAAATATACTGTTGTGTCCGTCTTTTAAGAAAAAACGGTATAACAATAAAGCAAAACCCACCAATATCAGGCAGCCTGAAATAAATTGTATAACGGTATTCACTTGTAATAAAAATGCACTGCCTAATACAAAAACCACGGCGGTTTTAACCAATACATACAAAAACTCTAAACCCAATGATGACGGCGTTACTATGCGATTATTTGCCACTGCGTGAAATAATAAAGTGGCAACACCTAATGCTGTTCCGCTTAATATAATGGCAAAGATGGTTTTTAAGCGTAATTCAACAATAAAGGGAATAAGTGATAAATTTTCCCATAAAAAATAAAACGCTGTTGCCATTAGGGTTAAAATAAATAATATCGTTAAACGCTTATACATAACGATACCTTTTTATCAATAAAGTTAAGAAAATTAAACTACCCATTACGCCCATAATTAGACTGACGGAAACTTCATACGGATAAATAATTAATCGTGCAAGTATGTCGCATACTAATACGGCTAATATGCCCATAACTGCTGTGTGCGGTAATATTTTTTTAAGATTATCGCCAATATATAAGGAAACAATATTAGGCACAATTAAGCCTAAAAAGGGAATTGCTCCTACTGTGGCAACCACGCTTGCGGTAGCAATAGAAACGCAAATTAAACCGAATAAAATGGTGCGTTTGTAATTTAATCCTAAATTCACCGCAAATGATTCGCCCAAGCCTGCCAAAATAAACTTTTGGGCATAAAAATAAATTAAAATCAACGCAGGAATGCTGATATACAGCATTTCATATCGTCCTTGCAAAACGCCTGAAAAATCGCCTTGTAACCACGATTGAATGTTTTGCAATAAATCAAATTGCAAAGCAAAAAACACTGTGAAAGCGTTGATAATATTGCCCAACATCATACCCACCAAAGGGATAAATACTGCGTCTCGGTGTTTAATGGTGCGTAAAATGGCGGCAAACAACAGCGAGCCTGCAAACGAGGTAACGGCGGCAACGGCAACCTGAACCAAGTTGGACGATGACGCAAAAAAGATAATTGCCAACAAAACGCCCAATCGTGCGGAATCTTCCAAACCAGCAGTGGTGGGCGATACAAAACGATTGCGGCTTAAACACTGCATAACCAAACCGCACACACTTAAACTTGCCCCTGCAATGGCAATCGCAATCAGGCGTGGCAAGCGGCTGTCGATGAATAACAGCCAGTCGTTTTCATTGCCTGCCATTAAGCCTGCAATGCTGACTTTGCCGACACCGATAAACAGCGAAATGACGGCAAATAATATCGTCAGTGGAATTAAAAAACGCAGTTGAAACATAAACTTACCGTCTAAACGCCAACACCAAAACACCTGTACAAATGAACGCAATCCCCAACCATTCACGAGCGGTGGGGCGTTCGGCAAGGAAAATCACCGCAAACACGGTGGTTAAAACAATGCTGAATTTATCTACTGGTGCAACCTGCGTGGCATTGCCCATTTGCAACGCCTTAAAATACGCCAACCAAGACGCACCTGTTGCCAAGCCTGACAGCACTAAAAATATCCAGTTTTTATATGACAAGGTGGTGGGGTCTTGCCATTTGCCTGTGTAAGTTAAAAACGCCGCCAATGCTAATAAAATCACCACCGTGCGAATAAAAGTGGCGTAATCGGAATCGATATTTTTTAAGCCCAACTTAGCAAAAATCGCCGTTAAAGCCGCAAATACTGCGGCGGCTAATGCCCAAATAAACCATTGTGGGAAAAGAGAAATATTCATCATAACGTTCCATTTAATGCCAAATGAATCATATTCGATAAATGAAATGTATCCACCAACCACATATTAAACTTGGTGATTAAATTCATTTTATGCCCTAACATTTTTCGTGCGTCCGTAAAAAAAGTTTGCGAACTTAATAATTGTGTTTGGCTTTTTTGGATAAATTCATCAAGATTCTGAATATAAAAATACATTTTTGCCATTTCACAACCAAAACGAGAAACATAAAAATTAGCACATTGAATACCAAAACGCGTTGTGGCATCAAAAATCAATTCCGATTTTGAAAAATATTGTTTCAGGTTGCCGATTAAATTGAATATTTCATTTTCATGAAAATACATCAATACACCATTAGCAATAAATAAACTTGGTTTTTGTGAATCAATTTGCTGATACCATTCTCGTGTTAAAATACTTCCTGCAATAAAAATTTCATTACTGTTTTTGGGTAAAATTTCTTCTCTTAATTTAATCACTTCTGGTAAATCTATTTGATAAAAAACTGCATTTGGATTATGAATACGAAAAGCCACTGTTTCTAATCCTGCCCCTAAATTGATGATATTGCATTTGCCGTGTTTATCAATAAATTCCTGAATTATTTTATCGCTAATATAATAACGAGCGGCAGAAGCAATCATTTCATATTGTGATGAAATGGTTAAGAATTTTTGCGGTATTTTATTTTTTAATTGCAATGCCGTTTTATCGTTAAAATATTCAGGAAAATAATCAGCCGCAAATACCCTTGCTGCAAAGGGAATAAATAAAGTGTTGGCAATTTTGTTTTCCATATAAAAACCTTTATTCAATATTTTAACTTCACTTGCGGAAGTTGAACACTGTTTCAGGCTGCCTGAAATTGTTTTATTCGTTTTGCGTGGTGGGCAAATTGCCCACCACTACGGCTATTCTTTTATTTCAGGAAAATTTTTTCTGATGACTAATGCTGCTAAAAAATACATAACAATCAATAAATAAAAAGCAATCAATAATAATAAACGCACCATTGCGTCATCGGGTATTGTAAGATAAATACGCTCACTTAAATCCAATACCAATGTTATTAAAGTAAAAAATAATGAATAAAACAATGCAACTTTTTTAGGATTACCAATGGTTTGACTTAATCTCAAACCATACCAACTGATGAAAAAACAAGCCACAAAAGCAATCAGCGTAGATACTGCCATTTTGATTAAATAATAAAATTGATTTTCAGGCAGCCTGAATTCAAAAAATGCCCCCAATGTTTTGAATGAAAGCATAAATGCAATCGCAAGAATTAACGCATCAAAAAGCGTTTGCGATGGGTTTTTGCCCAAAAAGATTTGTTTCATATTAGTTAATGGACGATTATTTGTCGTATTCATTGTTGTGTGCATAATAGTTTTTCCTTTTTCTTTAAGTTTTCAGGCTGCCTGAAAATAAAAAAGCAATCCGAAAATAGTTAAAACAATCAAAATAATCAATATACTCATTTTCCATGAAAGTTGGTGTGGCTGTTTCTTTTCGCGTTCAATCATTAAATTGATAAAAACTTCTGCAAAAAACCAGCCAATCACCACACAAACCACAACCATTATTTTTTGCATTGGATTGTTTCTCTTTCAGGCTGCCTGAAATTGTTTTATTCGTTTTGGTGGGCAAGTTGCCCACCCTACGATTTACCAACGATATGACAAACCAATGCGTACATCGCGTCCTGGTTCTGGCAAGGCACTAGAACCTGCACGCTGACTGTGGGAGCGATAGTTTTTATCAAAAGCGTTATCTACGCTTAAATTGATATTCAAATCGTCTTTACCTGTGGGTTGCCAATTCGCGAAGAAGTCATGTACGCCATAACCTGTGCGGACAGTGGGTTCGCCACCACCACGCAAGGCAGCTTCGGATAAATAAGAAGATTTTTGTGCATAACGACCACGCCAACCAATTTCCAAATGCGGTTTTTCAAATAGATATGATAAGGAGGTTGTCCATTGTCTGCCAATTGGAATGGCTTGTTGCACTGCGTCTAATGTGGTACCGTTCATTTCAGGTTTGCTGTATGCCATACCAATGCGAGATTTCAATCCACGCCATTTGTAGCCTAAATTCAGTTCATAACCTTGATTTTTCAGGCTGCCTTCGGAATACAAACGAATAGGTAGCCTAGAACGACCACCACCGCCGTAGTTGGTTAAGTCCTTAATTTTTTGATAAAAATAAGTTGCATCAAGCGACAAACCGTTCCATTGCCATTTGGCGTTTAATTCGGTATTGCGTGAGCGTTCAGCTTTTAAATCAGGGTCTAACGACACCGAACCGCCTGTCAGTTGCACTTCATAAAAGCGTGGCGAACGCGTGTTATAGTAATGCGATAAGCCAAACGATAAATTATCAGTTGCGTCCCAAATCAAACCCACACTCGGACTAACTGTTCCGTCTGAAACAGATGGCGTTGCGTTGCCAGCGGATTTCATTTTGAAATGGTCATACGCCAAACCTGTGGTGAGCGTAAATTGTTGATTGCTACCTAAACCCCAAATACCTTCGACAAACGCACGATAATCGTCTTTTTCTTGTTTGAACTCGCTATCGGTATCTCGCACGCCTTCTTCGTTGCGATAATTCAAACCGTATTTCAACAAATGATTTTCACCGATTTTGCTGGCTAAATTTAAGTTTGCACCCACTGTTTCCACTTCGGGTGTTGTGGGCGTGGCAGAATACAATTTGTGTTTGGAATTGATACGGAATACATTGGTATCAATTTCGCTGAAAATGCCTGCATTTTTAGCACGCAAACGCAAGTTGGTATTATCCTGAATGCGGTGTTTGTAATACGGTTCGTCCCGAGTTGTACCAAAATAAAACTCTTCACGCAAATTGCGTTCGCCATAATTTTCTTCACGGCTGTGTTTTAATGTGATTGTGGTGTCTTCATTCGGATGAACATTCACCTTGCCTAACCAACTGCGATTACCCAAAGCACTGTTATGAACTGTATCTGTGCCGTCTGCGGCAACATAATTTTTACCGCCTTTATAATCTTTCTCGTGCGTCCAGTTACCAATAACAATACCGTCAATCGATTTATCGGCTAATTGACCATACACTGCGAAACCGCCATAATGCCCACTGTTCGAGCCATAACCACCACGCACCCTGAAACCAACATCTTTACCTTCACGCAATAAATCCGTTGCATCAACCGTTTCAGCGATAATTTGACCAGAAGTTGCACCAATCCCCGAACTTGCCGAGCCTGTGCCTTTTTGAACTTTGACAATTTTCACCAACGCAGGGTCAAGCATAAAGCGACCTTGATGGTGGAAAATCGAAGTTGCGTCTGTGGAAGCATTATCCACCACATAATCAATCTGATCAGCCCCCATACCACGCAAAGTAATGTGTTGTGCCAAACCATTGCCACCGCCAAACTGAATAGACGGCTCATCAGCCAAAACATCTTTCAAATCGGTTGCATTGGATTTTTCAAACTCACGAAAATCTTGCAAAGGTCGGGCAGAAATGCGTTGTGCCTTGACGGTAATATCTTGTAATTGCGTTGCCTGCTCATCGGCATTCGCCTGCACAGCCAACAACAAAGCCGCAGGCAACAGAGCCATTTGAAAGCGTGTGTGTTTCTTCATCATTCAAATCCTTAACATTAACAAAAAAAATGATTGCGATTATCATATAGTTTATATAAAACAATCAAGAAAAATATATTTAATAAAATCAAATAGATATTAAATAATCAATGCTGATTTTAAGAATTACTATTAAAATTTAAGCAAAATGATAACTATTCAGGCTGCCTGAAAGGCTAATAGAGCTCTACAAAACGCTATTTTTCATTTTTCGTCATTACTCGCTAATAGCGAAGAATCTTTTATAAAACAATTAGTTGAGATTATAGTCGTTAAACTTCAAAACAATAACAGGCGGCTCGCCGCAGATAGTATAAATAATACAGCAAGGCGTGCCAACGCATTAGTGTTTTGAAGTTTAACGACTATATTTGTTTTTCTACGGAAAACTCAGAATGACGAGTTTCGCAGAGGTCTCTAAAAAGATTTTTTTATCAATATGATGGCGTTGTTTTTCACAGCAAAAAGATTGTGTATCCCCTTGCGTTGCAACGGCTTGCAATGAGCGTAGTGGGTTTTGCAAGGGTTTCTGATAAGAAACCCCTGCAAAATATACAGAAACAAAAATTTAATCCTGCTCGACAGGGTGGGCTTTACTGCCCACCAAAATTGAGTAATTTATAATCACTTGAATTTCAATAATATTTATTCCACTCTATTGGGCAATTGGTGAATATAGTCAAACAAATTCAAAAGTGAAACAGGCGGTTTTCCGAAGACAGTATAAATAATACGGCAAGGAGAACCAACACATTTCAATTTTGAATTTGTTTGACTATAAAGCCCCGCCTACGGCGTTTCGTTTCAAAAGATTAAGTTTTGCAGGGGTTCTGATAAGTTAATTTTTGTAAGCATTTCCATTTATCCGATTTACTTATTGATTTGCAAATGAAAATAAATATTAGTTGCAAAATTATGATAGAACGGTATAATTCCCTATCATTTTAGTAATGATATTACTTATTATTCACACACATTAGGAAAACTTAAATGACTAATATTCGCTTTATTATTAAGGCGTTACCGTTTTTGTTGGCAACTTCTTTTGCGATAGCACAGGAAGAAAAAGCGACCGAATTAGACAGCATTACGGTAACTGCCACAAAGCAGCCTGAAATTCACGCCAATAAAGATTTGGGCAAAGTAGAAGTGGTTTCCACAGATGAATTGTCGCGGCGTGGTTTTGACAGCATTAGTGAAGCTTTGCAGAAGTCATCATCAGCCACCATTGGCGGTTCGCGTTCGTGGGCACAAGGTGTGGATTTACGCGGACAAGGCGAAGACGCTTGGGGTATGAACAAAGGCGTACGCGTGATGATTGATGGCGTGCCTGCCGATGTCAATAAATCGCACGGCTCAAATGACTTGGACAGCATTATTGGCATTGAAGAAATTGATCATATTGAAGTGTTACCAGGTGGCGGTGCGGTGCAGTATGGTGATGGTGCGCGTGGCGGTGCGGTAAATATTATTACCAAAGGCTATACCAAAGATAAATTGTCGATAGGCTTAAAAGGCAATTCGTTTTTACACGGCAGAAGTGGCGGCAGTGTTTCGCTGGATACCGCCAAAAAACTGTTTGACGGCTTGGCATTCGCTGTCAATGCAGAACGCCAAAATAAAAACGGTTATCGTGATTTTGTCAAAGACCGAAACACGCGTATGAACGCCCGTGCGTTTATTCATTTTAACGATGATAATCGTTTAACTTTGGCGTATGGTTACAGCAAAAATCAGTGGAACGGTTTTGATAGTTTAACGCTTGATGAAGCACAAGATAATCCACGCCAAAACACACCGCATGACACAAGTATAACGACACGCCGCCGTGCGTCTGCTGATTTTGTTTCTAATGTTTCAGGCAGCCTGAAACTTTCTGCCAACGCTTTTTGGAAAAATGAACAAACGCCTGGTTCGTGGAGTAATTTTGAAGACGATATTGTGGGCGGACGAGTGGGTGCAAAATTTTCGTATGCCGATAAATCGTATGTGCAAGGCGGTTTGGCACACGAAAATCACATTGGCGATACCACTTATGTTTCAGGCAATGTTGCCAGTGTGAAGAAAAAATCAAACGGCATTTGGCTGATGAATCATCATCAATTCAATCACTTATTCTCACTTGCCGCAGGAGCAAGATATGAAAAAACCAAATATGCCTACAATTATTCAGGTGCATACACAAACGACAGCAATCATTTTGCCGCTGAATTAACGCCACGCTTGCATTATTCAGATTCAGGCAGCGTCTATGCACGCTTTGTGCGTGGGTTTATCACGCCCAATCCTGCACAATTTAGGGGGACAAAAAGCACGCCTAACCCAAGCGGTTATGGTCGCCCTATTTCGACTTATTTTATGGTTGATGATTTAAAACCAGCCACTTTCAACACTTTTGAAATTGGCGGTAGCAATGATTTTGGGCATACCCAATTAGATTATGCTGTTTATCATCAAATCACCCAAGATGATATTGCCACCGTAGGCGATGTGCATGGCAACACCACACTCTCTTATGCTTACAATATCGACAAAACTCGCCGCACAGGTTTGGAAATCGGCTTAAAACATACAATTGGCAATCAATTATCACTGTATGAAAACTTGAATGTGGTTGATGCCAAACGCCAATCAGGCGAGCAAAAAGGCGAAAAAGTGCCGTATGTCGCCAAAGTCAAAGCAACCGCAGGTGTGAATTACGCTTGGACAGATCATTTCGATACTTTTGCGGATTTAACTTATTACGCAAAAGCCAAAGACAACACCAACAAGGATACCAAGCCTTATGCACTGGTGGATGTGGGGGCGAAATATCAATACAAAGGTTTTTCCGTTTCAGGTGGCGTTCGTAATGTATTTGACAAAAAATATTATGCGTTTCAAGGCAGTGCCACTGGGCAAGGCGGCACAACCACACTGTATGACCCAGCCGATGGACGCAATTTATATGTCAATTTGAAATATGAATTTTTCTGATTTTAGGCTTTTCAGGCTGCCTGAACAATTATTTTTCATCAAAAAAGGATCAAACAAATGTCATTATGGCAACAATATCTTGAATTAAAAAAAGACCGTCATTTTTACCCCTTGGACGGAGCAAATACCTTGGGCGTGAGCGAATTGGCGTTAATGTTGGACAACCCCAATACCGTTTATTTGGGCAGTGGTATTGAGCGTTTGCGTTTAATTGTTTTAAAACTCAAACACTTGGGGCTTGTGGAGTGTATTGCACGCAATAAAAACGCGGTGAGTGAAAAAACAGGCGTTTATGAAAATATCAGTCTCACCAAAACGCGTGGTATTGCCTTAAATGTTGGCGAATTGGATTTACGCTTATTTGCCGACAAATGGCAATACGGCATTGCGGTGAAAGATGAAACACGCGACCCTATTTCTTATTCCATTCAATTTTATGATGAATTTGGGCGTGCCATTCAAAAAGTTTTCGTGCGTGATTGGGAAAAGGTTAATCAGTGGCAAGCAATTGTTGATGAATTTCGTGATGACAATAAACCGTCCGCTTTTCCTGTAAAACCGCCCAAAGTACGCAAAGACCGCCGTTTGCAAGGCGATGAATTGACGCAATTTCATCAACGCTGGTTAGATTTGAAAGATATTCACGAATTTGGCAGTATTTTGGAAACTTTCAATATCGACCGTATTGCCGCATACGAACAAGCACCTGAACATTGTGCATTCAAAGTAAATACCAATGCTTTTGAACAAGCCTTTGAAATGTCGAAAGAAATTGGTATTGAAATTATGTTGTTTGTTGGCAATCGTGGTATTGTGCAAATTCAAACAGGCAAAATTCATAATATCGTCAAAATGCACGGCTGGCTGAATATTATGGATAAAAAAGAAGAAAACTTTTGCCTGCATTTGAATCAGGAAAATTTAACACAACTGTGGGTGGTTCGCCGTCCAACGCGTGATGGTTTTGTTTGTTCGATTGAAGGTTTTGATCAAGATGGCGACACCGTGTTAATTATGTTCGGTCGCCGTCAAGAAGGCGATCCTGAATTGGGCGAATGGACAGCAATCACGCAAAAAATTGCCCATTCATCATAAACTTTCAGACAGCCTGAAATAAATATTGTTTCAGGCTGCCTGAAATAGATTTTATCTCCATAGGAAATGAAAAATATGCGTCAAAATTTTGCATTATTAAGTGCTTTGTTATTATCAATGTCTTTTTCATACGCTGAAAAAATACCTAATCGCATTGCGGTGTTAAGTGCTGATGTGGGTGAAATTGTTGTGGCATTAGGCGACAAAGATAAGGTGGTCGGACGCGACCAAGTGGATAAAAATCCTGCTTTGCAAAAAGTGCCTGTGGTGGCCATGCACCGCTCGGTTGCCGCCGAAACAGTGATGAGCGTGAAACCTGATTTGGTGATTGGTTCTTGGTCAGTGCAACCGCCTACGGTGTTTGAACAGTTGCAAAAAACAGGCGTAAAAGCTGTGAATGTCATGCCCGAAGAAAATGTCGCCCATTTTGCTAACGGCATACGCAAAATCGGCGAATTGACAGGCAAAACCCAGCAAGCTCAAAAATTGGCTGATGATTGGCAAAAAGCGATGTCGCCGAAAAAAAGTACAGGCAAACGCTATATTTTGTCGTATGACGGTTTGTATGTGGCAGGAAGCGGCACGGCAGGCGATGCGATTATTCAAGCCGCAGGTGGCATTAACGCCGCCAGTGTTACAGGCTTAAAACCGCTGTCGCGTGAGGGTTGGTTAGCGGCAAAACCTGATGTGATTATTATCGCCGAACATAATCTTGCTCAAATTGGCGGTATCGATAAATTTATTGCGCGTCCCGAAATTGCGGCAACCCCTGCGGGTAAAAATCGTAAGGTCATCGCTTTGCCTGCTAATGAATATTTGCGTTATGGCTTAAATACGCCGCAAACGGTGCAGAAATTACAGGAATTAGCAAAATAGCCTTTCAGGCTGCCTGAAAAATGGAAAAAATAATGCAAGTAGTAATGGAATTTATTGCACATATTTTGGGGCAATTATTGGTTCAGAAAGTGGCAGATGAGACTGAAAAAAATTCACGCTCTATTGCATTGCCTGTTGTTTTTGCGGTGATTGTGGGCGTGGTGATATTTTTTGTGTGGCTGATTTACTTTTTAACGCATTGAATAGTTTTCAGGCAGCCTGAATGGGAAATAACGCAATATGTCGCATAGTAAATACAGAAAACGCGGTTTTTCTTGGTGTATTGAATGTAGCGTTCCGTATATCAAAAAATATATTCGCTATTGTGCCATTTGTGGGCATAAAGGATATAGCCCAGTGATTGAAGCTGATGATTTTTATGATAAAAACAAAGAATATTCAATGAATAAAATGATTTATCGAGAACTCACCAAAACCCTACCCAAATTGACATTAGACCGTTTGGGGCGTTGTGAATATTGTGCCAAAGCACAAGGCGATGATTTTCAGGCAGCCTGAAAGAAAAACACATAATGATTAAAAAAATTTCTTTAATGATTTCACTGATATTGCTTGCACTTTTAGTCATTTTTGTCTGTGCAGGCGTGGGTTTAGGCTCGTGGCAAAACCCTTTGGCGTTGGACGACACACTGTTGGCGTTGCGTCTGCCACGCGTGTTTAATGCCTTATTGGTGGGCTTGTCGCTTTCTGTCGCAGGGGCGGCATTGCAAGCCTTGTTTGAAAATCCGTTGGCAGACCCAGGTTTAATTGGCACATCAGGCGGTGCGGCATTGGGCGTGGTGTTGGTGTTGTCATTAGGTTTTATCGGCATTGGCGTGCCATTGGCGGCGTTTTCAGGCAGCCTGATTGTGTGTATATTCGTATTAGTGGCTCATCGCCTGTTTGGCGGCGGTAAAGCAGGTTTGTTGATTATCGGCTTTATCATCAGTTCCTTTTGTTCGGCGGTGGTTGGCTTGGTGCTGTTTTTATCAGACGATTTCATCTTACGCAGTGCGATGACTTGGTTGGCAGGATCACTCGCACAATCAGGATTTGTCTCGCCTTGGTATGCCGCATCTTCTATGCTGTTGGGCTTAATCATCTTAATTCCCATGGGACGACATTTAGATATTTTGTTGCTTGGCGAAGAAACTGCGGTTTCTATGGGCATTAAAGTGTATCCAATCAGAGCATTAGCCGTTGCAGGTGCCGCCCTACTCACAGGTGCAGCCGTATCTTTGTCAGGCATGATTGGCTTTGTCGGTATGATGATTCCCAACTTAATGGCGGTGATTTTCCGCGGTTCGCGTACCAAAATTATGTTGTTATCTGCCTATGCAGGGGCGTTGTTTTTATTGATTACCGACACCGCATCTCGCAGTGTGGCATATCCTGTGGATTTACCTGTGGGCATTGTGATTGCTTTAATTGGTGCACCATTTTTTGTGTGGTTGTTTGCTATGTCATTAAAAAGGAGTGGGGTATGAGTTGGACAGCACAACACATTGTGATTAAAACCAAAAATAAAACCTTGTTGGATATTGATCAAATCACACTGCCAGCACAGCAAATCACCGCCATTATCGGTGCGAACGGGGCAGGCAAAAGCACTTTATTAAAAGCTCTGCGTGGCTTGTATCATCATATTTCCCCACAATTTCAACAACAATCGGTAAAAAAAATGACCGCACAAGGCAAAATTGCCTTTGTTGGACAACACGAGGGTTTTAATACCCCCTTATCACTGATGGAATATGTGCTGTTGGGGCGTTTTCCACATTTATCTTGGTTTGCCAAACCGTCTGCACAAGATATTGAAAACGCAAAAAAAATTCTTTCGGATTATGAAATCAATCATCTATCAGCAAGCCCCATTCAAACTTTATCAGGTGGTGAAAAACAACGCGCTGCCGTGGTGCGTGCCTTAATGCAAGACACCGCACTGATTGCCTTGGACGAACCGTGCAATCATTTAGACATTCGCCACCAACACACATTGATGAGCGACTTAAAAATCAGAAGTCAAAACAACAACTTAACCGCAGTCATTGTGTTGCACGATTTAAATTTAGCGGCTCGTTATGCAGATTTTATTGTATTGTTGGATCACGGCAAATTAGTCGCCGCAGGCGTGCCAGAAGAAGTGATGACCAATGAAACACTGTCCAATGCCTACCGCTGGGAAATTAACACACTGCACAACGGTAAGCATTCCATTTATTTTGCGGCATAAATCAATGTTCAGGCAGATACCACACAAAATCTGCCAAATCAGCTTCAAGCATTGAACCATCATCAGTCGTTAAAATAAGCACCAAGATTTTTCCTGAATAACCAGCGTCTTGCAAATAAAGTGGCACGCCAATGGTTTTGGCGGTGTGTGCCGCACCTGCAATCAGCCACGCAGGTTTTGGGGCGTGTAATAATTTTTTTGCCATATAATCATCTTTAAATTGTTGTTGATTCACCAAAACTTGCGTATCACCGTGCGAAGTGTGTTGATTCATCATTGCCAACAACAAATGACGCACCTTTTCTGCACCCGCATTTTTGCCTTGTGGCTGAAAATGCGTAGCCTTGGCAATTTTTTGTCGATTGGGTGTGGCAGACAATAACGATGGTTGTTGGTGCAGTAAATCATACACCATTGTGCCATAATCTTCCCAAGCCCAACTGTGTTGCCAGTTGATTTTTTCAGGCAGACGGCGAATACCTGTTTTGCCCCCTTGTTGCAACCATTTTTGTACATCATTAACCGCTGATTGCTGTTCTTCATCTAACATTTCCAATAAAACCGAACCCTGTTGGCGGATTTCGACACTTTGCGACAATAATTGCTCTTCGGCAAGATGATGCGATTTTTGCGTATGCTGTTCGCCAATTAACACCATATCAGCAGTTTTTAATTGTTGGATTAAATCATCAAATGAAATCCATTGCTGATTTTGAACAGAATATATTTTTTCAGGCAGCCTGAAATGATTTTCTGCATAAACCCACTGAACAGTACATAATGATAAAAAAAACAGAGAAATATAATGTAGCCATTTCATTTTATTTTTCCTTTTCAGGCAGCCTGAATATTTTTTCAGGCTACCTGAAAACAATGAATGATTAAAAGCGAATAGAAACGCCACCATAAATCGTACGACCGCGTCCAGTACCTTGATTTGCTTGACTGCCCACCGTATTACCTGTCCCCAAAGTACCGCCACTTAACGCATAGTTATAAACACGATTGCTGATATTATCCACATTCACAAAAAGTTGAACATAATCAGATGGTTTATAAGAAGCGTATAAATCCGCAATCACGCCAGAACTTTTAATTTTTTCCGTCAGTTGTTTATTTTGATCGCTATCCACGCCTGATGCTAAATTATCTTTTCCCGTATAATTTAATCGCATACCCACGGTTAATTTTTTATCCAACCAACGCGTACCCAAGTCCAATAACCATTGTTCTTCTGGCATGGTACGAATATGAGAAAAACCCATATCCGCTAAATAATCGTGTGGAAAATTCGTTTTGGTGCGACTATATACCACATTGGTATAAAAACGCCCAAAATCATACCCCCCTTCAATTTCCCAACCCTGCATTTTGGTGCGACCAGGTACATTGTGATATAAACCCACCACATCATATGCCGAACCTGCACCAAAATTTAAATAATCATCAATACCGCAAACACCATAAATCGTTCCGTCCCAAGAGCCGTTACCGCATAAATAATATTGGTCTTGCAAAATATAATTTTTAACACGATTATTAAAATAATTGATTTTCAGCTGTGCCGTATCATCATTTTTAAGTACGCCGTTTTTAAAAATATTCACCCCAATATCACGATTAAAACTGCTTTCCCCTTTTAAATCAGGATTGATGGAATAAGGATTAGAACGCGCATTATTGGCATACATAAATTCATACACATTCGGACTGCGACTACTTTTACCGACATTGCCATAAAATTGCAACCAATCGGTTGGCGAATAAGCAAGATGAATGCGTGGATTAAAATAATGCTCACGACTATTAAACGCATCTCCATTTAATCCCAACGCAGGGAACATTAACGGCATTGAACCATAAGTACCATTTTCAATATCCACAGGAATACCTTTACCCTGTTTTTTATAGCGTTCAAATGCTAATCCAGCACCCAGCGTCCAATGTTTATTTTTCCATTCACCATCAATAAAAACACCATTAAGTTTTTGCTGACCGTTAATCAATAAATCATCAACAACATCATTGGTAAAACTGTATTTATCACCCTGATATTTTGTATTCATAGACTTCATACCATAAGTTAATGATAAATCACTATTTTCAAACTCAAATGCACTCTTATTTTGCAGTGTTAAAGAAAATGATGGATTATTGGTTTTACGATGCGTAGCATCATTATATTGAGCATGTTCTTCATTTTTGAATAACTGTTTGCCTTTGCTATACGACAAATCAGCATTAAAATCCACCCAATCCGATAATGGATTAAAATGATATTTCAACAATGAAGTACGCGTTTGAATATTTAACGGCGTATGATTATTACTAAACTTACTGCGATTCGTCATATGACTGAATACAAAACTATGATAACGATTAGGTTTATATTCTATTTTGGCTAAACCACTGCGAGATTGCAAACCACTTTCCAAAGCAATGGTGTCATCATAATTATCAGAAGCAATTTGTTCGCCTGCACCATTTTTATAGCCATATTTATTTTTCAGGCTGCCTGCACCTAAAAAAGAAATTTTACCGCCATTGTCAAATTCTTCACGAATAGCCGCACCAAGCATAGCATTTTTACCGTAGCCATTACTGCCCATACGATACACGCTCACCACGCCAACCTTGTTGCCTTTTTGAATAACATCATCAGCACTGATGGTGCGAAATTCAGCCGCACCGCCTAACGCACCCATACCAGCCGCCCCACCCACAGAGCCGCGTTGAATATCCGTGCCAGCAATAAAGTTTTCATCAACATACGCCGTTGAACCATTCCAACCGTGTGCAGGATTTTGCTGAAAAAACGATTGCGACACGCCATCAACCGTTGTATTAACACGCCCCATACCTTCCAAACCACGAATATTCACCGCAATACCGCCTTGTCCAATATCGTGTTGCGTAGAAACTCCTGGCACAGAACGAATAATGGTATTTAAGTCTTGACCAAAAATATCCGCATCACGATGACTGACTGCCGCAGGTGTTTGAAAAACCTTATCTGTGCGTTTGCCAATCACCGTAATAGCAGGCAGTTGCTGCACCGTATCTTCTTGTTGTGTCTGTTGTTGTTCAACTTCATCTGCCCAAGTGGTTTGACAAAAAAATAAACTTGCTAACAAGCAAGTGATTGTTGATAAACGAAAAGTAAAATGATTTTGGAACATAATGTGTGCGTCCTTGTTTTGTTAATGATAATTATTCTATATATTATAAATAACAAAGTCAAATAAAAATAATCAATAAAAACATATAGATAATAATTTAATAAAAATTATTTTCAATAAAATTTGAAAAAACGCTTGCCCAAAAGACCGCATAAAAGAAACATGGTGCTGGCAACACTACGCCCTAAACCACCCTATTTTGCAGAAATCTCATTGAATTGATTGCATTATCCATAAAAATGGCAAGCTAATTGACATATCATCTAAATACTTCTAAAATACTCGGTTTATTTAATTTTATACAGGATTCATCAAATGAAAACCTTTTCAGCAAAGCCACAGGAGGTTAAGCGTGAATGGTTTGTGGTTGATGCCCAAGACAAAGTTTTGGGTCGATTAGCCGCCGAAATCGCACGCCGCTTGCGTGGCAAACATAAGCCAGAATACACGCCCCATGTGGATACTGGCGATTATATCGTGGTGATTAACGCCGACAAAATCCGCGTTACAGGCAACAAAGCGTTGGATAAAAAATATTATCGCCATTCAGGCTATCCTGGCGGTTTGTATGTTCGCAATTTCACCGAATACCAAGAAAAACACCCAGGTCGTGTGTTGGAAATTGCCGTTAAAGGTATGTTACCCAAAGGTCCTTTGGGCTACGCTATGATTAAAAAACTCAAAGTTTTTGCAGGTAGCGAACACACCCACGCCGCTCAACAACCCAAAGTTTTGGATATTTAAGGAGACGCACGATGAACGGTAAATATTATTACGGCACAGGTCGCCGCAAAAGTTCAGTAGCACGCGTTTTCTTGCAAAAAGGAAGCGGCAAAATTGAAATTAACGGTCGCCCAATGGACGAATTTGTTTCTCGCGAAACAGGCAAAATGATTATTCGCCAACCTTTGGTTTTAACCGAAAACTTGGAAACCTTCGACATTAAAGTGAATGTTATCGGCGGTGGCGAAGCAGGTCAATCAGGTGCAATCCGCCACGGCATTACGCGTGCGTTAATTGACTATGACGCAGCACTCAAACCCGTTTTGTCGCAAGCAGGTTTGGTTACTCGCGACGCTCGCGAAGTGGAACGCAAAAAACCAGGCTTACGCAAAGCCCGCCGTGCCAAACAATTCTCCAAACGCTAATGGTTTTGGCTGTGGATATGAAAAAACCGCCGTTGTGGCGGTTTTTTTTGTTTGAATAATTGTTTCAGGCAGCCTGAAAGAAACCCCTGCAAAACTGGCATCTGTGGCACATTTCTGCGTTGTGCGTTGCTCGAAATCGTAGTCTTTCTATTTGTTATGTCTTCGATTTCTGTGCTACTACGCCGTCAAATGCACTCACATCTACCAGTTTTGCAGGGGTTTCTGAAATAAAAACCAGTGTCATTGCGAGATTTTAACTTTCGTTCAAATCGTGGTAATCCAGTTGAAAATCATAGATTTTCAACCAACGCTGACAAGCGTTGTAACACACTTTTTCTCATCAAAATTAGGCAACCTAAATGGCTTTTTGCAAGGCAAATCAACGCCTGTGGCAAAACTGGATTGCCACGATTTTGCTCACGCAAAATCTCACAATGACACTCGAATGTTTCAGGCAGCCTGAAACCCTTGAAAAACGCCATTTTCCACCATTCATCATTACTCAGTGATAGTAAATAATATTTTACAAAACAATCAGTTGTGGTTATTCCTATCCCTGTGGAAAATGCAAAATAATGAATTTTGCACAAGTTTCTTGAAATGTATCGCACACACCTAATGTCGCAAAAAAACAACACGCATTTACTTATATAATGACTTGTTTTATTTAATAAAAATAAAAATTATTGGTTTTTTTTATTCAATCAATAACAAAATAAATTTGATAATTGTTCTTATTTATTGTTAAAATGCGAACGATTTTAAATTCTTTTGATAATTATTTTTATTCCTGTATGGGGGAATGAGAATATAGTCGTTTAACTTCAAATGAAAAAAGGTAGCTGTTCAGAAGTTAAACGACTATACAAGACAAAAGAGTTTTGAATCATTTTTTTATTGTGCTTGCACCACAAATAGTCATCAACAACAAAAGTGGTGATGATTAAAAATGTAACCACGGTATCGTCAAGCTAGCGTGTTTTGAAATGCTTTGACGAACAACAATGAATAAAGGGATTTGGCAATAATGAAACATACTCAACTGTCTTTACTTTCTTTGGCGTTAATTTCGGTTTTTTCTTCTGCGGCGTATGCTGATGACGAACCCATTGCAGGACGCGTGCCGTTTTCTGACAACAATCACGCCCAAATGGCGGCGGAACAGGTGCGGAAAATCAATGCACAACAGTTTTCAGGCAGCCTGAACGGTCAAAAGATTGCCACACCTGCGTTACAGGATCGCAATGACGGTGCTTTTTCAGGCAGCCTGAATATGCCAATCGATTTGCAAGTGAAAGGTTATCAGCCTGAAATCAATCAATCGTATGATTTACAAAGCAATTCAAATTATGTGTTGCCTGTTTCGAATACAGCCAATGCGGTGAATTGGCAAATTGATGATTCTTATGCTTTGGAAACAGGAAATTATTTAAACAATGTTTTTCAACAAGATACTGATACGCTTTTGTTGGCTGAAAATACGCTTACGGAAACCGCCACAGACGCAAATTCAGGCAGCCTGGATGAAAGTTCTACCAATAGCAAAGAGATTGCCACGCCTGCTACGCAGTCTGAAAATGACGATAATCATCAAGATTCTTCACCTGCAATTCAGAATGATGGTGATACAGAAAATACACAAAATCAAGACAATATTGCACCAGTGGCAGTAACCGCAAGCACAGGTAGGGCAACGCAATTAGATGATATTACCGTCAAAGCGAGCCATAGCATTAAACCTGCCCAGCGTTATCAAAGCACCATTAGTCGCCGTCAAATTGAAATGAAAAGTCAAGGCAATGGCGATATTGGTTCGATGTTGCGTGGTATGTCGAATGTGCAGTTTGATAATTCTTACGGTTCCAGCAATACGCCTGGTGAAATTGAACCTGCCAAAATTTCTATTTCAGGCGGACAGTTTTATCAAAATTTAATTACGGTTGATGGTTTGAATATTGCGTCTAAAATGGATCCTGCCAATAGTAGTGGCAGTTGGTTATCTGCACCACCAGGTCATACGCAAACAATGAATGTTGATGTGGATTTATTAGATAAAATCACAGTGATGAAATCTGCCATTTCAGCAGAATACGGTGGCTTTTCAGGTGGCGTGGTAGAAACCGAATATCGCCGTCCCGAAGTACCTTTGGGTTTTAAAATTTCTCGTAAATATAACAACGGCAATTATGGTAAAGGTTTTCCTAAAAGTTTGACCAAATATCATATTTTTGGTGATGCAGAAGAGGAAGCCAAATTTATCAATTCATACGACAAAAATAAGCAGCCTGAATTTAAAAAATACACCACACAAATTACTGGTGAATCATTGATTAACGACAAGTGGGGCATTATTAGTTCATTTAATTTGCAAGAAAGTATTATTCCTTTGCATATGCACGATGAAACTTATGATGATAAGGATTGGGCTTCACCCATTGATCCTGCTGATTCAGCCACTGCCAAAAAAGATCAAAAACGACAAAATTTGAATGCGATGATTAAAGCCTATTATGACCCAACTGAAAATTTAGGCTTTGAATTAAGTTATACCTACGCACCTAATTATAGTAAGGAATACATTGTTGGCACACAAGGATTTGATTATTATAAAAATGAAGGCGGTGGGCATACGCTTAATTTCAAAACCAAATGGAATAATGATTGGGGTAAATTAACCAATACTTTTGGTGTACAGCAATCAACCGATAAGGTAACTTCATCAGGTTACGACAGCATTCGTTATTGGAGTACTTCTAAATCTAAATATTGGTCAAACTGGGCTTCTTGGACGCGTGAAGGTGGCAATGCACCAACCGAACAAAATGTGCTGACTTTTACCGAAAAACTCAAACAAGAATTTAAGCCTTTCAAATGGGGCAAGACTGAACACGCCATTAAAGTGGGCGGTGAGTTGCAATATAACAAAGCCGATTTTCAATACGCTCGTGATTTTTATGCTGGCATTAAATCCTCTCGTGCGATGACACGCGAACAACAAGAACGCTGCAAACAAACCGATATGTATTGGTGCGACCCAGCATTAGTATATGACCCACGCAAATTTGATGAGTTCAATGGCGATAGCGTGCAAAAAGAAACTTGGCTTAATCGTTTGACAGGTGATACCGTAGATATTCAAGTATGGCCGTACGGTCAATACTTTAAATCAATTGGTTTTTATCGTGGTGGCGAAAAAATCAAAGCTACCGATAAATCAGCAGCATTATTTATTGAAGATGAAATCACCATGCCTTTGGGTGAAAAGCGTAAATATGGTGAATTAACCGTGCGTCCTGGTGTGCGTTATGAATATAACGGTTTGATGAAACAACACAATATTGCACCGCGTTTTTTCTCTGACTATGCTTTCCCGTGGAGCGGTGAAGACCGTAAATTCAGCACCCATATTTCCGCTGGTTACAATCGTTACTACGGCAACAATTTCTATTCGTACGCCTTAAATGACGGCAAAGAACGAATGAATATCGACATTTATCGTGATGACCCACTCACTTCTTGGGATAGCCTATTAGCCGAAAATCGAGAGTGTGCTCCTTACGAAAGTAAAAGAGAAAACGGTAAATGGGTATATTGGCATTATAAAAATGGTCAAAGAGTGGAAGGACGAGACACCAACTGTGTACAACATTATGCCAGTTCAACCAAGTTTGATCAGTTGAAAATGCCTTATTCTGACGAATTTATGGTGGGTTTAAGTCAAGATTTAGGTCCGATCACCGCCGCACTGCAATATGTTCGCCGTAATGGTCGCGATGAAGTGATTTCCGCATACAGTGATGAATACGGTCCTGATGGTGTCAAACGCGGCAAATTAGATGGCTATCGTGATACTTGGTATCGCTATTACACCAATGGTGGCAAATCCAAAACCAATATTGTTACTTTGGATATTAAAAACACGCGTCCTTTGGAGTGGAAAGGTATTAAAAACAATTTCACTATGGCTTTCGATTGGACGCAAACTGAACGCAACAAGGAAAACTACAATCAATATTACCGCAATAGCGATTATGAACAACCGTTCATTTTGTACGAAGGTACTTTAATGCACCGCTCACAAAAACCACAGGAAAACTTTACCAAACCTTATACCGTGAAATTAGAAGCCAATCACGAATGGGATATGTTGGGCGGAAAATGGAGATTGAACAATTTATTAAGATTTCAAGCAGGTTATAAGTCATCGGTTACCAATAGTAAATGGGATAGACCAGGGCGTGAATTTGGCTTACCACAAGATAAAGTCTCCGAATATCGCATTACGCGTATCCCCAGTTCATTTACTTGGGATATGAAGTTGGGTGCAGAATATGAAGTCTATAAAAAGAATAAGTTATTCTTTAATATGGATATTTTTAATGTAACCAATAAACGCAATATTACCACCGTCAAAGTGAATAGCAATACCAATACCGTAACGGAAGATTACGGTACAGGTCGAGCATTTTGGTTTGAATTAGGTTACAAATATCATTGATGATCAGTTTCAGGCTGCCTGAAATAAGGAAAAAACTTTGAAACAGGAAAAAATATTTGATTTTTCGGTATGGATTGCGGTGATTGTGCTGCATCTTGCTGGATTATTTATGATTTACAACATTCAACCGCCAGAAGTAACGGTGGGGGCTTCGGTGTTGGAAGTGGTGGATTTAAGTGGGTTTCAGTCCGCAGCTCCGCCACCTGCCCCTGTTAAACAGCCTGAACCTGTCATTGAACAGCCCAAAAAAGAAGTGTTGGCAGTCAAGAAAAAAGACAAAAAACCTGATGTAGTAGTAAAAAAACAACCGCCCAAAGTTAAAGAACAGCCCAAGCCCAAACCGATTGAACAAGAAATACCTGTCAAAGAAGAAACGCCCCCTGCCCCACAAGTGGCAGAAAACACTGGCGAACAAACAGGTTCAGGCACAGGAACAACAGGAGCAGGCAAGGAAACTGGTGCAGGTGGCGGTGAAAATACAGGTTCTGGCGGTGGTGGTGGCAATGCTCCGCCCACAGCAGCGTCGCACATTGGCGGACATTTGCATAATCCCAAACCGCCCTATCCGCAACGCTCGATTGAAAACGGCGAAGAAGGAACAGTACGATTGCGTGTAACGGTGGAAGCCAACGGCAGACCGTCCAAAGTGGAATTAGCCAAAAGCAGTGGCTACCCTGCTTTGGATCGGTCGGCGTTAAAAACGGTACGCGAGCAATACCGCTTTATTCCTGCCACGCGTGCAGGTGTTGCGGTGCGGTCGGATTACACTTTCGGCATTAAATTTGAGTTGCCATAAAGATGGGGGCGAGCAGAAATACTTTTCAGGCAGCCTGAAAGATATAGTCGTTAAACTTCAAAACAATAAAAGGCGGCTTTGCCTGTGACAGTATAAATAATACGGCAAGGCTCGGCATACGCATTAGTGTTTTGAAGTTTAACGACTATAAAATGCAACAGCGTAATAGGCAAGTTGCCAAGTGCTTTGGGTGGGTCGAAGCCCCACCCTACAACACACAACACAACAAACATAAGGATTGAACATTATGGGTTTGCAACATTTATTTGCACAGCAAGACATTGTTTTAACACTCACTTTTGCACTGTTGGTGCTGATGAGCATACTCACTTGGGCGATTATTATTATTCGCTCGGTGAAATTGTTTATGGCAAAAAAAGCCAATCGGCAATTTCTGAAAACTTTTTGGCATGCCACCGATTTATACGGTGCAATGGCGGCAGTGCAAGGCATTGAATCGCCGATGACCAAAGTCGCCGTACAATCTTACAAATATCAACAGCAATACAATGACTCTCAATACAGCCACCTGCATGACGCTGTGCCGAAAAACGATTATTTAGTCCGCCACATTCGTTATGCCATGGACAAAGTGTTGCGACCCTTTTCAGGCGGCTTAACCGCATTAGCGTCCGTAGGGGCAACCGCACCGTTTATCGGCTTATTCGGCACGGTGTGGGGCATTTATCACGCACTTATCAACATTAACACGCAAGGGCAAGTTACGATGTCGGCTGTGGCAGGACCGATTGGCGAAGCCTTAATCGCCACTGCAATGGGCTTATTTACCGCCATTCCAGCGGTTTTGGCGTATAACGCTTTGGTTCGATTGAACAAAAATCTCTCACACGATATGGACAATTTTGCCCACGATTTGTATGTACAATTATTGAATGTAAAGGACGAATAACATGGCTTTTGGCAGTTTTAATAGCAGCGATGAAGACGCACCAATGGCTGAAATCAATGTAACGCCCTTGGTTGATGTAATGTTGGTCTTGTTGATTGTGTTTATGATAACGATGCCCGTTTTAACGCACTCAATCCCCTTGCAATTACCGATTGCCACGGACGAAAAACCAACGCAGACGGAAATCAAAAAGCCTGTGCGTTTGGCGATTAACGAGCAAGGCGAATATTATTTAGATGAAAAATTGGTTTCTTTGGAAGAACTAAAAACCTTTTTGCAACAAAAACATAGCGAAAATCCCGATTTGGTATTAGCCATTGCTGCCGATAAATCCGTTGAATACGAAAACATCACCAACGCCTTACAAACCGCCCAACAAGCAGGCGTGAGTAAAATCGGATTTGAAACGGAAGTGCAGGAATAAATAATATAGTCAATTCAGACCAAAAGCAGGCAAGGCAAACCAACGCTGCATAATTTTGGTATGAACTGACAATAAAACAGGCACGCACTGCCTGTTTTACTTTTAAAAGATAGTTTATTGGACGATGAAACACACCATTTCATCGTCCATCAACATTAAAAATCACCTGTTTCATCAATGCGTCGCAAAATATCTGCCAAAGTATTTTTACCTTTGCCGCGTTTGCCAACGCCACGCAGTGTGGTGTTTTCAGGTGTACGAACAAAAATGCCTGAACCTTTTTTACGCCGTTGTTTGTCTTTGCCACGCGAACCTTGTGGGGTACGCACACTTTGAAATAAGGCAACCATTTCTGCGGTTTCAGGTTTTTGTGCCATGTCTTCCAACCACGCCACAAATTCAGCTGGAATACATTTTTTCTTTTTCCAATAACCAATTTTTTGTTCAGATACACCCAACACTTGCGATAACACGGTTTGCGAACAAGCTAATTTTTCTGTCCAAAATTCAACGGTATTCTTCATTTTTTCATCCTTTTAGGCTGCCTGCAAATAAGGTTTATTTCACAAAGTGAAATCTTTATTGATGAAGTCAATAAAAAGGTTTGCAAAGCAAACAAACCAAAATTTCGATAAAGCCAACATTACTCTTCATCTTCTTGTAAATGATAAATTTTTCTCACTGCGTCTGTTAAATCTTCTTCATCAAACGCATTGGGATTTAACGCTTTGGTGGGTGCATGCAATAATTTATTGGTTAATTGCACCGACAAGCGTTCTAACACTTCTTCGGCTGGCACACCTTTGGCTAATTGTCGCATTGCATTGGCTAATACAAATTGGCGTGCTTGTTCTGCATCATCACGCAGACGGCGAATTAAAGGAACAGTTAAGCGTGATTTTTGCCAATCGATAAATGCCGCAACTTGTTGTTCTATCAGCACTTCTGCTTGTTTGGCTGCTTTTTGACGAGACGCTTTGCCACTATTGACAATATCCGTCATATCATCAACCGTATAAAGGAAAGCGTCTGATAAATCAGCCACTTGTGGTTCAATATCGCGTGGCACTGCCATATCCAAAATAAACATTGGTGTATAACGGCGTTTTTTCAACGCCGCCTCCACAATACCTTTACCCACAATCGGCAAGGGCGAACCTGTGGAAGCAATCACCACATCGTAATGGTGCAGAATTTCAGGCAGCCTATCCAAGCCGACTGCGTTGGCGGTGCAATCTAATTTTTGCGATAAATTTTCTGCACGCGAAACAGTGCGATTGGCTATGGTAGTAAGTTTGGGTTTTTTGGCTGCAAAGTGTGTGGCAATCAGTTCAATCATTTCACCTGCACCGATAAATAGTACATTTAAGTCGGCAATTTTGGGGAAAATTTGTTCAGCCAATTTTACGCTTGCTGCCGCCATCGATACCGATTGTCCGCCGACATCGGTTTTGGTACGCACTTCTTTGGCAACCGACAGTGTGCGTTGAAATAGCATATTCAATTGCGAATTCAGCGTACCGCATTCCTGTGCGGCACGAATAGCGTCTTTGAGTTGCCCCAAAATTTGCGGCTCGCCCAACACCATTGAGTTCAAACCGCAAGAAACACGAAACGCATGACGCACACAATCTTGTTGTTGATAAATATAAAGATATTGTTGAAAATCAGCCACAGGCAAGCGATGAAAAGCGGATAACCAACGAACAATGCTTTCAGGCTGCCCTACGGCATAAATTTCGGTGCGATTACAAGTGGATAAAATCAACGCCTCGGCAATATCGTCCGTGCCAAGCAAAGACAACAAAGCCTGTGGCAAGTCCTGTTGCGACACCGCTAACCGCTCCCGAACAGCCACTGGTGCGGTTTGATGATTTAATCCCACAATCGTTAAAGACATTTTTTAACAATCAAATATTGCAAAAACCTGCTTATTATACGCTTTTATATCAGCGTGATAAAGATAAGTTCAGGCTGCCTGAAATGCTGTTGCGGTGTTAAAATACCGCCTTTCTTTTTGATGATTAGGATTATTTCAAAATGTCTGCAACGGTTTGTTATCGCAAGGATTATTCTGCCCTGCCCTTATCGGTTGATTATTTGCATTTAACTTTTGACATTCACAACGACTGTGTCAAAGTTGTGTCGGAATTTCAAATTACGCCCCAATCTGATTTGAAAGAATGCGTTTTGAATGGTTCGGCGGATTTGTTATCCATTCAATTAGATAATCAAGTTTTAGAAGAAAATCAATATATTATCAACAAAGAAAACGACACTTTAACCTTGTTCAGGCTGCCTGAAAAGCCGTTTATTTTAAAAATTGAAACCGCCATTCAGCCTGCGGAGAATAAAAGTTTTTCAGGGCTGTATGCGTCTGGTTCTGGGCTTTTTACGCAGTGCGAGGCGGAGGGGTTTCGCAAAATTACCTATTTTTTCGACCGTCCTGATATTTTGACGAAATACACAGTCAAAATCATTGCCGATAAAAATCAATATCCTGTGCTGTTGTCGAATGGCAATTTGATTGAACAAGGCAGCCTGAACGACAATCAGCATTACGCCGTGTGGCACGACCCTTTTGCCAAACCGTGTTATCTCTTTGCCTTGGTGGCAGGGCGTTTGGCGTGTGCGAAAGACACCTTCACCACGATGAGCGGTCGCACAATCGACATTGCTTTTTATACCGAAGAAGCGGACATTCATAAAACGCCGTTTGCGATTGCGTCCTTAAAGCGTGCGATGAAGTGGGACGAGACACGATTTGGCTTGGAATATGACCTTGACCGCTATATGGTGGTGGCTGTTGGCGATTTTAATATGGGGGCGATGGAAAATAAGGGCTTGAATATTTTTAATACCAAATATGTGTTGGCAGACCAAGAATCCGCCACCGACAACGATTTTGAAGCGATTGAAGGGGTGATTGGACACGAATATTTCCACAATTATACAGGCAATCGTGTTACTTGTCGTGATTGGTTTCAACTATCGTTAAAAGAGGGTTTAACGGTTTTCCGTGATCAGGAATTTTCGGCGGATATGGCGTGCCGTGCGGTGCGTCGAATTAAGCAGGTGCAAGTGTTGCGTGCCACTCAATTTGCCGAAGATGCGTCCCCCACCGCTCACCCTGTGCGTCCTGAATCGTATGAAAAAATCGACAATTTTTATACGCTGACGGTGTATGAAAAAGGGGCAGAAGTGGTGCGAATGTATCAAACGCTGTTTGGGGAAACAGGCTTCAAAAACGGCTTGCGGCTTTATTTGCAACGCCACGACGGCACGGCTGCTTCGTGCGATGATTTTCGCCGTGCCATGTGGGACGCCAATGGCGGTAATGAAGACGATTTTCAACAGTTCGACCTTTGGTATTCGCAAGCAGGCACGCCTGTTTTGGACATTTCAGGCAGCCTGAATAAGGAAAACAACACCTATTCGTTAAATATCAAACAGACGCTGCCTGAAACGCCTGACAAACAAGCCAAACAACCGCAGTTAATTCCTGTGAAAGTGGCGTTATTTGCGTCAGACGGCAAGCAAATTTCGTTTAGAATACAACAAGATAATGAACTTTCCGCCCCTTTAACCGAAACCGTTTTAATGTTGCGACAAGCCGAAGAACAATTTGTTCTGTACAATGTTTGTGAATCCGTTGTGCCGTCTTTGTTGCGTGGTTTTTCTGCCCCTGTGCGACTGAATTTTCCTTATTCCGAACAAGATTTGAACACTTTAATGGCGTTTGATTCAGACGAATTTTGTCGCTGGGAAGCCGCTCAAACACTTTATCGGCGAGCAATTATCGCCAACTACAACGCGTTACGCGACAACAAAGTGTTGCCTGAACACACGAATTTAATCAACAATCTCAATCACTTATTAACACAAAAATTAGACAACGCCTTTACCGCACTAATGTTCAGGCTGCCTGAAACAATGGAAATGATTGATTTATTTGACAAACCAGACCCCATTGTCTTGCACACGGCACGCAAAAACTTAATCCACAGCATTGCGGTGGGCTGTTTGCCCCAACTGCAACGCACGGCAACACATTTGGTGCAAGCATTGTCCCACATTCACAACGAAAGTGGCACCGAATACAACGCCAACGCCGCAGGCATTCGTGCCTTGTTGAATGTTTGCCGAGCGTTCATTGCCACGGCGGACGACAGCGTTTTACCGCAATATTTAGCCGAATACAAGGAAGAAAACAACTTCACCTTATCGTTTGGACTATTGCAAGCGGTCAATCACAGCGAACGCCCAGAACGCCAACAAATGCTTGATTTATATGCGAAAAAATTTGCAAATAATCCTTTGGCAATGGATAAATATTTTGCCACCGTTGCGTCATCAAACATTTCAGGCTGCCTGAAAGAAGTGGAAAACGCCCAACAACACCCTGCGTTTTCAATGAAAAATCCCAATAAAATCTATGCCTTATTTATGGCTTTCACACGCAATCTGCCACATTTTCACACTTCGCACGGCTACGCCCTGATTGCCAACGCCATTGGCACGATTGACGCATACAATCCGCAAGTCGCCGCACGCTTGGCAAAAGCATTTGCCATTAAGCCCAAATTGCCAGACGCAAACCAAGCGTTAATAACAAGCGAATTAAACAAAATCCTGCAACAACCAACGCTGTCCGCCGATACAGGAGAGATTGTTCGCAAGATTTTGCAGGGGTAAGCACTTTCAGGCTGCCTGAAAATTGTAGGGTGGGCAACTTTGTTGCCCACGCTGTTTTAAAACAATATAAAGGACAAAAAACAATGAAAGCCGTGTGTATTATGAGTGGTGGTATGGACAGTGCTGTTTGTGCATTTATCGCCAAATCAATGTATTACGACATTATCGCCTTACATTTTGACTATTGCCAACGCACAATGGATAGAGAACGACAATGCTTTAACCAACTGTGCGATGATTTAAATGTTGTGCAGAAAATCATCATCAATGCCGATTTTATCGCCCAAATTGGCGGCAATTCTCTGACCGATTTATCTTTAACCATTCGCGAAAATGCGTTAGATAACAACGAGATACCCAATTCTTATGTACCTTATCGCAACGGTATTTTTCTGTCGATTGCCGCCGCCGTTGCCCAACGATATAACGCACAAGCACTGTTTATCGGCGTTGTGCAAGAAGACAGCAGTGGTTATCCTGATTGTAGCGAAGATTTTATCCACAAAATACAAGCGGCGATGAACGCAGGCACAGGCGAAAACTTCACCATTCACACCCCATTGGTGCATTTAGCCAAAGCCGAAATTGTACAGAAAGCCCTGGAATTAGGCGTGCCATTAGACCACACTTACAGTTGCTACCAAAACAACGATAAACCCTGCGGCGTGTGCGACAGTTGCCTGTTGCGTGCCAAAGGTTTTGCATTGGCAAAAACACAAGACCCAATCATCAAATAAGTTTCAGGCAGCCTGAAAAAATGTGCTAATCACCATCGTTCAGGCTGCCTGAAACTGGCGTAGCCGTTAGCGATTGATTGTTTATAGATACGCCATTGCGATCTTCCGCAGGCGGCGTGGCAACTTCATCTTCAATCAACTGCCCCAATTCTTCCAACGGTGGTAATTCTTTCAAAGAATTTAAGCGTAAATCAATTAAAAATTGTTCCGTGGTTGCCCATAAATTGGGTTTTCCTGCCACTTCTTTTTGCCCCACCACTTCAATCCAGCCACGCTCCTGCAAGACCTGCATAATTTGCGAAGACACCGCCACGCCACGCACCGCTTCAATATCGCCCCGCGTTACAGGCTGACGATACGCAATAATCGCCAAAGTTTCCATCACCGCACGCGAATATTTGGGGTATTTTTCCGCATATAAATGTGGAATTTTGGTGGCAATTTCGCTATCCACCGTAAATTGCCAGCCGTCCAAAGATTCTTCCAACTTCAAGGCACGATTTCGCCAACGCGCTTTTAAAATCACCAAGGCATCGCTTAATGCGTCATTGGGCAATTTAGGGTCAAACAAATGACGCAAATCATAACGCGACAAAGGCTTGTCGGTGGTGAGCAACGCCGCTTCAATAAGGCAATCAGGGGGAAGAGTTTGTTCGGTCATTTCAGGCTGCCTGAAAAATTATTTCTGTTTTTTTAATGCTTTTTGGGCTTGTTTTTGTTGTTCGATTTGTTGGGCGGTTTTTAGCCACATTGCAAACTCATCAGGCGTTTCTAATGTGATGTCGCCCAAGACATTGCTGCGAAAGTCTTGCAACACAATCTCGGCGGCTTTTTGATAATTGGCGTGTCCGCCTGACAAAATCGCACCACGCCGTTTGGCAATGTGGGCTAACCATTCATCGTCATGCGTTTGTTCGCCCAATTCGCTTAATGAATATCGCTGTTGTAATGCTGACAAATAATTGTTTTTTAAATAAGAAATTAAATACAAAGCGACATCTTCTTCGTCCATCGCATTGCGACCCACGCTGCCTGCAATCGCTAAATTATAGCCACTTTCAGGGACGATGATTTTTTGCCACAGCATACCTGGTGTGTCGAAAAGCCAAAAATCGTCAGCCAAAATCAAGCGTTGTTCGGCTTTGGTAACGCCTGCTTCGTTGCCTGTTTTGGCTGATTTTTTGCCAATCATCGTGTTAATCAGCGTGGATTTGCCCACATTCGGCACGCCGCAAATCATAGCACGCAGTGGTTTTTCTAACCCTTTGCGGTGCGGTGCTAATGTGCGACACGCCTTGATGACTTTCAGGCTGCCTGAATGGTCTAATGCGGTAATGGCGATTGCGTCTGTAATATTTTGTTTTTTAAAGTATTCTATCCATTGTTGCGTACGATTTTCATCGGCTAAATCGGCTTTATTCAACACTTTCAAACACGGAATATGCCGCACGGTTTTGGCTAACAACGGGCTGATGGAAGACGCAGGCAAGCGTGCGTCCAACACTTCAATCACCACATCAATATTTTTGGCACGCTCGGCAATGGCTTTTTTTGCCTTATTCATATGCCCTGGAAACCATTGTATTGCCATTGTTTTGTCCTTTCAGGCTGCCTGAAAATCAATATCCTGCTTCTTTGGCGTGTTTAAATGCCAAAATATAGACAGTATCCACTTCTTTTTCATAACGATATAACGCCACATAGCCAGAACTTGCAAAAGGAATAATCAATTCTCGCAACGGTTTGGTTTGGCAAGGGCGACCCATTTTAGGTTGAGATTTTAACAACTGAAAGCTTTTTTGAATAACTTCTGACGCATGCTTTGACGCTAACGGATTTTTTTCAGCTAAAAACAAGCGACAGCGTTCCAAGCCGTCTGCCGCTTTTGGGGTGATGATTATTTGTGGCATTTAGGAATTTCCGTTTCTTGTTTGGTTCCCCAAGTGTTCAACCAATTCATTATTTCATCGCTGGTTAAATGTAATCCGTCTTGTTGAAAATCTTGCCACGCCGTCATAGCTTCTTGTTGAAATGCTATTTTTTTCTCTTCGCGTTCCACATATTCACACAAGGCTTGATGCACTATGCTATCCAATGTAGCGTGTTTCAACGCTACCATTTGTTGCACTTTTTCTTGTAAAGCCGTATCCAAAGAAATCGCCAAAGACATATTGAAAATCCCTTAAAATCATCTGATTTATTCTATCATAAAACACTTTTCAGGCAGCCTGAAACTTATTCTCGTTCAGGCAACTGTCTGTGTTTTAACAACACAGGCAAGGCTGCCTGAAAGCGTTGTGCCAAAGAACTTGCCACAAATACCGAGCGGTGTTTGCCGCCTGTGCAGCCAATCGCAATTTTCAAATGATTGCGTTGTGTTTTGAGTTTTTCTATGCGATTGTTCAGAAAAGTATAAAGTTCGTTAATTAAGTCTGCCGCCTGATTGTCTTGGGAGAAAAAGTTTTGAATGGGTGTGTCCAAGCCTGTGTATTCACGCAAGTTTTTATCATAATAAGGATTGGGCAATTCACGCACATCAAACACAAAATCAGCGTCAGACGGTATGCCGTATTTGAAACCGAATGATTCAATCGTCAGCACAAACGCATAATCTGCCACGCCCAACCACGAACGAATGCGTGATACCAACTGTTGCGGTGTTAAATAGGTGGTGTCCATCACATAGGCATGTTGGCGTAGAATTTCTAAAATTTCTCGTTCTTTTTCAATCGCTTGCGGTAAGGTGAGATGATTTTTTGCCAAAGGGTGCATACGCCGCGTTTCGCCAAAACGGCGAATTAGGGTTTCGTTTTTAGCATCTAAAAATAAAATCGCCACTTCAATCCCTGCGGTTTTGGCGATTTCGGATAAGCGTTCAAATCGTTCGGCAGAAATGCCTGAACGCACATCGACACTTACGGCTAATTGTGCGGTTTGATTGTTTTGATAATGCCATTTGGCAAGTTCAGGCAACAGGGCTGGCGGCAAGTTATCAACGCAAAAAAAACCGCAATCTTCCAAGGTTTTCAGTGCAATTGACTTGCCTGAACCTGATAAGCCGCTAATCAGAGTCAATTTCATTTTGAACATTATCCTCCTTCATCACGGCGGTGTGGCGGTCTAAAAAGTCTTGCGTACTGTCAATCCCACGCCGTTGCAGAATAAAATTCTGCACAGCGGCTTCCACCAACACCGCCAAGTTACGACCCACTGCCACAGGAATAGTGATTTTTCTCACTTTAACATTGAGAATTTCTTCGTATTCCGTAAGCGTATTTAAGCGATCGACCGTTTTCATATAATGGTCATCAGCAGGAATTAAGTTGATGATTAATTGCAAACTTTTGGTTAATCGCATAGCGGTTTCGCCAAAAATTTGACGAATATTCAAAATGCCCACGCCACGCACTTCCAAGAAATCTCGCAACACTTGCGGACAACGCCCCTCCAACTTTTCAGGGGCAGTGCGATAAATTTCCACCGCATCATCAGCCACCAAACGATGACCACGGCTTAATAATTCCAACGCCAATTCGCTTTTGCCCAAACCTGACTGCCCCAAAATCAAAACACCCACTTCATGCACATCAAGAAAAACGCCGTGTTTGGTGATCGAAACCGCCAACGCTTGCTGCAAATAAATGCGTAAAATGTCCATTAAATACGGACTTTCCACAGGCGAAGTAATCAAGGGGACATTGTGTTCATCACAATAAGCGTGCAACATTTCAGGCACAGGCATATCGTTTGCCACAATAATCACCGCCACTTCGGTGTCGAACAAGTCTTCAAGCGTGATTTTCATCATACTGCCGTTTTCCAAGCGAGACAGAAAATCAAACTCTTCCGCACCAATCACCTGCACACGGTTGGGGTGAATAAAATTCAAATGCCCCACCAACGCCAACACAGGGCGTTCGTTGCTTTCATAAATGCGATTATCCGCACCGCCATTGCCTGCCACCCACGATAGTTGCAATTTTTGCTGATTATCTTGATACAAACGGCGAACGGAAATACTGGGCATAATCAATCACTTATTGTTTTGTAAGAATATTTAATACAGTTTCAGCGTCTTGTGCCATTAACAAACCTTCGCGAGCGGTTTTGGACGAAAAAACATCAGCCAAATGAGACAACACTTCCAAATGTTTGCCTGTGGCATTTTCAGGCACCAACAAAGCAAACACCAAAGACACAGGTTTTTCGTCAGGCGAATCGAAATCCACAGGTTCGGTAAGACGCAAAAACACAGCAACGGTATCGCTAATCATACCGCCCAAACGCCCGTGTGGAATAGCAACGCCGTGTCCAAGCCCTGTGCTGCCTAACTTTTCACGAGCAAACAAACAATCGAAAACGCTATTTTTATCCATACCATAGCGTTCATTGGCAAATTGAGCAATCTCTTCCAACAGCCGTTTCTTACTGGCGACTTCAACATCTAACAAAACGCTGTCCGCCGAAAGAATTTCTTGAATCAAACTCATCGTACTGCCTACTGTGGAATCTTATAAAAACGCTTTATTTTACTCTTGAAAAGGTCAAATCACCAAATCAGAAGAAATCGGTAGAAAATACAAAGATTAAGGCTGCCTGAAATTTTTTCAGGCAGCCTGAATATTGATTTATCGTGCGGAAATAATTTCTGCACCGTGATTGCCACCCAAAACCAATGTCGTAGCAGCATTACGAGCAAATAAGCCGTTTTCCATCACACCAACAATTTTGTTGATTTCATCTTCCATAGTTAAAGGACGCAACAAATCCAAGCCAGTAACATCTAAAATTTCGTGTCCGCTGTCGGATTTGAAACCCACACGCAAATTGGCTTCTGCCCCCATACGGAACAAGGCTTTTGCCACCAATGAACGCGCAAACGGCAACACTTCCACAGGCAAAGGAAATTTGCCTAATTTGGAAACATATTTACTGTCGTCCGCAATACAGATAAAAGTATCCGCCATAGAAGCCACCACTTTTTCACGCAATAAAGCACCGCCGCCGCCTTTAATCATTTGCAAAGAGTGGTTAATTTCGTCCGCACCGTCAATATACACAGGCAAGCGTCCTGCTTCGGCTGGTGTAACCACAGGAATACCTGCGGCAATCAAACGGCGTTCAGTTTCATTGGAAGTTGCTACCGCACCTTTGATGTCATATTTGATTTTTGCTAATGCATCAATCAAAAAATTAACCGTAGAACCTGTACCTACACCGATAAATTCACCTTTGGGCAATAATGAAACGGCTTTTTCGGCAGCGGCTTGTTTTTTATCGTCTTGATTCATCGTATGATTTCCGTATTGATAAGGTAGATAAAGAAAGGGTCAGGCTACTTGAAACGAACCAGCGAAAGGAGGTGGAGAGTGATAAAAATCTGGTTCTTGAATTGTTTCAGGTTGCCTGACAGTGCTAATGATACACTAATTTTAATGTTTTGCAGGAATATTTTTATCTTTGGGTGAACCATTTTTAAAACACCGCCAATGCACTCAATGCCTTGCGTCTTTGTCCATTTTGTGGGGCGATGGTGTCGTAGGGCAGTTCTAATAAATAGCGGCGGTGTTGGTTTTCGGCGGTTAAAACGCGTTGGCATAAGTAGGACGCAATTAAGTCGCGGTTGGTGATTTCGCCGTAGTCTTTGTAAGAAATCACATAATCGGAAATGCCTGTGTCGTCTGTTTCCATTTGTCGCACGGTGAGTTTGCGGTTTTTGGCGTATTGTTTCCACGCAATGCGTTTAATTGGATCGCCTGCGTTGTAGGGCGATAAATAGGCGGTTTCGTCATTGCCTTGTCTTACGGCGTGGCTTTCGCCCTGTTCATCGCCTGAAATTGGCGTAAAAACAGTGTGTTCAATCGGAGCAGGATAAACAGTAATCTGCCAGTCAGGTTGTAATAAGGCGGAAACCGACAGCAAGGCAAACGGTGCGTGGGTGTAAATTTGTATCACAGGCGTTTTGACAATGCCGCGTCTTGTGGCTGGAAATATCAGCGATACGCTGTGGCGTTGTTCGTCTGCGGTATCCAAAAACTGCATTTCAGGCTGCCTGAAATGTTTATCACCATTATCGTCAAGAATAAAACGCAAATAAACACGGCAATGCCGCATATTTTTAGCACGCAACGATACCGCAACAACGGCGTTTTCGCCGACAAAACATTCGTTGTTGTCCGTGCGTAATAAGGTTGCCCCATACAGTTGCCACACTGCTTGTAATGAAGCCCAAATGGCAAACGCCAAAATCCAAAAAGATAATAAATAAGCAATATTCAGCGTATAGTTCATACCCAACACCCAAGCGGCAGCGGCAATCAACAACATACCCCAGCCCAAACCTGTGGGACGAATGGATAGGTGTTTGAGCGACAAAGGTTGGTTGTCGTTTAATGGGTGAATAGTATTCTTTTTTAATGAAAACATATCGTTAATTTTCTTTCAGGCAGCCTGAAATGGTGATTTTTGGGGTTTTTTGATGAATATTTTGGAATTTCGTTTATTATCAATATATTGCTGACGGCGGATTTCAGGCAGCGTGGTTAAATCGCAGGGTTCAAAGCCGCGTTCGATAAACCAGTCGGCGGTGCGTGTGGTGAGTGCAAAAAGTTGCGTAATCCCTTGTTTTGCGGATAGATTTTCTATGTATTCTAACAGTAAATCGCCATAGCCTAAACCGCGTCCGTGTTCGGAAACTGCCAAGCAATAGATTTCACCTGCGGTGGCAGTAAAGGTTTTGAGTGCCGCACAGCCATACACCAAGCGGTCGTGTTCGGCTACGGCAAATTCGTTAATGTGGTTTTCGATTTCGTTTTGGGTGCGTGGCAAAAGATTGCCCCTTTGCACCAATGGGTCAATCAATCGCATAATGTCGGGAATATCACGCATTTGGGCTGGGCGGATTTGCGTGAGTGAATGATTTGCCAACGCCGTGCCAAAGCCTGTTCTGGTGAATAGTTCTTTTAACAACGCGCCGTCCGCAAAACCGTTGATGATTTGTACGCGTGAAACGCCGCCTTTAAGTGCATTTTCGGCAGCCTGAATCGTCCGCATAATATCGGTATGTTGCGGATTTTTTTGACAATATTCAACAGCGTCTTTAATTGATAAATCAGGAATGACTGAACCGTCTTCGTCTAAAATGCCGTTTGCACGGCATAAAAAGATCAGTTTTTCTGCCCCCAAAGCGGTGGCAACGGCGGAAGAAGTTTCAGGCAGCGTTAAGTTGTACGACACGCCTGATAGGGAATGCCCCACAGGGCTAATCAGCACAATTTGATTGTTTGCCAAACAGCGTTTGATTTGTTCGCCGTCAATTTTGCGGATTTGCCCAGTCAGCTGCATATCCACGCCGTCCAACACACCCAAAGGTTGTGCGGCAATAAAATTACCGCCTGCAATCGATAACTTTGCTGTATTCGCTGGCGTGTTAAGAAAACAGCGACCAAGTGCGGCTTCTATATCCAACCGCAAAGCTCCGCAAGCACGCTTGATTTCGTCCATTGCGGCGTGTGTGGTTACCCGATAATCGCGTACATATTCGCCATCTAAACCGTTGTCTTCCAAAAAGCCCCGCACGCCATGCACAATGACCATTTTCATACCCAAACTGTTAAGCAGGGCAATATCGCGTGCCAAACGGGGAAAGTTATTATCACGCACAATATGGCTGCCAATCGACAGCACCAAAGTTTTGCCATTGAGATAATGAATATACGGTGCGGCTTCACGAAAAGCGGAAATAAAATTGGCGTCCATTTGCAAACCTTTTGTCAAAATTTGCCGTTATTTTACCTTGTTCATAATTATTTTGTGGGTTTCAGGCTGCCTGAAAATGGATTCACAGCATAAGCCATAGATTATTTCATCAGTTTCGCAACGATACAATGGTAAGCAATAGATTTCATATAGTCAAACAACTTCAAAAGTGAAACAGGCGGTTTTCCGAAGACAGTATAAATAATACGGCAAGGAGAACCAACGCATTTCAATTTTGAAGTTGTTTGACTATAAATTTCAAAACAATAACAACTAATAACAATGCACGGTTTCGCCTTTGGCGTTGTGTCCGCAGTATTGATTGCCTTCATACCAATATTCTAATTGTTCTACCACAATTGGCTGTGGTTTGGCTTTTTCAGGGCGTTGGTATTCGTGCAGACGGTCTAAATGGTCGCAAGACGGCGTGCCACGCGTGTTTTTGAATGCTGATGATTGTTCATTAGCACATTTTCTTTGCAAATCCAAAGTGCTGTGTTGCGGTGTTTGTTTGCCGTAATAAATACGGTCTAATTGGTCGCACGACGGTGTGCCGTTGTTTTTTTTGAATGCTGATGATTGTTCATTGGCACATTTTTTTTGCAGTTGTTTGATTTCTTCGGTTTGTGCCAAACTGATACACGGTAACAAACATACGAATAATAAAGTAATCTTTTTCATCGCCTTATCTTTCAAAAATGCCGTTGATTGAGTGTCTAATACACGAAATTATAGTCGTTCCACAGCCAAAGCATGCAAGAGAACGAGCCGAAGATAGTTCAATAATACAGCAAGGCGAAAGAACGCATTATAATTTTGAAGTTTATCGACTATACCCACCCGACAACGGTTATTGCGTTCAGGCAGCCTGAAAATGGATTAACCGTTATCTGTCGTGTCCCCTATCCTATGCTTATTTCATCTGCAAAATAATGTAGAACAGTTGCATAACCAACACAATTAAAGCGATGAGACTGGCGATGGTCCAGTTAAATTCTTCGCGTGTTGGCTGTTCGGCAGGTGGTGGCGGATATTGGTATGGGTTGGGCATTTGATTGTACGCATAATATCCTGGCGGAGCAGGCACTTGCCCACTCGGCACCATACCTGGCAGAAAATGCGGATTGATTGGTTGCTGATAAGGCGGCGGCGTTTGCGAAAAGTCGTTTAACGCAGGTGGCGGCGTTTGTGGCTCATTCACCGCATTAAATTCAGGCGGCGGCGTTTCTTGTGCTTGTTTTTGCTGTTCAAGTTCTTGTTTTTTCTTCTCTTCTTCTTCGGCTTGTTTTTTGGCTTTAATCTCTTCTTCGGCTTGGCGTTTTTCTTCTTCGGCTGCCGCTTTTTCCGCTTTGGCAGCTTCTTTGGCATCAATTTTGGCTTGTTTTTTCTCTTCTTTTTGAGCTTTTTTCTCTGCTTTTGCCGCTTCTTTGGCGGCTAAATTAGCATACCACTCTTTATCTTCGGCTTGTTTTTTGGCTTTTTCTGCCGCTTTCTCTTGTTCTATTTTGGCTTTTTCGGCTTTATATTCTTCCGCCTGATTGTAAGGCACATCGACTTCATCGTGATGATGAGAACCAAATAAAGACGCAAAAAACGATTTTTTCTTCGGTTTTTCTTCCGCAGCTTTGGGTTCTATGCGAATTTGTGGTTCAGGTTGTGGCGGCGGCGTATTTTCCGCAGGCTTTTGCATGGTTTGAGCCGCAGACGGCGTTACTTGTGGCTTAACTTGCGGCTGTGGATTGGGGACGGCTTTTTGCGTTGCCGTAGGCATTTGCTGCAAAGTGTCGTTGGCTTGGAAAATATTGTGGCAGGAACTGCACACCACCAAACCGTCCGCCGCCGACAAATGCTGTTCAGTAATGCGGAATTTAGATTTACACGAAGGACAAGTGGTGATAAACATAAAACAAAACAATAAAGATATTCGAGAAAGGGGTAAGGTTATGAAAATTTGCCGAAAAAATCAAGAAAACAAGGAAAATAATTTTTCAGGCAGCCTGAAAAATCAAAACAGCAACACCATACAAAAAACTACTGTCATTGTCGTGCCATTGCGTAATAGAATGGCGTAGTAATCTCCACACGCAAGAAGAACGGCATTACAAAATATTTTCAGGCTACCTGAAAGTTTTTTTGCATTGCCGTTTCTTTGATAGGTGCATTCTCCGTAGTCAGGAGATTGCGTATATCTTTCCTTGCGTCAAGGCTCGCAATGACGGTTTCCCTGCACGGGAAGTGCTTTCAGGCTGCCTGAAAGTGTTTTGTCCGTTACTATGATTATCTTATCTTCGGCAAATGCCAGCCGAATTTGACGGCGAGCATGCGTAGGCTGACCACCAAAACAGTGCAAATCAATACCGCAACGGCTTGTGGCACAATCGGTAACAGCAAAACATACGCAATCGCCCCCACAATGGACGCTGTGGCGTAAATTTGTTCCACCAAAATAGACGGCGTTAAACCTGCCAAAATATCACGCACCAAGCCGCCGCCGACACCTGTCATCACGCCCACAAATACCAATAAAAAATAATTGCCGCCAAAACCTGCCGCAATCGCTGTGTTAATACCAACCGCCGTAAAAACGCCCAAGCCGACTGCGTCTAAAAAGTTCATCAATTTTTCATATTTATCAATAAAATGGCTTTCTAAAATGTATTTATTCACATACACCAAAACAAACAGCAAACAGCCTGTGCCAACCGCTAACAAGGCGTAAGTGGCGTTGATAAACATTTTTGGCGGACGCACGCCCAACACTATATCGCGTAACAAGCCGCCGCCTAATGCGGTGGTCATCGATAAGGCAAGCACGCCAAATAAATCCATATTTTTGCGAATGGCAACCAACGCCCCTGATGACGCAAAGGCAATAGTACCAATCAGTTCCGCCGCATAAATCACGGAGTTTGAGTATTCCACAATGAAATCATTTCAAAAAATAAAACGGATTTTAACTTTTTTCAGGCTGCCTGAAAGGGTAAAATAACGCCTTTTGATTGATTTTTGTTGTAAAAAAATGAGTAAAGTCATTACGATTGCGACTCGCGAAAGCCTGTTGGCTATGTGGCAAGCGAATTTTGTGAAAAGTCGCTTGGAAAGTTTGTATCCTGATTACACCATTCAACTGTTGGGTATGACCACCAAGGGCGATCAAATTTTGGACAGAACCTTGTCCAAAGTTGGCGGAAAAGGCTTGTTTGTCAAAGAGTTAGAAACGGCTTTGGCGAATGGTGAAGCCGATTTAGCCGTGCATTCCTTAAAAGATGTGCCGATGGATTTGCCTGACGGTTTTGCATTAGCCGCCGTTTGTGAGCGAGCCAATCCAAATGACGCATTTGTGTCGAACAAGTATGCCAATTTATTTGATTTGCCCGAAAAAGCGATTGTCGGCACTTCGTCTTTGCGGCGTGAAGCCCAGTTGCGTGCCAGATTTCCGCATTTGGACATTCGCCCCTTGCGTGGCAATGTGCAGACGCGTTTGCGTAAATTAGATGACGGCGAATATGACGCGATTATTTTGGCAGCCGCAGGTTTAGAACGATTAGGCTTATCAGACCGCATTCGCAGTCAAATTCTGCCCGAAGACAGCCTGCCTGCGGCAGGTCAAGGGGCATTGGGCATTGAAATTGCGGCACACCGCGATGATATGCGTGAAATGTTAGCCCCCTTAAATCACGCCCTAACAGGCGATTGCACAACCGCAGAGCGTTCATTAGCAAGGGTTTTGGGCGGTTCGTGCCAAGTGCCATTAGCCGCATACGCCACACTGGCGGAAGATGATATTCTCTCTTTGCGTGGCTTGGTTGCTCGTCCTGACGGTTCCAGCGTGCTGATTGCCCAAGCGTCCGCCCCTCGCCGTTATGCCGAACAATTAGGCAGAGCAGTGGCAAAATTATTAGAAGATGACGGTGCCAAAGAATTGATAGCCGAAGTGTTGGCAGGGCAATAACGCCGTAATAACGATAAAATGCTTTTCAGGCAGCCTGAAAAATGACCACACCCCCTCTACTTGTGATAACGCGTCCCATTGAGCGTTCCCAAAAACTGTTGCATTTTTGCCAACAAAACGATTTTGCGTGCGAAATTTCGCCGCTTTTAAAAATTGAAACAATTGCCGATATTTCAGGCAGCCTGAAAAAGCAAATTAAAAACGCCGATATTCTGTTTTTCGTCAGCCCAACAGCCGTGGAAATATGTTCGCAATATATTGATTTATATAACGAAGATAAAACTTTCGCCGCGGTAGGCAAAGCCACCGAAATCGCCTTACAAAAACAAAAAGCCAGTCCCATTTTGTCGCCCGATGACGGTAACGATTCCGAAGCAGTGTTAAAACTTTCTTTTTGGCAAAAAAACACAGGTAAGATATTGATTATTCGTGGCGAAAATGGTCGTGCATTTTTGGGTGAAGAACTCGCCAAAATGGGCTGGCAGATTGATTACGCCGATATTTATCGCCGTATTTTACAAGCACCGCCAGCAAAAATATTATCGCAACTTCAAGATTATCAAGGAAAAATTGCCGTGCCTTTATTCACCGTGGAAATGGCACGATTATGGTGTCAATCTGTTAATCGTTTAGGCGAAAAAGGCAAAAGATTGTTATACTTAACTGTCCATCACCGTATCGGTGATTTTTTGCGACAACAGGGAATGCTGAATGTGCTTGATTGTTCAAGCGAAAAGCAAATAATGACGGTGCTTCAATCTCAATGGGGTAAGTTGTGAAAGATTATCAAAACAAAGGTAAGCCGACCAGTACGCGTGCCATTTTGCCAGAAGAAAAACAAGGTATGTCCTTGAATAATTTAGACTTTGTGTCGATTTCTTTACAGGAAATTGATGAAATTCCACAAAGTGTCGATATGCCTGCGGTGCAGCCTATGCCGAATATTATTTCACCACGCAAACAAACAGGCGAAAAAGGCAAAAGCAAAGCCAATCCCAATGCTGCCGCAGTTGCCGATAAAGTGCTGAAAAAATGGGGTATCGACCGCAAAACCGCACAAGAATTGATGAATGCTCATCTGCCTTTGTCGGATATTAAATTATCGCCCACCGTGCAGAAAGGACGACAAAGTTCGGCAAAAAAAGTTGATAAGCCGTTAAAAATTGACAAAACCGAAAAAATTGAAAAGGTGAAAAAGCTTGAAAATACAAGCAAAACACCGTCAGAGAATATTTTAAAAGAGACATATCAGGCATCATACGAACCCATTACCCCCAAAACGCAGCCTGAAAAACCCAAAAAATCATCAAAAAACAATAAGAAAGAAAAAAATAAAGCTAAAAACAAAGCCAAAGGTTCTGCCAATTTAGCCAAAGAATCTTTGCAATGGGCAGTGGAAAATAGCCCTGCCAAGCAACAACGCCGTATATCTGCCGATATTCAATCTGCCGATAAAGCGGTGGCAAAATTATTCCGTTCGCAACGGAAAATGCCCCCTTTACAACCTATGGCTGATGATGAATTGCCTTTGGTGGAACAACCTTATCACACCATTTCCGCCGATGAACTACAAGCCGCACTGCTGCCTGAAAACAGCAAACCACACCATAAACCCTTAAAAGCAGTCAAACTGCCTAAACCCAAAACCAAAATTAAATTGCCTGAACGCAAAAACAAAGCGTCCGCCGTGCAAGCGGTTGAAGCCTTGCGTTGGGCTGTGGAACACAATCCAGATAAACCCAAACACACCCCAAAACCATCGGCAGATGAATTAAATGCTATGGAAGATAATAAAAAACCATTTGTCAAACAAACCCACCACCCTATTTCTGCCGAAGAATTGCAAGAAATTGAATTAAAAGAAAAAAAATAATTATTTATTGATGATTATTTTACTACAAAAATTAAAGTTTCAGGCAGCCTGAAAAAAAAGCGTATGCACACCACATACGCTTTTTTTATGGTTTATCGAATCACAGGTTTATAGCGAATGCGTTTTGGTTTTGCCCCCTCTTCGCCCAATCGGCGTTTTTTATCGGCTTCGTATTCTTGATAGTTGCCGTCAAAGAACACCCATTGCGAATCGCCTTCTGCGGCTAAAATATGCGTGGCAATGCGGTCTAAAAACCAGCGGTCATGCGAAATCACCAAAACGCAGCCTGCAAATTCCAACAGTGCGTCTTCCAAGGCTCGCAAGGTTTCCACATCTAAATCGTTGGACGGCTCGTCTAACAGCAACACATTGCCGCCTGCAATCAAAGTTTTTGCCAAGTGCAAGCGTCCGCGCTCACCCCCTGACAGTTTGCCGACAATCTTGCTTTGGTCAGAACCTTTGAAATTAAAACGCCCCAAATACGCACGGGCTGGAATTTCAAATTGCCCCACTTGCAAAATATCGCGTCCGTCTGCCACTTCGTCAAACACAGTTTTGTTATCGTTCAGTCCTTCTCGACTTTGGTCAATCACCGACATTTTGACGGTTTGCCCGATGCTTACCGTGCCGCTATCAGGCTGCTCCTTGCCTGTGATGAGTTTAAATAAAGTCGATTTACCCGCACCGTTTGAACCGATAATGCCAACAATCGCCCCCGCAGGCACCCTGAAAGATAAGTTATCAATCAACAATCGCTCGCCAAACGATTTAGAAACATTTTGAAATTCAATTACTTCCTGCCCCAAGCGTTCGGCTGTGGGAATAAAAATTTCCTGCGTTTCGTTGCGTTTTTGATATTCAAAACTACTCATTTCTTCAAAGCGAGCCAAGCGTGCTTTGGATTTGGCTTGCCGTCCTTTGGCGTTTTGCCGCACCCATTCTAATTCCTGTTTCATCGCTTTAATGCGAGCGGCTTCCTGCTTGGCTTCCGTTGCCAAACGAGCCTCTTTTTGTTCCAACCACGAAGAATAATTGCCCTGCCACGGAATGCCGTGTCCTCTATCCAACTCTAAAATCCATTCGGCGGCGTTGTCCAAGAAATAACGGTCGTGCGTTACCGCCACCACCGTGCCAGGAAAACGCACCAAAAATTGCTCTAACCATTCCACGCTTTCCGCGTCCAAGTGGTTGGTCGGCTCGTCCAACAATAACATATCAGGCTGGCTTAACAGCAAGCGACACAAGGCGACACGGCGTTTTTCACCGCCTGAAAGATGAGCAATTTTCGCGTCCCATTCAGGCAGCCGCAAAGCGTCTGCGGCAATTTCCAACAAATGCTCCGCCCCACTGTCCGCACCACCTGCGGCAATAATCGCCTCCAACTTGGCTTGTTCTTCTGCCAACGCGTCAAAATCCGCATCAGGCTCGGCGTACGCCGCATACACTTCTTCCAAGCGTTTTTTCGCCTGTGCCACTTCGCCCAAACCACTTTCCACTTCTTCTCGCACGGTTTTTTCAGGGTCTAATTCAGGCTCTTGCGGCAGATAACCGATTTTAATGCCCGACATCGGCACGGCTTCACCATCAAAATCTTTATCCACACCTGCCATAATGCGTAAAACAGTGGATTTGCCTGCCCCATTTAAGCCTAACAAACCGATTTTCGCACCAGGAAAAAACGACAGCGAAATATCCTTAATAATCTGTTTTTGCGGCGGCACGGTTTTGGAAACACGCAACATTGAATAAACATATTGAGCCATGATGAAAACCTTTTTGATTTGATGATTAAAGGTGAGATTATAGCAATGAATAGCAAGGCTTTCAGGCTGCCTGAAAAGAAGTTAAAAAACTATTGTAAAACTTTTGCAAAATCTCATTACTGTCGTTACGAGCCATTGCGTAACGCAATGGCATAGTAATCTCCCAATTATGAAGAATGGGCTTAATCTTTCAGGCAGCCTGAAACGGTTATAATTTAGATTGCCTAAAAATTCTCCATTTTTTGACCATTGGAATATGAAGTTTTTCTTTATTCTTATCAATATATTCAATTAAATTTTGTTTATTATTTCGATACATTTGAATTTTTTCATATTCCATTTCTATTAGTTTTTCATTTTCATTCAATGTATCATAAAATTCCTTTATGGTATTTTTCAATTCATTCCATTCATGTCCTTGATGAATAGTGATGATTTCATTTAATAAAATCGTGGTTGAAATTGGATATTGTTTTTCTTTTAATATATCTAACAATATTTTTGTTAAAGTTATATTTATTTTGTTTTTATTTTGTTCATTAAGTTCTCTAATATGGTTAGCAACAGTACAAATTAACTGAATAATATTTTCACTACGATAAATACTGTCATTAACTTGTTGTTCAAGAAATTTAATCATTTTAAAAATAACACATTCAACTGTTTTTGGATATTTATTATATAATCTAATGTCACATAAAACATAGGTAATATATTTAAATAAAAATAAATTCCTATTTCGTATATTAGAAAATTCTATATTTTTTAATTTATTATTCAATATTGAAGGAAAAGAAAATATTTTATCTTTATCATACATGATCAAAGATAGATAAAATATTGGATCTTCTTCTTTAATTGCATAAAGTTGATAATTAGCAATGGAATTTTCAATATAAGATTTTATCTTTACACTTTCACTGCTATCTTTAACTTCTTTGAAAATATAATTAATTATACTATAATTACCAAAATATGATAACAATGGATAATCAAAAATATGTTTCTTTTGTTCATAACCAAACTCGTTAATATCTATAATATTTTCAAATAATCTATATTCTTCAATAATTTTCTTTATATTACTAAATAATGTATAGTCATCATATTTGGAATTTTGTACTCTTTTATCAGTGAAAATCCTGTACAAAGTGTGTTTGTCAAAATTGGATTTTATAATGTAATTGTGTTTTTGCAAAATAAAGTCTCTATCATCAATGTGATGATTTTTTTTATATTCTTCAAATTGTTGATAAATCAATCTTAATGACAAGTAAAATTGTGTTAATTCATTATCTAATTTACATATATTTAGTTCTTTTAGTAATGTATGAAGAGTATTTTCAAATTGTTGTTGTTGAAATTCTTTTTTTGATATTTCAATTTGTTGTTCTTGTTGATTGATCATCAATAATGTCGCAGATAACATTAAAGCAGTGAGTAGAGTTCCAAATATACCGCCAATATAATTTCCATATTCCGACAAATCACCAAATGAATTTGGTGTGTCAGGTATGATAAAATAATAATATTTATTGGTATAAATTAATAAAGCAAATATCAAAAATACAAATAAGATTAAAATTATTATAAATTTATTTGATTTTACTTTTTTGTTATTAAGTTTATATAATATATTGAATTTTTGTTTCTCTTCTTTTTTTTCTAATAAAATTTGCTTTATTGCAATAAAAGGTATAAAAGTTATCACATAAAACATTGTTGAATACATAATAATATTTATAAAAAATGAAATTTTACTTTGATATTCTTTTGGAAAAAATAATGAAATAACAATAACAACAAGTAAAACAAATACAATAAAAAGAATAACTACTAAACTTTTAGCAAAAAATTTTCCCCATTTACCCAATTTATTTAATTTTGCATCATGTATATTTTTGCTTGCTTTAAGGTGTTCAAAAATTTCCATCATTTCAATAACTCCTTTTATTTATCTAAACATTTTTCAGGCAACCTGAAAACTTAAAAAATCCATTTTTCGTCCTCGGTAAATTGTTACGCCATTGTACTACGCAATGGCTCACAATAACAGTTGTGGGGTTTGTATTCAGTTTCAGGCAGCCTGAAAACCCTTATCCACCGTGTTCAACCAACCACTTTTTAATCGGAGCGAAATCTTGGCGGTGTTCTGGTAAAATGCCATATTTTTCAATCGCTTGCAAATGCAATTTAGTGCCGTAGCCTTTGTGTTTGGCAAAGCCGTATTGTGGAAATTGTTGGTCTAAATCATACATTTCTGCGTCTCTTGCGGTTTTTGCCAAAATGGACGCTGCCATAATGCACGGGTGCAACGCGTCTCCGCCAATCACTGCTTGGGCAGGGTACGGCAAGTCAGGCGGAATGCGGTTGCCGTCAATCAGCACTTTTTCAGGCTGCCTGTTTAAGCCCAAAATGGCTCGTTTCATCGCCAACATAGCGGCGTGTAAGATATTCAGTTGGGCAATTTCTGCCACGCTCGCACTTGCCACCGCAAATGCCACCGCTTGTTCCTTAATTTGTGTGGCTAAAATATCTCGTTTTTTTTCAGAAAGTTTTTTAGAATCATTAAGATACGGCAAATCAAAATCAGGTGGTAAAATCACTGCCGCCGCAAATACACTGCCCACCAACGGACCTCGCCCTGCTTCATCAACTCCTGCAATCATTGATACACCTTGCCTTGATACATTAAATAACCGTTTTTGTGATTGCCGCGTGGGTCTTTGTGCGTCCAGTGGAGTGTGCCGCCTTTGTTGTTATACACATAATCGCCCGCAAACGACACTTCATCGCCTGCCTGCAAATTCGGCAAGCGTTCTGCTAAATCAATATTGTGTGCCACCAACAGCGTCTGCCCATTCGGCAATTCCAAAATAAATCGTTGATGACGCGAACCTTTATTGTCGTCCGCCAACACTTTTTTGACGACACCTTTGCCTGTTACAAAAACATCGCTTTTTTGTTGCTTAAAGAGTTGTTGTATATCGCTATTTTCATTGCTCACCGCCTTATTTTGTGTCGTTTGAGACAGCTCTTGCCTTGCCACAATTGGCGGATTTTGTGGCAGTGGATTATCTTTTCTGCCCTGATTTAGCCCAAAAAAATACGCCCACGAACCTGATAAGGCAATCAACAAAACCATAATCACTATATTTTTATTCATTTGATTTTCCTATTCTTTTCAGGCAGCCTGAAAACTGAATTTTGAGAAGTTCCCTATTATAATTAGATTTTTTGTTGTACACCGAATTTTGCCAAGGTTGCTGATAAGCCATTTGAAAATCAACAAAATATGCTACAATAACCGCCGTATTTTGGAGAGTGTTATCAAACACGCCTTTATATCTACGCTACGCCAACAAAACAATGAAAAACGCTGAACGCTTTACTGACACCATTCATTCCGTCATTTCCCCCGAGGCAGTGGCGATTGAACTGCGTCCTGCTGGTGTGTGGGTGCGGTCGCGAGCGTTTTTGTTGGATTTTTTTATTCGTGTGTTTTTGTCGATTGTGGTGTTTTTTTTGTTGTCGATGTTGGCAATCTTATCGAATGGCGTAGCAAATGGTTTATTTTATATTGCTATTTTTTTAGTTTATTGGCTGTATCCTGTGCTGTTTGAAGTGTTTTGGCATGGGCAAACGCCTGCCAAAAAAATGTTTGGTTTGCGTGTGGTGCAGGACAATGGCTCGCCTGTTTCCTTTTCGCAATCTTTAATTCGCAATTTAATGCGAACAGCAGATATGTTGCCTTTTGCTTATGGCTTGGGAATTTCTTCAATGTTATTGCACCCACAATTTAAACGCTTGGGCGATATTCTTTCAGGCTGCCTGGTCATTTATGTTGATGAACCCAAAATAAAAGTCAATAAACAAGTTTTTGCAGGTGTTCAGGCAATAAAACCGCCGATTGCATTAAGCAGAAATGAACGCTTGTCTTTGATTTTATTTATGGAACGCCTACCGCATTTATCTGTTGCCAGACAACAGGAATTAGCCGATGAATTATTGCGAAACAGCGATATTCCTGCCAATCAAAGCATTGAAACATTAAAATCATGGGCGAAGTTTTTAATCAGCGATAGGCGAAATTAAAAAATGAAACAATTTGAATTTGAACAACGCTATGAATCTTTTTGGCAGAATTTTTCTGCTGAAATAGACGCTGCTGAAAAAAACCGTACCATCGATAATGCTCGTCATTTTACGCAACGCTATCGCCAATTATGTCGGCAAACCATGCAGGCGGAAAATCGTGCTTATTCACCGTCTTTGGTGGAAGAGTTAAATCGCCTGACTGCACGCGCTCATCAAGTGTTGTATCGTTATCAAGCCCCTGTTTTACCTAAATTGGTGCAATGGCTTAAAAGCGATTTGCCACGCCAAGTGCGTGCCGAAAAAACGGTGGTAATTTGGTCGCATATTTTATTTTATGTGCCGTTTATTGTGTTTTTTGTGCTGTGTGCGATTTTTCCGCATTGGGCAAATGACTTGCCAGGTGTCGATATGGTTGAAATGCAAGAAATGTATCAAGATCGTGCAAACAGGATGATGAATAATGAAAATCGCCCACTCGACACAAGTTTTATGATGTTTGGTCATTATATTTTAAATAATATTAGTATTGGTTTTCAGTCAGTGGGCGGTGGCTTTCTGTTTGGTCTTGGCACGATTTACATATTGGTGCTGAATGGCTATATGATCGGAGCGATTGAAGGGGCTATGTTGCATTCAGACCCTGCGGTGGCAACGGCATTTTATAGTTTTGTGGAAGCAGGACATGGGGGATTTGAATTCACAGGCATTGTGTTGGCAGGAGCAGCAGGCTTACGCATTGGCTTGGCATTGCTTGCTCCGCAAGGTTATTCTCGCTTGGACGCTTTGAAAATTCAGGGTAAAAAAGCGGGGCAGTTAATTATTGCGGCTTTTTTCTTTTTATTTATTGCTGCCATTTTTGAAGCTTTTTGGTCGTCTAATACACTGTTACCGCCCTATTTCAAAATAGGGGTGGGTTTTGCTTTGTGGATTGCCGTGTATGTTTATTTGTTGTTTGGAGGGCGACAAAAATGAGTGGGCAGATTCGTTTTCGCCGCCGCAGTGCATGGGAGTCTGCCGATTTGGGCGTAAGAATGGTGGCACAGCGTCCGTTTTTTTATTTTTTCTTACAATTATGCACGCTACTGCCCATTTTCGTATTGATTTCTTTACCTTTTTACAACAATCCCACTTGGGTATTACTGATTGTGTGGTGGCTGAAACCAGCGTTTGAAGCAGGTTTGGTGATTGCCTTATCCAAACAAGTTTTTGGGGAGCCGTTAAACTTTTCAGGCAGCCTGAAAGCGGCTTGGACGAATATGTGGCGGTATCGCATTGTTGGCGATTTACTGTGGCGGCGGTTTTCTATGCGGCGCGCGGTGGTGTTGCCTGTAACCGTTTTGGAAAAAGTCAAAGGACACGAACACGCCACTCGCCGCCGTGAAATTGGCTACAAAACCGCTATGCAAAGCGGTTGGCTTACCTTTTTTGGGGCAAATTTTGAAAGCATTTTGCTGTATGGTTTTATGATTGTTTTGGGCTGGTTATTTTTCTCGCCCAATCATCATTTTGAAGTTGATCCTGACGGTTTTTTCGATAGTCTCACCGAATTATCCAAATATATTTTTATTTCGCAAACCCACTGGTCGTGGCATATTGTGAATTTTTTATATATGGTGGTTTTGGCATTTTGGACTCCTTTTTTTGTTGCCGCTAATTTTTCGATTTATTTACAAGCACGCACCGAAAATGAAGCGTGGGATATTCGTTTATCTTTCAGACAATTAGCCAAACGATTGGGTAAAGTTTCGGCGATTATTTTGGCGGTATTTTTATTTTCAGGCAGCCTGAATAATACCGCTTATGCAGAAACCCCACCTGATAAAAAACAGGTGCAACAAACACAAAAAGAAACCATTGGCAGTAAGCCGTTTGTGCATTTGGATACACGCAAAAAATTTCAATCGCTTAAAAAAACCAATAAAAATAAAAAAGACACCGAATTACCATCTTTTTCGTGGGCTTTGTTTGCCAAGTCGTTGTTGTGGGCAATCGGTATTGCGTTCGTGGGCGTGGTGTTGTATTTGCTGTGGCGATATATATTTCCGCAACTGCAAGAAATTAAAGAGAAAAACAAAACGCCTGAAAAAATTTTCGGTTTGGATATTCGTAAAGACAGGCTGCCTGAAAACTCTGCCGCCGCCGCAATGAAACTGTTTGATAGTGACCCGCGTGCCGCTTTATCGCTGTTGTATCGTGCGGTTTTGGTGCATTTGGTGCATCGTGAAAAGTTGATTTTACACGACAGTATGACCGAAAGCGAAGTGTTAAATTTGGTGGAAAAACAAAAACCTGCGGCAGTGTTGCCTGTGGAAAAAATCACCAAATCGTGGATTTGGGCAGCATACGCCCACATTTTGCCTGACCGCTTGACGATGGAAGATTTGTGCCAAAATTATGCGGCATTATCTTTCAGGCAGCCTGAACAGGGGGTAAATAATGAATAAACGCATTTTATCCTTTGTTTTCATTGTATTGGTGATTATTGGCTTAATGGCGGCTTGGTTTGTTTATCAATACAATCACGCCACGACCGAATATTATTGGCGTGATAAAACACAGGCGATGAAAAACAGTAAAGCAGGTTATTATGCTTTATACACATTTTTGCAAAAACAACATAAAGACACGCCTATTTTATATGTCAAAAGTATGCAACAATTTGAAAAGTTTAGTCAAAAAAATAAAAATAATGCAATTTTGTTGGTGGGGACAGCAAATAATGGTCGTGATGATTTTAGCAATGAAAATACGGATATTTTATTCAAATGGGTAGAAAAGGGAAATCATTTATATATTAGACAAAATAAATACATTAACCAAAAATTGGGTTTGGAATTTAAATCTGTTCCTGAAATTAAAAAGAAATTTCCTGTTAAAACAACAGAAAACAAAGAAATTCAGGCTGCCTGCCAACAAGAATATAATGCTTTACAACAATATAAAAAATTTGGTTATTCTGTGAATAATGATTTTGTCAAAAATTGTGCCAATAATTTATCAATGATGGTGCTGCCTGAAAATAATCAATCGATATTTATTTTAGAAACAGATATTCAAAAAATAGATGAAAAAAACTTATGGGGTTTTGATATTAGCAAAACGCCTAATATTATTTCAGTGGCAAAATATCCTAATGATATTGCAACTATTGTACGCGTTAAAAAAGGTAAAGGTACAATTACGGTAACAGGTACTTATGAAATATGGGATCACCCAAAAGAACCGACTGCCACACAACATATTCATTTAAATCGTTTTGATAATGCTTATTTTGCCGCTTATTTAACACAGGGTAAATCAAATATTTATATGATGTCGCCCAAAGGGGGCAGTAAAAATAATATCGATAAACAGTTGCCGTTTTGGTTGCAATTATTGAAAAAATATCCCTTGCCGATGACGCTGTTTGTGTTGCTGATGATTTTGGCTATTTGGCAACAAATCAAACGGTTAGGGGGAAAAAGACAATTAGACGAAAAAAACAGCCGACCGATTTCTGCCCATTTTACCGCACAAGGCAGATTGATTGCCCACAACAAGGAAGAATATGCCCTGCTTTGCGAATGGCAACAAGAATTGCACAATCAATGGCAACGCCAATTCGGCAAAATGCCTGCCACACGACAAACAGCGGTTTTATTAGCGAAACGATTGAATGTTGCCGCAGACGATATTGAACTGTGGCTTCACCCCATACCACAAAACTTGCGTGCAAACGATGTATTGCGTTTTGTCCGCAGTCATCAACAATTAAGGAAAAAACAAAAATGAACGACAACAACTTTCAGGCAGCCTTTGGTCAAGCAACACAAATGTTGCAACACATTCGTGGGCATTTGAATAGCGTCATTGTGGGGCAATCGTCCGTCATCGACCAAACGATGGTTGCCTTAATTGCAGGCGGTCATATTCTGTTGGAAGGCGTGCCTGGCACAGGCAAAACGCTTCTGGTGCGAGCATTAGCGAAAAGTTTTGGCGGTACATTTAACCGCATTCAATTCACACCTGACTTAATGCCGTCTGATATTACAGGCAGTTACTGGTTTAATGGCAAAGAGCAAGTGTTTGTGTTGCGACAAGGTCCGATTTTTGCCAATTTATTGTTGGCAGACGAAATTAACCGCGCACCTGCCAAAACGCAAGCCGCACTGTTGCAGGTTATGCAGGAAAATGCGGTATCGTTGGACGGCAAAACGCATTCTGTACCATTGCCGTTTATGGTGTTGGCAACGCAAAATCCGATTGAACAAGAAGGCACTTACCCCCTGCCCGAAGCCCAATTAGACCGTTTTATGTTCAAAGTGTTGGTGGATTATCCACAACAAAATGATGAAGTGCGTTTGGTGGAAGCCGTCAGCACCGCACACAACAACGATTTACTCAACAATGTGAGCGAAGAGACACTCTTTTCGCCGCAACAAATCAGCCAAGTGCAAGCCTGTGCCAATCAAATCACTGCCGACCACAATATTATTGATTACGCCGTGCGACTGGTGCGTGCAACCAGAAATTCTTACGGCTTATCAGTCGGTGCAGGGCCGCGTGCAGGTATTGCCTTGGTGAATGGGGCAAAAGCCCACGCTTTGCTTCACGGCAATCCGTTTGCCACGCCTGATAACATTAAAGCCGTGTGTTTGCCAACTTTGCGTCATCGTGTGCGTTTATCGATTGAAGCCGAAATGGCAGGACAAACCATAGACGAAATTTTGAAAGAAATCATCAACCAAACCGAAGCTCCACGCCAATGAAACCTCGTTTGCCCTTAATTTTGCTGATTGCCTTTTTGTTTGTGATTGCAACCCTTGCAAGCGTTTGGCAAATGGTGGAAAAACAACCCATTACCACCATACAACAAGCCATATGGCTGTTGTTGGTGATTGTGGTTTGGGGTGCATTGGCAGATTATTGGCTATCACGCAAACAAAATAGCGTTAAAATTCAACGCATTCTGCCTGCCAACATTATTTTAGGGCGAGAAACACAGGTTAAACTGCGTATCACTTCGACTAATCCTAAACAAAACAAGCCCATTCCCATTACTGTGGGCGACTGTCTGCCGCCTGATTGGACAACCGACACCCCTGAAATCACCACCGAATTATTGCCAATGTCGCATTACGGCGTAGAAATTACCTACACCGCCATTCCTACTCAACGAGGCGAAACCCATTTTGGCGGCACAGATTACGCCTTGCCCAGTCGTTTGGGTTTGTGGCAAATGATTTTCAGGCAGCCTGAAAACGATGACACGCCAATTAAAGTATTGCCTGATTTTGCCGATATTTACGGTGCGGATTTAATGAGTTTTCGCCGTTGGCTACAAATGGTGGGCGTGAAAAAAAATATCAAACGCGGCGAAGGGCAAGACTTTTTTCAACTGCGTGATTTTTTAGACGGCGACAATATTCGTTATATCGACTGGAAAGCCACCGCACGCAACGCACGCCCCATTGTGCGACAATTTCAGGACGAAAAAGACCGTCAAATCGTGTTTTTATTGGATTGTTCGTATGAAATGCAACCTTTAACAGACGGCAAAAGCATACTCGACCACGCTTTGACCGCCCTACTCTTGTTATCTTACACCGCCACACATCACGGAGACGCAGTCGGTTTAATGACTTGCAACGCCGACAACGAACGCTTTATACCGCCAGCCAAAGGCGTTACCCAAGTGTCGCAACTGATTAACCACATTTATGACCTTGAACCTACGCGGCAAGTATTCGATTTAGAAACCGCCGTTGAACGCCTGCTTTATCAACAAAAACGCCGTGCGTGGATTATCATCATCACCACATTAGATAACGACAACGCCCAAGAAAACATTGTATTACTCAAACGCTTGCAAAAACACTTTCCCATACTCACCGTAGGCTTACGCACGCATGCCGTGCAAGACATTGTGCAAACGCCCATCGAAAACACCGACCAAGCCCATACTTATATCGGTGCGAAATGCCGTTTGGACGATGAAATCACCGCCATTAAACAACTGAACGCTGCCCAAATTCCTTGCATTGCCACCTACCCCAATCAACTGACAGCAGAATTGATTAACCATTATTTGAATAAAAAGAAAAGCGGAGCGTGGTAACAATGAGCAATGGTTTTTATGTTTTGCCGTGCGGCAAAACGGATATATGTTGAGATAACGCTTCGATAGTGTTTTCAGGCTGCCTGAAAGATTTATCGAAGCGTTATCTTAAACAAAATAGTCAAGCCTGATAAGGCTTGACATAAAACCCATTACTCATTGATTAAGCCACTGCCACACTGCGTAAAATTTCTGTCAATGCCGTTTGGCTATCATTGCCTCTTTGCAAAGTTTTTAAGCGGTGTCCTGCCACGGACAAGAATACCGCTTGAATATCTTCTGGCAACACTATTTGACGATTTTCTACAAAGGCGTTCGCTTTGGCAGCTTTGATTAACGCCAAACCAGCACGAGGACTTAATCCTTGCACAAACACGCCTTCCACGCGTGTGGCATTGACCAAACGATAAACATAATCCACCAAAGCGTCCGACACAGGCATTTCATTGACCGTTTTTTGCATTTGCAACAGCAATTCAGGATTTAAGGCAGCCTGAATGCGTTTGACATTCTCACGCCTTGATCCGTGTTTGAACAAATATTTTTCCGATTGTTCCGCAGGATAACCCATTGAAATACGCATTAAAAAACGGTCTAACTGCGATTCAGGCAGTGGAAAAGTGCCAATTTGTTCAGACGGATTTTGCGTTGCCACCACCACAAACGGCTTGGGCAAGGCGTAGGTTTTGCCGTCAATCGATACTTGGCGTTCTTCCATCGCTTCCAAAAGTGCCGACTGCACTTTGGGGGACGCACGGTTAATTTCGTCCGCCAACAAAAAATGATGAAACACAGGCCCTGCCTGAAACTCAAACTGCCCAACATTCGGTCGAAAAATATTCGTGCCGAGTAAATCCGCAGGCAGCATATCATTGGTAAATTGTACGCGTCCGTAATTTAAGCCCAACACCGCCGCCAAGCCTTGTGCCAGCGTAGTTTTGCCAACACCTGGTATGTCTTCCAACAGTAAATGTCCGTCTGCCAAAATGCACACCACGGCAAGCCGCACCGCTTCTTCTTTGCCTAAAATTAAATTGTCTAATGTTTGAAAAACGCCGTTAAGATTATTCATTTTATGTATTTTTCTGATAAAAAAACCCATTTTAACACGCTTATACGATAAAGATAGGCTTTTGGCTACTGCCTACCGCTGTTTCAGGCTGCCTGAAAGCAAACAATCCTTTCATTTTTTGATAAAAGGCACAATTTTCTATTTGCCAAAGGCATACAATCAAAAATGTTTGTTCAACTGATTGGAGATTGAAAATGCCCAAACTCGATAAAGTGTATCAACTCTTTATCAATGGCGAGTTTGTTGAAGCTGAAAACAAAGCCACCATTGATGTGTTCAACCCTGCCACTGGTGCAAAATTAGCCAGTATTGCAGAAGCAAGCAAAAAAGATGTCGATAAAGCGGTGAAAGCGGCACGCCGTGCGTTTGAAAAATTTCGTTTTTCCACTGTGGCAGAGCGAGCCAAATTGCTGTTGGATATTGCCGATATTATCGAGCAGAACAAAAAATGGCTTGCCCAAGTGGAAACCATGGACAATGGCAAACCCATTCGCGAAACGATGAATGTGGATATTCCTTTTGCGGTGGAACATTTCCGCTATTTTGCAGGCGTGATTCAGGGCGAAGAAGGCACAGCCAATATTCTGCACGACCCATTAGGCGGCGATTTTATGTCGATTGTCCTGCGTGAGCCGATTGGTGTGGTGGGGCAGATTGTGCCGTGGAACTTCCCTTTCTTAATGGCAGCGTGGAAACTCGCTCCTGTGATTGCCGCAGGCGATACTTCGGTGTTCAAACCGTCTTCCGAAACTTCTTTGAGCGTTTTGGAATTGATGAAGTTAATCCAAAAAGTACTGCCCAAAGGCATTGTCAATGTGGTTACAGGCAAAGGATCGACCACAGGCGAATTTGTGCGTACGCATAAGGGTTTGGATAAATTGGCTTTCACTGGTTCAACCGAAATCGGTCGTTCGATTGCACTGGCTGCGGCAGAAAAAATCATTCCTGCCACACTCGAATTAGGCGGCAAGAGTGCCAATATCATCTTTGATGATGCCGACTTTGATAAAGCGATTGACGGCGTGCAGTTGGGCATTTTGTTTAATCAAGGACAAGTGTGCTGTGCAGGTAGCCGTATTTTTGTACAGGAAGGCATTTACGACAAATTCATCAAAGCGATTGTCGCTAAATTCAAGAAAATCAAAGTCGGCGACCCGATGAATCCCGAGACACAAATGGGTTCGCAAATCAACAAAAAACAAGCCGACAAGATTTTGAACTATGTCGAAATCGGCAAAAAAGAAGGAGCCAAAGTGCTGGTAGGTGGCAAACGAGCCAAAGCGGGAGACGCATTCGTTGAACCGACTTTGTTGGAAGTTTCCAGCAATTCCTGCACGGTTGCCCAAGAAGAAATCTTCGGCCCTGTGGGTGCGGTGATTAAATTCAAAGACGAAGCCGAGTTGATTAAAATGGTCAATGACAGCGAATACGGCTTGGGCGGCGGCGTTTTCACCAACGACATCACGCGAGCCTTGCGAGTGTCTCGACTAATGGAAACAGGCAGGGTGTGGATTAACACCTACAACCAAATCCCCGCAGGTTGCCCATTCGGCGGCTACAAAGCCAGCGGTATCGGTCGTGAAACCCATAAAATGATTTTGGAACATTACAGCCAAATCAAAAACTTGGTGATTGACTTAAAAGGCAAAGAAAGCGGTTTCTATCCGCAGTAAGTATTTGTTTTGGTTGATGATAAACGCCGTTTTATGACGGCGTTTTTTGTTTTTATAGTCAAATAAATTCAAAAGTGAAACAGGCGGCTCTGGCTACGACAGTATAAATAATACGGCAAGACACGCCAACGCATTTCAATTTTGAAGTTGTTTGACTATATTCATAAAAAAAGCGTGCTTTTGAAAAAGCACGCGTGAATAAGCATTGTCCTTGCTTTATGTATTAAATTGAAATCAATCCATCAAACTTAAAAAGTATTTAATACAGGCGTTATTAAACATTTTGCAGATTAACGCAATCTTAATAAATCTTAACAATCAAAATTTACGGTATGATTGTGATATTTATTTTACGATACTGCCAAAAATGAACACCCTACCCCCATTAAATGAACAAGCAGCAGACGATTGTGCGGCGTTGTGTGCGGAAATTACTGACAAAATCAAGCAAAACAATGGTTTTTTGCCGTTTGTGGATTATATGAATTGGGCGTTATATGCACCTAAATATGGCTATTATAGCGGTCGTAATGAAAAAATTGGTCGTTATGGCGATTTTGCTACCGCACCGCAACTGACTGATTTATTTGGTAAATGTTTATCGCAACAAATCCAACAAATTCTGCCACAAACCGCTGGCAATATTTATGAATTTGGGGCAGGCACAGGCAAATTGGCGGTGGATATTATTCAAACGCTGCCTGAAAACACTTGGCAAAATTATTACATTATTGAATTATCCGCCGATTTACAACAACGCCAGCGAGATTATATTCAACAAAAAATACCGCAATATGCCCATAAAATCAAACATTTAGATAGACTGCCTGAAACATTTGACGGTTTTGTATTCGGCAATGAAGTGTTAGACGCAATGCCCTGTGAAGTGGTGGAAAAGCGGAAAGACGGCATTTATCGAATGGGCGTTACCAATACGCCGCAAGGCTTTGATTGGGCAAGCGAAAAAGCCACAGGTTTTTTATTAGAACAAGCGGCGTTCAGGCTGCCTGAAAGCCCTACGCCCTATCGCACGGAAATCAATTTGCAAGCCGAAGCCTTTGTGCGAACGCTTGCCGAACGCCTGAACTATGGCGGAATGTTGTGGATTGACTACGGTTTTGACCGCAAGGAATATTATCACCCACAACGCACCATGGGAACGCTGATTGGGCATTATCGTCATCACACGGTGGGTAATCCCTTTGTTTTAACAGGACAAATGGATTTAACCGCTCATATTGATTTTAGTGCGATTGCCGATGCAGCAACTTCACAAGACATTGATTTTATTGGCTATACCACGCAGGCAGCGTTTTTATTATCGTGCGGTATCACCGACTTTTTAGCAGACTTGGGCGATACTGCAAGCGAAACCTATATCAAAACCGTTGCCGCCGTGCAGAAACTCCTTAATCCACACGAAATGGGCGAATTGTTCAAATGTATCGCCTTTGGCAAAAATATCGACCCTGATTGGGTGGGTTTCAGAAACTTGGATTTAAGTGCAAAATTGTAGTTTTCAGGCTGCCTGAAAGGTTTAAAATACCCCTTTTTAACGGATCACACGAACGGACAACAATGATGAAAATGACTTCTAAACTCACACAGCAATATGGCGTAGCCGTTGCCGACACTATTTTGGCTGGTTTTAATCGCCATTACACTATGTTTCGTTCGGTGTCAAGCCAAACCAAAGGCTTGTTTGAAGTAGGTGATTGGCACGGCATTCAACGCTTGGTGTCCGACCGCATTCGTATGTATGACGACCGCGTTTCAGAAGCCGTGCAAGTGTTGCGGCGTGAATTTGCAGCCAATGTTTTAACCGAAGAAGTGTGGGAACACGCAAAAATTGTTTATATTTCTTTATTGGTTAATCACAAGCAACCTGAATTGGCTGAAACTTTTTTTAATTCGGTTTCTACCAAAATTTTGGATAAAGAATATTACAACAACCGTTTTATTTTTGTAAAACCTGCTTTATCAACTGAATATATTGAATCGGAAACAGGGACTTTTCGTACTTTTTATCCAGAAAAAGATGGATTAAGAGGCTGCCTGAAAAATGTTTTAGACCATTTTCATTGGCGAATTCCTTTTGCTCATAAAATTAGAGATATTGCCAATATTTTGCGTGCTGCGAAAAAACATTTTGCCGATAAATGGCCATTAAATGAAATGAATATGCATGTGCAAGTTTTGCATTCGGCTTTTTATCGCAATAAAGCCGCTTATATATTTGGGCAAATTATCAATGGACACGATAAAAACCCCTTTGCTTTATCGATTGTACATAATCGTCAAGGTAAATTAGTAGTGGATGCGGCATTGTTTGAAGCACGACAAATTGGCGTATTGTTTTCATTTGCTCGTGCTTACTTTTTGGTGGAAATGGATGTGCCGTCTGCTTATGTGCGTTTTTTACAGCAAATGTTGCCAATGCGTGATAAATCAGACCTTTATACAATGTTGGGATTACAAAAGCAAAGTAAAAATATCTTTTGGCGAGAGTTTTTACAACACCTGCGTTACTCCGAAGATCAATTTATATTAGCACCAGGGGTGAAAGGTTTGGTAATGAGTGTATTCACTTTACCGTCTTTTCCTTTTGTATTTAAAATCATTAAAGATACTTTTGGACACAATAAAGATTTTGATAAAGAATATGTGAGACAAAAATATCTGTTGGTTAAACGGCATGACCGAGTAGGCAGAATGGCAGATACGCTTGAATATTCCAATGTGGTATTACCCAAAGATCGTTGTTCGGAAGAAATGTTGGAAGAATTGCGTACTTTGTCGCCGTCTAATTTAGAAGAAAAAGATGATGTGATTGTGATTAAGCATTGCTATATTGAACGGCGATTAAAACCCTTGAATATTTATATGCAAAAAGCCACGATAAAAGAAAAAGCCGAAGCGGTGATTGATTATGGCAATGCCTTAAAAGAATTAGCCACAGCAAATATTTTTCCAGGCGATATGTTATATAAAAATTTTGGCGTAACGCGATTTGGTCGCGTCATATTTTACGATTATGACGAAATTGAATATATGACCGATTGCAATTTCCGTCAAATTCCAGAAGCTCCTAATCCTGAATACGAAATGTCGGATGAGATTTGGTATCCTGTGGAAAAAGGTGATGTTTTTCCAGAAGAATTTGGCACTTTTCTTTTGGGCGAACCCGATGTTCGCAAAGTATTTTTGGAACACCACAGGGAATTGCTCACCCCTGAATTTTGGCAAGAAAAAAAGGAACGCATTTTAAACGGCATTGTTGATGACTTTTTCCCTTATCCGCAGTCGGTGCGTTTTAAACCGTCCGCAAGACAGGTGGGGCTGCCTGAAAACGCAGACGCATAGAAAGTGAAAATATGATAGAACACAATGATATGAAAGGCAAAAACGGCATTCGCCGCATTATCAACGCATGTGGCTATTCTGCGGACGGCTTTCAGGCTGCCTTTAAAAATGAGGCGGCGTTTCGGCAGTTGCTTCTGCTTAATGTGATTTCTTTGCCAATCATTGCTTTTTGTCCGTTTAGTATGCTGATGAAAATGATTTTGCTGTTTGCCACCATGCAAACACTGGTCGTTGAATTATTCAACACCGCGATTGAAGCGATTGTGGATAGGGTTTCGACTGACATTCACCCCCTATCGAAAATCGCCAAAGACGCAGGCTCCGCCGCTCAAACAATGGCATTGCTGATTTTGGGTGTTATGTGGGTGATGGCATGGGTGAATTATTTTCAGGCTGCCTGAAAGATTATCTTATTTTTACTTTATCTATATGATAATCAAACATATTTAGAAATAATTTAACAAAATTTGTTAATGTTGAACAATATTCGCAATCATCAATGATTTTGTAAGCTTCTCCTTTGCATAAAGCCCTATCTTTTCTACGCATTATTTTTCCTTAAATATTTTTTAATCCTATACTTCCAATGACCCCACTTTTTTCTTAAAAACCACTCAAAATCGGCTATTACTTTTTTGATTTTATTTATCGGTTTGCTTTGAAATTTTACAAGTTCTTTGTAAAGCTGATCTAAAAGTTCAGCCATAGTGCCATCTTCGCACAATCTATATGTCAAATTTCCGTGATACCGCTCGGTATAAAGCACTTTGCCAAAAACCGCCAAAGCTTCCGTTAGATCATATTTTTGTATGTTTTCAGTGCTAAAAATATCGTCATTATATTTTTCGCTAACGCCATGGTAAATCGCTGCACCATAAGGTGCTAACATATGCCAGTACATAAAGCCTACGACTTCTGCAAAGTTGCCGTAGCAGTGTGTTTCATCGCCTATATCTTCGCTTTCGGATACGCAAAGCTTAAAATCTCGCCTTAAATCATCAATAGTTGCTTTTAAAAGTTTCGTGTCAAATTCCATTAAACTTGAAAGCGGATTGTACATTTAAATTTACCCCTTAAAATTCGCTAACCCCATATCGCCTTTGTCGGTATTTATTTCGCTGTTACTCATCTGTTCGGTAATTTCTTCATAAATTTTCAGATGCTCTAAATTAAATTACCCTAATTGTTCAATTTCTTGAATATCGCTATCACTTAAAGAAAAATCAAAAATATTAAAATTTTCCACAATTCTTGATGGTGTTGCTGTTTTTGGAATGGTGATAATCTTTTTTTGAACCTGCCAACGCAGAATTACTTGGGCAGCGGTTTTATGGTATTTTTTGCCGATTTTGATTAATGTTTCGTTATTTAATATTTTTTTATTACCTTGTCCAAAAGGCGAATAACTTTCCACCGCTACGCCTAATTTTTGCAATTCTGATTGCATTTTTTTCTTTTGATTAAATGGATTAAGTTCAATTTGATTTAATGACGGTTTAACTTCTGTTTGACACAGCATTTTTACTTGGTCAATATTAAAATTACTCACGCCAATCGAACGGATTTTTCCTGCTTTTTTGAGTTCTATCATTGCACGCCAAATTTCTGGAATATTGCCGTATGGTGCGTGAATTAGATATAAATCCACATAATCTAATTGTAATTTTTTCAGGCTGCCTGAAAATTCGTGAATGGTGCTTTTATAATCGGCATTCATACCCCACATCAGTTTGGTGGTGATAAAAATATCACTGCGTTTGATACCGCTGTTTTTAACCGCATTGCCCACAATATCTTCATTGCGATAATAAGATGCAGTGTCGATATGGCGAAAACCCACTTGTAAAGCATTTTCAATTACCGCTTGTCCGTCCTTGCCACGAATATCCCAAGTGCCGTAGCCAAGCAAGGGAATGAGTACGCCGTCATTGAGTGTTTTCATAGTGTTTTCCTTTTTGATAGGGGCTGACTGAATTGATGAAATGCTTGTACCCAATACACTCACTGCGAATGAAGTTTGTAAAAATTGTCGTCTGTTCATCGTTGTTTTTCCTTTCAGGCTGCCTGAAAATAAAAAGGTGGGCAAAAACCCACCTTGTTATGCTTAATACAATTCACCAGATTCTCGTCGTGCAAAGAAATCTTTGGTTTCTGTCATCACCACTTTGGATAATAACAATAAGGCGATTAAGTTGGGCAGTGCCATTAAGCCGTTGAATATGTCGGCAAAAATCCACACAATATCCAAAGCCAACACAGTACCTAACATAACGGTGGCGGTGTAAATGAGACGATAAACAATCACAAACTTATCGCCAAACAAGTAAGCGGCACATTTTTCGCCGTAATAACACCAACCTAAAATGGTGGAATACGCAAAAAACACCATACCAAAAGAAACAATCCATTTACCAATTAACGGCATTAAGTTATTGAAATATAACGCAGTTAATGCCGCTCCTGTTTCGTTACCGAATGTTCCGTCTGCTTTAATATAACCAATGGCTAATACCAAGCCTGTAATCGAACACACCACAATGGTATCTAAAAATGTGCCTGTCATTGATACAAATGCTTGGCGTGCAGGGTGATCGGTTTTGGCGGCGGCGGCAGCGATTGGGGCAGAGCCCATACCTGCTTCATTGGAGAACAAACCGCGTGCCACGCCGTAACGCACGGCTGTACCTAATACCGCACCGCCCACAGATTTTGCGGTAAAGGCTTCACTGATGATTAACGCAAAGGCATCACCAACCAAGTTGATATTCATCACAATAATCACCAAACCGCCTAAAACATAAACCACTGCCATAAATGGAACGATATAAGTGGTGGTTTCTGCAATAGATTTAATGCCACCCAACACCACAATGGCGGTAAAGAAAGTCAGCACCACGCCAACTACCCACGGTGGAATACCCACGGCGGCATTCAGTGTTTGTGCCACGGCATTGGCTTGCACGGAACTGCCAATACCAAAACTGGCTAAAACCGCAAAGGTAGCAAAAATCACCGCAAGCCATTTGAATTTTGCACCTAAACCGCGTTCAATGTAATACATTGGACCACCAGACATTTCGCCTTTGCTATTGGTAATGCGATATTTCACTGCCAACAAGCCCTCGGCGTACTTGGTTGCCATGCCCACCAGTGCCGTTGCCCACATCCAAAACACGGCACCTGGACCACCAGAAACCATAGCGGTTGCCACCCCTGCAATATTCCCTGTACCAATGGTGGCAGACAATGCCGTCATCAACGCACCAAAGTGCGATATATCGCCTTTGTAACGATAACGGCGAGTGTATTTTTCGTGCGACATAAATGCTTGTTTTAGAGCAAATCCTAAATAACGAAATTGTAAGAAACCCAAGACAAGCGTTAAATAAAGTCCTGTGCCAACCAATAACAGCAATAAGGGCGGCCCCCAAATAAAACTACTGATTGCGTCCAAGAACGAGGTAAATGTTTGCATAAGCAATCCCCTGTACAATGATGACGGTTTGTTAAAAACAAACACAACCAACTGAAATCACAACATATTTTTGCAAAAAATCACAAAAACAGTGCCACAGCCATAAGCAACAAGAAACCTAATACCATGCAAAAATATTTTACAAAGGTTTCAAAGATTTATTAAATCTTTCTAAATTATACTGCATTGCAATATTTTTGTATAGAGAACCCCTGCAAAACTGGTAGATGTGGTAGATTTCAAAGTTATAGTAGCACAGAAAACGAAGACATAACAATTAGTTAGGCTATGTTTTCGAGCAACGCATAACGAAGAAATGTGCCACAGATGCCAGTTTTGCAGGGGTTTCATAGAACGATTTAATAGACATAAATTTTCAGGCTGCCTGAAACTTAAATATCTGCCACCACTTTATCGCCTTCTTCTTCCATCCATTGTCGGCGAGCCGCCGCTTCGCCTTTGCCCATTAGTTTGGTGAAAATGGCGTTCATTGCTTGCTTGTCCATAATGGGGGCGACTTTTAGCAAACGCCGTGTATCGGGGTGCATGGTGGTGTCTTTGAGTTGGTCGGGGTTCATTTCGCCCAAGCCTTTGAAACGGCTCACAGAATACGCACTTTCTTTAACTTGTTCTTTACGCAAGCGTTCTAAAACGGCGGACAATTCGCCTTCGTCCAAAGCGTAAAACTTGCGTGGCGGTTTGGACTTGCCCTGTGCTGCCACATCAATGCGATACAAGGGCGGTTGAGCGACATAAATGTGTCCGTGTTCAATCAGTTTAGGAAAATGCGTGTAAAACAAGGTGAGTAAAAGCACTTGAATGTGCGAGCCATCGACATCGGCATCCGACAAAATGGCGATTTTGCCGTATCGCAAGCCTGATAAATCGACTGCGTCATCAATGCCGTGCGGATCAACGCCAATCGCCACCGATATATCGTGAATTTCTTGATTGCCAAACAGTTGATCACGATGCACTTCAAACGAATTTAACACCTTGCCACGCAAAGGCAAAATCGCTTGTGTGGCTTTGTCGCGTGCTAATTTTGCCGAACCGCCTGCCGAATCGCCTTCGACCAAAAAAAGTTCATTTTCACGAATATCTTCGCTCTCACAATCGGTGAGTTTGCCGGGCAGAACCGCCACGCCTGAACCTTTTTTCTTCTCGATTTTTTTCACACTCCGCATGCGTGCTTGGGCTTGACGAATGGAAATTTCGGCAATTTTTTTGCCTGCTTCCACATTGTGATTGAGTTTTAACTCAATCGTATCCGCCAAAGCCGTGCTGACTAATTTCAGTGCGTCTCGATTGGTGAGTTTTTCTTTGGTCTGTCCTTGAAACTGTGGGTCTAACATTCGAGCAGATAACACAAACGCCACTTTGGCAAACACATCTTCGCTTTGCAATTTCACGCCACGCGGCAATAAATTATGGTGCTGAATAAAACGCGACACTGCCGTAAAAACCGCTTGTTTTAAGCCTGATTCGTGCGTCCCCCCTGACGGCGTGGGAATTAAATTCACATAACTTTCGCCACTCGCCACACCTTCTTCAATCCACGACAACGCCGCCGCCGCCCCTTCGCCTTGTGCAAAATCATCAACATCTTCATCAAAATAGCGTTCAACGGTGAGCGTTGGCACGGCAGGGATATTCTCACCAATTAAATCGTTCAGGTAGCCTGAAAGACCGTCAGGATAATGCCATTCTTTTTGCGTGATTTCGCCGTTAATGTGTTGTTTTAATATCACTTTTACGCCTGATAACAACACCGCTTTGGCACGCAAAATGCGTTCTAATTCAGGTAGCGACACATTCGGACTATCAAAATATTTGCCATCTGCCCACACTTTAACGGTGGTGCCTGTGTCTTTCAGGTTGCATGTGCCGATTTCCTGCAAAGGCTCGGCGACAAAGCCATTTTCAAAGGCAATGGTAGAAATTTTGCCGTCTCGTTTAACGGCAACCTGCAAGCGTTTGGATAAAGCGTTGGTAACCGACACGCCCACGCCATGCAAACCGCCTGAAAACGCATACGCACCGCCGTCTTTTTTGTTGAATTTACCGCCTGCGTGCAGTTGCGTAAAAACCAACTCCACTACGCTGATTTGCTCGACAGGGTGAAGCCCCGTAGGAATGCCGCGTCCATTGTCGGAAACTTCAATACCGCCGTCAGGGCAGATTTCCACACAAATTTCACTCGCAAAACCGCCCAAGGCTTCATCAGCGGCGTTATCAATCACTTCCTGAATAATATGCGTGGGATTTTCCGTACGCGTGTACATACCAGGGCGTTCTTTCACAGGCTCCAAGCCTTTGAGTACGGTTACACTGGATTCATCGTATGCTTTGCTCATAGTGTGTTTGGGTTTGGCGTAAAAGGGGAGATTTTAGCAAAATAATGAGTAATGAGAAATTAGCAATGAGCAATTTCAGGCAGCCCATTTCGTCATTGCGAGCCTGACCAAAGTCAGGCGAAGCAATCTCCTAAAATTATTTTTAACAAGCGAAGCGAAGTTAAAAATAATTTTAGGGTAGCCTATCAAATATAACGGCAATGCAAAAAACCTTTCAGGCAGCCTGAAAGTTAATCATTGTTTTCCAAATCAGTTAAATCTTCCACGCCTGCCATATCTGCTAACATTTTGGTATATTTGCGTAATTCAATTTGCAAATCAGCCAATTCTTTACGAAAAACTTGACATTGTTCAGGATTAGAAAAACAATTTTCTAAACTTAATTTATGCCACTTTGCGGTAAATGGACGAATCACTTGATTAAGTACTACAATGGCAATTTTGCTAAATTCAGTGCAATCTGTTTGTTTGTTATTTTTTATTTCCCTATTGTTAGGAAATAAATTTTTTCCAAATGTTTTTTGCGATATTTGCAATATGTTTGGATTAGGGGGATACTTTTTTAAAATTGTTCTCGTCGTATAAAACAATGAATGAATGCTATTTAACGCAGTTTGTTCATCTCCGTGTTCATCTTTAAGCGGTTGTGTGGTAATGCGTGTTAGCATTTCAACATACAACTCCCAAGCCGCATTACGGTCGTTATCTTGCGGTTTAAATTCCATTTCCAAATATGGGGCATTGATTTTTAGAGAAGTCATACCCCATTTTTCTAACCATTGTTTCCAGTTCATCAATACCACCTATCACCTTAACGATTATGTGCAAAACTCGGATAAGAGTTATCAGGATTAACTTGATTACGCCGTAAAAATGCTTCGTGTATCCATTGTTGAACAGTAAATGGATCTTCACTCCATTTGTAAATTTTAGCAAAACCACGCTGAATATTATCGTATAGTCTTGGGGGAATAGTGTGTGGATCGTATTTTGTTCTATCACCATTAGGAAAAGGATAAGAAGGTAGTAATATCCCCAATAATCCAGAGCGTGAATTATATTGAGTATGACGAATACTTGAACCAATTTCCCAATCCACATGTTTGCGTTTCCAAGTTTCAGTACCAATCAGAACAACGGTTACGGTGCTGTCTCGCAAATAGTTATTACGAATAATTTGTCTAATTCTGTCTGTGGGCGTATTTTCAGGTATATCACCTATCTGCACTGATTTTGACACCATAATATCGTGGTGATATGCAAACAGGTTTTCAAATTTATCTCGCCACTGTTGGTCGTTAGCATGATGATAACTGACAAACACTTTGTGCCGTTGGGGTTGGTTTTGTGAAACAAATCCTGTTGTAATCATAATTACAAACCTTTCGTTTAATTAAAAAGATAAGTCATATATGGCGACAATCACTTACATTTTCAAGGGCTATTTTAAAGATAAGTCGATGATTTTTCAGGCAGCCTGAAAGGCTTTTAGCGTTGCTTTTTGGGAACAAGTTTGTTTCCATAGCAAGGAGATTGCGTACGCCTTGTATTCACAAGGCTCGCAATGATAGTGGGGTTTTGTATGGCGTTTCAGGCAACCTGAATATTTGATTTACAAATCACCAATTGCTTTGCCTGACAATGCTCTTTGGATATTGCGGTTCATTCGCCGCATCGCCAATGGGTCGGATTGTTGGTTTAATTGATTGATATTATGGCGTATTTCTTCGACATTATTGTTTTTCAGGCTGCCTGAAAGTTGTTGCATTGCGGTGTTTAGAACGCTTAATTCTTCGTCATTGAGTAAATCGCTGTCGCTGGTTAATGCGGCACTAACGGCTTCAATCAGGCTTTCGGCTTCGACGCGTGCTTCTTGCAAACGGCGTTGATTTAAGTCGTCTTGGGCGTTGGTCATAGCGTCTTTAAGCATTTGCGTGATTTCGCTGTCGTTTAAACCATAAGACGGTTTGACTTCAATTTGTGCCGCAACGCCTGTGCTTTGTTCTTGGGCGGAAACCGACAGCAAGCCGTCTGCGTCAATTTGGAATGTAACTCGAATGCGTGCCGCACCTGCCGCCATTGGCGGTATGCCTTTGAGCGTAAATTCTGCCAAAGAACGGCAATCGGCAACCAAATCTCGTTCGCCTTGCACAATGTGAATTTTCATTGCGGTTTGTCCGTCTTTGAATGTGGTGAAATCTTGGGCGAAAGCAGTGGGAATGGTGCTGTTGCGGGGAATGATTTTTTCTGCCAAACCGCCGTAAGTTTCTACGCCCAACGATAAGGGCGTTACATCCAGCAAAAGATAATCGCTGTCTGCCTTATTGCCTGCCAAAATATTGGCTTGTATTGCCGCACCAATCGCCACCGTTTGGTCTGGGTCGATATTGGTGAGCGGTGTTTGCCCAAAAAAGTTGCCAACGGCAGAACGAATGTGTGGCATTCTGGTGGCACCGCCCACCATAATAATGCCGTCAATGTGTTGTCGTTCAACGCCTGCGTCTTTTAATGCTTGTTTAACAGGTTCAATGGTTTTGGTGATTAAATGTTGCGTTAGGGCGAAAAATTCAGATTGCGTCAAGGTAATATGCAAGGTTTTGCCGTTTGACAAAGTACAATCCAAAGCCGTTGATTTATTTAAAGTTAATTCTTCTTTGGCTTTTTTAGCTAAATTTAATAATAATTGTCTATCCTGCGGATTTAAGGCAGAAAGTTGATTTTTTTCTAAAAAATGACAATAAATACAATGGTCAAAATCATCGCCCCCCAAAGCGGTGTTGCCGCCTGTTGCCAACACACGGAATAAGCCTTTTTCTAATTTCAACACGGAAACATCAAAAGTGCCACCGCCCAAATCATACACCACAAACACGCCTTGACTGCGATTGTCCAAACCGTAGGCAATGGCGGCGGCGGTGGGTTCATTCAACAATCGCAACACGGTTAAGCCTGCCAATTTGGCAGCGTCTTTGGTGGCAGTGCGTTGTGCGTCATCAAAATACGCAGGCACGGTAATCACCACGCCTGTGAGTTCGCCACCCAACGCTTCTTCGGCACGATTTTTGAGTGTTTTAAGAATTTCAGCGGATACTTCAATTGGATTTTTACCGCCTTGTCGTGTGTTAATTTCAATAATATTTTCTTGATTAACAAAGCGATAGGGTAAAGGGGTGTTGTTGGGTAAATCGTCTATTGTGCGTCCAATCAAGCGTTTGACCGAAGAAATGGTATTGGCAGGGTCAAGCGTTTGAAATTGCACCGCTTCAAAACCTGTTTGAATGCGATTGTCGTCTGCATAACGCACCACAGACGGCAACAACGCTTGCCCCTGATTATCTTTCAGGCAGCGTGTCTCACCACTGATGACGGACGCAATTAAACTGTTGGTCGTGCCTAAATCAATGCCTGCCGCCAAACGGTGCTGGTGCGGCACAGCAGATAAACCCGGTTCGGAAATTTGCAATAAACTCATAGCGTGTGTTCTGTTTCAGGCTGCCTGAAAAAGTTGTAAAGGGCGTATTATAAACGGATTGCGTCTTGTGGATATTTTAAAATCGTAAGTCATTGCGTGTATCCAATGGGGTTAATTGCCTTTTCAGTCAGGGCAGATTCAATTTTCAAGTGCAACACTTTAAGTATTCAAAGAGTACTTCTTTTGGTGAAGTCCTGCATAATGCTTTTGGCTTCGCCGAAACTTCGGCTTGATGACTTCGTCATCTTCTAATATATAATGCTGTATTTCACGCGCTTATGCTTATAAATTAAGTCGTGTAGGGAAATATCACTATCATCTAAATTGTAATTATCTAATTATAATTTGATATTCTCTACACTTCCATTTGTTTTTATTGGTGAAATCGCCTTGACAACAATCTTATTATTAAACAATTTTTCAGAAATGTGTATATCTTCTGTCTCATCCATTTCTCCAAAAGGAGTTAAAAAAGAAATATAATTATTCATTTCTAATTGAAATCTAAAAAATATTCTCTTTTCATAAATTCTTATATATGGAACCGCATTTACACCACCCCCTTTATATATTTCAACAATAGAAATACATTGTGTCTTAACACAGTAAGTTGCAGTGCTCACAGGGGATATATGACAACCTATAATGTATAAACCGCAAAATATCATAATCCCCAGTAATACCAGTATAATCCCTAAAATATGGGTTTTAATATGTTGGAATAACATTGAAAATATTACCGATACTTGGTGTATTGTTAGGGAACATTCTTTTACTTGCATCAACTCTTCTTTGTCCCAACTCATAGCCATATTTAGACTTCATGAACTTCGTTCATAAAAGTTTGATACTTCGTATCAAGCAAACCTTGTTTTAGCTTCGCCTTACGGCTCGCAGAAACTGCGGTTTGATTGCTTCGCAATCCATTGATTTACTTCGTAAATCAATGATTTGCACTTCGTGCAAATAAACCTTGTTTTCAGGCAGCCTGAAACAATTGTTTAATCCAACACCAAAATAGCTTCAGCTTCCACCAATGCTCCTTTGGGTAAAGATGCTACGCCCACAGCGGCACGAGCTGGAAAGGGTTGTTGCATAAATTTCGCTTGCACTTCGTTGAATGTGGCAAAATTTGCCAAATCAGTTAAATAGGCGTTGATTTTCACCACATTGTCAAAGCTTCCTCCTGCTGCTTCAATAACAGCTTGTAAATTTTTGAATACCTGTGTGGCTTGGGCGGCAAAATCACCTGCCACCAATTCACCTGTTTCAGGCACCAAGGGAATTTGACCTGACAACCACACCGTGTTGCCTACTTTAACTGCTTGTGAATAAGCACCAATCGCTGCTGGTGCGTTGTTGGTATGAATAATTTGTTTCATTGTTGTGTCTCAATCGTTAAAATCGGTGCTTATTATAATATAGGGATAGGCATTTGATAAAAAACTGTTGCTATCTCAACCTAATTTGTATGAAAAACCGATTGAAATGTGCTTTTTATTCTGCAAAACAATCCATTTAATTATATAATTTAACACTTGCTTAATTGTTTTATAGCGACTTTACCCATTAACTTAAACGATAAAAGGGGCTATTGTGAATATAACAACCATACTTGTTTCTCTTGCTGCTATTTTGGCTGGCGGTGCGTTTTTGTATTTATTTATCAAGGGCGAGCCGACACCCAAAGAGAAAAAGCCTGCCGAAAAACCTGCGGCAAAAGAGGTTGAACCCACCACCCAAACTGCCCCACAAGCAAAAAAAGTTGAACCTGCTAAACGGGTTGAACCGCCCAAACAAGCACAACCCAGCAAAGTCTCTGCTAAAACCAAAGCCGAACCATCTTTAACAGAAGAAGAAACCATTTCTATGGATAAGGTGGATCATTTCAGTGAATATTCGGCATATAAACAATTTGGCTATTACGATAAAGCCGCAGAATCATTATCTAACCACTTGGCAAGTATGAAATTACCGCCACATGATTTGGTGATTGAACTGTGCGGTATGTATATTGAATGCGGTGATATTGACAATATGATTAACGCTTTGGAAAAATTTGGTGGTAATTTAAGCAAAAAAGAACTGGAAGCCTTGGTGAAAACCGCTTTTGAAACGGAACCAGATAATTTGAATTTATGCGTCTTTGCCGAAGAAAAATTAGGCTGGTCTGTGGAATACATTACGCGTGTGGTGCAAGTGTTAAGCGAACACAAAAGATAAATTTCAGGCAGCCTGAAAAATGATTATCCAATAAACGGAAAGTGATTTAACTTTCCGTTTATTGTATTCAATACATCACGGAAACACTGACCCAAAAAAAACCTATTGAAAACAAAATGAAACAAACACCCATTTGGCTTTTTGATTTAGACAACACTTTACACCGTGCCGATTGTGGCATTTTTCAGTTAATCAATCAAAAAATGACCGAATATTTGGCAGAACACTTGAATTTAAGTATGTCTGCTGCCTCTGATTTGCGTGAGCATTATTGGCACCAATATGGAGCAACTTTGGCAGGTTTAGAAAAACATCATCAACATATTGATATTATGGATTTTTTACACCAATCGCACCCTGAAAATGAAGTCAAAGCGGCTTTGGTGGCAGAAATCGGCTTGCCACAACATTTGGCACAATTAGACGGCACAAAAGTGATTTTTTCCAATGGACCGTCATTTTATGCCCAAACTATTTTGGCAGAATTATCCATAACTCATTATTTTGACAAAGTTTTTGGTTGCGATGATTTTGGTTTATTGTATAAACCTGCTATGCAAGCTTATCAAACCGTGCTAACGCAACTTGCTGTTTTACCTGAACAATGTATTATGGTCGATGACTCCGCTGCCAATTTGCGACCCGCAAAAGATTTAGGCATCACCACCGTATGGTTTGGACAAACCGCCCACAATCTGCCATTTGTGGATTTTGTCGCCAAAGATATGGCAGATTTGGTGCGTTTATGGCATTTTATTGATGATAACGATTTATCACAATAAGTCAATAAGGCGTTGAAAAGAAATAAAAAACCTGTGTGAGTTAATTTAGATGATTGGTAGTTTTTTAACTTCACAGCGTTCATTAAACTGCGTTTCAGGCTGCCTGAAACGCTTTCAACAACGCAGGCAATTTATTGATATTGCCTGCTCCCATATTCAGCACAATATCACCGTCTTTTAAGATATTCATCAACACTGCTGGCACTTCTTCCACGCTTCCTGCGTAAATCGGTTCGGTTTTGCCCAACACACGAATGGCGTGGGCAAGGCTACGGCTATCGGCGGCGGTAATAGGGGCTTCGCCAGCAGGATACACATCGGCTAACACCAATAAATCCACTGTGCTTAAAATTTTGACAAAATCGTCAAATAAATCACGCGTACGCGTATAGCGGTGCGGTTGAAAAACCAAAACCAAACGGCGATCTGGATACGCCCCTCTTGCGGCGGCAATGGTGACCTGCATTTCGGTGGGGTGATGACCGTAATCGTCAATCAACAAAGCATTGCCGTTTTCAGGCAGCCTGATTTCACCGCAATCGGTAAATCGCCGTCCCACACCTTGAAAATGTTTTAAGCCGTGGCTAATCGCTGATACACTCACACCGCATTCTAATGCAATACCAATCGCCGCCAAGGCGTTGAGTACATTATGCACGCCTGGTAAATTCAATAATACGGTAAAAGGTTGAATTTTTTGATGATTACAATGCACGGTAAAAGACATTTGCGTGCCTAACGCCACTACATTGGTGGCATAAATATCGGCTTTTTCGGAAAAACCGTAGGTGGCAAACGGTTTTTTAATTTGCGGCAAAATGGTGCGAACATGCGGACTTTCTATACACAAAAACGCCTTGCCGTAAAACGGCATACGGTGAATTAAATCCACAAAGGCGTGGTGCAGTTTTTCAACCGAATGGTCGTAAGTGTCCATATGGTCTTCGTCAATATTGGTTACTGCGGTGAAAAGTGGCGACAGGTGCAAAAAGGACGCGTCCGACTCATCGGCTTCTGCCACAATATATTCGCCGTGTCCTAGTCGTGCATTAGAACCTGCGGCGTTTAAGCGTCCGCCAATCACAAAAGTGGGGTCAAGTCCGCCAGCGGCTAACACGGACGCAGTAAGACTGGTGGTGGTGGTTTTGCCGTGCGTGCCTGCAATGGCAATGCCTTGGCGAAAACGCATTAACTCGGCTAACATCATCGCACGCGGAATCACAGGAATGTGATTTGCATAAGCGGCAAGCACTTCGGGATTATCGTTTTTCACCGCAGTGGAAGTTACCACCACTTGGGCGTTGTCGATATTTTCGGCGTGATGACCTTTAAAAATTTTAACGCCAATTTCGTCCAAATGAGCGGTTGCGGCATTGTCTGCCATATCCGACCCTGACACGGTGTAGCCTAAATTGTGCAACACTTCGGCAATGCCACACATACCCGTGCCACCAATACCCACAAAATGAATGTGCTGAATGCGTTTTTTCATTGTTTTACTCCTTGTGTTTTTCAGGCTGCCTGAACATAAGGTTTATTTTGACGAAATCAATAAAAGGTTTGCGAAGCAATCAAACCGCCATTTCTTCGAGCAAAGCGAAGCAAAAATTATTTTGCCAACCCTGCCAACACCCTATCCGTTCTTTCCAAAGTGGTTTGGATATATTCTTCATCGTGTGCGGCAGACACAAAACCTGCTTCAAATGGGGACGGAGCAAGCGATACGCCAGCGTCCAACATCGCATGGAAAAAGCGTTTGAATAAGTCGTGATCCACTTTTTGCATATCTTGATAATTTTGTGGCAATTTTTCCAAGCCGAAGTAAATGCCAAACATACCGCCCACGCAGTCGGTAAGCATGGGAATGCCATATCTTTCGGCTAATGCTTGCCAGCCTTGGGTTAAGTCGAATGTGCGTTGGCTTAATTCTTCGTAAAAACCTTCTTTTTGGATTAACTCCAAAGTTTTCAAGCCTGCGGTAACCGCAACAGGGTTGCCTGAAAGCGTGCCTGCTTGATAGACATTTCCTAATGGGGAAATTTTCGCCATAATTTCTGCTTTGCCGCCAAACGCTGCCAACGGCATACCGCCACCAATGACTTTACCCATCGTGGTTAAATCAGGCGTGATTTTGTGAATAGATTGGGCTCCACCCAAGGCAACGCGAAAGCCTGTCATCACTTCATCAAAAATCAGCAATGCTCCATATTCTTGGGTGAGACTACGCATTAACTGCATAAAATCAGCCGTGGGTCGCACCAAGTTCATATTGCCTGCAAACGGTTCAACAATTACGCAAGCGATTTTATTGCCGTATTCGCGAAAGGCTTCGTTCAAAGCAAAATTATCGTTATACGGCAGAACCAAAGTGTGTTTGGTAAAATCCGCTGGCACGCCACCTGAATTAGGCGTGCCAAAGGTGAGCATACCTGAACCTGCTTTCACCAACAGGCTGTCGGAATGTCCGTGATAACAGCCTTCAAATTTGATGATTAAATCGCGTCCTGTAAAGCCACGCGCCAAGCGAATGGCACTCATCGTGGCTTCTGTGCCTGAACTGACCAAACGCACTTGTTCCACGCTTGGCACTAACTTAATGATTTCTTTGGCAATATCAATTTCGCCTGCGGTAGGAGCGCCAAACGACAAGCCCGATTCTGCCACTTTGGCAACCGCTTTCACCACTTCGGGGTGAGCATGTCCGACAATCGCAGGTCCCCACGAGCCAATGTAGTCGATATAACAGCGGTCGTCTTCGTCCCACACGCACGCCCCTTTGGCACTGCGAATAAAGCGTGGCACACCACCGACACTACCAAACGCACGCACAGGCGAATTCACGCCACCAGGAATGTATTTTTTGGCTTCTGCAAATAATGTTTCGTTGTGATTGGTCATTATTTTTTCCTATTCAAATAAATCGTTTTCAGGCTGCCTGAAAAAATATGAAAAGTGCAAATTTACCATATTTTGACAGACAATTTCTGCTATTGATAAGGTTTGTCAAGACTATTCAGGCTGCCTGAAATTTATCCGTTCAGCGTGGTAGGCAAGTTGCCCACCTTACACACCTTTGGATTATTTCGGCATAAACGATAAATCCACCACATATTGTTTGGGGTTATCTAAATTGACTTTTACTTTGACTTGATTGTTTTGAATAAACGGTTTGGGGTCTTTTAACAGTGGATCGCTGACAAACTCCACGCTTTGCCCTGTGCGTGGATTTGTCCAAGTAGCGATAATTTCATATTTATCTACATATTCGCCACCATCGCTTTTGATTTGTCTTGCCCAGTAGCGAATTTCTTTGACTTGTGCCACCACTTCCTGCCCTTTTTCCAACGCCGCTTGGGTATTTTGGTATTTGGGCAGCAAAATAATAAAAAATAAACCTGCCCACACAATAGTGGCAAGCCACACCACAGGGTGATGAAGCGTGAGCGATAAAGCAATTAACACGCCCAAAACAATGGCGGCAATGGCAATGGCAATGGCAATAAAGGTCATGGTGTTTTCCTTGCAAAAATATTTTTCTATTTTTCAGGCTGCCTGAAAAGGGAGAATTATGGCATAACACACTCTTTGGGTGTAGGTGTTATGCGGCGAAAGTATTCACGACTTGTGCTTGTTTCATTTAGCAAATGCCTATGAAGCATTTGTACATAATAACTATCTGGATTTTCAAAGAAAAAAGTATAGTATTTTTGACCTGTTAAATCATCTTTTTCGTTTAATTGAATGACTAAAAAATTGCGTCCTGTTTGTACAATTTTATATGGATTTTTCATTTCGGAAGAAATCAAGCCATTCTCATTCAAAGAAATATCCGCAATACCGTCAGCATAAGTTACAACCATTTCGCCAAATATATCGTAATATCTCTGTTTGTGCTTTATTTTGTGATATTTCGCCGACCACGCCCAAACAGGCAAATTATATTCCAGCGTTTTTTCTTTATCGGATTGCCACGAGCCTAATAAACATTGTTCAGGCAGCCTAAAAACTTGTTCTGCATAAATATGTTGCGAAAATAATAGGCATAAAATAGAAAAAAAACAACAACGCATTATTTTTTCCTGATTTTTTCAGGCTGCCTGAAATAATGTTATCCGTTATGGTGAGCAAAAATGTCCAACCTATAAGCGTTGTGGTGTGTCGAAGACCCACCCTACTATTTTTTACGATTACCCCACGCCGCGTCCAAGCGTTCGCCTGTGGTTTTCAGATTTTGCTGTGCCGTTGCTTGTGCCGCTTTGGCTTCATCTAACTGTTTTTGTGCGGTTTGCAATTCGCTTTGTAACTGATGAACACGGTTTTGCAAATCTTGCACTTTGCTTTGCAGTTCTGCCACGCTTTCGCTGTGTTGGGTATAGGTGGTCATCGCATTGCGATAGGCTAATTTTGCGGAAATTAATTCGGCATCATTTGGCTCTGCCGACAAAACGCCAAAACCGCCCACGCACACCGATAACATAATGATTTTACGCAACATTTTTATCTTCCTTTACACACCACTTGGCGTTGGCGATACATAGCGGTTTCACGGCTGGGGGCAGGCTGAAAGTCTTGTTGTTTCACTTCACTGCTATACACAACCTTGCCGTTGCTATCCACCAATTGCGTATGCAGGGGGCGATACACGCCTGAATCGCAATTCATTTCCCACGAAGTAATGGCAGCAGAATGTGCAGGTAAGTTGGTGGGCAACTGCCCTGCTTTCAGGTATTTGGCTTGACTTTTGAAGGTAACTTTTTGTCCATTGCGTTGAATGCTGCTTTTATCCACAGAATACGCCACACTGCCTTGTTCGGTGGTGCCGATTTGTTCCCAAGAGCCTGTTTGTTGTGTGGCACAACCCACTACCCACAACGCTGGCACAAGTGCCAACCACAGTTTTGCTGATTTGTTCGTCATATTTATATCCTTATTTTTATGGTTTCAGGTTGCCTAATCAGGGTTACAATATCGCCCGTATGGATACGAACCCACAGAACGATTTTTTATCGTCAGCACGCATTTTACTACACGACACCTTTGGTTACACAGATTTTCGCCCTTTTCAAGCGGAAATTATCACCGCACTGTTGCAAAAACGCAGTGTTTTGGCGTTAATGCCCACAGGTGCTGGAAAATCAATGTGTTATCAAATTCCAGCGTTAATGGCAGACGGTGTCAGCATTGTGATTTCCCCCCTGATTGCCCTAATGGACGATCAGGTTGCCGCTTTGCGGCTGGCAGGTGTGAATGCGGCGGCACTGCACAGCGGTACGCAGCCTGAACAGGTTAAAAAAATCGCCAACGATATGCAACAAGGCTGCCTGAAACTGTTGTATATCGCCCCAGAACGCGCGGTTACACAGCGATTTTTAGATTTTATTACGCAAATCAATATTAGCCTCATTGCCATAGACGAAGCTCATTGTGTGAGCCAGTGGGGACACGATTTTCGCCCCGAATACCGCCGTTTATCGGTTTTAACCACACGATTTCACAATATTCCCACCATTGCGCTCACTGCCACCGCAGACCTGCGTACACGGGACGATATTGTGCATTATTTATACCTACAAAACGCACAGATATTCATCAGCCCTTTTGACCGTGCCAATATTGAATATCGCATTGTGGAAAAAAATAACGGCAAAAAACAACTGTTAAAATTTATTCAATCGCAAGGCAAAAACGCTTGCGGCATTGTGTATTGCAATTCACGCAAAAAAGTGGAAAATATCGCCGCCTTTTTATGCGAAGAAAAAATCAATGCCCTGCCCTATCACGCTGGTATGGATAATGAACAACGGCAAAATAATCAGCGGCGATTTTCATTAGAAGACGGCATTGTGATGGTTGCCACCGTAGCGTTTGGTATGGGCATAGACAAGCCCGATGTGCGTTTTGTGGCACATTTGGATATGCCACCGTCCATTGAACGCTTTTACCAAGAATCAGGGCGAGCAGGACGCGATGGGCAGTCTGCCATCAGTTGGCTGTGCTATGGTTTGAACGATTGGGTGCTGTTGCGACAACGCATAGAAGAAAGTCAAGCGTCTGTGGAACAAAAAAATATCGAATACATTAAACTCGCCCAAATGCTTGCCTTTTGCGAAACCACCGATTGCCGCCGACAATATTTACTCAATTGCTTGGGCGAAAAACATAACCTACACAACAAATGCGACAACTGCGACAACTGCATTGAACCGCCCACCCTGTTTGACGCAACGGTTGCCGTGCAGAAATTGCTGTCTGCGATTTATCGCTGCCAACAACGCTTAAATGTGGGGCAAATTATCGACATTTTGCGTGGCAAAATCACCCCTGAAATTCAAGAATATCAAGGCTTATCAGTGTTTGGCGTAGGGAGCGAATACAGCGAACGCCAATGGCGGTCGATTGTTCGGCAATGTATTGCCAAAGGCTACCTGAACATTGCCATTCATCAATTAGCACTGCATTTAACGCCCACTGCGGCGGATCTATTAAAAAACAAACAAAACATACACTTACATATACCGTATGAAAAACACCAATTCAAACCCAGCCACACGCAATTCTTCACCGAACGCCAAGAAAAACTCTTAAATGCCCTGCGACTGTGGCGAAGACAAACCGCCGAAAGCCAACAAGTCCCTGCTTTTGTGATTTTCAGCGACAAAACCTTAACGCAATTAGTGGAATATATGCCCACCACCGCCTTTGAACTCCACCAAATCTACGGCTTGGGCGATGCAAAAATCAACGCCTTTGGCGAAGAAATTATGGCGATTTGTCGGCAGTTTAAAAATGTTCAGGCAGCCTGAAAAACTATTTCAAGGTATTGTTGTGTGCTAAAATTTTTTATTATAAAACATATAGTTATAAAATAATTTTTTGATAAGAAATTTTTCAGGAAATTATTTTGAACAATAAAAATCGCTGAATTTTTATAGTCAATTCAGACCAAAAGCAGGCAAGGCGAACCAACGATGCATGATTTTGGTATGAATTGACTATAATGCAATACAAGATAAGATATTTAAATTTCTCACAAAGACACGGAGAATACCTTATCTCCGTGTTCTCCGTGCCACCGTGAGAGATATAGTCAAATAAATTCAAAAGTGAAACAGGCGGCGTGGCGAAGACAGTATAAATAATACGGCAAGACACGCCAACGCATTTCAATTTTGAAGTTGTTTGACTATATAGTCAAAATATAGTCAATTCAGACTAAAAGTAGGCAAGGCGATACCTTTGATGATGGATTTTGCTATCAATCGACCATACAACAGAAAATTAGAAACGAATGCCAATATTCAAACCAGCACCTTTGCGTCTGCCGCCAAAGCCTTGGACGGCTGCATCTAATTTAACCGCTCCTTTGGTGGATACGCCTAATTCAACAATGCCTGTACTGCCTTTCATTGATGGGCTGGGCAGGTTAAAGCCTTGAAATTTGGCATGGGCTTCTGCGTCAAATTCTTTTTCCCACGCTCCGCCGACAAATACGCCCACTTTGTCGCCAAAAGTGTGTTCGTATTTTGCCCCTAAACGCACACGGTGAGAATCGACTGCGTCAAATTCATAGGTTTCGCCTGATGACAATTTGGCGTTTTCTGCCGAAGTGTGGGTGTAGAAGTATTTAGCGTAACCGTCAATGGTGTCGCTATCGGTCAAACGCATTATTTGTCCGACACCGATATGCGTGCCAATATAGGTGTTGTCGATTTCATACGATACGGTGTTGCCGCCTGCATGCGTGCCTAAATCATTGCTTTCGTAGTCGGATTTGACTTTACCTGCTTTGACACTGCCTTGAATATAAAAGTCGCTTTCAAATGTGTGGTTGGCAAACACGCCTGCACCGTAATGATGAGTATTACCACTGCCTTGGGTGCCGTCATCTAATTCGCTGTCGTAGTCGCCATAGCCATATTCGGCAAACACGCCTGCCAAGGTTGTACCTGCGTTGTTTTTGAAGTTGTGGGCATAACCTGCTTTAACGCTGCCGCCTTTGACTTTAATATGACTGCCTGTGGTGATTTTTTGATCGCCAAAGCCTGTTAAAGCATACGATGAACCGCCATCTGCATTGGGATTGATACCTGCGGCAGCGTAAGTATCGTTCAGGCTGCCTGAAAGTTCTTCGGACGCTTGATTAACCATTGCAGGGGCAACCAAAACGGTTTCAACCAAAGATTTGGTTTTATCTTTAACAATGGTGCTTGTTTGTGTGGTTGGTTTGCTTGGCTTGGCTGGTTGGCTTGGCGTGGTTGGCTTGTTGGTTGAACCGCCAGTATTACCGCCTGTGCTACCGCCTGTTGTGCCACCAGTATTACCGCCAGTATTACCGCCTGTATTACCACCAGTGCTACCACCAGTGCTACCACCAGTATTACCGCCAGTTGAACCACCACCAGTTGTGCCACCTGTATTACCACCAGTTGTGCCACCTGTATTACCGCCAGTTGTACCGCCAGTTGTACCGCCAGTTGTACCGCCAGTTGTACCGCCAGTGTTACCGCCAGTTGAACCGCCTGTGCTACCGCCAGTTGAACCGCCAGTTGAACCACCAATTGTGCCACCAGTATTACCGCCTGTATTACCGCCAGTATTGCCCCCTGTATTATTGGCTGCAAAAGACAAATCCAAGTTTTTCTTATCGTTATCTAATGCGATGGTGGTTTTCAGCGTAACCCCTGTATGCACCACACCTTTACCCGTCCATTGCAAGCCCTGATTGGCGTTAATTAAATGAATGGTGTCTTTATCTTTAATGGAAACATCACCAGGCAGATACGCATTGACGGTTGCATTGCCTAAATTGCTTTGTTTAGTTAAAGTTAAAGCCGTATCTCCATTTTTAACATTCGATGGCAAGTAGAAGTTATATTCATTAAATTCACCAACACTATTGGCTTTAAGCGTATTCATTGCAATGCGTTGCGTATCCGAACCCAAATTCAATTTATTATTGGATTTATTACCAGACACATTTTCTGCCACTTTAATCGCACCATTGACTGTGCCAGAAAAATAATTCACCACGCCGTTATTAACCGCAGAACCGCCAGCTGCCAATATCACATTATTCAGGCTGCCATTGTGAATATTGATGACATTACCATTATGGCTGCCTGAACCGCTTAAAATATGACCACCATACACATTACCCACCGTGCCACCGTTTATATTTACGGTATTGTTGGATACATTGCCAGACTCTGCCACACCACCATAAGCTATGCCTAATTTAGCACCGTTTTCAATATTCAGCGTATTGCCAGTGGCATTTTTACCTGATACGGCGTAACCTGCGGTGATTTGATTGTTGCCAATATCGGCAGCCACATTCACCACTTGTTTTTCGTTATAAAATGATTGACCACCTTTGGCGATAAAGTCGTCCAACATTTTTTCGTATTCGTCAGGGGTAAAGCGTGCTGTATTATCGCCATAACCATAAACACCGTCATAAGTGCCATAATCACCAGTCGTTGAAGCACCAGTAACCGCATAACTGGCATTAACCATATTGATATAGTGTCCAGTTGAACCACTGTATGGACAGCCAACATCGGTTTGATTGGGACATAATTTTTTCTCGCTATACCAAGCATCAGCGGCGGCAGCACCGTTTTTATAGCCCCATGCCAAATTATCTGCGAAGCCATATTTCATATGGTGTCCGCGTGCCACGGTGGAATAATCGCCCTGCCATTGAGCTCCTGCCATTAAGCGGTGTGTTATTTTTAATTCCGCACGACCTTCTTGTTTGCGTAATTCATTGGTGCGGCGAACCACATCTAATGCCTTTTTTACATTTTGCAAATTGGTGGTATCTTTCGCTCCACCAATATTGACTTGGGCTTTTTCATACTCACTATTATTAGCACTGTCTTTGCCGATGAGAATATTCAATGCCCCTGTTGCACCGATGGAATCATAAAAACCTGCCGAACCTGTCCAACCTGGACGATAAAAATTACCCTCGTAAGTGCCTTTGGCTTTGCCATTGGTGTAGGTATTTGACAAAGTAACATTCCAAGTATCAGCAACCGCAGGTGTTGCAACAGCGGTTACACCACAAACCACAGCAGTCGCAATGCTTGCGGTCGATACCACAGATTGCGTAGATGATTTTGATTTACCTTGTGTGTGTGCTAATTCAGAAACCACAACAAAAGCGTTGCGTTGATGATTAAAAACAACTCGGTAGGTTTTGTTCATATTGATGATACTCCTATACAAAAAACCTTGTGTTTGAAAGCAGTTATTATCGCATTTTGAAGAAATCAATAACAAACAGATAAGAAAACTAATTGTCTTTAATGGGTAAAAATACAACTTAAATCAGCCAGACAAGAAAAAAGACTTGTTATTCAACAAGTCTTTTTCAGGCTGCCTGAAACAAATATTTCAACCTGCGTAGGGTGGGCAATTTATTGCCCACGCGGTTTTGTTTAGATTTCAGGCAGCCTGAAAATCAATTCAATCATCACATTGTTATCAATAATCGTAGTGGCAATGATTGATAAAAATGTAATTCTTTATAAAATACAATCAAAACAATTTGTTAGGCTACCTGAAAATTCATTAAAACGCGTGGGGCTTCAAAGTCGCCCACCCTACGCTTACTTGACCAGCAAGAGAAGTGGCTGTGGAAGTTGTTGTTAAAAAGTAAAGGTTCATAATTGATTTCCTTTTGGTTTATTGAAGAAACGGTTAAACAGTTTCGATATATTTTTTCGACAAAAATATATCGGTGCTAAAATATAAATGGATAGAAAAAATATCCAAGTTATATATATTTCATTTAAATAATGTTTAATATCATTATTAAATAAATTTTTTGGAATTTTAAAAGTAGCATTATTTTCGTTAGTATCAATATAATCAATTTGTTTTACAAAAAATACTTTATTTGTTTTCTTATTTTCTATAAAAACACCATGAACATTTAATATTTTTTTATAATTATGTTCTTCAAGTAATTTGCTAAAACTTTTCACAAAATGATTGCCACTTTTTATTTCTTCTCCATTTCTCAAATAAGAATATGATTTATATTTAATATTATCTTTAATAAACACTATTACTCGTCCCCTTCCTATCGCACTAATTTTAGGATTTGATATATCAATTTCATGGTATTTAATTCTACACATTTCTGGAACTATCAATATATACATACCAAGAATATATGATACAATCAAATAAACAATTAAAATTTTATATTTCGTTTTCATAAAATATTCCTTTATTAAAATTTATTTTCAGGCAACCTGAAAACCAAAATCCAAAACCCTTATTTAACTTTCACAACAAAAATCAAATAAACCCTTTGCACAATATACTATTTAACCTTTCAGGCTGCCTGAAAGCCATTTTATACCATAAAATCAACAAGTTGCGTAGAGTAGGCAATTTATTGCCCACGCGTTTTTATTCAACAATAGGCAAGCTGAAAAATATTTTGCATTGCCGTTGTATTTTCATTCGCCACCCGAATGCGTTTGCTACGCAAACCCATTCGGAGATTGCCACGCCGTTCTATCGTACGGCTCGCAATGACGAGTACCGCCGTAGGGTGGGCATTCCTGCCCACCGTAACGCCATAGGCGTTGATTACTTATTGATATTTAAGAAAATTCCGCCCTATCGGGCGGCTGGTGGGCTGACACGCCCACCCTATAACATTTGCATTTATTGTATAGAGAAATAGGTTTTGCAAAGGTTTCAGGCAGCCTGAAAAAAGGTGGGTCGAAGACCCACCCTACAAGTGATTTACGCAAACGGGTGTTCGATAATAATGGTTTGCACCCTATCGGGTCCTGTGGAAACAATGCTCACTGGCACGCCGACTAATTCTTGTAGGCGTTGCAAGTAACGGCGAGCGTTTTCAGGCAGGTCTTCGTATTTTTGTACGCCGAATGTGTTGGCTTGCCAGCCTGGTAAGGTTTCGTAAATCGGCACGCATAAAGCCACTTCGTCTGAACCAAAGGGCAGAATATCCACAGTTTTGTCGCCCAATTTATAAGCCGTACAGATTTTAATTTCAGGCAGCGTGTCTAATACATCTAATTTGGTAATGCACAAACCTGTAACACCGTTGATTTGTAAGGAGCGGCGTAATGCAGGTGCGTCAAACCAGCCGCAGCGGCGTGGTCTGCCTGTAACCGAGCCAAATTCGTTGCCCCTTTCGGCTAATAATTTGCCTGTTTCGTCAAACAATTCGGTTGGAAATGGACCTGAACCCACGCGTGTGGTGTAGGCTTTGACAATGCCCAAAACATAGTCCAACATTTGCGGTGCAACGCCTGCCCCTGCGGACGCTGCACCTGCAACGCAATTTGACGAAGTAACAAACGGATAAGTGCCGTAGTCAATGTCTAACAGCGTGCCTTGTGCCCCTTCAAACAGAATTTTGCCGCCTGCTTGGTGAATTTGATACAGCGTATTGGAAACATCGCCGATTAGGGGTTTAATGCGGTCGGCATATTGTGCCACTTCTTGATAAACTTGTTCAAAATCAACAGGTTCTTGACCATACAAATGTTGCAGTTGAGCGTTATATAACGCCACATTGGCTTGCAATTTTTCTTTTAAAACAGGTAAATTAAACAAGTCTATCATTCGCACGGCACGGCGAGCGACTTTGTCTTCATACGCAGGACCAATGCCACGCCCTGTGGTACCGATTTTTTTATCGCCTTTGGCTGCTTCGCGTGCGTGGTCTAATGCTTTGTGATACGGCAGAATTAACGGACAAGTGGGGGCAATGGTTAAGCGTTGTTCCACATTCACCCCTGCTTTGTTGAGTTCTTCAATTTCTTCAAACAAGGCTTGCGGCGACACCACCACGCCTGAACCGATAAAGCAACGCACGCCATCATGCAAAATGCCTGACGGAATCAGCCGCAACACGGTTTTTTGACCGCCCACCACCAGCGTATGTCCAGCATTGTTGCCGCCTTGAAAACGCACCACCGCAGCCACGCTGTCGGTCAGCCAATCGACAATTTTACCTTTGCCTTCATCGCCCCATTGCGTGCCGATGATGACTACATTTTTAGCCATAATTTGTTCCTATATTTCAATAACTTGCCATTGATTATCTTTTAACACTATCGTGCGATTGCAATTTAATTTTGCCGCACCTTCGTTTAAATAATCAATGATGACCATTTCACCTTGTTCTCGCAACTGATGAACCATTTCGGCAATTTGGGGCAAATCTTCTGCCTTAACGCAAATACCTGATTTTTCAATATGTTGCGGTAACAATTCTAAAAAGTTTTTCAAATCCAAACTAAACCCGACCGCAGGGCGTTCGCGACCAAAATAACGCCCCAAGCCGTCATAGCGACCGCCGCGTGCAATCGTTTCCGATTCATCATCACGATAAGCAGCAAACAATAAACCGCTGTGGTAATTGTCCGCACGCAATTCAGATAAATCTAAATGTATGCGATAACACGCCGCAAACTGTTGATATACCGTATCTAAATCGTTTAAGGCTACCTGAATATCTTTTTGTTGCGGCAGCACTTTTGCCGCTTGTTGCAACACAGTCGGCACTTCACCATACAGCGTTGGCAGTGCCACAAAAGCCGCTGTTAAGTTTTCAGGCAGCCTTTTTTGTATGCAAAATTGATGCACGGCTTCTTGTTCTTTACTGCTAATCATTTGCCGCAGAGCGTTTTTATCGTCCGAATGTAAATGTGCTAACGCACTTAAAATATTGAATATTTTAATATGAGCCAAAGACAACAGCGGATTTTCCACACCCAAAATCGCCAAACTTTTTAGCATTAAAGAAATGATTTCGCTATCCGCACCAATGCCGTCAAAGCCATACATTTCTGCCCCAATTTGCAAAGGCTCTCGCGTGCTATACAGCGTATCGGGAAAGGCGTGTAGAACAGAACCCACATAGCACAAGCGGTTAATGCCGTCATTGGCAGACAATAAATGTGCGTCAATACGCGAAATTTGCGGTGTAATATCGGCACGCAAACCCAACTGCCTGCCTGAAAAACGGTCGGCAATGCGAATGGTTTTCAGCGATAAATCTTGGTCGATATTGGTGAGCAACGATTGCGTATATTCCATCAATGGCGGTATCACCAACTGATAGCCATAAGAATGAAAAAGCGACAGCATTTTCGCTTTCACTTTTTCAAGCCGCACCGCCGCAGACGGTAAAATATCTGCAATGTAATCAGGCAACAACCAAGAGTGCATTTTTAATTTCAAGAGATAAAAAAACAAAGGGGCGATTTTAACATAAATCAAGCGTGATATAAAATGTTTCAGGCAGCCTGAAACTTTTTCGATCAAAACGCCCCACTTATTCAGCAGAGCGTTTTTCAGGCAGCCTGAAAAAACGCCCTACCAATGCAGGGCGTTGTTTTTTAAGCATAATAGAAACCCCTGCAAAACTCGTTATTCTGAGTTTTTCGCAGGAAAACGAAGAATCTCAACTTGTTGTTTTATAAAAGATTCTTCGCTATCGGCAAGTAATGACGAATGATGAAAAAGTAGGTTTTGCAGGAGTTTCTAAAAGTTTTATTTATCTGTGCGTTTGGCACCGAATGCACCTTCAAACACTTTGTTCTTATTCACAAAAGAACCTGCAACTTCTTTTGCATTCGGACCATAGAAAGCGGCGTCTAATACCGTGCCGTCAGCATTTGTACCAGATATTTTATTGCCTGTAATTTTGCCTGATAAATTCAACACATCAGGGATTTTGACTTTATTATCTGTATCAATATCGACAATATTTTTAATATTGCCTGTAAATTGTTTGGTGCTGAAATTTGCTGTAAAGGTGGCGTTTTTGCTGACACCTGTTGTATCCACATTTGGCTGTCCATTCCACACAATCGCTTCACCTGTGTAATTAACTATGCCAGCAGTCGGCACACCAGCAGGGTCGGTTAAATAACCTTGATGAAACATACCGTAAAATTCGCTATATTTGGCATTTGGGTCTTTGATATGGTCGGTATCAGCATAAACCAAACCATAGCGAGCATAGGATAAGTTTGTTCCCCAAGAATTCGACACTTCATGACCATTTCCCATATCCAAGACATTTGCCACAAAATTACCATGTTGCTCGAACTCTCTATCTCCTTTTTTAGGAAGTTCAATAACATAAGTAGTTTTACCGCTGGTAATTTTAAAACTGTTCAAATCTTTTTTACTTGCGTCTTTTGAACTTAAATCACCGACTTGATAATCGTAAATTTTCCAACCAGTTTTATTATCAACCCAATCAGAATGTTCCACAATCACACGACCGCTCACGGTATCGGCATACTTATTAGAAATGGGCTGAATGACAGGCGTGCCACCTGTTGTGGATTGTGTTGTGGTTACACCACTATCAGAACCGCCGCCGCCACAAGCGCTTAAAGCCAACAAAGAAATGGCAGTAAGTGTAAAAAATTTTGCGTTCATCGTGTGTTCTCCAAAAAAAGTGAAAGATTGATTATTATCAATAAAATCACTGTGTATTGTCTATAAAAACACAAAATTATTTTTATGATTAAAATAAAATATATCACAACTTATTGATATATATAGATATATACTGTACAAAAAAAGCAACATTTTCAGGCTGCCTGAAAAAACGCCCTACCAATGCAGGGCGTTGTTTTATCACAATAAAATTTAAATTTCGTAAGGATCAATCGATAAAATAGCGTCCGCACCTTCCAAAATTCGTGTGGTGTAGGAATTAACCTGCGGCAGAACATAATCGAAATACACTTTGGCGGTTTCGATTTTGCGGCGGTAGAAGTCAGGCGAGAACATTGCGTTGTCAGGGTCGTTCAAGGCTTGTTTGGCGTGCATACACGCTTTTGCCATTTCGCCTGCACCAATCATCGTACCCATCATCATTAAATAAGGGATACTGCCTGCGGCGGCTTTTTAAATTTCGCCTGCGTCAAACAAGGCGATTAAAACTTGAATGCAGTGTTTCACGGTGATTAAGCCTTTTTGAATTTGCAAGGCTTCCACAGGCATTAAATCTTCCAACTGTTCGGCATAGCGTTCAATGCGTTTCATAAAGAGATTAGCGGTTGCACCCTTATCAGCATTGGTTTTTCTGCCTAATAAGTCCAAGGCTTGAATGCCGTTGGTGCCTTCGTAAATCGGCGTAATACGCACATCACGCACAAATTGAGACGCACCTGTTTCTTCGATATAACCCATACCGCCAAAGCATTGCAAAGCCAAGTTGGTGAGCGTTACGCCGTTTTCGGTGCAGAATGCTTTGATAATCGGCACCATAAATTCTGCCATTCTTTGGCATTTAGCGGCTTCGTCTGGGTTGGGGTGATGAGCGGCTTTGTCTAACAAGGACGCGGTCATTAAGTACATAGCGCGTTGTGCTTGCAGTGTGGTTTTTTGCACCAACAGCATACGGCGAACATCAGGGTGCTGAATAATCGGCACGGCTTTATCGGATTTTTTGGCGACATCAATACTTTGAATGCGTTGTATAGCGTATTCGCGTGCGTGCTGGAATGCGCGTTCGGCAACGGCGTGTCCCTCAATACCCACATTTAAGCGTGCGTGGTTCATCATCGTGAACATATAACGCAAGCCCTTGTTGGGTTCGCCGATGATATAGCCTTTTGCTTGGTCAAACTCCATCACGCAAGTGGGCGAGCCGTGAATGCCCATTTTGTGTTCAATCGACACACAATTTACATTGTTAAATTCGCCGACATTGTCGCCTTCCAAATGGAATTTCGGCACAACAAACAAGGAAATGCCACGACTGCCCGCTGGTGCGTCAGGTAATCTTGCCAACACCAAGTGGATAATGTTATCGCACAAGTCGTGATCGCCCCAAGTGATGAAGATTTTTTGACCTGAAATCAGATAATGGTCGCCCTCTGGCACGGCTTTGGTTGCCACAAACGACAAATCCGAACCTGCTTGCGGCTCTGTTAAGTTCATGGTGCCAGACCATTCGCCTGTAACCATTTTTTCTAACACAAGATTTTTTAAGTTGTCATCGCCGTGCCGTGCGATGGAAGCCATTGCCCCATTGCTTAACATTGGCAAAAGCGACAACGCCAAATTGCCCGAATCCCACAACTCATCACAGGCGGCAGAAACAATATGTGGCAAATTTTGTCCGCCAAAATCCAAGGGTGCAGAAAGCGAAATCCAACCTGCTTCGCAGAACGCTTGATAGGCTTCACGCAATTTATCATTGGTCAAAACCTTGCCATCTTTGAATTTCGCACCGTCTTTATCGCCGATTTCATTGCTTTGTCCCCACAAATCGGCAGCAAATTTGCCTGCTTCTTCCAAAATCGAATCGACTGTATCAGGGTCTAATTCTTCGTTGTTAGGCAGTGATAGAACTTCATCTAATACGCCGTGTGTGCGAATAGCAAACCGCAAGTCTTCAATGGGCGGTTGATAATTATCCATAATCGTTCTCCGAAAAGTTGGGTTAAACAAAATGAAATGCGTGATGTGAAAGGTTTTTCAGGCTGCCTGAAAGATATAATATATTGAAATATAAAAATTTTTTATATAAAGAATAGTTTTTATATTGTTTCAGGCTGCCTGAAAGCCTATTTATCAAGGTTTCAAGGGCTTAATTATACCCTGAAAGCCTGATAATATATATACTTGACAGCGTTTCGTATAACTTATATAATGCCACTCTTTCATCTGACGCGGGGTGGAGCAGCTTGGTAGCTCGTCGGGCTCATAACCCGAAGGTCGTTGGTTCAAATCCAGCCCCCGCAACCAATAAAGGCCCGATAGCTCAGTCGGTAGAGCAACGGACTGAAAATCCGTGTGTCGGCAGTTCGATCCTGCCTCTGGCCACCAAGATAAATACACAGTGTAATCAACCGATTACGCTGTTTTTTGTTTTTATGGGTGCGATTATTTTTCAGGCAGCCTGAAAGCATATAGCAATCTTTATAGTCAAAATAATTCAAAAGTAGAAAAGGTGGCATGCCGCAGATAGTATAAATTGATACAGCAAGGCGTGCCAACGAATTATAGTTTTGAAGTATTTTGACTATATCTATCTATTTTTTCGTAATTTTTATACAATAATCAGTTTTCTTTCACTCTTTCAGGCAGTCTGAAACTTACGATTATGGCAAAAGCAAAACTTGGGGACGCAAAAGACATTCACACGATTTGTATTCGTGGTGCGAGAACGCATAATTTGAAGAATATTGATTTGGACATTCCACGCCGAAAACTTGTGGTGATTACGGGTTTATCGGGCAGTGGCAAGTCTTCGCTTGCGTTTGATACGCTGTATGCGGAAGGGCAGCGGCGTTATGTGGAAAGTCTTTCCGCTTATGCTCGCCAGTTTTTGCAGATGATGGATAAGCCTGATGTGGATTTGATTACAGGCTTGTCGCCTGCGATTGCGATTGAGCAGAAATCCGCTGGACACAATCCGCGTTCAACGGTTGGCACGGTAACGGAAATTCACGATTATTTGCGGCTTTTGTTTGCACGAGTCGGCACGCCGATTTGTCCTGAACACGGTGAAGAATTGTCATCGCAAACGGTGTCGCAAATGGTTGATGAAGTGTTTAGGCAGCCTGAAAACAGTAAAATGATGATTCTTGCCCCTGCGGTGAAAGAACGCAAAGGTGAGTTTGTCGATTTTTTTGCCGACCTGCAAACGCAAGGCTTTGTGCGTGTGCGTTTGGACGGTGAAATTATTGAATTAGACAGCGTTCCTAAATTAGAAAAAAACATTAAACACACCATTGAAGTGGTGATTGACCGTCTGAAAGTGAATGCCGACAACAAACAACGCTTGGCTGAAAGTTTTGAAACGGCGCTGCGTTATGGCAATGATAAGGCGATTGCGGTGAATATGGAAACAGGCGAAGAAATGCTGTTTTCGGCGAAATTTTCTTGTCCGCATTGTGCGTTCAGCCTGCCTGAATTAGAGCCACGATTGTTTTCGTTTAATAATCCGATGGGTTCTTGCCCTGCGTGTGATGGTTTGGGGGCGGTGGAATTTTTCGACCCTGAACGGGTGGTGTTGCACCCTGAATTGTCGTTGGCGGCAGGAGCGATTAAGGGTTGGGATAAACGCAATTTGTTTTATTTTCAAATGATTCAATCGTTAGCCAAACATTATGATTTTGCGGTGGATACGCCTTTTTTCAGGCTGCCTGAAAAAGTGCGTGAAGTGATTTTATTCGGCTCGAAAAAAGAAGCTATTGAATTTTCATATTTAGGCGAAAACGGCAAGTCGTTCAAACGCTCGCACGCTTTTGAGGGCATTATTCCCAACTGGGAACGCCGTTATCGTGAAACCGATTCTGTTGCCGTTAAAGAAGAGTTGGCAATGGCTTTGGCTCATCGCTCTTGCCCTGAATGTCATGGGGCAAGATTGCGTAAAGAAGCCCGTTTTGTGCAAGTGGGTGGTGCGTTTTTACACGAAATTAACGCCATGCCTTTATCGCAAACGCTTGATTTTTTTAATAATATTCAATTAGACGGCAACAAGGCGAAAATTGCCGAAAAAGTGTTGAAAGAAATTCGCGATCGCCTGAAATTCTTAATTGATGTGGGTTTGAATTATTTAACGCTGTCTCGTTCGGCGGAAACCTTGTCAGGTGGCGAATCGCAACGCATTCGCTTGGCAAGCCAAATCGGCAGCGGTTTAACAGGCGTGATGTATGTGTTGGACGAACCGTCTATTGGCTTACACCAACGAGACAACGATAGATTATTAGGCACCCTGAAACATTTGCGAGACTTGGGCAACACGGTGATTGTGGTCGAACACGATGAAGACGCAATCCGAGCCGCCGATTTTGTTGTGGATATGGGACCTCGTGCTGGCGAACACGGCGGTGAAGTGGTGGTTTCAGGCACGCCAGCCGAAATTATGGCGTGCGAAAATTCGCCCACAGGCGATTATTTAAGCGGTCGCAAAAAAATCGCCGTGCCTGATAAACGCCATAAAATCGACAAAAATAAAATGCTGACAATCACAGGGGCAAGGGGCAATAACTTAAAAAATATCACGCTCAACCTGCCTTTGGGCGTGATTACCTGCGTTACAGGCGTTTCAGGCAGCGGTAAATCAACGCTGATTAACGAAACGCTGGCGAATATCGCCAACCGCGAACTCAACCGTGCCAACACCGAACCTGCCCCTTATGACGACATTTTCGGCTTGGAACACTTGGATAAAGTGATTGATGTCGATCAATCGCCCATAGGCAGAACGCCACGATCCAATCCAGCCACTTACACAGGCGTTTTTACGCCGATTCGAGAACTCTTCGCAGGCGTGCCACTCGCACGAGAGCGGGGTTACACCAGCGGACGCTTTTCCTTTAATGTGCGTGGCGGTCGGTGCGAAGCCTGTCAAGGAGACGGCGTAATCCAAGTGGCGATGCACTTTCTGCCCGATGTATTCGTGCCGTGCGAAGTGTGCGGCGGCAAACGCTATAACCGTGAAACTTTGGAAGTGCAGTACAAAGGCAAAAACATTGCCGAAGTTTTAGATATGACGGTGGAAGACGCACTCGAATTTTTTGCGAATGTGCCAACCTTACAACGCAAACTGCAAACGCTGTTTGATGTGGGCTTGGGCTATGTGCGGCTGGGACAGTCATCAACCACACTATCAGGCGGCGAAGCCCAAAGGGTGAAATTAGCATTAGAACTCTCCAAACGCGACACAGGCAAAACGCTATACATTTTGGACGAACCCACCACAGGCTTACACTTTGCCGATATTGATATTTTGTTAAAAGTAATCAAACGCTTACAAGGCAAAGGCAACACCATTGTGATTATCGAACACAATTTAGATGTCATCAAAACCGCCGACTACATTATCGATTTGGGTCCCGAAGGCGGAGACGGCGGTGGCACGATTGTCGCCACAGGCACACCAGAAGAAGTGGCAAAAAATAAAAAAAGCCAAACAGGAAAATATTTGCAGAAAATGTTAGCGTAATGGTTTCAGGCAGCCTGAAAGGCGTAAAAAATGGGTGAAATGGTTATTTTTTCTATTTTATTGCTATTGGGGCTGTTTTTATTGTTCAATGGTCAAAAATCATTGAAAAAATCAAAACAATATAATCAACAATGGCAAAATATTGCATTATATTATCAGCAAATTAAAAACGGAGCAGATTTACGATATATAGATTTTGTGGTTGATGATATAAAAAATATGGATAATTTTCAAGAAAAAACGGATAAGTTAAACAGTATTAAAGATAAAGTTTATTTTTCTAAAAAATATCAAGATGATTATCTATTTATAGAAAAAATGGTTAAAAAATTACAAAAAATTATTCCGTTTTTTTCTTATTTTTCAATATTTGCTGGTTTGATTTGTTGTTTGTCTGTTTTTATTTATCTTGATAAACAAATTGATATAAGATTGCCTTTTGTGGGTATTGTATCTGCGGTTTTATTATTATTTTCGTTTATATTTGGTTTATCTTCATCAGAATTAAATAGTTTGGGTTTGGTTAAAAGATATAATTTATGTTGTGATTATTTTCAAAATAATAATTATAAAAATATGAAACAATTATTTTCACAAGACACTAATAATAATTATCACGATATTTCATACGAAACAGACGCTATTGTTTTTCGAGTTATGTTTTTAACATTTTTTTACAGCAGTTTATCTTTATTCGCATTAACTTTTGCATTGGATAAATCGTTTTATCAATTATTGATTTCTTAAAAGGCTGCCTGAAAAGTTTTCAGGCAGCCTGAACAAATTACATAGCACGGAAAACAGAAACCGTACTGCCGTCCAAAAGCACCAAATGGCGTTGCTGATTTTCTTCTCGCACCGAAAACGCCAAGTGCATTTTTTCTTTGTTGTTGCGATACAACTCAAAGCGTAAATCTTCTAATTTTGTTGAAGTACTCACATCTTCCAAATAGCCCAACTCTTCTTTGGCTTGATGATCATTGGTTTGTTTCATCACAAAATGCCCAAGATTATCAATATACACCTCGGTTGTGCCTGTTTCATCTATCCAATTACCCACCACAAACGAAAAAGGGTTATCCGCATGCGTTTTGCCTTTACTCGACCGTTGGAATGTTTCAGGCTTATTATCGCCGTATGTTGGGGTAAGCATTTCTTCGGAACACGCCAAAAGCGATAGCGTTAGCGTACATAAAAGAATATTTTTGATTTTCATCTTATCTTCCCTATTGACAAGCAATGGTTAGATTATAACAAGCAAATGACTATCAATGAAAAGTGAAATTATTGTAAAATAATGCCCTTTTCAAACACTTTTTTAAAGGACAAAAAAATGGCGATTGAACGCACTTTATCGATTGTAAAACCTGACGCTGTGGGTAAAAATGTCATTGGCAAAATTTACAGCCGCTTTGAAGACAATGGCTTGAAAATCGTTGCCGCTAAAATGAAACATTTAAGCCGCCGTGAGGCAGAGGGCTTTTATGCTGTGCATAAAGAACGCCCATTCTTTGGCGAATTGGTCGAATTTATGACATCAGGCCCTGTGATGGTGCAAGTTTTGGAAGGCGAAAATGCGGTTGCGAAAAACCGTGAGTTAATGGGTGCCACTAACCCCAAAGAAGCTGCCGCAGGCACCATTCGTGCGGATTTTGCTCAATCAATTGACGCTAATGCCGTGCATGGTTCGGATAGTTTGGAAAACGCAAAAATTGAAATTGCGTTCTTCTTCTCGGCAACCGAAATTTGCCCACGATAATTGATGTGTAGGGCAGGCAACCTGTTGCCCCACGAGTAACAGCAAAAATAAATTCAGGCAGCCTGAAAGTATTGAAACTACGCTTTTCAGGCAGCCTGAAAGTATTTTTATATAGGATTTGGCAAAATGACATTATCCGCAGACGATATTGAATTATGGCAAAAGATTATTCCGCATTTTAAATGCAACAATGATAGCGTAGATAAAATGTTGGATTATCTTCATCATCTCACCGAGTTGTCTATTGTTAATCAAAAAGAACTTGTATTACCTGAATGTTTTGATTTATTAAAAAATTTGCAGTCTTTGCATATTGATGAATGTAAATTTACTGAACTACCCAACAGTATTGGCAAATTACACAATTTACAAAAATTACATATTGAACATTGCCATAATTTAACAACACTCCCTGACAGTATTGGCGATTTAAAGAATTTGCAATTCTTGCGGATTAATTCTTGTCGAAATTTTGAAAAATTTCCTGACAGTATCGGAAAATTAGAGAAATTACAAGAATTAGAATTGCGGTGGATGAAAAAAATAAAAACACTTCCTGCAACGATTGGCAAATTAAAAAATTTACAAGCTTTAACTTTTGCAGGTGATAAAAGTGGTCTTGTTGAATTGCCACAAGAAATTGGGGATTTACAACAATTAACCGTTTTAAATTTAAGTTGTTGTGAAAAATTGAACATGCTACCTGAACGCATTGGCGATTTAAAAAATTTAAAAAAATTAAACTTGTATTGTTGTAATAAATTAAAAACGCTACCTGAAAGCATAGGCAATTTAGAAAATTTAGAAGAATTGGATTGTGCTTATTGTGAAAAAAAATTAGCCATACTGCCAGAACATATTGGCGATTTAAAAAAATTAAAGATTTTAAAATTGACTGGTTGTAACAAATTGAAAACGCTGCCTAAAAGTATCAGCAATTTAGAAAATTTAGAAGAATTGGATTGTCGTTTTTGTAATACATTAACCACGCTGCCTGAACGCATTTGTCATTTGAAAAAATTAAGTCGTTTAAAAATAACACGGCGTTATGTTGAACCTATGGGCAAAATAGAAAATGTGGGAGAAATTGGCATTGTATGTCATGAACCCTATGAATTAAGTTTTTCAGGCAGCGATAATCAGACGGCAGAAGCAAGAGAAAAATTGGTACAACTAAAATATTTGACAAAATAACACTATGATTAATCTGCTTAATTTCGACTTATCACAACTCACCGCTTATTTTGAACAAATCGGTGAAAAGCCTTTTCGTGCCAAGCAGTTAATGCGGCAAATGCACTTGGGTGCGTGTGGTGATTTTGACGCGATGACGGATATTGCCAAGTCTTTGCGTGAAAAGTTGAAAACGCAATGCGAAATTCGTCCGCCTGACATTGTGCGTGAGCATTTATCAGCGGACGGCACACGCAAATGGCTGTTGAATGTGGGACAAGGCAATGCGATTGAAACGGTGTTTATTCCCGAAGAAAATCGTGGCACGCTGTGCGTTTCCACACAAGCAGGTTGTGCGTTGGATTGTGCGTTTTGTTCCACAGGCAAGCAGGGGTTTAATCGCAATTTAACCACGGCGGAAATCATCGGTCAGTTGTGGGTGGCTAATCAGGCGTTGGGCGTAACCCCAAAAAATGAACGGGTAATTTCTAATGTGGTGCTGATGGGTATGGGCGAGCCGTTGGCAAATTTTGATAATACGGTGTCGGCACTTAAAATTATGTTGGACGATCACGGCTACGGCTTATCTCGCCGCCGTGTTACGGTTTCGACATCGGGTTTAATTCCGCAAATGGAGCGACTTTCCCAAGAATGTCCAACCGCATTGGCGGTATCTTTGCACGCTCCGAATGACGACATTCGCAATCAAATTATGCCGATTAACCAAAAATATCCACTCAAAGATTTAATGAATGCGTGCTTAAAATATCTGCAATTTGCCCCACGCGATTTTATTACTTTTGAATATATTTTATTAAACGGCGTGAATGACCAGCCGCAACACGCCCAAGAGTTGTTGGATTTGGTAAAAAGCGTACCGTGTAAATTTAATTTAATTCCGTTTAATCCTTTTGCCAACAGTCCTTTCAGGCAGCCTGAAAGGGATAGCGTTCTGCGTTTTCGTGATATTTTGAATGATTTTGGCATTGTTGCTACAATACGCAAAACACGGGGCGATGATATTGCCGCTGCTTGCGGTCAGTTGGCAGGGCAAGTAAAAGATAAAACTCGCCGAACGGTCATAGTCGATAAACTTCAAAAATAGAAAAGGCAGTTTTCCGAAGACAGTATCCATAATACGACAAGACAAACCAACGCATTTCAATTTTGAAGTTGTTTGACTATACCGCACAAACCGTATCCATTCCGCTATAATATTGCACTTGATTTTTTACAGGAGAAAAAAATGTTTCGCACCGTCAAAACTGCTTTATTATTAAGCCTTATTGGTTTGACCGCATCTTGTGCTTTATTGCCTGACACATCAGGGCCATCGCGTTCTGAACGCATGGAAGATCTTGCCAAAACCAAAACCCAATTAGCGATTGAATATATGAAAGTGGGCGAACATCGCCAGTCGATTGCGGCAATTGAAGAAGCCATTAAAGCCAAAAGCAGTTACGATATGGCGTGGTTGGTGCGTGGTGTGATTTATCAAAATTTAAAAGTCAATGATAAAGCCGATGAATCATTCCGCCGTGCCTTATCCATTTCGCCTACCAGTGCGGAAATCAATAATAACTATGGCTGGTTTTTGTGCGACAATATGAAGCAATATCAAACCGCTATTTCCTATTTTGATAAAGCATTAGCCGATCCCACTTATCCGCAACCGCATATTGCCACAATGAATAAAGGCATTTGCAAAGGGCGTACTGGTGATATTGCAGGAGCGGCGGCGGATTTGGCTCGTGCCAAGGCGTTAGCCCCCAATTTTCCTGCCCCTACCAAAGAAATGGCACGCTTGAAGTTAATGGAAAATCAAGCACACCCCGCACGCGAATTGATGAACCAATATCAACGCCAAGTGGATAGATTAGGTCCTGATGATTTGCTGTTGGGCTGGAAAATTTCCAAAGCCTTGGGCGACACGCAATCGGCTTTTGAATACGAAGCCCAGTTGCGACAAATGTTCCCTGCGTCCAACGAATTGCAAGAAATTGATCGCACAGGTTCTCGTCCAGCAGTCGCCAATCCACGCGTGCATGTAACGCCCTTAAATCAACCTGCAAAAAAATCTACTAAAAAATGATGATTTCTCGCCGCCCAACTTATACCGTCCAAGTTGGGCATATTCAAATTGGTTCAGGCAGCCCCATTGTGGTGCAGTCGATGACCAACACCGATACGGCTGACGCAGTCGCCACTGCCTTGCAAGTTAAAAAATTAGCAGACGCAGGTTCGGAATTGGTTCGCATTACCGTCAATACCCCGCAAGCGGCAGCAAGTGTGGCTGAAATTCGTCAGCGATTGGACGATATGGGCTGTGCCGTTCCTTTAATTGGCGATTTTCATTTTAATGGCGAACGCTTGCTGAAAGAATTTCCTGCGTGTGCGACTGCTTTGGCAAAATACCGCATTAACCCTGGCAATGTCGGCAAAGGGGCAAGCGGCGATGATAAATTTGCCTTTATGATAAAAACCGCAAAAGACAACAATAAAGCGGTACGCATAGGTGTCAATTGGGGCAGTTTAGACCAAAGTGTTGCTACTCGCCTGATGGACGAAAACCGAAATTCAGGCAACCTGAAAACCCCTGCCGAAGTTATGCGAGAAGCCCTGATTGTTTCCGCATTAGAATCGGCACACAAAGCAATCGACTTGGGGCTGCCTGAAAACAAAATCGTTTTATCGTGCAAAGTCTCCTTGGTGCAAGATTTAATCGCCGTGTATCAAGACTTGGCAAGCCGTTGCCGTTTTCCCCTACATTTAGGCTTAACCGAAGCAGGAATGGGCAGTAAAGGCATTACAGCGTCATCAGCCGCATTGGCGGTGTTATTGCAACAAGGCATTGGCGACACCATTCGTATATCTTTAACGCCAGAACCAAATGGCGACCGTTGTCAAGAAGTGGTAGTCGCCCAAGAACTCTTACAAAGTATGGGCTTGCGAGCCTTTGTGCCGCAAGTAACCGCCTGCCCAGGTTGCGGACGCACCACCAGCATTTTATTTCAACAATTAGCCCAAGACATACAAAATCACTTACGCCAAAAAATGACAGAATGGCAGGGCAAATATTCAGGCGTAGAAAATATGAAAGTTGCGGTGATGGGCTGTGTGGTGAATGGTCCAGGGGAGAGCAAACTTGCCGACATTGGCATATCATTACCTGGTTCAGGCGAAAGCCCAGTTGCCCCAGTCTATGCAAACGGCAAACGCATTGCCCTACTCAAAGGCGACAATATCGCCAATGAATTTATGGCACTGGTAGAAGATTTCGTTCAACAACGCTATGGCAAATAGTTTCAGGCTGCCTGAAAGACAAACAGAGACCCCTGCAAAACCTACTTTTTTATCATTCGTCATTCTCCGTTACGCGAAGAATCTCATTGCAAAACAAGAAGTTGAGATTCTTCATTTTCCTACGAAAAACTCAGAATAATGAGTTTTGCAGGGCTATCGTATGATGAATATACGCCCCTATTCTGCTACTCAAACTCATCAGCTATTAGAAATTTTGGTAAGGTTGCTATCATTGATAAAATAAGTATTGATAGTAATTCTTATTTATTATAAAATACGCATACTTGTTGATAGTAATACTCATTTGTAAGCAAAGGAGTTCCACTGATGAAAACCATTCAACTCACCATTCTCACCTTGTCTGTATTAGCAGTATTTGTGTCATTAGCCGTTTATGCCGATGAACAACCTGTGGCAAACACCACAAATCAGCAAGCAGTCAAATGCGATGATAACGACACACTCTGTCGCCGCCGTCAATATATGCCCAAAGTTATGCCCAAGGTTATGCAAAGAATGACCCCTGAACAGCGGCAAAAATTCCGTGAAGCTATGCACAAGCAAATGCACCCCAATGGTGATGACAATCATCATCATAACAATATGCAAGGCATGCAACACGAACATACGCCACCAATAGCACAAAATGTGGCAGACACCCCCCAACATTCACACCAACACAATCATTAAGCCTTTCAGGCAACCTGAAACCTTTGCTCCATAAAAAACACGCCATTACGGCGTGTTTTATTGCGAACAGATTAAATCCACAAATCGTCATCAGGTTCTTTATCTTCCTGTTCCATATAATGTGGGTCGGGCATATAGTTCATATACGCCAATTCATCGTTAAAATCGTCTTCGATTTTTTCGTCTATTTCGCTGTGTTGTGGGAAAATATCGGCACTGATTT
>JAGBKK010000031.1 GCA_017934045.1 Neisseriaceae bacterium | reverse complement strand
TATGGTCTCGCCTTGTTTTACGCCATTCACTTGTAAATCCCAGCCTAAACTGTCGGCGTAGGTTTTATTCACCACTTCGTTAGGATTGGTCGGATTACTGTTGCTGTAAGTAACTGTGCCGTCATTCGCAACCGTGAATTTGTCTCCTAACTTGGTCTCGCCTGTCGCTGTGATATTGGTGGTATTAACGCTGTTAAATTCGACATTATCTTCCGTAGCAATAGTAATGCCATTGGTTCCTGCGTCTAATTTGATATTCTTACCTTGAATAAAGTCCGCATTGGTTTGCGTTGCATTCAAAGTTTGTCCGTCTTTGGTTTGACCGTTAGCAATCACACGCGTTTTCAGGGTGCTTAATTTGCTGTCAATCTTATCTTTGGTGGGTTGGTCTAATGAAATATCAAAAGTTTTGGTATTATCATTCAAAACAACTTCAACACCATCAGAGCCTTTCCATTGCACTTGATTACTGGGTTTAACTTCGGTTGTTTTCGTTCCGTCCGTTGCCACCCAATAGGAGTTATTCACCGCATTCACCACAGTAGCGGCGGTTGCAGGGCTATTGCCTTTGTTAATATCATCAAGTTTCAGGCTGCCATTGTCTGTATTTGACACGGTGGTGGTGTTCATTGAAAATTCCAAGTTCAATGAACCGTCCGTTGTGGCATCGCGACTGGTTTTAATGGCAACGCCATCGCCTGCGATAAATTTCACATTACCGCCATTTTTGCTACCTGTGTATTTACCCACCACTTCACTATCGATAGCAGTATTGATATCGCCACCAGTTTTAGCGGCACTGATTCGCCACTGCAAATCTTCATAAGCCGCATTTAATTGAGAACCGTTAATAGCGTCTGTGCTGTCTGCACTCACCAAACCAGCAGCCACATTTTGAATACGGCGTTCAGAACCAACCGCACCCACAGACACCACGCCCATTGTATCACTGCCTTGTGCAGCAAAAGCGTTGTCGTAAGTAGCATTGCCAATGGTATAACTATCGGTATATTGGCTAATGCCTGCGGTGGTTGTGCCTTTGACAACATACGCCGCACTATCGCCCAAGAATACAGAGTTATCGGCAGTTTGGGTAACATTATTACCGACTACAAATGCTTTATTTGCAGCAACAACATTATCGTTACCCACAACCTTGCTATTATCGCCAATAATCACATTCGGATCACCAAACGCACCGCTATTATTGCCAATCACAATATTACCTTGACCCACAGCGGTGGAATTTGAGCCTAACACTTTATTGTGTTCGCCCACGGCAACCGAATTTTCGCCAGTGCCAGTTTGCGAACCTAAATCAACAACATTTTGCGTATCACCGCCATTGACGCTGTAAGTCATATTAGCAACGCTATCGACTTTGGAAACATCAACCGTACCGCCTGTTTGTGCCATATAACCGATGGCGGTAGATTGTGTTGCACTATCGCCTGTGGTTGCCACTGCACCCATAGCAATGGAATTATCAGCACCAGTTTGAGATGCCGTACCAAATGCAATGCTGTTATTACCTTTACTGCGTGATAAAGCCCCCACTGCATTAGACAAATGTCCCTCTGCCACGGCTTTTTGACCAATCACCACAGACGCATCGCCTTTGGCAAGCGTAACATCATAATAAGCAACATCACCTGCTGTTAAAGTGTTGGTCAATGTTGATGGGGCAGTATAACCGTTAGCGGTTAAGGTGCTGTTCAGGGTGCTTAATTGTGTTTGAATATTTGCAAATTGAGTTTTACCAGGTTTATCAGAACGCCCTAAATCATCGCCGCCCATAGCAATAGACGCAGTACCTGCGGCAATACTGTTTGCACCAATTGCTGTTGCTTGGTCGCCGTATGCCGCAGCACTATCGCCAATAGCCACCATTTGTGATGGTTTGGTATTTGATCCCCAAGTCGCAGTATTTAATGTTCGATCATATTCGCTATTTGTGCCTTTGGCAGGTTGTGTACCACTGCGGTAATTAAGTGTTGCCCCCACGGCTTCTGCTTTGGCACCAATTGCAATCGAACCGCTGTTTTGTGCGTATGCACCTTTTGAATTTGTTTGACCGCCAATTGCCACCGTGCCAGCACCTTCGGCATGCGTATTCACACCCAAAGCCACATTACCAGATGGTGATTTGTCTGTACCACCCCCCGAAGAACCTGATGACGCATAATCCGCCACCGCTCCTGAACCAATCGCCACGGCATTTTGAGAATATTCACCAGCGGTTGAACCCACTTGCCCACCCAAAGCGGCGAATGAATTATCCGCATGGGTATAAACGGTAGAATTTTTACCCATTGCAATCGCATTTTCCGCACCAGCAGAAACGACACCGCCCACAGCAGCCAAAGAATTATTCGACAAGGCTTGCGAACCATTACCGCCCAAAGTAACGCTGTCTTTTCCTTGAATTTGAGCATTTTCGCCGCCAAGAGAAGCAGAATTTTCAGAACCTGCGTTGATGACATTATTGAAACCGCCTGCTGTTACTGAATTATTTGCCAAAGCTTGGTTTTGCATACCAAACGCTGTTGCACGCTCGCCACTAGCTACTGTCCATTTACCAAAAGCAGTGGCATTATTGCCTGCGGTTCTTGTGCCAAAACCCCAAGTCATTGCGTTATTACCTTCGGCAATCGTGCTTTCACCATAAGCCACAGAATTAGACCCTATTGCAATAGTTTTACTTGAACCATTGGCAAAAGAGTTTGGTCCGAATGCCGTTGATTGACCAAAAGCAATGGAATCTGAACCAATGGCTTTACCACGCCCAAAAGCAATAGAATTAGGACCATAAGCAATCGCACCATTACCAACTGCTAATGAAGAGCTGCCATACGCTTTACCGTTTGCCATTGCAGTGGCGTTTGGACCAATCGCACGACCGCCACCCCAAGCCGTTGCATTTGCACCGTTTCCTTTTACAGTTTCAGTAATGGTGAATGTTGGTCTATTGCCATTTTCATCAGCAGGGTAGTTGTTTGAGTTTATAGTGTAATTAACTGTATCTGAATTTTGCTTTGCACCTGCATAACCACCCGACCAAGCGGTTGAATTTGTGCCATTAGCCGTTCCACCGCTCCAACTCATTTGCGATATAGCATTTTCACCGCTTTCACACGTCGTTCGAGCCGTTACTTGATTATTAGAAGTATTTTTACACAAAACATCTGCCTGTGCCTGATTTGCCATAAACGGCGACACCATTGCCAAAGCTGCTGCAATCGCAGTAAGCGAACGAACTTTCAGGCTGCCTGAAACGCCAGCCGTGGCATTATCCACCACACCGCTTGATGATTTGCGGTGCGATTTTGCGGTTTCTTCCACAGCCACCCAAGTGTTGGTGGTTTCGTTATAAACGGTGCGATAGATTTTGTTCATTGTCCTGCTCCCTTATGTAAAAATGGTTAAAGGTTTCATCATTGCACACAAGCGAAGTTTCCTGTTTCGCATTGTGTTTTCAAAAACCCAAAAATGCTGTTAAGCAAAGTTTAATATTACACCATTTTCTAAAAATGTGTACAATTTTTTTTATAAATTATTTGCGATGACTTTTAAATAAGATAGTTTTTTTATTTTTGTTTTTCAATGTGTTATATTATAAAATATTTTTTGGAATAGAAATTGCATAAAATATAGATTATATTGTTCAATGATAATATCTTATTTTTATGCAAAAAAATATAAGATAATGAAAAATAAAAAAATTTCCATTAAACTTGATAAAAATCAATTTCAGGCAGCCTGCAAATAAAATTGATAAGGAACAAAAATGCAAACTTTAACCATTATTCGCCCTGATGATATGCACTTGCATGTGCGTAGTGGTGCGGCTTTACAAGCGGTAACGCCCTTTTCTGCTCGCCAAATGGGGCGAGCGGTGATTATGCCTAATCTCAAACCGCCTGTGGCGACTGTGGCACAGGCTTTGGCTTATAAAGCAGAGATTATCAACGCCCTGCCTAAAAACACCGCTTTCACGCCTTTGATGACGCTGTATCTCACCGACAAAACCACGCCTGATATGGTTTTTCAGGCAGCCAAAAACGGCATTGTGGCGTTTAAATTGTATCCTGCTGGGGCGACTACCAATTCTGATGACGGCGTAACCGACTTATTTCGCTTGCACGACACTTTGCAGGCTATGGCAGACGCTGGAATGCCGCTGTTAATGCACGGCGAAGTGGTGGATAATTCAGTCGATATTTTCGACCGTGAAGCGGTGTTTATTGAAAAAATTGCCAAACCTTTGTGCGAAAAATACCCTAATTTGCGTATGGTTTTTGAGCATATCACCACGAGACAAGCGGCGGAATTTGTTAGTCAAGCGAATGACAACATTGCTGCCACCCTGACACCGCAACACTTGTTGATGAACCGCAATCATTTGTTGGTGGGCGGTGTGCGTCCGCACCATTATTGTTTGCCTATTCTTAAACGCGAAACTCACCGTCAAGCCTTATTGCAAGCGGTTTCAGGCAGCCTATCGCATAAATTTTTTCTCGGCACAGACTCCGCACCGCACGCTCAAAATCGCAAAGAATGCTCTTGCGGCTGTGCTGGCGTATTCTCTGCCCACGCCGCGATTGAACTTTATGCCGAAGCGTTTGAAGAAGCCAACGCTTTGCCCAAATTACAAGCATTTGCGTCTCAAAACGGAGCGAAATTTTATCGGCTGCCTGAAAACACCGACACCATTACACTCATCAAACAAACACAACAAGTGCCTGATTATTACGCCTTTGGCGAAGAAAAACTCGTCCCCTTGCGAGCAGGCGAAACAATTTCGTGGCGTGTGGTTGATGAATAATCAAAGAGTTGCATTTATAGCACCGCAAGTGAGATGAATAAAATGAAAACAAATGTTTCAGGCAGCCTGAAAACCATGAAAACAGGATAAACAAATGAATAATGATGAATATAATCAAAGGCTTATCGCATTAGAAGAACGGCTTGCGTGGCAAGACGAAACCATTGACAGTTTAGACAAAACCGTGAGCAAACTGAATGAAATGCTGCATTCGCAACAAGAACAGTTGCGTTGGCTATACACACATTTAACCAATCCCCAAGCAAACAGCGATATGCCTGCTAATGAAAAACCGCCGCATTATTAACATTGTTGCAACGCAATCAATAACTTTTCAGGTAGCCTGAAATATGAAAAATAAAAAAATAAATTATTATCCCGAAAAAAGCGAATATGCAAAACAAACTTTGGAAAGAGTTTTGCAAGAATGGATAACTGATAAACAAAAAATCACTTGGACAGTCATTGAACCAAGTGATAAAGGCACAGTAATTTTTACCATATTATTTCTATTAGGTATTATTTTTATTTTATTTATTACTCCTGCGTTATATGAATTATATTTTCATCACAATATCAAAGAAGCATTATTTAACATATCTTTTGGATTGATTATAGGCTTTTTTATTTTTATTATAAATGGAGATATACGATATACAAAAACCGTCATCTCCATTAACCGTAAAAGAAAAAAGGGTAAAATATCTCCACCCCGATTTATTTTAACAAGACATAATGAAACAAAACGCATTAAATATGGACAGGATATAATACTTAAACATTTCAGACTACCTGAAACAGAAAAAAGAAAATATCGTAAAATCAGAGAACAATTACAAAATTTAATTACCACAGAAACAAATTGGCAATTTGAATACGACCTTAATGCTCCGTGGTTAAGTGATGAAGTACGAGAACTAATCAAAGATATTCCCGAACTTGAAGAATTTAAGGATATATGAACCTATTTTCAGGCAGCCTGAAAGACAACAATGAAAAACCATTCTCGATTATTATCACTCATCGCCTTAATCTTATTCGCCCCTGCGCCCACTGTGGGCGTGCTTTTGGCGTTACACTCGCCGCAGGGGGCGACTGGCTCATTATTGTGGGCGGCGGCGAAAATTTGGCTGTTTGTTTTGCCTGCAATATGGTATTTATTTGTGGAAAAACAAGCATTTAGCCTATCCAAACCGAAAAACGGCGGCACTCTTGCGGGCTTAATTATCGGCTTAATGATGTTTGCCGTTATTCTTGCCACATTTGCCCTATTCAAAAACACGCTCTCACCCGATTTAATTCGCGACAAAGCCGCCGCGTTTGGCTTAAATCGCCCGCTTGTTTATGCGGCGGCGGCGTTGTATTGGATAGCGATTAACTCTTTGTTAGAAGAATATATTTTCCGTTTCTTTTTCTATCGACAATTAGAAAATTTATTCAATATCAAATGGTTAGCGGTTATTTTGGCAGCAGGCATTTTCACCTTACACCACAGCGTTGTTTTAACCGCCTACTTGCCGATAATGCACAATATATTAGCGTCTATCGGCATATTCGCCGCAGGCGTAATTTGGTCAGGCTTATACGCCAAATATCGCAGTGTGTGGGTGCCGTTTATCAGCCATTTATGGGCAGATATTGCGGTGTTTGGTATCGGTGCGTATTTGATTTTTCAGGCTGCCTGAAAGGATAAAAAACATGCAAAAAGTAATCTGGATTGTGGGTGCGTCATCGGGTTTTGGGCGTGATTGTGCTTTGAAATTATTGCAAATGGGCGGATACAAAGTGTTCGTTTCATCGCGTAGAGCCGAGTTAATGCAGGATTTAGCCCAAATGGGGGCGTGTGTTTTGCCGCTTGATGTGTGCGATGAAACCAGCGTGAATGCCGCCTGCCAAGCCATTTTGGAGCAAGAAAACCGCATAGACGGCTTGTTAGCCAACGCAGGTTTGGGCGTGTATGGCATGGTGGAAGCCATTTCAATGGAGAAAATTGAATATCAATTCAATGTCAATGTGTTTGGCGTGGCACGCTGCCTGAAAGCGGTTTTGCCAACTATGCGACAACAAAAATCAGGCAGAATTGTGATTACCGAATCGTTGGCGGCTCACGCGTCTTGCATGGGCATAGGCTGGTATGCCGCTTCCAAACACGCTCTCAAAGGCATGCACACCGCACTGCGGCAGGAATTACACGGCACAGGTGTCAAAGTGATTGCCATAGAACCTGGACGCATAAAAACCGACTTTTGGCAAACCGCAGGGGCGGATATTCCAAATAATATTAGAGATTATCAACAAGTTACCGATAATTTTGTGGCGTATATGGATAAGCCAACTTACTGGCAAACGCCAAGCACCGACAGCACGGTTAAGGCAATGATTCACGCCCTAACCGCCGATAAACCGAAAACGGTGTATCGCACCACGCATGACGCAAAACTGTTTCCAATATTGATGAAATTTATACCAAACTGGTTATACGATAAAATTGTGCGATTACAATTAGGCGTGAAATAGTTTTCAGGCTGCCTGAAATTTTTAAAAATCCCTTTCAGGCAGCCTGTAAAAGAGTAAAATACTTTTCTTTTGAAAACTTTGAGAATACAAATGGATATTGGCTTAAACAAACAGGTTTTGCCTGACGCAAATGGTTTTTTTGGTGAATTTGGTGGCAAAATTGAACACCCTGCCCTGAAAGCGGCGTTGCAAGAAATTGAAGACGGCTTTCGTTTAATGATTAACGATCCTGAATTTTTGAAAGAATTTAAACTCTTGCGTGAGACTTACATCGGCAGACCGTCTCCTGTGTATCACGCTCGTAATTTATCGAAAAATGGGGCAAATATTTATTTCAAACGCGAAGATTTGAACCACACGGGCGCTCATAAAATCAACCATTGTATTGGCGAAGTGCTGCTTGCCAAACGCTTGGGCAAGAAAAAAGTAATTGCCGAAACAGGAGCAGGGCAACACGGTGTAGCGTTGGCAACCGCCGCAGCGTTGTTGGGTATGCCGTGCGACATTCATATGGGCGAAGTGGATATTGCCAAAGAACACCCCAATGTGTCGCGTATGAAAGTGTTGGGGGCAAATGTGATTCCTGTGTCGTTTGGGGCGAAAACGCTGAAAGAAGCGGTGGATAGTGCGTTTGAAGATTATCTCAAAGACCCACAAGGCACAATGTATGCGATTGGCTCGGTGGTGGGACCTGCACCCTTTCCTGAAATGGTGGCGTTTTTTCAATCGATTGTCGGACACGAGGCACGCAGTCAGTTTCAGGCAGCCTATGGTTCTTTGCCGAATGAAGTGGTGGCGTGTGTCGGCGGCGGTTCTAATGCGATGGGTATTTTTAACGCCTTTTTGGACGATAAAAGCGTGAAACTCACAGGGGTTGAACCTGCTGGGGACGGCTTGGATAAAGTGGGACGGCACGCCGCAACGCTGACTTTGGGCAAAAAAGGCGAAATGCACGGTTTTCGTTGTTATTATCTGCAAAATGAAGACGGCAGTCCTTCGGCGGTGTATTCGATTGCGTCAGGCTTGGATTATCCTGGTGTTGGTCCGCAACACTGTCATTTGCACGACACAGGTCGCGTAAATTACACCACCGCAAGCGATAAAGAATGCTTGGACGCATTTTTGGCACTGTCTCGCCAAGAAGGCATTATTCCCGCTTTGGAAAGTTCGCACGCCGCCGCCTACGCCTTGCGTGAAGCGGCAAAACACGGCAAGGATTACCATATTTTGGTGAATTTATCAGGTCGTGGCGACAAAGATATTGATTTTGTGATGGAAAAATTGGGGTTGTAAAAATATTTCAGGCTGCCTGAAATTGTTTTCAGGTTGCCTGAAATAGGGAATAAATCAATAAATATGTTGTGGGATTTATTTTTATTACTACTTGGATTATGTTTTATTGTAGATGGTATTGTTTCCTTAAAAAAATTACCTATTTACAAAAAACAATGGCAAGAAATTACACAACAATATGAATTAAATAAAAACGGCAATCCTATTTTAATGAATTTAACGATTGAAGATATAAAAAACATAGAAAATTTAACACAAAAAAATCAAAAATTAGAAACATTAAGAAAAACTTATTTTACACAAAAAATATATCAAAACGATTATAAACCATTGGAAAAAGGCGTTTATAATACATTAAAAATATTACCATTTTTTGCACAACTTTCTATGATTACAGGATTGTTTTGTATTATTACGCCATTTGTTGATTTAGGCAAAATGCCAATTGATACCATAAATATTGATTTCTTTTTTCCTTTTTTGTTAATTTTCGGAGCAACAGGAATAATTTTTCCAAAAGGTAAAAATACGCCACCTGAATATACGCCCAATACTTTCAAGGGTAAATTAAAACTCATCAATCATTACTTTTTAAATATTGATTATGCACAAAGAAAAAAAATACAACAAATGTATCAGCACGAAGATGAAATCAATTTTAAAGAATATGTGATTTTTCGTTCTATTATGTTGTTTTTATTTTATATGAACACCCTATATATTTTGATCAGATGGAACATTTATGATTAAATGATTTTCAGGCTGCCTGAAATGTCGATAAAAAACCCTTTAACTTTAAACCCCACCTTACGGTGGGGTTTTTGTTGAAATTTCGGTTTAATGACTTCGTCATCTTCTTTGATAAACTGCGTTTATCAAAGGTTTGATACTGCGTATCAAACAAACCTTATTTTCAGGCTGCCTGAAAAGGTTTTTCACATTCAATCATCAAAAGAATTACATTCTTTCAATCATTGCTTTACCGAATGCGGAGCAGGAAATTTCGTTTGCACCGTCCATTAAGCGTGCGAAGTCGTAGGTTACTTGTTTGTCGCCGATGGCTTTTTCCATAGCGGTAATCACCAAATCAGCCGCTTCAAACCAACCCAAATGACGCAACATCATTTCTGCCGACAAAATCAACGAACCTGGATTAACTTTGTCTTGACCTGCATATTTCGGAGCCGTGCCGTGTGTGGCTTCAAATACGGCGTATTGGTCGGAAATATTCGCACCTGGTGCAATACCAATACCGCCGACTTGTGCGGCTAATGCGTCTGAAATATAGTCGCCGTTCAAATTCAAAGTGGCAATCACATCGTATTCGGCAGGACGCAACAAGATTTGTTGCAAGAATGCGTCTGCAATCGCGTCTTTCACGACAATATTTTTGCCTGTTTTCGGATTTTTAAATTCGCACCACGGACCAGCACCAATCAGCGTTGCACCAAATTCTTCGCGTGCCACTTGATACGCCCAATCGCGGAAACCGCCTTCGGTAAATTTCATAATATTACCTTTATGCACAATGGTTACCGAGTTGCGGTCGTTGTCGATTGCATAACGAATGGCGGCACGCACCAAGCGTTGTGTGCCTTGTTTGGACACGGGTTTAATGCCAATGCCTGATGTTTCAGGGAAACGAATTTTTTTCACGCCCATTTCACCTTGCAAAAAGGCGATGATTTTTTTCGCGTCAGGCGTTTCGGCTTCCCATTCAATACCTGCGTAAATGTCTTCGGTGTTTTCACGGAAAATCACCATATTGGTTTTGGACGGGTCTTTCAATGGAGACGGCACGCCATTAAAATAACGCACAGGACGCACGCATTGATACAAATCCAACTCTTGACGCAAAGCGACATTCAACGAACGAATACCGCCGCCCACAGGGGTAGTCATCGGACCTTTAATTGAAACCGAATATTCTTTCAAAGCGGCAAGCGTTTCTTCGGGCAACCACACATTATCGCCATAAACGCGTGTGGCTTTTTCGCCTGCGAACACTTCCATCCAGTGAATTTTTTTCGCACCGCCGTAGGCTTTTGCCACAGCTGCGTCAATGACATCAATCATCACAGGCGTAATATCTACGCCAATGCCATCGCCTTCAATGTAAGGAATAATAGGTTGATCGGGAATGGCTTGACCTGGAATAATTTTTTGACCTACGGTCGGCACTTTGATGTGGCTCATTGTATGAACTCCTTAATTTGAATGTGGGTTAAAATGTGTTTCTCAAACATAGTCCGCTATTATCGCTGATTTTGACACTTTATGCGATAGAAATTTTGCTGTTATGCGATAAATTTGTTTGTTTGCGAAAAAAAACGAAGATTTTTTAACATTTCAGGCTGCCTGAAAGTTACACCCCTAATAAAAAAACAACCTGAAATCTCTTTCAGGTTGCCTATTGAACACCAATCAATATTATTTTTTCGCCGCTTTGGTGGCGTTTTTCACGGTTTCGGTGGCGGCTTGTTGGGTTTGTTTCATTGTATCTGCAACACTTTTTTGCACTTCTTTGGCAGTGGTTTGCAAAGAAGCAATGGTGTTTTTGGTGGTTTCAAATGCTTGCTGCATTTGGTCGAACAAAACATGGGTTTGTTCAGGAGCAGATTTTTTCATTTCTTCCAATTGTGCTTTAATGCTGGCTTGTGCTGCTGCAAATTGGCTTTCTGCTAATTTTTGCGTATTTTGTTGCACAGCGTCAGCCCAAGCGTACAAGGCTTGGAAATGTTGGGTTAATTGTTCGCCTTTGCGATTTGCCCACTCACCTGCTTCTTTGCCTGCTTCTTGTGGGTTGCCACTGTTTTTCAATACTTGTTCAGCAGTTTGGCTGTTATCTGCAAATGATTTTTTGGTGAAATCCAAATTTAATTTGAACAATTCTTCGGTGCTTTTCAAAACCAATTCTGCGGCTTTGTTCAGTTGATTTAAGGTGTCCAAACCTACTTTGCTGAATGTTTCGTTCAGGTTGTTCATATACTCGCTCCTTATTGCGAATGGGTTAAAAAAATTTGTCATCAACACAAGTATTTTAATTTGTGCAATGCAAAACATCTATGTTGCGAATGATAAAAAAAGAAAAAACAAATGGCAAGAAAAATTTAGGGTCTAATAGATAAATAAAATCATTGCACGGCGTATTATAGCGATAATTTATTGCATTGCACAAAAGTGTGCAACAAGTAAGCAGTTTTGTGATTTTCATCAAGTTTTAAAAAGCGATTCTTCAACGGTTTCAATAAAAATCTTTCAGGCTGCCTGAAAATCAATCATCAGATTTCATCATTTTCTTTGTTTAAAATCCTGTAAAATCACCGCTTTTAATCATTGCCTGTGAAATAAACAATGTTATTGCCCATTTCCCATACACAGCCGTCTGAAATCGCCTTACCAGGTTCTAAAAGCATTAGCAATCGTGTTTTGCTGTTGGCTGCTTTATCAAAAAACGCTTGTCATATCAAATGCTTATTAAAATCAGACGATACGGAGCGAATGTTGGACGCACTTCATTTGTTGGGCGTTCAGATAGATCAAATCGGCGATGATGAAGTGGTGATTCACGGCACCAATGGCGTGTTTAGGCAGCCTGAAACGCTGTTTTTGGGCAATGCTGGCACGGCGTTTCGTCCGCTAACGGCGGTGTTGGCGGTGTTGGGGGTTGAATGCGAACTCACAGGGGTGGCTCGAATGTATGAGCGACCGATTGCAGATTTGGTTGCCGCCTTGCAGCAAATTGGTGCGGATATTCAGTATTTGGGCAATGACGGTTTTCCGCCGTTAAAAATCGGCAAGTTTGTTGATAACGGTTGTCGCACGGTTCAAGTTTCAGGCAGCGTTTCTTCTCAATTTTTAAGTGCTTTGTTAATGGCTTTACCGCTTACTAAAAAAGCCTATCAAATTCAAGTCGTTGGCGATTTAATTTCCAAGCCGTATATTGATATTACGCTCAATTTATTAAAACGCTTTGGCGTGGAAATCGACAATCAAAATTACCAAGTGTTCAGGCTGCCTGAAACAGCGGCAGGCAGAAGCCAAAACAGTCTTTACACCGCACCAAATGAATTATTAGTTGAAGGCGATGCGTCAGGTGCATCTTATTTTATGGCGGCAGGATTATTAGGTAAAAATCCGATTAAAATCAATGGAATAGACGCAAACAGCATTCAGGGCGATATTGCCTTTGCTCGCTATTTAGAAAAAATGGGAGCAGAAATTGAATGGGGACAAGGTTTTATCAGCGTTTCTGCCCCTTGTGATTTGAAATTGCAGGCGTTTGATATTGACGCAAACGCCATTCCAGACGCAGCAATGACTTTTGCCATAATCGCATTAGCCGCACAAGGCACAAGTTGTATTCGCAATATTGCGTCTTGGCGAGTGAAAGAAACCGACCGCATTGCCGCTATGGCGTGCGAATTGCGTAAATTAGGGGCAAAGGTTGAGACCACCGATGACGCGATTTTCATCACGCGTCCTGAAAAATTGAACGAAAATATAGCGATTGATACTTATGATGACCACCGCATCGCCATGTGCTTTTCTTTGGTGTCGCTGTTGGGCGTGCCTGTGGTGATTAACAATCCTGAATGTGTGAATAAAACTTTTCCCAAATATTTTGAAGTTTTTCAAGGGATTATGGGGTAAGAATAGTCTTTCAGGCTGCCTGAAACGCCCACCGCCATTGCCATCGGCGTAGTAATCTTCTAACCAGAAGAACGGATTTAGTGATTGAATGTTTCAGGCAGCCTGAACACAGTTTGAATAGGAACAAAAATGTCTTTTACCAAAACTTTAATCAATCAAACGCCTGTGTGGGCAAAATTGAATTTGCACCAACGCACCACGCAATATTTGCAAATGCGTGATTTATTTGACAATAATCCGCATCGTTTTGATGAAATGAGTGAAGTTTTAGGCGGTTTTTTGTTTGATTATTCCAAAAATCGCATTACCGAAGATACGCTTAACTTATTGATTGAATTAGCCAATACGGCTGGTTTATCGGAACAAATGCAAAAAATGCGTTTGGGCGAAAAAATCAATATTTCGGAAAATCGAGCCGCTTTGCATATTGCGAATAGGCTGCCTGAAAACGCTGAATTATTGATGAATAATGAAAATATTGTGCCAAAAATTCAAGCAGAATTAAAGCGAGCGTTGTCGTTTGCGGAAAAAGTGCGACAAGGCAGCCTGAAAACTTTTTCAGGCGAACCCTTTGAATATGTGGTGAATATCGGTATTGGCGGATCAGACTTGGGCGTGCGGGCGTGTGCTTATGCCTTGCGAAAATATCAAAACAGCAACATTAAGGTGCATTTTGTAGCGAATGTCGATCGTGCCGATTTGGACGCAACGCTCGCCGAAATAGATATTGAAAAAACGCTGTTTATTGTGTCCAGTAAATCATTCACCACGCCTGAAACGCTGATTAACGCGAATACCGCACGGCAATTATTGTTAAATAGGCTGCCTGAAAAAGCCGTTCGTCAGCATTTTATTGCCATTTCTAATAATATTCAGGCAGCCTGCGATTTTGGTATTGCCCCTGACCATATTTTTCAACTGCAAGAATGGGTGGGCGGACGCTATTCGGCAACTTCCGTCATCGGCTTACCCCTGATGATTGCGGTGGGCGAAAAGCATTTTCGTCAATTTTTGGCAGGGGCAAATCAAATGGACGAACATTTTTTCACCGCCGAATTTCGCCACAATATGCCCGTTTTGGCAGGGTTAATCGGCGTGTGGTACAACACTTTTTATCGCTCGCATAGCCACGCCATTATTCCTTACGCCCACGATTTACGCCGCTTTCCAGCCCACATTCAGCAGTTGGATATGGAAAGCAACGGCAAAAAAGTGTCGCAATACGGCGAATATTTAGACTTTGACACAGGTTCGATTATTTGGGGCGAAGAAGGGGTGAATTGTCAGCATGCCTTTTTTCAACTGCTACATCAAGGCACACGGTTAGTGCCTGCGGATTTTATCGTGGTGGTGGGCGATAAAAACGACATTCATCAACAAACCTTGGTGGCAAACGCTTTGGCACAAACACGAGCGTTAATGGCAGGCAAAAAAGACAGCGAAACCTTGCAAGAATTAGCCCATTTATCCGCCATAAAACGCGATGAAATCCTGCCACAAAAACGCTTTGACGGCAATCAGCCAACCAATACCATTTTGTTGGACGAACTAAACCCCTTTAATTTGGGTAAATTGTTGGCGTTTTATGAACACAAAACCTTTGTTCAGGCAGCCATTTGGGGAATAAACCCATTCGACCAGTGGGGCGTAGAATACGGCAAAGCCTTGGCACGCGATATTTATCCTAAATTATCAAATAGTTGTGAAACAAATTATGACAGTTCAACGAACGGCTTGATTGCGTTTTACCATCATTGTGCATAATTTGCTGCTGAATCGACTTATCAAGGCAACAACACTTCACTGTAAAAACTGCCTACAACTTGCGTTACATTCAAATGATATTGTCGAAAGGCATTAAATAATTCTGCGTCAGGCTTTTGCGGATTGTGCCAAAAATTTTCTAACGAATTTTGGTCGGTTAAACCTGCGATATTGTAATTGGCACGCCCCAAGGCTTTAACAGGTACATTGTGTACCAGTGCCGATACGCCACTGGTGCTGTTTAACACAATCATCGCCCGTCCTTTTCGCAACAATACAGGCATTTTCATTTCGTGAATATAAAAAATACGCCCTTGGCAATGCGGATTTCTCTTGATAAAGTCATTGATTTGTTTGGCATAATCCTTAAAATAAATATCCCAAGGGTGGTGTTTAACAATTAAATTCAAATCATGCGGTGCATAATTGGCAAACGATTGCAATACATATAATAAAAATTCTTCTACTGAATTAAAATCAGAATGAACACTGATTTGTGCGTCATCAAATAATTGCAAAGGCAAAATATAAAAATTACCGATTTTATTATGAATAATTTTTTTCATTAACGCTCTGTCTTTTCGGCGATATTGAAATAATTTTCGCATTTCGCCTATGGCTACTAAATAAATCAATGCCCAAGTACGATAATCACGGTGATGACGATAATAAGGATATTTCGATTTTGTTATATTTCGATACCAAGCATAGCATAATCCCTTAAAACGACCATTCCAAAAAGCACCTTTAATTTTTTTAGGTGGTTGATAGGTTTTTTCTTTCAAATCATTAAAGGCTGCCTGAAAAAATTCTGCTTGTAATGGAATGTGTGAATAATGATTACAACCGTCTTTTTCTATGGTAATGAAATGTGGGCGAAAATAACCTTCTTCCATTGCCCAAAAATGTAAGTTTTTTTCTAATGAAACTTGTTTGGCAATTTTGTGCATTTGTCTTGTATCACCAAAACAAATAATGCTGTCTATTGAATATTTTTCGACAAAATCAGATAAAAATTGATTAAAATTTTCCATTTTATCGGTAAAGGCAAAAGTATTACCCACGCTTTCAGGATAATAATGTTCATCGCCACCGTTAAAATTGATTTTATATACCGTTTTTTGATATTTTTTTAACCATTCACCTAACTGCAAGAAAAATTCACTCATCGGTCCTTGTAATAATAAAACATTGTGTGAAGTTTTTAATAAAACTTCTAAATTATGTGCTTGTGTCATTATTGTGTTCCATATTTTGTTGAATTAATTTTTTTAATGCTTCAACACTCGCTTTTTCATTATTTAAGCAGGGAATATAATGATAATTTTTGCCCCCTGCATCGATAAAAATCTTTTTGCCAGAAATGGCAATTTCTTCTAATGTTTCCAAACAATCACACACAAAACCAGGACAGCAAATATCTATATTTTTAATGCCTTGTTGCGGTAATTGTGCTAATTCGTCTTGTGTGGAAGGTGTTATCCATTCGGCACGACCAAAACGGCTTTGAAAAACAATACGATACTGTTTTTCGGTTAAATTTAATTCTGCTGCTAATAATTGTGCGGTTTGGTAACATTGTGCTTGATAAACATCTCCTGCATTATGCTGTGCCAACGGAATACCGTGAAATGACATTAACAGCATTTCGCCTTTTCCATTTTTTTGCCATGCTGCCTGAATATTTTGTGCTAATGCGTGAATATATGGCATAAAATCATAAAAAGCGGCAATGGTTTTTATGGCAGGTTGAACGCGTGATTTCAACATTGTTCGCCACAAAGCGTCCAACGCGGCTCCTGCGGCGGAAGACGCATATTGCGGAAACAAAGGTAACACCACAATGTGCGTTATGCCGTTTTTTTTCATTTCTTGCACAACGCTGTCGGTTGAGGGATTACCATAACTCATTGCCGCAAAAACGGGCATATTGAGTTGATTTTGCAAGTCTTTTGCTAAATTTTGTGTATGCACAATTAAAGGCGAGCCGTTATCTGTCCAAACTTTGCGATACAACGCACCGCTTTTTTTAGGGCGAAACGGCAAAATAAAACCATATAAAATAAAACGCCAAATCGCAGGTGGCATTTCAATCACACGGCGATCGGAAAGAAATTCGCGTAAATAAGGACGAACGGCAGATGGTTCAAAGCTATCAGGCGAGCCTAAATTCAGCAACAACACGCCTGTTTTGCGTTCTTTTGTGTGTTCAACCACACCCATTTCAGGCAAAAATAACGCCATGTCTTTACGCCGTTTGTGTTAAAAGTCGATTATTCTAAACTAAAATAACGATATAGTCGATATATGATCCAAGACTCGCCTGTATTGATAAAATTTCATCAGATTATATTTTCAGGCAGCCTGAATATTGGATATAATAAACAACTTATGCAAAAACATTAGGAACGCACAATGTACGCTTATAAATCTGACGCAACACAATTTTTGAATGATTATTTGCAAAAACACCCAGAAGAAGTGGAACAACGCATTCAAGGGCGTTTGCGATTGTGGGATGTGGAACTCAATCCTGACGAAGAGAAAGATTTTGCCAAAGCCGCAGCACCGCGTGGGGCGTATTTTTATCAGGCGGATTAAACAATGAGTGCGGACGGGCTTTTGTTGCACCCTGCGGCTGCCAATTATTTTTCGGCACTTATCGCAGATGAGCCTGAAATTCTGCAAGAAATTCGCCGCCATTCGGCACAACATCGTTTGGGCAATATGGCGGCTTCGCCGACCACCACAGCATTTTTATTGTGGTTGGTTCGATTAACCAAGGTGCAACATTATTTAGAAATCGGCGTTTTTACAGGATACAGCAGCACCGCCATAGCGATGACACTGCCTGAAAACGGCTCAGTTACCGCCTGCGATATTAGCGTAACCCACACCAATGTGGCTTTGCATTTTTGGCAAAAGGCAGGCGTGGCAGATAAAATCACGCTGCATTTACAGCCAGCCTTAATTACGCTGAATGAATTGATTGAGCAAGGGCAAGAAAACTTTTACGATTTAGCCCTAATCGATGCCGATAAATTGCCAACAGAACATTACTTGGAAGCCTGTTTTCGTTTGGTGCGGCAAGGCGGTATGATTGCGATTGACAATATTACACTAAACGGTAAAATTTTAAGCGAACATACTGACACACCATCTCGCAGGGTGATGAGTGCATTAAATCGTAAGATAATCAATGATATGCGTTTTCATTGTATCTCTTTGCCCATAGGCGATGGTTTAACTTTATTGATTAAAAAATAAAAATGCAACGCTTTTTTGGTACGCTTTTTTGCTTAATAATAATTTCAGGGAGCCTTTCTGCTTGTCAAACGACCAGCACTACGGTTGTACCTGAAACGCCTGTTGTGCAACCCCCAACCAAGCCCATTAAAAATAATCATCAATTAGAAATGCGTTTGCAAGAATTAACACTTGCACAGCAACAATTAAAAGAAAAAATAGCACAATTAGAACGCCGTCAAAATGATTTAGAACGCAGTATTGCGGTTGTAGCAGATACGGCTCATCAAAATTACAGCGTAGCAGAGACACCAGACGAAAGCACGCCTTTGCAACAAGCACAAAAAGCATATACCAACAAGCAATATACTCAAGCGGTCAATTTATTAAACCACTATCCGCAAGGTGATTTGCAATCGCCTGATACCCCACACGCCTTGTGGCTATTAAGCAACAGTCATGAAAAATTAAATAATTGCGAATCAGCAGTGCGTACCGTTTATCAACTCACCCAACGCTTTCCTGAATACATGCACACACCTGATGCTTTTTTATTGATTGCACGCTGTCAAAATCGTTTGCAACAAAAAGATTCAGCCAAAAGTACTTTGCGTTCGTTGATAACCAAATATCCCAACAGTCGTGCGGCAAAAAAAGCCAAGCAACTGTTAAAATAAACCGTTTCAGGCAGCCTGAAAACACAATATTTGATAAAGGATAATGACAATGGCAAAAATCGGCATTATTATGGGAAGCGACAGTGATTGGGCAGTGATGAGCCAAGCGGCTGAAATTCTGTCGCAATTTGGCGTAGAATATGAAACGCGTGTAGTGTCCGCACACCGCACGCCTGATTTAATGTATGAATATGCCAAAAAAGCACGAGAATGTGGTATAACCGCTATTATTGCAGGTGCGGGCGGTGCGGCACATTTACCAGGAATGACGGCAGCATTAACCGATATTCCTGTATTGGGTGTACCTATTCCCAGTAAATACCTGCGTGGTGAAGATTCGCTGTTATCGATTGTGCAAATGCCCAAAGGCGTTCCTGTGGCAACCTTTGCCATTGGCGAGGCAGGTGCCATTAACGCCGCCTTGTTTGCGGTGAGTATGTTGGCAGAAAGTAACCCTGCACTGCTTGATAAATTAAAAGCATTTCGTTTGCAACAGACGGAAAAAGTTTTGACCACAATAATTTCGTAAAACATTGGTGTGAAATGTAGAAAGGCAGTATGATTATGAGCGACCCAAAAAATGAAAACACTTCTGGAATCTCCATTCTGTCCGAAGATGATTTCTCCGAATTAGCGATACCGCACCCTGCGATTGTCATGAGTACGCCGCCTGAAGATGCGACCACAAACACGACTTCGCCATTACAAGGACTAAAACCCGAAAGTGCAACAACCAGCACAACTTCGCCATTAGAAGGCTTAAAAGCAGCCATCAATAAGCAACCTGCACAAACTTTACCACCATTACAACCCATAGGTGGCAAACAACCTGTCCAACCTGTGGCCGTTAAACCAGCACCATTGCAACCAATTGGTGGCAAGCAACTTGCTCAACCTATTCAACCTACGGCGGTCAAACCATCACCCTTACAAGCATTGGGCAACAAGGTTCGTCCCACAACACCACAACCTACCGCAAGCGTTACACCTCGCACGGTTACACCAACCGTAACGCCTGCAAAACCAGTAGCCCCTGTTACTCCTGCATCTCTTCAAGCGGTTAAAGCAGAAGAAACCAAACCTGCGGTTGAACCTGCCAAAGTGGAAACACCGAAAACAGAAGAAGTTAAACCAATAACCCCTGTTACTCCTGCACCTATTCAAGCCGTTAAAGCAGAAGAAACCAAACCTGCAATAGCTGAACCTATTAAAATGGAAACACCGAAAACAGAAGAAGTCAAACCAGTAACTCCTGTTGCTCCGACACCTGTTCAAACCGTTAAAGCAGAAGAAACCAAACCTGCGACAGCCGAACCTGCCAAAGTAGAAACGCCGAAAACAGAAGAAGTTAAACCAGCAACTCCTGTTGCTCCGACACCTGTTCAAACCGTTAAAGTAGAAGAAACCAAACCTGCGATTGAACCTGCCAAAGCAGAAGAAAAACCTGCGACAACACCCAAAGCAGCATCTATTTTGACAGACGGCAAAATCAATGACAAAAAAGTCCCTATGATTGCCCCACCTGCCATGTTAGGCATTTTAGGTGGCGGACAATTAGGACGCTTTTTCGCTATGGCAGCCAAAAGAATGGGCTATCAAGTAACCGTATTAGATCCTGACCCTAATGCTCCTGCTGCCGCTTTTGCTGATGAACACATTTGTGCCGCATACGATGATGAAACGGCATTAGAAAAACTGGCTCAATGTGCCGCCGTTACCACCGAGTTTGAAAATGTCAATGCCCAAGCGATGATTAAATTGGCACAAAAAACACGCGTAACCCCAGCAGGTGAATTGGTGGCGATTGCTCAAAACCGCATTGATGAAAAAGCAGCCATTCGCAAAGCAAGTCTGCCTGTAACCCCCTATCAGGCTATTCGTTCGCGTGAAGACTTGAACGCCAACACCAAACAACTGTTGCCTGGTATTCTTAAAACAGCGACTTTGGGTTATGACGGCAAAGGACAACGCACTGTCAAAACACAAACAGGTTTATTAACTTCTCTGTCTTCGCTTGCCAAAGACGGTCCGTATATTTTGGAAAAAGCGTTGGATTTAACAGCAGAATTATCCGTGATTGTGTGTCGTTTGGATAACAATGTGGTGGTTACCTTTCCACCTGCGGAGAATATTCACGACAACGGCATTTTGGCATTTACCATTGTGCCTGCACGCCTGCCCGAAGAACTCTTAAAGCGTGCCGAAGTAATGGCGAAACATTTGGCAGAAAAATTAGACTATGTCGGCGTTCTGGCAGTGGAAATGTTTGTGGTGGGCGAAAAACAACAGTTGGTGGTGAATGAAATTGCCCCACGCCCACACAATTCAGGGCATTACACCTTGGACGCTTGCGTTTCTGACCAATTCCAACAACAAGTACGCATTATGTGTGGCTTACCACCGTCTCGTACAACACTCATCACGCCTTGTTGTATGGTGAATTTATTGGGTGATATGTGGGGCGAAGACGGCAGCGAACCAGACTGGTCGCCCTTATTAAAAAGCCCAGACACATTCTTGCACTTGTATGGCAAAAAACAAGCGCGTCCAGGTCGCAAAATGGGACACTTCACCGTATTTGCCGAAACCGCCGATGCCGCTTACGAAAAAGCTCAAAACCTTTTCACATCGGTATGTTTAGGCTCATAACTTATTGATAATAAAATAAAACCGTATCTTCGGATACGGTTTTTTCTGTTTCAGGCTGCCTGAAAATAAAAAAAACACTCTATTTAAAGGTGGTTTTTTATTTGATTATTTTTCAGGCTGCCTGAACATTTAACAATCGTATGGGTCTATATCTATTGACACGCGAATGTCGCCTGATATGCTGTTGTTTAATTGTTGGCTAAATTGTGTAACGGCGGTGTGTAGGGCTTGGCGGTTAGGGCTTTCTAAAAACAGTTGTACGCGTTCTCTACCTGCCAAGCGTGTCATTAGTTGGGGGGCTGGACCATAGACGGTAACTTGTTCAGGCAGCCTGAAATTTTGTAAGGCATTGTTTAATAAAGATAATGCGTCTTGTATTTTTACGGCATCGGCACGAATGGCGGCGGCATATACCGTGGGCGGTGCGTTGAATTGTTTGCGTTGGGCAAGTTCGTTGTCGGCAAAGGCTTGGTAATCTTGATTTTTTAAGAATGAAAACAATGGGTTGTGTGGTAATTGTGTTTGGATAAACACTTTGCCTGCACGCTCTGCTCGCCCTGCTCGTCCTGCGACTTGCATTAACTCGGCGAATAAATGTTCCACCGCTCGAAAATCCGCACTGTATAAACTGCCGTCCGCATTCACCACGATGACTAAATTTAAGCGTCCGAAGTCGTGTCCTTTGGCAAGCATTTGCGTGCCGATGATGATGTCCGCCGTGCCGTTTTCAATCGCTTGGCGTGCTTTTGACCAGTCGTCTTTACGCGCAATGGTGTCGCTGTCTATGCGTAATATTTGGGCTGCCTGAAAATGTTTTTTCAAAGTTTCTTCAATGCGTTGCGTGCCGTAACCGACTGCGGTTAAGTCTTGATTGCCACAATCGGGGCATGCTTTGGGAATGGCAATTTTGTGGTCGCAATGATGACACCTTAACACGCGTTGATATTTATGCCACACCATTTTTGCCGAGCAGTTGGGGCAGGAAAATGAATAACCGCAATCGCCACAAAACAAGGCAGGTGCAAAACCTCGGCGGTTGATATACACCAAACTCAAACCCTTATTTTTTAAATTTTCTTCTAATAAATTCAATGCTTTATCAGATAAACCGTTGTTTAATTTTTGTCGTTTGACATCAAAAATTTCAATTTCAGGCAGCCGTGCGTTTGGGTTGGCACGATTTTTCATCGTGATTAAGCGATAACGATTGTTTTGGGCTGCCTGAAAACTTTCCAAAGACGGTGTCGCCGACCCCAAAACCACAGGACAGTTGGCGTATTTGGCTCGCCACACTGCCAAATCGCGTGCATTGTATCGTAAGTCGTTGTCTTGTTTATAAGAATTGTCGTGTTCTTCATCGACCACAATCAAAGACAAGCGGGGTACAGGCGTGAAAATGCTTAATCTTGTGCCGACAATAATTTTTGCCGTGCCATTCATTGCACGCAAATAGTCCCAACTGCGTGCAGTTTTTGCTGAACCGCTATGCAAAACAGCGGTTTCCACCGCAGGAAATCGCCGCCGCAAACGGTCTAATAATTGTGCGGTTAAATTGATTTCAGGCACCAAAAACAAAGCCTGACCGCCATTGTTGATGACTTCTGCCATCATTTCAAAATACACTTCGGTTTTGCCACTGCCCGTAATGCCCCACAGCAAAAAAGGAGCAAACACATCTTGCTGTTGCAAAACCGTTTCAACCGCCATTGCTTGTTCTGTATTTAATTTTATTTTTTGTTCTAAAACAACAGGTTGCTGTTTATCTGCGATTTTCAGGTAGCCTAATGCTAACCATTGTTGCAAATATTTATTGGCATCTGTATGAATTTGCTTTGCCATTTGCCTATTCAGGCTGCCTGAAAATAAAGCGTTCCATAAAACAAGTTGCTTGGGATAGCGTGGTGGCGTGGTTTGTCGCCCTAAATCCGACAGCGTCCAATATTCTTCCGTTTTTGGCAAAGACAATTTTTCAGGCTGCCGCATTGCCGTGGGCAACGCCACAAACGCCGCCGCCCCCAAGGGATAATGATAGTATCGTGCAGAAAATTCAATTAAATCAAGCCATTGCTGCGGTAACGGCGGCTCGTCATCAAACACCGTTTGAATGGGCAGAATTTTATCCACTTCAATTTCAGGCGTAACATCGCTTTGCCACACAATGCCCACTTGCGTGGTGTTGTTAAATGGCACCACCACACGCCGCCCCACAGGCAAAAGCGTGTCGTGGGCATAAGTGAAAAGTTGTTCCAGCGGACGATTGACCGCAATGTTGTGATAAATGGGCTTCATTTGTCTATTTTAACATTCACCGAATGTTCAGGCAGACGAAACATCAACCGCATAAAATGAAATCAATATCGGCACGAATAAAAAACAGCAAAAGTTTCTATAACACTTTATTTTACATAGATTTTATAATCACCATACCCTTTTTTATCCATTTCTTCATAGGGGATAAATTCCAAAGACGCACCGTTAATGCAGTATCGCAAACCACCTTTATCTTGCGGACCATCGGTGAAAACATGTCCCAAATGACTACCGCCCAAACGGCTTTGTACTTCGGTGCGTTGCATGCCGTGGCTATTGTCGGCGGTAAATTTGACTGCGTCTGTGGTAATCGGACGCGTGAAACTCGGCCAGCCGCTGCCTGAATCAAATTTATCGCTGCTGGCAAACAGCGGTTTTTTGGTAATCACATCCACATAAATGCCCTTTTTATAATGCTTGTCGTATGGGTGTGAAAACGCTCGCTCGGTGGCTTTTTCCTGCGTAATGGCAAAGGTTTTTTTGTCTAACGAAGTTTTGAGTTTGGATTGCGTAGGCACGGTAAATTTGCTGTCCGTATGAACAGGCTGTTTGGCTTTGCCTAAATCAATGTGGCAGTAGCCATTAGGGTTTTTTTGCAAATATTTTTGATGATATTCTTCGGCAACCACAAAGTTTTTCAAAGGTTCAACAATCACCGCAAACGGTTTGTTGTGTTTTTTCTGTTCCTGTGCGACAAACGCTTTGATTTCTTTGCCTAAATTTTCGTCTTGCCAAAAAATGCCTGTGCGGTATTGTCGCCCACGGTCATTGCCTTGTTTATTCACGGAAAATGGGTCGATAATGCTGAAATAACGCATCAGAATTTCGCCCAAATGCACGATATTTTCATCAAATTCCACTTTTAAGGTTTCGGCGTGATCGGTGGTGGCAATACTGTGGTAATCGGTTTGATTGCCTTTACCATTCGCATAACCCACGGTGGTGGATTTTACCCCTGCCACTTGATCAAAATAACCCTGCACGCCCCAAAAACAACCGCCTGCTAAATACACTGTTTTCATATTTTCTTTCGCTTGAACAAACGAGATACTGACAATGGCAATCAGCAAAAAGAAGTATTTTTTCATTGTGTTACTCCCAAACAATGATAAAAACGACTGTTTTGATTATACGCCAAATGAAAATCATTTTGGCTTTGCCTAACGGTGAAATAAACCTTATTTCAGGCTGCCTGAAAAAAACGGAAGTTGCCATAACTTCCGTTTTTATATTCACCACCTTTACTCACCCAAAATCATCGAACCCACGCCTGAATCGGTGAAGATTTCCAGCAACAGTGCGTGTGGGACGCGTCCGTCAATAATATGCACCGCTTTTACGCCGTGTGTGGCAGCGTCTAATGCGGACGCGATTTTGGGCAGCATACCGCCTGATAGCGTGCCGTCTGCCACTAATTCATCAATGCGTTTGGGCGTGAGATTAGTCAGCAAATTGCCGTCTTTATCCAAAACACCTGGTGTGTTGGTCATCAGCAACAGTTTTTGGGCTTTGAGTTCTTTTGCCAAGCGTCCTGCCACTAAATCGGCGTTGATATTAAACGCTTCGCCGCCCATACCCACGCCAATCGGGGCAATCACAGGAATGTAGCCGCGTTCGACCATATTGCGAATAATCGTACCGTCAATTTCATCGACCGTGCCGACTTGTCCAATATCCACGCCGTTTCGCTCAGGCGTGTTGATAAACAATTTTTTTGCACGCAAAAAATGACCGTCTCGTCCTGTTAAGCCAATCGCTTTACCGCCGTGCTGGTTTAGAAGCGACACAATTTCTTTATTCACCGAGCCGCCCAACACCATTTCCACAATGTCCATTGTTTCTTTATCGGTAACACGCATACCTTGCACAAATTCGCCTTTTTTGCCCACTTTTTCCAACATACCGTTGATTTGCGGACCACCACCATGCACCACCACAGGATTGATACCCACCAATTTAAGCAGGGCAACATCTTTGGCAAAGCCTTCTTTAAGCGAATCGTCCGTCATCGCATTGCCGCCGTATTTAATCACCAAAGTCCAGCCTGCAAATTTGCGAATATAAGGCAAGGCTTCGGACAAAATCGCCGTCTTCACCGCAGGAGAAATGTTTTCAGGCATGTTGATATTCCTTTTGTGTCGAAAAAATAATGGTGAATATTAGCACGGTTTTACCGTGAGTTGTAGGTTGGGTCTTTGAGCCACCCTAACGGCAGAATAAGTTTCAGGCAGCCTGAAACACGCTATAAAAATAAATATATTGAATAACTTTGACTATCTTGACAATATCAGGTAAAAAGACCGTTTTCATTTCAACCATTAGGCGATTAAATGGACGACATTCAACCATTAAGCAAAACCAAAATCAAAAAACAAATGAATGAGTTACAAGATTTAGGTTTGCGACTCACGCAATTTGCGTCCGATACATTAAGAAATGCTGGGCTACCTGAAACGATTATTCAGGCTGCTGCCGATTATCGCAAAATCACATCGAATGCAGCGTTAAAACGCCAAGCACAATATATTGGTCGCTTAATGCGAGAAGCAAGTGAAGAAGAAATTGATAATATAAACAAATATTTAGCAAAAATAGACGGCGACAATCAACAACACAACGCCCAAATGAAACGCATAGAAATATGGCGAGAACGCTTGTTGGCAGATGATTCGGCTTTAACTGAATACTTAAACAGCCACGAACATGCCGACAGTGGCGAAATCCGCACCTTAATTCGCAACGCACGCCGTGAAAGCGAACACAACAAACCGCCCAAATCCGCACGAGCATTGTTCAAATTATTGCGAGAATATGAAGAATCATAGTTTCAGGCAGCCTGAAAGAATCATTTATGTTTTCCCATCGCCCACTCACAGCCAATGAAATTCAATTAGTGCAATCGATTTTTGCCGACAGTATTAACTGTGAAACGGTGAAAATTTTTGCCATGCCCTTTGATTGGTTAAAATTAAATACCGCAATGAGTTTTGGCGGACGCATTTATTTTCCACGCCGTTTTTTTTGCGATGATTTTACGCAACACAATAATGCGATGAAACGCTGGTTTATTCACGAAATGACGCATATTTGGCAGTCGCAAAACGGTTTTCCTGTGTTGTTGGCGGGCGTTTTCATTTTTTTATCAGGCGGCTATTTTTTTCAGGCAGCCTATCGTTATGCCCATAAAATAAATAAAAAATTCAATCAACTCAATATGGAACAACAAGCCGAAGTGATTGCTGACTTTTTTACAACACCAGATACGGCACAAAAAAATCGACTATCACCATTATTGCGAGATTTTATCATTCATCGCAAGCACAGTAATTATTTGCCTAAATTCTTTGCGTAAAAATATAAGTCATTGATATATATCGTATAGTTCTGCAAATTAAATATATTTAATACTTATTATCAATAGTATATTTATAAAGCCTAATTTAGGTATTCTCTTTTTAGGTAATAGTATTGTTTTATGATAAATAATGGGTTCATAGATTTTTGACTTGTGTCAAAATGCCCAAATAATGAAGTGCGTATAAAGGTAGGTGCAGATTATCTGTATCACTCAAAAGAAAGGAACCTTACTATGAGTATTAAATCTCGCAAAGTTGTATTGTCCGCCATCGTAGCCTCGTTGGCAATGAGTTCTGCGGCATTCGCAGACGCTGACTCCGACTTGTTGGCACAAGCACAAGGGATTTTTAAACCCTTGCCTACTTTCGATGAAATGCAAAAAGTGAAAAAAGTAACTGATGCACAAATCAAATTAGGTCAAGCATTGTTCTATGACCCACGCTTGTCGGCAGACCAAGTGCAAGCATGTAACACTTGCCACAACTTGGCTACCTACGGTGTGGATAACCAATCTTTCTCCAAAGGGGTTACTGGCGGCTTCGGCGGTCGTAACGCACCTTCTGTTTTGAACTCTTCTTTGTTTATCGCCCAATTCTGGGACGGTCGTGCCAAAGATGTGGAAGAACAAGCAGGTGGCCCAATGCTCAACCCTGCCGAAATGGCTATGCCTAACGAAGCAGCCGTTGAAAAAGTATTGCGTTCTATTCCTGGCTATCAACCCATGTTTGACGCTGCATTCGGTAAGAGTGCAAACAATGTGAATTTCAAAAACGCTACCGCCGCAATCGGTGCATTTGAACGCACATTGCTCACACCTACTCGCTTTGACCAATACTTGCGTGGCGATGTGAATGCTTTGACCAAAGAAGAAAAAGCTGGTTTGAAAGCCTTTATCGATGTTGGTTGCGTGGCTTGCCACACTGGCGTTGGTATGGGCGGTGACCAATATCAAAAATTCGGTTTGGTTGATGGTCCTTACTGGAAATTCACAGGCTCCAAAAAACCTGACGAAGGTCGCTTTGAAGTTACCAAATCTGAAAGCGATATGAATGTATTCCGCGTACCAGGTTTGCGTAATGTGGCTCGCACCTATCCATACTTCCACGACGGTTCTGTGTGGAGCTTGGAAAAAGCGGTTGAAATTATGGGTCAAGCACAGTTAGGTCAAAAAATGAAAGCCAAAGATGTGAAGAGCATCACCACTTTCTTGAATGCCTTAACTGGCGAAGTATCGGCACAAGCACGCACAATGCCAACATTGCCAGCAGCAGGTCCGAATACCCCACATATGGATCACCACAAAAAATAAGTAGTTGCGTTTCCCTAACTACGAACAAAGGCGACTTCGGTCGCCTTTTTTGTGCTGTGAATGATATAGTCAAACAACTTCAAAATTGAAATGCGTTGGTGTGTCTTGCCGTATTGTTTATACTGTCTTCGACACACCGCCTGTTTCACTTTTGAATTTGTTTGACTATAGAAACTCTTCAAGCAAAAATCAGGGTTTTTCAGGCGTTTCTTTAAAGAAAAACCGTTACCGTGTGATCATAAAAAAATGATTATTGTCCGCTAAAATTTTTCAGGCAGCCTGAAAACAAATTTCTAGCGAAACCAAAAAGAATTTTAATTTCTCACAGCGTTTTTATTATCTCTCACCAAGACACAGAGAACACGAAAATTAAAATTAACTAATTGTATTATCAACATTTTTTTATATTCTCCGTGTCTCTGTGAAAAACAAAATAATATCTTTTCAGGCTGCCTGAAAGATTTTAACGGACAATAATATTTATCTATAATAGAATACTTATTTTAGGCTGCCTGAAAATATGATGAAAAAAATTTCACTCCTTTTGGCGTGTATGCTCACCGCTTGTGCTACGCAGACAGTGGATATGCAAATGTCGCCCATAATTGGCGACACTTTTCGTTATCTGCCGCAAGGTGAAAAAAGCAATTTAATCGCGTGGTATCAGGCGTGGCAAGATCCTGTTTTAACGGATTTAATTCGCACAGGTATTGAAAAAAATTTCAGCATTCAGGCTGCCTTACAACGCGTTCAAGCCGCCAATGAATATGCCCAAACCGCCAAAGCCGATTTACTGCCGCAAGCAGGTGTGTCTAGCCATTTGGGTTATCAAAACATATCCATAGATAACCCTTTGAAAGATAATCCGTTTTTATCATCTGTTATGCCGAATAAAATCAAAGTTGATGACGGTGTGATGGCTTTGGGTTTTTCTGCGTCTTGGGAACCTGATATTTTTGGTAAAAAAACCGCAGACGCAGACAGTGTTAAATTTCAAGCACAATCAGCAAGTTATCAAACAGAATATTTGCAACAGGCGATTGCGGCAAAAATTGCGGTGTTGTATTGTCAAATTGTGGCAAACGACAAAACCCTGCACTTAATAGATAAAAATATCAATATCATCAAAGAGTTACAACGATATGCCGAAGGGCGTTTTAACGCAGGGCAAACACAAAAAGCGGATATTTTAGAAACGCAAATGACGCTTGAAAAATTAGCCGCACAAAAAACCGCTTTAACCGCATTACGCCATGAACAAGAACAGCAACTCGCTGTTTTAACGGGGCAAAACCCGCAATCTTTCAGGCTGCCTGAAAATAAAAACGCCCTACCCCAAACCCCCACGCCCCCCACAGGTTTTGTGCCGTCTGATATTTTGCTTCTGCGTCCTGATATTCGCTCAAAAGCAGTGTCTGTTCAAGCAGCGGCGGCTAATGTTGCATCTGCCAAAGCCGATTTACTGCCACGCTTTACCTTACAATTTTTGGGCGAAATGGGCAGAATCGGTATTTCATCAAGCGGCACAGGTTTTCAAGGCACACTGTTTAACGCAGGCGTGCAACTGCCGATTTTCACCGCTGGCAAAATCAAGCACAATATCCAAGCCAAAGAAGCCGAATTAAACGCCGCTATGGCAGATTATCAACAACAGGTTTTAGACGCTTTGCAAGAAGTGGATACGGCATATCACACGCGGATTTTATTAGACAAACGCTCGCAACAATTAGACACGGCAAACACAACGGCAAAACAACGCCACAACGCCCAAAAGCGTTTGTTTGCGAATGGCTACGCCCTATACAACGAAGTGTTGCGTGCCAAATTAGACGAAATCGCCATTGAACAAGAAGAAATCAACACCAACCGAGACCGCCATTTAAGCACAATCGCACTCTATCGAGCATTGGGCAGTCAGCCGTGAGATAATTAAATTTTCAGGCTGCCTGAAAGATTAAATAAAAGGACAAAACAATGCACAGCGAACAAAATTTTTATAATGAAATCAAAAGTATTTTAGACAAAGCAAAAAATAAAGTTTATCGTGCGGTGAATTTTGCGATGGTTGAAGCCTATTGGTTAATTGGCAAACGCATTGTTGAACAACAAGGCGGTGCGGAGCGTGCGGAATACGGTAGTCGTCTCATTAAAAAACTATCAGAACGCTTAACCGCAGATTATGGTAAAGGCTTTACTGTAACCAATCTTAAAAATATGCGATTGTTTTATTTGACTTTTCAAAAAGGTCAGACACTGTCTGACCAATTAAGTTGGTCGCATTATTGTGCATTGATTAAAGTTGAAAACCCCAACGCACGCGAATTTTATTTGCAAGAAACGCTTAAAGCTAATTACAGCGTACGGCAGTTACAAAGGCAAATCAATACGCATTTTTACGAACGCTTATTATCATCGCAAAATAAATACGCTGTTGCCGCTGAAATACAAACATTAGAACCCAAAACGCCAGAAGATATTATTCGCGACCCTTATGTTTTAGAATTTTTGGGTTTAGATGACATAAAAGATTTATATGAAAATAATTTAGAAACCACTTTAATTACGCATTTACAAAAATTCTTATTAGAATTAGGGCGTGGCTTTTCATTTGTTGCACGACAACAACATATCAATTTTGACGATAAACATTTTTATATTAACTTGGTTTTTTATAATTATATTTTAAAATGTTTTGTTTTAATTGATTTGAAAATGGGCGAATTAACACACCAAGATTTAGGACAAATGCAAATGTATGTTCATTATTATGAACGAGAATTGATGAATGAACACGATAATCCGCCGATTGGTATTGTGTTGTGTGCAGATAAAAATGAAAGTGTGGTTAAATTTACGCTGCCTGAAAATCAAAATCAAATCTTTGCGTCTAAATATAAATTATATTTACCCAGCGAAGAAGAATTATTAAAAGAATTACAACAAGAATATATCAAATTAAAATAATCTTTCAGGCAGCCTGAAAAGGAATAAAGCAAATGAAAAAACTTAAAAAACTTCTTTTCCCCTTATTGATGATTGTTGCCATTACAGGTTTTTTGGCGTATCAAAAAATATCTGCCGATAAAAATAGGCTGCCTGAAAACATTATTGCAGGTAATGTGCGTTTGGAAATGGGTCGCACCGATATTGCCTCTTTGTATGCAGGCAAAATTGAAGATATTTTTGTGAATGAAGGCGATGAAATTAGCGTAGGACAACCATTGGTGAAGTTGGAAGATACGCAAGCGGCGGCTCAACTTGCTGCCGCACAATCAGCCAAAGCCAGAGCCAAAGCGGCTTTGAATGCCCAAAAACAAAAACAGGCAAATGCTGATTTGGATTTGAAAAATGCCCAAAATTTATATAAAGATCATTTGGTTTCTAACAGCGAATTGCAAAAACGCCAAATTCAAGTCAAAGCCGAAAAATCAGGCATAGACGCGGCTCGTGCGGCGGTTGATGAAGCCAACGCACAAATGGCACGCATTGAAAATATCAACAACGATATGACGCTTAAATCGCCACTTGACGGCACGGTGGAATATCGTTTGGCAGACAAAGGCGAAGTGGTGGGGGCAGGTATGAAAATTATCTCCCTGCTTGACCCTACCGATGTTTCCGCCCAAATCTTTGTGCCAGTAGGTCGGCTGCCTGAAATTGCCGTGGGCGATGACGCACGCATTGCGATTGACGGACAAAACGCGGTTTTTCCTGCGAAAGTGTCGTTTATTGCCAACCAAGCCCAATTTACGCCCAAATATGTGGAAACCAAAAGCGAACGGGAAAAATTGATGTTCCGTGTGAAATTGGTCATCGATAAAGATATTGCTTTGAAATATAAACACTATCTTAAAGGCGGATTAACCGCAACAGCGTATATCAGCACAAATCAAAATTTCCCCGAAAATTTGGCGGTGAAACTGCCCAAAGAATAAGTTTCAGGCTACCTGAAAAACCTTTTATATAAAAAAAATACAGCACAATCAAACGACTATGCTGTTAAAGTTTGGTGGGTCGTGAGCGATTCGAACGCTCGACCAACGGATTAAAAGTCCGCTGCTCTACCGGCTGAGCTAACGACCCCTTACACTGAAAGGAAAGTAAAATGAATTGCGGATTATAGGGGGTGCAAAATGGCTTGTCAAGCCTAATTTATCTGATTTTTGGTTAATCACAGAATTTTTAACTTAATTATTTGAGAATATTAACGATATTTTTCTTTCAGGCAGCCTGAAAAAAAACCATTTATCTCTTGAATAAGTGGTCGCAAAAAACTACAATCAACCCTTTATCGATTTTGAATTTGAAATAGGTTTTTACAAAATGACAATGCCCACCATTTATAACTTTTCCGCAGGTCCTGCCGTGTTGCCTGAAAGCGTTTTAACGCAAGCACAGTCGGAAATGCACGACTACAACGGCACAGGTTTTTCGGTGATGACGATGAGCCATCGCTCGGACGCTTTTATGAGCATTCTGTATCACGCCGAACAAGATTTGCGTCAGTTGTTGAATATTCCGTCTAATTATCGTGTGTTGTTTTTGCAAGGCGGAGCATCGGCACAATTTAATATGACGGTGATGAACTTGGCAAACGGCTTTGACCGTGTGGATTCTGTGGTTACAGGAAATTGGAGCCGCATTGCCCACGGACAAATGGGCAAACTCTCGCCGAATACCGAAATCCATTTGGCAGCACACGGTGGCGATTTGTATAACTACACCGACTTGCCCGCCCCAGAAGATTGGGATACCAGCCCTGATTCGGCGTTTGTGCATTATGTGATTAACGAAACCGTGCATGGCGTGCAGTATCGTGAAATTCCCAAACCCAATCCGTCTATGCCGCCGATGGTGTGCGATATGTCGAGCGAAATTCTCTCTCGCCCTGTGAATGTGTCGGATTTTGGTTTGATTTACGCAGGAGCACAAAAGAACATTGGTCCGTCAGGGGCGACCATTGTGATTATTCGTGAAGACTTGCTCGACCGTTGTTCCGACCGCATTCCTGATGTGTGGAATTACAAATCGCATGTCAATCGTCAAGGTATGTACAACACGCCTGCGACTTATCCGATTTACATTGCAGGTTTGGTATTCCGCTGGTTGCAATCGCAAGGCGGTGTGGCGGCAATGCAAACCATTAACGCCTTGAAAGCCAAAGTGTTGTATGAAGCGATTGACAACAGCGGCGGTTTTTACACCAACAAAATCGCCCCCAAAGCACGTTCGCAAATGAATGTGATTTTCCATACGCCAACGAAAGAATTGGATTTGCTCTTCGCCCAAGAATCCACAACGCGTGGCTTGCGTTTGTTAAAAGGCTACCAAAGCATGGGCGGCATGCGTGCCAGCATTTACAACGCCATGCCCTTGCAAGGCGTAGAAGCCCTAATCGACTTTATGAGCGAATTTCAAAAACGCTATGGCTAAATCGCATAAAAAAGCCGTTCAAATTGAACGGCTTTTTTTTATTTTCAGGCAGCCTGAAATATGTTGTATTTTTATCATAATAATGATATTCATATATATATATATCAATAATTTACAATAATTTTAATCATCTATTTTCTTGAATTTATGCAACTGATTTGCCATAATAAACAACAAGCGATTTTGTTTAATTTTTCATTTTTTATCCAACAGGAGAACCATAATGAATAAATTGTTTTTCACCGCAATGACAACTTCTTTATTAACGCTTACTGCCTGTGGCGGCGGCGGTGGTGATGATGGCGTGCAAGTTAATCAATCCGTCCAACCTTTCACCATGAAAGAACAAAATGTTGTCTGGATGATCACCCAAAAAGATTATGACAACAATCTTATTCCCTTGAACACGCCAACAACGACACAAGCAGGGCAGGACGGTAATATCACGCAATTAAAAATTGGCAATAAAACCTTTCCTTTGACCAATGGCAGCCTGCAAACTACTGGTGATTTTAAATTTTATGAATATGAGACAGATACAGCATTTATTGTATCAGGCGGGGATACTGCCTATGCTCGTTATGGTTGGGGAATGTTCGCAACTGCAACGCAAGATGTTGCACAAATGGCGTTGTTTTACCAAGGTATGCCCACTTCAATCGAAGAAATGAAAGCGTTGGAAAAACAAGCAGATGATGTTACTTACACTGGGCAAGCTATTGCTGTTAAACAAGGCAATTATAATTCAAATTTAAGCGACCCCAATCCATTGGCAATAGGAAAGACGCAACTGACGGCGAATTTCAAAAATAAAACTTTGAAAGGCAGTATCGGTCAATGGGAGAGTTCTTCATTCACCTTAAAACCTGTAACCGTTGATGCCAAAATTCAAGCCAATACATTTCAAGGCACTGCTAACAAAACAGGCTCGGCAGAAGGTAAATTTTACGGCACCAATGCTGCCAACTTGGCAGGTTCGTTTAACGACAAAAGCCAAAAATTGCATGGCGTATTTGGTGGCGTGAAGAAATAATCATATTGTTTTCGATAGCAAAAATCCCATAGCACACTGCCGTGGGATTTTTTAACTTCATTACATTCGTTGAACTTCGTTTCAGGCTGCCTGAAACGCAAATATAGTCGTTAAACTTCAACACAATAAAAGGCGGTGCGTGGCAGACAGTATCAACAATACGACAAGGCTCGGCATACGCATTTGTGTTTTGAAGTTTAACGACTATACCTATATTATCGGCTACAATATCGCTTTTCAGGCAGCCTGAAAGCCTTATATAAAATGAACACAACCACCCCCCAAGCCCTTATCGAACGCACCGCACGCCGTAGTGTGTGGGCGAGTGTGGGGGTGAATTTGGTTTTGGCGGTAATGCAAATGACGGTGGGTTTATTTGCCCATTCGCAGGCTTTGGTGTCGGACGGCATGCATTCTTTATCCGATTTACTGTCGGATATGGTGGCACTTTTTGCCACGCATTTTAGCCGTCAAGCGGCGGACGACAAGCACCCTTATGGTCATCGCCGTTTTGAAAACGCCGCGTCTTTGGCTTTGGGGTTGTTGCTTGCCGTAGGCGGTGGCGTAATGATATTTTCTGCCGTGCAGAAATTTTATCACCCCAACCCTACCCCTGTTCATCACGCTGCTTTGTGGGTGGCTGTGTTGGCGTTAATCGCCAAAGAAAGCCTGTTTCGCTATATGCTGGCTATGGCAAAAAAAGCCCGTTCAGGCTTATTGATTGCCAATGCGTGGCATGCAAGGTCAGACGCTGCTTCGTCAATGGTGGCGATTGTCGGCATTATCGGTGCAATGTTGGGCGTTCCCCTGTTCGACCCTTTGGCGGCGTTGATTGTCGGTGCTATGGTCGGCGGTGTGGGCATTAAATTTGCCTATCACGCCCTGCAAGATTTAATAGACGCGGCGGCAGATAGAGAAACCATTGAAAATATTAAAAAAACCGTATCCAGCGTGTCAGGCGTTTTGGGCTATCACGACCTACGCACCCGCAAAACAGGCGACAATGTGTTTGTGGATATTCACATTGAAGTATCCGCCAATCTCACCGTGGTCGCAGGACACAATATCGCCGTTGCCGTGCGTAATGCCTTGTTAAATATAGAAAATATTGCCGATGTGATGGTGCATATTGACCCTGTGGAAGAATAAGTTTCAGGCAGCCTGAAATTATCTTTTCACCCCACTCAAACACGCCCAGCCGTCGTCAATCGTGGGTTTGTTCATATCGAACCATTGTTGATAAATGCCTGAAATTTCATCGGCTTGTTCTGCCAAAATGCCTGATAGTACAATTGTTCCGCCGACTTTGGTTTTGCTGGCGAGTAAGTCGCCTAACATTCGCAATGGATTGGCTAAAATATTGGCTAAAACTACGCTATATTGTTTGTCAGGGCAGTTTTCAGGCAGCCTGAATTGGGCTTTGACATTGTTGTTTTCGGCGTTAAATTGGGCAGATTCTACGGCTTGTGGGTCAATATCGACACCATCTGCGGATTTTGCACCTAATTTTAAGGCGGCAACGGCTAATATGCCTGAACCGCAACCGTAATCTAATACTTCATCGTCCGCACAAATGTGTTGGTCTATCCATTGCAAACACAGGCGTGTGGTGGGGTGCGAGCCTGTGCCAAAGGCTAAACCTGGGTCGAGTTTAATGTTTATGGCGGTGTCATCAGGTGCGTCATGCCAAGACGGCACAATCCACAGGCGGTTGGATATGCGAATGGGGTCAAATTGGGCTTGGGTCATTCGCACCCAGTCTTGTTCGGGCAGTTCTTGGATTTGATATTCAGGCGTTTTGATTTGAATGCTGTTACAGGCTGCCTGAAAAATGCTATCGATATTCGCTTTATCGTCAAATAAGGCAATCACCAACGATTGTTCCCACACGGCGGTGGGTTCGTTGGGTTCGCCGAAAATGGGCTGTTCGTCTGGCGTGCCTGCGTATGCGTCTTCAATCGCACTGCTTAATGCACCGTTTTCCATCAATGCGTCTGATAGTTTTTCAGCGATTTCGGACGGTAAAACGGTGCGGATTTCTTTATAACTCATTGATTTTTCTCTTTTTCATTGCGTTCGGATAACCATTGTTCCAAATAATGAATGGATTGTCCGCCTTCGAGAAAATTCAGGTCGTCCATCAGTTCCAAATGTAGGGGAATGTTGGTTTTGATGCCATCAATCATAAATTCTCGCAACGCCATACGCATGCGGTTGGTGGCTTGACGGCGACAATCGCCATACGCACACAGTTTAGCAACCAAACTGTCGTAATACGGCGGAATGCGATAGCCTTGATACAAGTGGGTATCCAAGCGAATACCAGGACCACCAGGACAGTGATAGTGTTCAATCACGCCAGGAGACGGCATAAAGTTGAACGGATCTTCGGCGTTAATGCGGCATTCAACCGCATGCCCACGCAAATGCACATCTTTTTGGCTAACGGATAACGGCATACCTGCGGCTACTCGTAACTGTTCTTGCACAATATCGATACCGCTGATTAACTCGGTTACGGGGTGTTCGACTTGCACACGGGTGTTCATTTCGATAAAGAAAAATTCGCCGTTTTCATACAAAAACTCAAAAGTGCCAGCCCCACGATAACCGATGCGTTTGCAGGCAGCCACGCACGCTTCGCCGATTTCTTTGCGTTGTTTGGCGGTAATACCAGGTGCTGGGGCTTCTTCAATCACTTTTTGATGACGGCGTTGCATGGAGCAGTCGCGTTCGCCCAAATAAATGGCGTTGCCGTGTTCGTCTGCCAACACTTGAATTTCAATGTGGCGAGGTTTTTGCAGGTAGCGTTCCATATACACGGTGGGATTGCCAAACGCCGCTCCTGCTTCGGTTTTGGTGGTTTCCACCGAAGTGATTAAATCTTCTTCTTTTTCCACCACACGCATACCGCGTCCGCCGCCGCCGCCTGACGCTTTGATAATCAAGGGATAACCCACTTTGCGTGCGATTTTGATGATTTCGTTATGGTCGTCAGGTAACGCTCCGTCTGAACCAGGAACGCACGGTACGCCTGCGGCTAACATTTCTCGCTTGGCAGACACTTTGTCGCCCATTAAACGAATGGTTTCCGCACGAGGTCCGATAAACACAAAACCTGATTGTTCCACGCGTTCGGCAAATTCAGCGTTTTCCGACAGAAAGCCATAGCCTGGGTGAATGGCTTCCGCCCCTGTTACTTCTGCGGCAGCAATAATCGCAGGAATATTCAAATAACTTTTGGCAGAATGTGCTGGACCAATACACACCGATTCGTGTGCCAACTTAACATAAATTGCGTCTTGGTCGGCTTCGGAATGCACCATCACCGAACGCACGCCAATTTCACGACACGCACGCAACACACGCAAAGCAATCTCGCCACGATTAGCTACTAATATTTTTTTGAACATAGCCATAATATTTCTTCCGATAAAGTTTCAGGCAGCCTGAAATATTTATTGTAGGGTGGGCATTCCTGCCCACCATTTGCCTGATAAAATTAAATGGAATTTCGGTGGGCAAGAATGCCCACCCTACGGTGGTTCAGGCTGCCTGAAAAGATTATTCAATCACAAACAACGGTGCACCGTATTCCACAGGCTCTCCGTCATTCACCAAAATGGCTTTAATCGTGCCAGACACATCGGCTTCGATTTCGTTCATCAACTTCATCGCTTCAATAATGCACACCGTATCGCCCGCATTCACTTTTTGACCCACTTCCACAAACGCAGGAGAAGCAGGGCTTGGCTTACGATAGAAAGTACCCACCATCGGCGAAGTCATCGTATGACCAGACGCTTGCGGTTGTTCAGTTGCAGGAGCGGCAGCAGATTGAACCGCAGGAGCGGCTGCAGGTTGAGCAGCAGGAGCAGCAAACGCCATCGGCGGCGGAGCAAACATTGCAGGTTGAGCATTAGCTTGTGTGCGTGTGATACGCACTTTTTCCTCACCTTCGGTAACTTCAATCTCGGCAATGCCTGATTCTTCAACCAAATCGATGAGTTTTTTGAGTTTGCGTAAATCCATTATATTATCCTTAAATTATTGATTTGCCTGTAAAAATTTAACGGCAAATTGCAACGCATAACCGTATCCAGCGGTACCTAAACCCGCAATCATACCTTGTGCAATATCCGACAAATAAGAATGACGGCGAAACGGTTCACGTTTATGAACATTAGAAATATGCACTTCGACAAAGGGCAAGCCCACGCCGAGAAATGCGTCTCGCAGAGCGACACTGGTATGCGTCAGTCCGCCAGGATTGATGATGACAAAACCCACGCCGTTATCTTTGGCGGCGTGGATTTTATCGATTAAAACCCCTTCCGAATTGCTTTGCAAAAAATCAACACCAACGCCCAAAGCGTTGGCTTGTGCGGCAAGTTGTTGCTCAACATCTGCCAATGTTTCTGCCCCATAAATATGCGGCTCTCGTGTGCCTAACAAATTCAAATTAGGACCGTTTAAAATAAGCACCGTTTTTGACATTTTCATCGCAATTCGCATAAAGATACCGACATTTTCCTGCAAAATGGGCGTTTTGTCTATGACTTTATGCGATTTTATAGTCGTTAAACTTCAAAAACAATAACAGGCGGCGAGACGCAGACAGTATAAATAATACAGCAAGGCGAGCCAACGCATTAGTGTTTTGAAGTTTAACGACTATAATGCTTTTCAGGCTGCCTGAAAAAAAACCTTGAAACATTATTCAAGGTTTTTTTATCTGTAACAATTATTTTTTTACTTTATTTACAGTACGATACGCTTGTTCAGGGTGATTGATTTCTTGCGGATAACGCAACGCTAATTGCCCACTATTGACCATTGGCGTTAAATGCAAGGTTTCTAACTGGCTGGCTTTGTATTGCAGTTTATCCGCCAAAGCGACACTGGACACCCAATCATTGGCACTTAACAGTGCAATCACTTCGCGAATTTGTGCTTTGGGCGAAGATGGATTGGTTTGGGTGATTAAATTTTGCACTTCAATCGGCAATTTTTCGGTAGAAATTGGCGTGAATTTTTTTTCACTTGCCAATGCCACGACTTCGCTTTCATTAGAAAATTCCACTTTCTTGCTTACCGTTTTTTTGGTGTTGTTTGTTGGTTCAGAAACCGCAACAGGCAAATCCAAAGGTAGCGTTTCTTTGGTTTGCGTTTTTGCCTTACTTTTTTCTGTCAGCACTTTCTTTTCATTGGATTGAACGCTGGTGCTTGCAGTTTTTTTCTGAACAGTTGTTTTGGGTTTAGCGACTGTTTTTTCTGCAACAGCCACAGGTATCAAAGCGTTTTTCGGTGCTTTAATGGGCAAATTGCTTTGAACAGATGTTTTTTTCGCGGTAACACTTGCCGATTTACTTTTACTGCTTGTGCTTTTTTTGGACACCGTTGTTTTGGCTTTTGGGGTACTCGGTGTTGCTTTGTGAATTTTTTGTGGCATTTCTATTTTGATTTTGCTTGATATGGTTGGTTTTTCCGTTGCACCATATTTCAACCAAGGAAACATCATCACCGTTGCCCAAGGCAAACCACTTTCAGGGTCAATAAACCAATTACGCCAAACATTCAACATTACACCGCTCCCGTTTATCAAAAATGTGTCTAACCTTATCATTTTTCTTAATTTTTGACAAGATAAAAATATAGACGCACAATCAGCAATTATTGATTATCTGTATGATATTCAATGTTTTTTATAAAAATACGAAATAATAAAAATATGATATGAATCAAATCAGTGCGTTAGGGTGATAATCGCTCTTTTGTCCATTGCCCTTTGTGTTGTCGATAACAAATTCTATCGTGCAAGCGGCTGGGGCGACCTTGCCAAAATTCCATCTCTTCGGGACGCACAATATAGCCACCCCAATGTGGCGGACGCGGTACATTTAATGGGTGTTTGGCAGCGATAATGGCGGCTCTTGCCATCAGAGCTTCTTTACTGCCTAATGGCTCGCTTTGATGACTTGCCCACGCCCCAATGCGGCTGGTGTATGGACGAGACGCAAAATATTCATCAGATTTTTCATCGTCTAATTTTTCAATCACCCCCACCACACGCACTTGTCGTTCCAATTCTGGCCAGAAAAAAGTCAATGCCACAAATTGACAATGTGCAATCGCCCTACCCTTATGACTTTGATAATTGGTAAAAAAAACAAAGCCTTCATCATCAACTTCTTTCAGCAACACAATGCGTGCGGACGGCTTGCCTGACTCATCAACCGTTGCCACATTCATTGCCGTGGGTTCATTCACTTGTGCGTCCATTGCTTGTTGCAACCACGCTTGAAACTGCGTCATCGGCAACGCCGCACAGTCATTAAGCGACAATTCTTGCTTGGCATAATCTTGGCGAATATCGTGTAAATTCATCGCAAAACTTTCGTATCAATGTAAAATAAGCCTTTTCAGGCAGCCTGAAAACAAACTATATCACTAATTAACCACAAATAATTTGATATGAATAAAGATTTTACCGCTCTGACCAATCGCATAAATAAAAACTTCAAGCATTTCAGTAAGTTAATGCGAAAACAAAATATTGATGCCTATCGTATTTATGATAAGGATATTCCCGAATTTCCTTTTGCTGTGGATATTTATGCCGATCAACGCGTGATTTATGAATACCACACGCCGCATAAAAACATAGCAGATGAAGAGCGACAAAACGCCGTACAGTCAGTGTGTCTGGCAACCGACTGCACGCCAGACAAAGTGCATTATAAAGTGCGTCAAAAACAAAAAGGCGATGAGCAATATCAAAAAACAGGTATTTTGGGTGAAGATTTTATTGTTAGCGAAAACGGCATACCCTTTTGGGTGAATTTAGATAAATATTTAGACACAGGTTTATTTTTAGACCACAGAAATACGCGATTGCGAATTAAAAACGAAGCGGCAGGCAAACGCTTTTTGAATTTATTTGCTTATACAGGCAGTTTCACCGTTTATGCCGCATTAGGCGGTGCAATTTACAGTGAAACTGTGGATTTATCTAATTCATATTGCGAATGGGCAGAAAAGAATTTCAAACTCAATAATATCAATATAAAACAACATATTATTATTCGAGAAAATGTATTAACCTATTTACAACAAACCAACAAACAATTTGACTTAATCGTCATTGACCCACCGTCATTTTCCAATAGCAAAAAAATGGCAAACTCATTCGATATACAACGCGACCATATTTTATTGATTAAACAAGCAATGAAATTATTATCGCCAAATGGCGTTTTGTATTTTTCTAATAATTTACGCACCTTCAAATTAGCCAATGAAATCAGCGAAAAATATAGCGTTAAGGATATATCCGCACAATCCGTACCGCTTGACTTTCGCAATAAAAAAATTCACCGCTGTTGGCAAATAAAACATTTTCAGGCAGCCTGAATAACCGTTTCATCTGTCGTCTGCTATTGATAATTTTGAAGTGCTTGGGCAATAACAGCGTATAATGTTTTTTTCCAATAACTTTCCGTCTCACCGATGATGTCAAACGATTCGCACAAAATGTTAATTATTGCCCCCTCTTGGATTGGCGATTGCGTTATGGCACAACCCTTGTTGATGTTATTACGCCGTCAATACCCACAAGCGGTGATTGATGTCTTTGCCCCCAAATGGTCTTTGGCAGTGATGAAACGCATGCCTGAAATCAATCACACCATTGAAAATCCTTTTCTGCACGGCGATATTAAAATTTTTGCACGATACCGTTTAGGGAGACAATTACGCCAAAATCATTACACACAAGCGATTGTTTTGCCAGGTTCGTTGAAATCTGCTTTGGTACCCTATTTTGCCAAAATTCCCAAACGCACAGGTTTTGTGGGCGAAAATCGCTACGGCTTACTCAACGACATTCGCATTTTGGACGAATTGCGGTTGCCGAAAATGGTGGATCGTTTTGCTTCTTTGGCATTTTCATCTTCCGACCGCATACCGCAAAGCGTGCCACAACCGCATTTGGTGGCAAATACCGAAAATCAACAAGGCTGCCTGAAAAAATTTCAGTTAAATACCGATAAACCCATTATTGCGATGTGTCCTGGTGCGGAATATGGCGATGCCAAACGCTGGCGAGTGCATCATTTTGCCAAAACCGCCCAACGCTGTGTGGATCAAGGCTATCAGGTTTGGTATTTTGGTTCGAATAAAGACGCAGACACCGCAGAGCAAATTATCGAACAATCAGGCGGTATCGGCATAAGTTTGTGCGGTAAAACTTCATTAGATGAAGCGGTGGATTTATTGGCACTGTCGAATGCGGTGATTTGCAACGATTCAGGTTTAATGCACATTGCCGCCGCACTCGATTTACCTTTGATTGCCATTTATGGTTCGTCCAGTCCAGATCATACGCCCCCTTTATCGAATAAAGCGCGCATTTTGTCGCTGAATATGCCGTGCAGTCCGTGTTTTGAACGCACCTGCCCGTTGGGACATACCGATTGTTTGGAAAAATTAACCCCTGATATGGTGATGAACGCCTTAAATGAAATGCTCCCTGAAAAGCACAATGCAAGCAATCATTAACTATAAATAATCACAAACAAAACAACCTGATTATTTAATATTGACTATTGAATTATATTGAATATTATATTATACTTATATAAATTCATCGTATTGACATTATTTATAAAACACGCATAAAACCAATGAGTTAAAACAGAATAAAGGAAAATCGTTATGAAAGACTTTTCCATCAATCGCCGTCAATTTTTACAATTTACGGCAGCAGGGGTAGCGGCGGCGGCTTTGCCGTTTAGCACCATTCAAGCGGAAACTTCTCAAAAAAATGCACGCATTGTGATTTTGGGTTGTGGTTTGGCAGGCTTGGCAGCGGCTCATCGTTTGCGTCGCCAACTGCCCAATGCCCAAATTACAATGGTCGATGGCAAATGGGAACACAATTATCAACCAGGTTACACCTTGGTTGCCACAGGCGTGTGGCGTGATACCAATATGGTCAAAGCCAACAACGATAAGTTAATCCCCAAAGGCGTGCGTTGGATTCAGGAAGCGGCGGCAGAAATTCAGCCTGACGCACAAATGGTCATCACCCACAGCGGTAATAAATTGCCTTATGATTATCTGATTGTCGCCACGGGTTTGCGTTTGGCGTATGATGAAATTGAGGGCTTGGATATTTTATCCTTTGGTCAGAATGGTTTAGCCAGCGTGTATCACAGCCCAGAAACGGCAATGGCAAGTTGGCATGCGATGGACGCTTTCCGCAAAAAAGGCGGTCGAGCCATTATGACGCTTGCCCCAACCGATATGAAATGTGCAGGCGCACCTTTAAAAATGACTTTTATGTTAGCCGACCGCATTCGTCAAGCAGGCACGGCTGGGGCTTCACAAGTGGATTTTTTCGCCCCAAAAACCACAATTTTCAGCGTTAAACCTGTGGCAGACAAAGTTTTGGCATTATGGAAAACTTTGGAAGTTGCCCCACAAGTGCATTATCATCATCAATTAGTGGGGGTGGATATGGACAAACAAACCGCTTATTTCAGGCAGCCTGAAACAGGCGAACAATCGTCCGAACACTATGATTTTATTCATATTGTGCCACCAATGTATGCCCCTGATGTGGTATTTAAAAACAGCGATTTAGCCAATGCAAATGGCTGGTTAAATGTGCATTCTGAAACCCTGCAACACAGTAAATATCCGAATATTTTTGGTTTGGGTGATGTGAATGGCACGGTGCGTGGCAAAACCGCTGCCACGGTGAAAAAAAGCACGCCTGTGGTGGTGCATAATCTCATTCGCACAATGAATGGACAAGCCCCTGACGCATTATTTGACGGTTACACTTCCTGCCCATTATTGGTGCGAGAAGGCGAGGCTATGCTGGTCGAATTTAACGGCAAGGGCGATTTAACCCCCACCATTCCACTGGTCAATCCCTTGCAGCCCAGTTATTTTGCGTGGTATTTAGAAGAAGTGATGTTAAAACCTGCGTATATGACGGTTTTGCGTGGTCGTGCATAAGGAGTATCACAATGAGTTTAAGCGATTTATTTTTTATGGCACTGTTAATGGTGTATGAATTGATTTTGGCGTATCCCCATTTAAGTGCGGCGATTGTGGCAGGCATTATTATTCCGTGGGCGTGGGCATTGGCAAAACGCGTTGCATTCAAAAACTGGTATCGTGTTTGGCGACCTGCCCTACTCTTCACTCTATTAAGCGGCGTGGTGGCATTTTTTGCCCTGCCTGTTTTCTTCCATTCCGCCCATACGCATTTGAATTATTATGTTGATTGGCTATTTCACATAGCCAGCACCGCCAGCATTATGGCGTATGCGTGGTTGGTGATTGTACCGCTGTTACTCTTGTGGTGCAGTTGTAGCCGTAAAGAAGCATAATTGAAATACAATCATTTGACTTTCAGGCTGCCTGAACACTTCTATTTTTCAGGCAGCCTGAAAATTTTTCTATAGTCGTTAAACTTCAAAACAATATAGTCAAACAACTTCAAAAGTGAAACAGGCGGTTTTCCGAAGACAGTATAAATAATACGGCAAGGAGAACCAACGCATTTCAATTTTGAAGTTGTTTGACTATAACAGGCGGCGAGCCGCAGACAGTATATAACTAATACGGCAAGGCGAGACAACGCATTAGTGTTTTGAAGTTTAACGACTATACCGTGTTAAAATACGCCATTTTTAAATCTTAAATCGAAAGCACAAATTATGAGTTTGAAATGTGGCATTGTGGGTTTGCCGAATGTGGGGAAATCCACTTTATTTAACGCTTTAACCAAGGCGGGCATTGAAGCAGCGAATTATCCTTTCTGCACGATTGAGCCGAATGTGGGCATTGTGGAAGTGCCAGACCCACGCTTAAATGAGTTAGCCAAAATTGTCAATCCGCAACGCATCTTGCCTGCGGTGGTGGAGTTTGTGGATATTGCAGGGCTGGTGGCAGGGGCGAGCAAGGGCGAAGGTTTGGGCAATCAATTTTTGGCGAATATTCGTGAAACGGACGCAATCGTGAATGTGGTGCGTTGTTTTGACGATGATAATGTGGTGCATGTTGCGGGCAGGGTTGATCCGATTGCCGATATTGAAACCATTGCCACTGAACTCGCTTTGGCGGATTTAGCGTCTGTGGAAAAAGCAATTAGCCGCGAAGAGAAAAAGGCAAAAAGTGGCGATAAAGACGCACAAAAATTAGTGGCTGTGTTGCAAAAAATTCTGCCATCTTTGAACGAAGCCAAATCCGTGCGTTCGTTAGGGTTATCGGACGAAGAAAAACTACTTTTAAAACCCTTGTGTTTATTGACGATTAAGCCTGCTATGTATGTGGCAAATGTGGCGGAAGACGGTTTTGAAAATAACCCTTATATCGAGCGTTTGCAAGAATTTGCTAGCCAAGAAAATTCGCCCGTAGTTGCGGTGTGTGCGGCGATTGAGGCGGAAATTGCCGATTTAGAAGACGCGGATAAAGCGGAATTTTTAAGCGAAATGGGTTTAACCGAACCAGGATTAAACCGCTTAATTCGAGCAGGTTACGACTTATTAGGCTTGCAAACTTATTTCACCGCAGGCGTAAAAGAAGTGCGTGCTTGGACAATCCACAAAGGCGACACCGCCCCACAAGCCGCTGGTGTGATTCACACCGATTTTGAACGCGGTTTTATTCGCGCCCAAGTGATTGCTTATCAAGATTTTATCGAGTTAGGTGGCGAAACCAAAGCCAAAGAAGCAGGCAAAATGCGTGCCGAAGGCAAGGAATATATTGTCGCAGACGGCGATGTGATTCACTTTTTGTTTAATGTATAACACCATAGGGTGGGCTTGTCAGCCCACTTGGCAATGGATAAACCCTTTTCAGGCAGCCTGAAAAATGATGAAATACCTTTTAATTATTGGACTTGTGGCAGAAATTCTCTCCATTGTGATTGTGGCAGAAGCGATTGGTGGCTTGGCGACATTGGGGTTAATGTTTCTGTTTTTTGTCGCAGGCGTGGCAATGTTTCGCTATTTTGGCAATGCGGCGGCGTTGTTTTCGTTTCAGATGAGCCGTCTGCAAGGTAGCTCGTTTTATCACGCTTTGTATCCATTTCGTTATGCTATTGCCGCTATGTGCTTTATGGCACCAGGCTTTTTCAGCGATATTATCGGCTTGGCGTTGCTTATTCCGTTCGGCGGTTTTATGCGTCCCAATCTGCAACAGACGGAACAAACAAATAATCCATTTGACGAATTTATTTTCCGACAAAATCGCTCGAATACCAATGATGACAACATTATTGACGGCGAATTTAGCGAAGTAACGCCGAAAGAAAGCAATAATCCTAAATTGCCCAAAGAATAAGTTTCAGGCAGCCTGAAAAAGGTTTGTAATATGCAACGCTGTTTTTGGTGTAATATAAATAATCCTTTATATATCGAATATCACGATAAAGAATGGGGTGTGCCTAATTTTAATGACACTTATTTATGGGAAATGTTGTTATTAGAAAGTTTTCAGGCAGGCTTATCGTGGGAATGTGTGTTAAATAAACGCGAAAATTTTAGAATAGCGTTTGATGATTTTAATGTCGATAAAATAGCACGCTATAATGATTATAAAATACAAGAATTGATGAATAATCAAGGAATTATTCGTCATCAATTAAAAATAAAAGCAAGCATTAACAATGCTAAAATATTTCAAAATATACAAAAAGAATACGGTAGTTTTTACGCTTTTTTGAAAACAATGTTACCGCAAGAAATTATTTACGAAACAGGCAAAACACATAATGAATTTTCCGATAAAATTTCGTATGATTTACAAAAAAAAGGAATGAAATTTATCGGCACAACCATTATTTACGCATATTTACAAGCGGTAGGTTTTATTTATTCGCATGAAAAAGAATGTTTTTTATTTAACTCTGCCTTACGGCTCGCCCGCACTTCAACTTGATTACTACGCAATCCTTTATTATGCTTCGCAAATAAAGATTTTGACTGCGTCAAAATAAGTTTCGTTTTCAGGCTGCCTGAAAGGAATGAAAACCATGCTTTCTGTTTCTTTAATCATCACCACTTACAATCGCCCAGACGCATTGGCGGCTGTTTTGCATTCCGTCAAACAACAAACGGTTTTACCGAATGAAGTACTGATTGCTGATGACGGTTCTACTGATGAAACACGGCAAGTTATTGAAAAATATCAACAAAATTATCCTGTGGCACTCAAACACATTTGGCGACCTGATGACGGTTTTCGTGCGGCGGAATGTCGTAATCGTGCATTGGCTGTGGCAAAAAGTGAATATATTGTGATGATTGACGGCGATATGTTGTTGTCGCCAGAGTTTATTGCCGATCATCGTCAAGTTGCCCAGCAAGGCGTTTTTGTGCAAGGCTCTCGTGTTTTGCTGACGGCAAAAAAAACAGCACAATTATTGCAATCTACAAATTATCCTTTGCCCAAATGGTATGAACAAGGGGTATTAAAACGCAAATCAGCGTGGCGAATACCTATTCTATCCGCAATAATCGCACGCCCAAAAACACAAAAATTACGCGGTATCCGAACTTGTAATTGTGCGTTTTTTCGTGAAGACGCTTTGGCAATCAACGGTTTTAACAACGATTTTGTCGGCTGGGGGCGAGAAGACAGTGAATTTGTGGTGCGTTTTTTCAATAATGGCGGACAACGCATTAACTTAAAATTTGCCGCCATCGCTTTTCATTTATATCATCAAGAACAACCGCGTCAATCTTTGGCAGAAAATGATCAACGATTAACACAAGCCATTGAACAACACTTAACTTATTGTGAAAATGGCGTATCATTATTTTCAGGCAGCCTGAACAATAAATAAAAGGATAACCCAATGATTACCCCTGAAAAACCAATCTCATCGCAACATATTTTTGATGGGCGTGTGGTGCAACTTTTTTTGGACGAAGTGGCATTGCCCAACGGCAAAACCGCTATGCGTGAAGTGGTGCGACATCAAGGTGCAGTCGCCGTTTTGGCGATTACGCCTGACGATAAAATTGTGTTAGTCGAGCAATTTCGCTATCCGTGCAACCGTGTATTGCTGGAAATTCCCGCAGGAAAATTAGATGTAGCAGGAGAAAACCCCGAACAATGTGCCTTGCGAGAACTCGCCGAAGAAACGCCCTACACTTGCGAAAGCGTGCATTTAATTTATCAATTTTACACTTCCGCAGGTTTTTCGGACGAAAAATTATATTTATATCAAGCAATTGGCTTAAATCGCAACAGCACACTCAAACCTGATGAAGATGAGTATTTAGAATTACGCGAATTAAGCCGTAACGAAGCCCAACAAGCCTTACAAAACGGTGATATTGTTGATGTCAAAACCATTGTCGCTATTCAACATTGGTTGTTAATGAGTATAGTCGATAAACTTCAAAAGTAGAAAAGGCGGAATGTCTGCGACAGTATAACTAATATGGCAAGACAAACCAACGCATTATAATTTTGAAGTTTATCGACTATAATAATATTTAAGGAAAATCAATATGTTATTAGGTGTAAATATCGACCATATTGCAACCGTGCGTAATGCACGCGGCACGGTGTATCCGTCTCCTGTTGAAGCCGCTTTGGTGGCGGAAACCGCAGGGGCAGATTTAATTACTATGCACTTGCGTGAAGATCGCCGTCATATTAAGGATGCCGATGTGTTTGCGGTGCGGCAGGCAATTCGCACGCGGCTGAATTTAGAAATGGCTTTAACCGAAGAAATGTTGGACAACGCCTTGCAAGTCAAGCCGCACGATGTGTGCATTGTTCCTGAAAAACGGCAAGAAATCACCACCGAAGGCGGTTTAGCAGTGTTGGGTCAGGAAAAAACCATTGCTTCGTTTATTGAAATTTTGGAAAAAGAAAATATCCGTGTGTCGCTGTTTATCGACCCCGATATAGCCCAAATTCAGGCAGCCAAAGATGTGGGGGCTAGCGTGATTGAACTACACACAGGACGCTATGCGGACGCTGTTCATCCTACCGAACGAAATAAAGAATTACAACGCATTCAAACCGCAGCAGAGTTTGCTCATCAAAACGGCTTTTGCGTGAATGCAGGACACGGTTTGAATATTCACAATGTCGCCGATATTGCACGGCTGCCTGAAATTCAAGAATTAAACATTGGACACGCCATTATCGCCCAAGCCCTGTTTTTAGGCTTATCGACCAGCGTCAAACAAATGAAAACGGCGATTTTTCAGGCGAAAATGTTGAAATAATCGTGTTCAGGCAGCCTGAAAAACAATAACTTGTTCAGTTGTTCAATATGAAATTATTGGAAAGAATTCGGAATCATATTCAACGAATGCCTAAGTGGCATTTGGTGATGAATATTGTGATATAGTCAAACAACTTCAAAATTGAAATGCGTTGGTTCTCCTTGCCGTATTATTTATACTGTCTTCGGAAAACCGCCTGTTTCACTTTTGAAGTTGTTTGACTATACTAATTAATATTTTAATCACAATATTTTTTATGTTTCCCAAAAATAATTGCGATTTTTGGGTAGATAATTTAGCTTCGGCAGGATTACCGAATATATCGAAAAGTTTTGGTGGTTGTGATCAAGTGGCTTTTAAATATGAAGAAAAACAAGATTATGCCAAAGCCAAGCATTATTTTTCTGAAGCTGCACGAAAAGCACAAGTTATGTGTGATAAGGGAAAGACAAATGGTTGCAATTTTGCGGAAGAATGTAGAAAACAATTCAACAGAATTGTAGAACTTGAAAAAAATAAATAATCAATTTTTCAGGCAGCCAAAGCCATATCTCAAAACGCCTTTCGGCGTTTTTTACTTTGTCCGCCAGTATTTGCTTATAGAGTACTCTATAAGGCTTGCTTGACAAAGCAAGCCTTGCGATTTTTTCTGCCTTTCAGGCTACCTGAAAAATATTTTTGAATTGGAGTATGCAATGAAAAAACTTTCATTATTAATGTTACTTGCCATAAGTTTAACTGCTTGTGAGAGTATCAACACCGCATTAGAAACTGCTAATTCTGTTTTAGAAACAACAGGTAGCGTTCTTGGAACAAATTCATCTTCATCTTCCACAAGAAGTCTCGGACAAGGTGAAGTATTTGCTCGTGTCCCTGATAAAATAACCAAAGAATATGAAATCAGAAACTTGGTTATTTATCAAAAACCTGCAATTGTAGATAAAAATCGTGTAAAGTATTTTGTTAGTGCAGAATACTACAATAAATCAAATAGATATATTAGTATTCATATTTCTATACCACTTTATGATACCAAAGGATTTAATTGTAGTGAATTAGACTTTGGTTCAGGCGGATTAGATAAAGGAGAAAAAAGTAAATCTGAAGATAGCACTGCAGACGGTAGTTTTGGTTTATCTGAATATCCTTCAGAATGCAAACCAGATCTATCAAAACTTAAAGTTTATGTTAATAAGTAATCCAAAAAGACCGTTTCAAATAAACGGTCTTTTGTTTTATAGTTTGAAACCTTTGAAAAACTTGTTGTTTTTATATTTCAGGCAGCCTGAATAAACATTTCAGGGCTTTGTGGTGTTTTACCCAACAGATGAGCAAAATCGCCATTATCCGCCGTATTGCCGTCTTGCAACATTTGAATGCTGTCAGGGCTTAACATACCGTTACTCAACACTTTGGCAATCGGCAGAAACGGTTTGATGAGGCTTAATGGAATATTCAGCACTTTCGCAGGCGGTTTGTGGTGTAGGTTTTGCCGCATAATGGTGAGATATTCTGCCATAGACACCACTTTGCCACCTGTCATATTCACGATTGCACCGTGTAGCAAAGGGTTTTCAGCCATTTTTGCCAAACCGTCTGCCACTTCATTAACGCAGACAGGTTGCAGTAAAAAGCGTCCTTTTTCAGGCAGCGGTAAAATTGGCAGTTTGGCTAATTTGATAAACAACTCACAACTTGCCCCACCACGCCCATAAATCACCGATGGGCGAGCAATATTGACGCTGGGCATCATTTGCAAAACCGCATTATCTCCCCTACCCTTGCTTGCTAAAAATGCCGCAGAATATTGCGAATCCGCCCCCAAAGCCGATAATTGCACCCAGTGTTTGATATTCATATCCGCAGCAATTTCGGCTAATAATTTAGGCGTTTGGTAATGCACTTTATCCAACACTTCATCATATCGACTCATTACGCCAACTGCATTGATAATAACTTCTTTATCAGCAAAAATTTTTTCAATATTTTTTCGATTTGGATTGAGTAAATCCAATTCCTTGCGTGTGGGCGTGGCAACAATATGCCCTTTATTGCGTAAAATTTCCACAACACGAGAACCCACAAAACCACTACCGCCTAATAAAACAATGTTCATTTTCTGCTCCTAATATTTTTTCAGGTTGCCTAAATATTAAAATTATCTATTTCAATAAACGCTTTCTGTTTATGATATAGATAATGCCAACGCAAAATCGGTATTGTCATCAAATAACCTGGTACAATAGACCAGAAAAAAACAATTAGAAAAGCCGTCAATAAAGTTAAACACATATAGCCCAATAAAACCAAAACAGAGAAAACAAAAAATAGAAAAGTATTATATTTTTGCAATGTTTCAGTAATCAGACTTATAAACACAAGCGGAATGATACAAAATGCAACGAAAAAAAATACCCAACCTATTGTTTCAAATGGTTCTATAAATATAAAATACCATATAAAAAGTGGAACAATCGGCAAAATCAGCCCTATAAAAAAGCGTTGTCCTTTTCCTGCAACATTCACATTATTCATCATATTTCCTTTCAGGCAGCCTGAAAAACTTTCAGGTTGCCTTTTATGTTAAAACGGCTTCAACACCATTAAAAAATACACCACCACCATAGCGATAAATGCAGGATAGCCCAATAATTCCCACCATTTTTGGTATTTTTTATACACTGGCGGTAATTGGTTATCGCCATTGGCATAAGCGGTTTGAGCCATTTTATACATTTGAATTTGCAACCACACCACAGGCAACCAGCACGCTCCTGCCAATGCGTATAAAGCAAACGACCATTTGACCCACAACCACATTGCCGACCATTCCCACGGCATACCCAAATAATGCAGCATCCATAAACCTGACAAAGGCTGAAAAATTACCGCAGGCGTGGTGAAATAATAATCCGCACGCATCACCCACTTGGACACAACCGCTTGTGCGGCAATCGAATTGGAACGATTGGCAAAAAACAAATAAAACGCCGAACCAAAACCTGTACCCACCATTAACACCGAAGAAATAATATGCAGGGTTTTAATGATTAAATACGCATTCATTTTGCAGTCCTCCAAAGAAAAAAAGTTAAAGCCAAAATCGGAATGTTTTTCACCAACGGAGCAAATGGGTGCATTAAATTTTCAGGCAGCCTGAAAACAATAATCGCACTGTAAAACGCCACCGTAATTAACTGAAATAACCAAAATGAGCGATATTGTTTTAATTGCCAAAAGCACCCAAAAGCAAAAAATAAATCCAATAAAGATGAAGTAAGCAAAACAGGAAATTGCCACATTGGTGCAAAACCCACTTCACTCAATAATTGCAACGACCACTCTTTTTGCGTCAAAATCGGTTGCAAACCACTCCACGCCCATAAAATGCCCAAGGAATACGGCAGATAATTCGGTATCGCTGGTTGATTCATTTTGTTACTCCTGTTATTTCTAAAATTTCTGTCTAAACAGAAATAAACGGTTAAAAAAATTTGCCAATCATTCTTTCAGGCAGCCTAATATATACGCCTTTTTCAGGCTGCCTGAAACAGCATTCGGCAAAAGCCAAAACCCAATCTATTTCAAAAACTTCTGTATCCCAGCCCCTAATTTCATTACTTTGGACATCACAGAAACAGGCAGTTTTAAAATATCGTTTGCCCACACCGACAGGGTTTGCACAAAATCGCGAGTTTCTTTAATGCGTTTTTGGGCGTTTTCGTTTTCTAATGCAAATTCAGGACTGGCGATTAAATTATCTAAAAACGCCACTGTGGGTTGTAATTCGCGTTTCATTCGTTCTTCGGCGATAATTTTGAACAACGCCCACACATCGTCATTGGTAGCAAAATGATCGCGTCTGTCCCCCATAATTGGCACGGTTTTCACCAAACGCCAATTTTGCAACTCTTTAATGCTGTTACTCACATTAGAACGAGCCACGCCAAGCGTTTCCACAATTTCTTCGGCATTCATCGGACGACCCACGATAAACAGCAAAGCGTGAATTTGTGCCATGGTGCGATTGACGCCCCAACGCGTCCCCATCTCGCCCCAGTGTAAAATAAATTGTTCAGTAGTCGGATTCAGTTTCATAATGACTGTATTTTATTTATTTTTGTTATTTCTGTCAAGAGAGAAATAAATAGATTTTTCAGGCAGCCTGAATGTTTCATTCATTACCAACAAAACCACATTTTCTTCTTTCAGGCTGCCTGAAATAGCATTTTATTTTCACTGCTTTTGAGTTATTGATAAAATAACCCTTTATTTAGGCAGTAGGAAAAAGAAAATGGCAAAATTACAACCGCACACCGAAAAAGTATTGGGCGAACACTTGGCATTGACCTTTGTGGATAAATCGGATTACGCTGTATTTTCTTGCACAGACGATGCTGGCGAAGTGCATACGGTGCCTTTGGCGTTGGTACGATACAACCAATTTATTTATGTTCAAGGCGGACAGAATGACACCAAAGCCCAGTTATACAAAGACGGCAGAACGGTACAAATTGTGTGCGTGGCAGAAAATCAAACACCTAAATTGAAATATTCTGAATTTTCTGTCATTAAAAATGACGCAAAAGCTTTGGCAAATCAAGTATTTACTATGCAGTATAAAAGTGCCATTTGCACTGCCAAAGTGGCGTTAATTGAAAATCCGCAAGAAAAAAAATTAGCATTGCAATTATTAAGTCAAAAATATTGTGCTAAATATATGTCATCATTCGATATTTTGGCTGATGAATATTTAGATAAAATCAATGTCTATCGTTTTGAATTGATTGATATAACGGCAAAAAGTAATAAAGTTATTCAAGCAAGTTAAATCTATTAGATTGATCAATTAAGTAAGTATTATTTTTTTCGCATTAAATGAATACCGTCTGTTTTATGCAATCGACTGAAAATAAAAGCAGAAATAGCGGTGATTAAGCCCAACACAATAAATGTTATGCGAAAAGCGGTATGCACATTGTTTTCAGGCAGCATATCTTGTGCCAAACGCAAAAGCGACATACCTGCTGCCAAGCCAAAACTAATCGACAGTTGTTGATTGATGGCGTGCAAAGTGTTGCCACTGCTGCTTTGGGCGTGGTTTAAGTCTGCCAAAACAATGGTGTTCATTGATGAAAATTGCACGGAATTGAGTAAGCCCATTAAAAACAGCATAGGCACAAATAAAATAATTAAAGTATTTGTGGGCGGTAGAGCAAAAGATGCAATACATAAACCGATTAAAATGGTATTGCTGATTAACACTGTGCGATAACCGAAGTAATTGATTATTTTAGAAATAACAAACTTGGTGAGCATGGACGCTGCGACAATCGGAGCAAGTAACCAGCCTGCAATATCGGGGGATACATTAAAGGCAACCTGAAACAATAATGGCAATAAAATCGGCATAGAACTAATACCAATTCGTGAGCATAAATTGCCCATAAAACCAATTCTAAAAGTACGCACGGAAAATAAAGAAATGGGGAAAATGGCATTGTCTTTTTGGCGTGCATAAAGAAAATAAAATAACAGAAAAATAATTCCCAATAATAAGCAAGAAAGATAAAATAATTGGTTTGCTCTGCCAATTAAATCTAATCCCAATGTAATTAAAAAAGCAAATAAGGCAAATAAAACATAACCTATCCAGTCGATTGATTGTTGTTCGCCATAACAATTTGGAAAATAATGGTATGAAAACCATAAACCCAGTATAACAATCGGTATATTTATCAAAAATATCCAGTGCCAAGACGCTAAAACAGTTAAATAACCGCCTAAAATAGGTCCAATTAAAGGGCCTAATAGAGCAGGTGTTACCGCAAAAGTTAAAACGCTTAACCACTGTGATTTTTCAAATGAGCGAATTAAAGCTAATCGTGCAATCGGTGTCATCAATGCACCGCCTGCGGCTTGAATAATGCGATAGAGAATTAACTGATTTAAGGAAGTGGCAGACGCACACAAAATAGAACCAATACCAAACAAAATAACCGCAGGCATAAAAATGCGTTTGGTGCCAAAACGGTCTGCCAAAGAACCGCCCAAAGGCATAAGCAGGGCAAGCGTTAGGGCATAAGCAATAATCGCCATTTGCATATTCAAAGGCGACACGCCCAAATCCTGTGCCATAGCGGGTAGAGCGGTGTTGAGAATGGTTGCGTCTAACATTTGCATAAACACAGCCGCCGCCATTATCCACGGCAGATATTTTTGTTGTTTTATGGTTGCTGTGTTCATTTCAGGCTGCCTGAAAGGTTAATTTATCAATGCTATGCGAATACCTAATACGCCAAATTGTTTTTGTTGTGCTAATGAATAAAAGGTATTTAAGTCTTTTAGTAAATCGTTTTTACTGATTGATTTATCGGCTAATAGATTTATATCTAAATCATCAATTAAATCATTAAAGTTTTTATAGTGTAATAATCCAATTACTTTGGCAAAAATATTTTCTTGTTGTTCGTTTGAAAATTGAATAATATCATTTAGTTGTATTTGTTTTCGTTTTTCGTCATACAAACGCAATTCAATGCGTTTGCTGCCGTTTTTTATGTAATAAAAATAACGGTTGTGCAAACGCATTGTGTGGGTTTTGGGTGTTGTCATATTTTATTGTGCCTTTAATTTTCAGGCTGCCTGAAAACCAAAATACAACCGTTTAATCTTCGCTATACCCCAATTTTTTCAGCAAATATTCCAACTCATCATTGGACGAAAAGGCGAACGAGATTTTGCCTTGTCCTTTTAAGCCGCATTGAATGGCGACTTCCATATTCAGCAATTCGGCGAGTTTGTTTTGCAGGCGTTGAATGTCGGCATCGACCGATTTAGAACGCAAGTTGCTTTTCACATTGGGTTTGGCAGAACGGCGTTCCACTTCTCGCACCGACCAGCCGTTTTTGGCGGCGCGTTGTGCGAGCGAAATTTGTTCAACCACAGGCAGGGTGATTAAGGCACGAGCGTGTCCCATTTCGATTTTGCGTTCGTAAAGCAAGTCCTGCACAGGTTCTGGAAGATTGAGTAATCTCAATGAGTTAGATACACTACTGCGGCTTCTGCCCACTGCGTCTGCGGCTTGTTCGTGGGTTAAGCCAAATTCGTCAATCAGGCGTTTTAAGCCTGCGGCTTCTTCAATCGGATTTAAGTTTTGCCGTTGAATGTTCTCGATTAAGCCGATTGCCAATGCGTTTTCATCGCTAATGCTTTTAATCACCGCTGGAATTTCCGTTAAACCTGCCAACTGTGCGGCACGCCAACGGCGTTCGCCTGCGATGAGTTCGTAATTTTCAAAGCCAAATTCACGCACAATAATCGGCTGAATCACGCCTTGTGCCTTGATTGAGTCGGCTAATTCTTGCAAACTTTCGTCATCAATTTGCGAACGCGGTTGATAGCGTCCAGGTTCAACTTGGGCAATCGGCAAGACGGATAAACGGTCTTCCGTGCCAATATTTTCAATGCCTGACGCTAATAATTGATTTAATCCTGTGCCTAATGCTTGTTTTTTCTTTGCCATTATTGAAAACTCCTGCAAAATCTTGCAATATTTTGGTAGGCAAGCATGCCCACCTTATGATTTATTTTTTCCCTTTTTTATTCAACCGCTTCCACAATTCATCTGCTAATGCCAAATACGCTTCGCTGCCTTTGGCGGTTTTGTCATACGCCAAAATCGGCTTACCATGGCTGGGGGCTTCGGCTAAACGCACATTGCGTGGAATTTCGGTTTTGAACATAAACTTGTCAAAATGCTGCTCTAATTGTTTGGAAACTTCTTGCGACAGATTATTGCGTCCGTCAAACATGGTTTTTACCACGCCCACCACTTCCAACGCAGGATTTAAGCCACTTTGACGGATTTTTCTCATCGTTGCCACCAAATCCGACAAACCCTCCAAAGCGTAATATTCGCACACCATTGGAATAATAATGCCGTCAGCGGCGACCAATGCACTTAAAGTAAGCAAAGTAAGCGTGGGCGGACAATCAATAATAATGCAATCGTAATTGTCTCGTACCGACACCAAAGCGTGTCGCAGACGCATTTCCTTGGCACCTTCTAATGCCAAATCGATTTCTGCCCCTGCCAAATTGCGGTTGGCACCCAACACATCAAAATGGCCCGTATCCGAATGAATTAAGGCTTCCTGAATTTTTGCTTTGCCTGTTAAAACCTGACAAGTGCCAAATTTGACATTGTTTTTGCTAATGCCCGAACCCGTAGTGGCATTGCCTTGCGGATCTAAATCCACCAGCAAAACCCGCAACTTTTGATGAGCCAGTGATGCGGCAAGATTAACCGTAGTGGTTGTTTTGCCCACGCCGCCTTTTTGATTTGCCACAGCGATAATATGTCCCATTACGCCCCCTTTGTCATACGCACAATATGACGACTGCCGTCAATAAACGGTACTTTAACTTCTTGAATTTGCTCTACAATAATATTTTCAGGCAGCCTATCGATTTCTTCATACGGATAAACGCCTTTCATCGCTAACCATACGCCCTGATTACTCAACAAATGCGAAGATAATCGCACAAAATCGCCCAATTCCGCAAATGCACGAGAGACGATTATATCATATTGAAATTCTTTAACATTTTCCACACGATCGGTAATCACTTGCACATTATTCAAGCCCAATTCAATCACCGCTTGCTGTAAAAAAGCAGTTTTTTTGCTGTTGCTGTCCAACAGCGTTATTGCCAAATCATCACGCATAATCGCCAACGGAATGCCAGGCTGTCCGCCACCAGAACCCACATCTAACACGCTTTGAGCCTGTGTCGAAACAAACGGCAAAATCGACAAACTGTCCAATAAATGCACAGATACCATTTGCGACACATCACGCACGGCGGTTAAATTATACGCCACATTCCATTTTTCTAATAAATCAATATATAAACATAACTGATTGAATTGTTTATCAGAAACAGTTATTGCCATAGCAGATAAACCGTTTCGCAAAGAAGTCGTTGCTTGTGCGTTCATTGTATAAAAAAGTCTGAAAAAATAAGGCTGTTATTCTAACACAAAGAAACAGCACACAATATTTTCAGGCAGCCTGAAAAAAAATTTCCCCATCAAGAGTAGGTGATTTAAAATACCGCTTATTTTTCGCCTTGTTTTACAACGGAATATTTTAATGAAAATCTACTCTCTTTTATGCTCTTTATTTCTTGCTACGACTACTTTTGCCCAACCGAATATCGGTCGCATTTTGCCGAATGAAGTGGCGTTTTTTGTGCAGGATTTGAATACAGGCGAAGTGTTGGCAGAACACAATGCCGATCGCCCAATGAATCCTGCGTCCGTGATGAAGTTGGTTACCACCTATGCAGCATTGGACACTTTGGGGGCAGATTTTCGTTGGAAAACACAGTGGAAATCAAGAACCGCCGTCAATAATGGCATTTTGGACGGCAATTTGTATTGGGTGGGTTCGGGCGATCCCACCATGGAGCAAGACGATTTAATCGAAATGCAGCAAACCTTACGCAACAAAGGCATACAAAGAATTGGCGGTAAGTTGATTTTGGATACTTCGACTTGGTCGAATGCAGGTTCTGCCGAAAATTTCGACCGTGATGAAGGGCGTGCTTTCACCATTGCACCTGATACGCATATGTTGTCGTATAAAGTGGTGTGGGTTGGCGTGGAACGCAATGCCAACGGCGATTTAGCCGTGATAACCAAACCGCCTTTATTGAATATTCCTGTTGAAAATAACGCCCAATTTGTTCAGGGAGCGTGTGGCAATATTGCCAAACGCTTGCGTACGCACTTTGACGGTGCCACATTACGCATTAGCGGACGCATTCCCACAGGGTGCGAAAATCAAGCGTTGTATGTTAATATGTTGAATCCGCAAGAATTTGCGTTTGAAAGTTTTTTCGGACAATGGCAAGCGTTGGGCGGTTCAATGGCTAATTTATTTTTAACCGACAAAGCCCCTGATGACGCAAAAGTCATTGCCGAACATTTATCTGCCCCCTTATCAGACGCTATTCGCACGATGAATAAGCAATCGGACAACTTATTTGCTCGCTCCATTTTTCTCACATTGGGGGCAAATCAAGCAGGCGATACGGTAGAAAACGCCAAAAACGCCGTTATCAATAGTTTCAGGCAGGCTGGTATTGATACGCAAGGTTTGGTGTTAGAAAACGGTTCAGGTTTATCGCGTGAAGAACGCGTTACCGCTCGCACGCTGGGCACAATGCTGTATCGTGCGTATTACAATGACGCTTTTAACGAACAATTTATCGATAGTTTGCCGATTGCAGGACACGACGGCACGCTCCGCCGCCGTTTGCGTGATGTGTCAGGCTTGCGAATGAAAACAGGCACTCTCAAAGATGTGCGCGCGTTAGCAGGTTTCAGGCTGCCTGAAAACTTAAACGAACCGCCATTAGCGATTGTGGTGTTGATTAACAGTCCGCGTTCAGGCGGTTATTTGGGCGATATGGACGACTTGGTGCGTTCATTGGCAGAATTGGGCAAGCCAACGCCTAATGCGATGATTTTCTCACATAAGGAACACACATTCGCAGGCGATCCTTTGGAAAAAAAACGCATTAGCGAAAGCAAGCATCAATAAGCATTTTCAGGCTGCCTGAAAAACAAAAACGGTATATTAAATATACCGTTTTTTATTAACAAAACAATCTATGACAAATCCACTTCCACATTATCAATCAAGCGTGGTTTGCCTAATTTGGCGGCGGCGAGAATAATTAGTTGATTATCATCTGGGCGAGCGTGGGCTAAATCAGAACGGCGGCGGATTTCCACATAATCGGTTTGCCAGCCTTGATTATTTAATTTTTCCACAGCCTGTTGTTCTAATTGCGAAAAATCGCGTCTGCCTTTTTGCAATTCATCTTTCATATTGCATAAAACGGCATAAAGTTGTGGGGCTTGCTGGCGTTCGGTTTCAGTTAAATAACCGTTGCGACTGGATAACGCCAAACCGTCATCAGCCCTGCCTGTATCCACTGGCACAATGTTGATATTCACATTCAGTTCGGCAACCATTTGTTGTATCACCACCAATTGCTGAAAATCTTTTTTGCCAAAGCAGGCAATTTGCGGTTCAACAATATTAAATAATTTCAGCACCACCGTTGCCACGCCACGAAAATGACCTGGGCGAAACTTGCCTTCTAATTCATTTTGCAAAGCGGACGGCTCAACATTAAAGGCTTGCGTGGTGTTGGGATACAACTCTTTATCATCAGGGGCAAACAAAACCGCAACGCCTGCGTTTTGCAACTTTTCAGCGTCCGCCTGCAAGGTGCGTGGATAAGCGGCAAAATCTTCACCCTGCCCAAATTGCAAGGGATTGACAAACACGCTCACCACCACATTTTCAGCGTGCTGGTGGGCTTCACGAACCAAGGCTAAATGCCCTGCGTGCAAATTGCCCATAGTCGGCACAAATGCCACGCTATCTACGGTTTTCCGCCATTGGCGTAATTCATTGATTGTTTTGATAATTTTCATTTTATTTAAAACCCTTGTGGTTTTTGTTTATGCCAATCTGTGGCTTGTTGTAACTGGTGAGCGATATTTAATAATCGGCTTTCGCTAAAATGCTTGCCCACTAACTGCACGCCCACAGGTAAGCCGTTGTCGGTAAAGCCTGCTGGGGCGGATAAGCCTGGTAAGCCTGCCAAATTAAGCGACAGTGTGTATATATCTGATAAATACATTTGCACAGGGTCCGTGGCTATGCTGTCTAATTTGGGGGCAGCGGTGGGGGCAACTGGCGATAGAATGGCATCGCATTTTTGAAAGGCTGCCTGAAAGTCGTTGGCAATCATTCGGCGAAGTTTTTGGGCTTTCACATAGTATGCGTCATAATAGCCGTGCGACAAAACATACGAGCCGATTAAAATGCGGCGTTTGACTTCTTCGCCAAAGCCTTCTGCTCTCGTTTTGCTGTACATTTCTTCCAAGCCGTCATAGTTTAGTGTGCGGTAGCCATATCGCACGCCGTCAAAGCGAGATAAGTTGGTGCTGGCTTCGGCACAGGCTAATACATAATAGGCAGGAATACATAATTCGGTATTCGGCAACGATATATCAACAAATTCAACGCCTTGTTTGGTGAGTTCGTCTATGGCTGCCTGAATGTTTTTCTGCACGGCACTATCGCAACCTTCGCCAAAATATTCTTTGGGCAAACCGATTTTTACGCCTGTCAGTGGTTTATTTAAGTCGCGGGTGTAGTCTTCTTTGGGGCGGTCTAATGAAGTGGAGTCGTTTGTGTCAAAACTTGCCATAGTGTTGAGCATAATTGCACAGTCTTCGGCGGTTTGTGCCATCGGCCCTGCTTGGTCGAAACTCGATGCGTAGGCAACCATACCAAAGCGAGAAACAATGCCGTAGGTGGGTTTTAAGCCTGTAATACCGCAGTGAGACGCAGGTTGGCGGATTGAACCGCCTGTGTCGCTACCTAACGCCGCAGGAGCCAAGCGAGCCGCTACAACCGCCGCTGAACCGCCTGATGAGCCTCCTGGTATGCGGCTTAAATCCCATGGATTGTGGGTTTTGCCGTAGTAAGACGATTCGGTGGTCGAACCCATCGCAAATTCGTCCATATTGGTTCTGCCTAATGATACGGTGTTTTCGTTGAGTAAATTTTGCACAACCGTTGCGGTGTAAGGCGAGACGAAGTTATCCAACATTTTGGACGAACACGCCGAACGCCAGCCTTGTTGGCAGAAAATGTCTTTATAAGCAATCGGCACGCCTGTTAAGGCTGTGACTTTGCCGTTGGCAATGCGTTCATCGGCGGCTTTTGCTTCGGCAAGCGTGATTTCTTTATCAAGCGTAATGTAACCATTGATTTGCGGATTGTTTGCATCAATGGCGTTTAAGTATTCGGTTGCTAATTCCACAGCGGAAATTTGTTTGCTTTGCAATAAGTCAGAGCATTGTTTTAAGGTGTAATCGGTCATTTTTTTGTTTTTCCAAATGTTGTTTCAGGCTGCCTGAAAGATTTTTTACCGTATCAATAATTATTCAATCACTTTTGGCACAATATATAAGTTTTGTTCAACCTGTGGGGCAACGGCTTGATAGGCTTCACGGCGTTCAGGTTCGGTAACGCTATCGTCTCGCAAGCGTTGGGCGAACTCAATCGGGTGGCTTAATGGTTCAACGCCGTCCGTATTCACCGCCTGCATTTTGGCAATCATTTCAAAAATGCCGTTGAGTTCTTTCAGGGTGCGTTGTTTTTGTTCGTCATTTAACGCCAATCGCGACAATTTTGCGACTTTTTCCACATCAGATAAGGTCAAACTCATACAAAAATCCTTAAAAATATTGTTGAAATAAAAGGTTGTCGGTTATTATTACACACTTAAAATCCATTTGCGACACTTTCAACAATGGGGACAATCGATTATGTTTGGTTTTTTTAGACAACGCAACGATTTGGCGATTGATTTAGGCACAGCCAATACGCTGATTTATGTCAAAGGCAAAGATATTGTTTTGAATGAACCGTCCGTGGTGGCGATGAGCCATGATAATTCAGGCAAGCAAACGGTTCGTGCGATTGGGCATGAAGCCAAAGATATGTTGGGTAAAACGCCAGAGGGCATTCGTGCGGTGCGTCCTATGCAGGACGGCGTGATTGCCGATTTGGATACCACAGAAAAAATGTTGCGTGAGTTTATCCGCAAAGCCTTGCCCAGTCGTATGTCGTCCGCACCACGCATTGTGATTTGTGTGCCTTGTGGGGCAACCCAAGTGGAACAAAAAGCCATTCGTGATGCGGCATACGCCGCAGGAGCCGCCGAAGTTGAGTTAATCACCGAACCTATGGCGGCGGCGATTGGTGCAGGTATGCCCATTCACGAACCACGCGGTTCAATGATTGTGGATATTGGCGGTGGCACAACCGAAGTCGCCGTCATTTCTTTGTCGGGCTTGGTGTATTCGCATTCTCTGCGTGTGGCAGGAGACGCATTTAACGAGTCCATTATCAATTTTATCCGCCGTAAATACGGTATGTTAATTGGCGAAATTACTGCCGAAAACTTAAAAGAAACTATTGGCTGTGCTTATCCGCATGACGATGTGAAACAAATGAAAGTAACAGGGCGTTATTTGGCAGAGGGTATCCCCAAAGCCTTTATGGTTACTTCGCAAGATATTTTGGAAGCCTTGGAAATTCCCTTACGACAAATTGTGCAAGCGATTAAAATTGCCATTGAACAAATTCCGCCTGAATTGGGCGAAGACATTGCCGCACAAGGTTTGGTGCTGACTGGCGGCGGTGCATTGTTGCGAGATTTGCCCAAACTGTTGGCAGAAAAAACAGGCTTGATAATTACCGTTGCCAATGACCCACTCACTTGCGTGGTGCGTGGTGCAGGTATGGCATTGGATATGATAGACGAAGACGATTCGGTGTTTTTGCCTGAATAAAATCGGCATTTCAGGCTGCCTGAAAGGGGTAATATAGTCAAACAACTTCAAAAGTGAAACAGGCGGTTTTCCGAAGACAGTATAAATAATACGGCGAGGAGAACCAACGCATTTCAATTTTGAAGTTGTTTGACTATAACAAACCATAGAGTGGGCAACGAGTTGCCCACGCATTTTATTTATTCTATTTTCAGGCAGCCTGAAAAAGGCAATCAATCAACTATACTATGACAGTGTCAGGGTTGTATAATGGATAACACAATGAAAGTTATGTTTATTGAATTGTCTGCGTTCAGTCGTGAGCGTGAAAAATATTTGCCTGATCATATTTTTCAAGAATTTCAAGAATATTTAGCAGACAATCCTGAACAAGGCGATATTTTAGTGGGTACAGGCGGTTGTCGTAAAATTCGTTGGCACAGAGCTAATATGGGTAAATCCAGTGGTGTACGAATAATTTACTATTATCTTGGACAAAAAAATAGGATTTATCTATTATTACTTTACCCCAAAAATGTGCAAGAAAATTTAACCGATGAACAACGCAAAATGTTGAAATCAGTTGTGGGTTGTTTGGAGTAATGATATGGAAAAACAATTATTTAATGATTTATTGCAATCAGCACGAGAAATGGTTGCGATTGAAAAAGGTGAAATGCCCATCACGGCATTTCGCACCCACGAAATTGAAGTCCCCAATGTCAAACATTTGCGTTCGGATTTGCATTTAACACAAGAAGAACTCTCCAAAGCAGTGGGCGTGAGTACGGCTTTGGTGCAATCTTGGGAAGCCAAACGCCGTTTTCCGTCAGGGGCTGCGTTAAAAATTTTGCGTCTCTTGGAAAAAGACGCTTCGTTTTTAGAAAAATTACAAACCGTGTAAGCAAGCGTAGGCTGGGCAACTTGTTCGCCACGCATTTTATTTATCATATTTTCAGGCAGCCTGAACGATTGGATTAAACCGCGTGGATAATAAATTGCCCACCCTACAATTTAAATTTTTATGCTTTCAGGCTGCCTGAAAAGTTTAAAACATAGGTTAAACAACAATGTCGCAAAACGAAACTCATCAATTTACTCAATTTGTGCTGTGGGCAACTGCCGCCTTAATTTTAATGGGGGTTGATGTGTATTCTCGCTGGACGCAGAAAACCCAAGATAAAATGGTGGATATTGCCGCACCTGTTCGGCAGGCAACAGGCTTGCCTGTAACCGCTATGCAAAAACTCTCTGCACCACGCCCATCAACTGATGAATTTCAACGCTTAACCGAAGAAAATCAACGCCTTTCCGCTCAACTGATGATCTTGCAATCGGTGGAAAACGATAATATTGAACTCAAACGCTTGCTGAATTTACAACACAATGGCATTAGCCCTGTTACTACTGCGAATATTCTATCTACCGCAGGCGGTATTCCTGCGGCACGATTGGTGATTGATAAGGGTTCAGCGGACGGCATTGAAGCAGGACAAGCGGTGATAGACGGACACGGCTTAATTGGGCAAGTTACTTCGGTAGGCAAAAATTATGCCCAAATCACGCCTGCTAACAATCGTCATAGCGTTATTCCTGTGATGATTGCACGCACAGGCTATCGCACTTTGATTTATGGCACTTCGGAATATTTGGATTTGCGTTATTTTCCTGCCGACCAAGACATTGTTGAAGGCGATGTGCTTTTAACTTCGGGCATTGATGACGCATTTCCCGCAGGTATTCCTGTGGCAAATGTGTCGTATATTGACCCTGCACGCGACGGCTCGCCCTATTTGCGTGTACGCACAGAATTTATCGGACGCATTTCTGCGGCTCGTTTTGTTATGGTTCTGCCACGCAATCGCAGTGTTGCCACGGTGGAGACAATAAGCGAAGAAACAAGCCCACCTACGGTTACAGAACAACCCAAAACCGCACCTAAAACTCAACCCAAAAAGAAAAAATCTACGCAAAAGGACAATAAATAATGAACGCTTCCACACTGTGGCTTATCATCAGTTTGATTGTGGCACTGCTTTTAACCGCCCTACCCTTGCCTTATCCTATGTATTTTTTTATGCCTGATTGGGTGGGTTTGGTGTTGATTTTTGGCGTTTTGTATTGTCCCAATATCGTACGCTTTTTAGTGATTTTTATCATCGGCGTGTGTTGCGATTTGTTAATGGGTGCTCCATTAGGCTTACACCCTTTTGCTTATTTATGCGGCTTATTCCCTGCGATTCGTTGGCGAAATGAATTTTTAGATCAATCCGATTTTGTACAGCCGTTTTTGGTGTTTGGTATGTTGATGACCGCTCGCATTGCTATGTTAGGGGCGTGGTTGGTGGTGTCGCAATCCACCGTAAGTTTATTATTCTTCCTGCCGCCTGTGATTGCCGCTGGCTTGTGGCTGATTGTCGATAGAATATTATTCAACCATATTCAAACCGAGATGTACTGATGATAAAACGCAAATCTTCTACCAACAACAATCAAGCCTTGCCGACTGAACGCTATCACCGTAAGCGTTTTGCTTTGCGTGTTGGTGTGATTGCTGGTTTTGTGGTGGCGTTGTGTGCGGTGTTGATTGCTCGTTTTTACTGGTTGCAAATTACGCAATATGATAATTTTATTGAACAATCCAATGCCAATAGTTTAACTAAATTACCCATTGCCCCTGTGCGTGGCGATATTATCGACCGCAATGGCGTGATTTTGGCACGCAATTATCCTGCGTTTTCCTTGGAAATTGTGCCTGATGAATTAGAGCGACCGATGGACGAAGTGGTTACCGCCCTGCAACAATATGTTGATGTGCGTCCGTCTGATATGCGGCAGTTTAATAAATTTCGCCGTGAATATCGTGGCTTGGGCAATATTCCTTTGAAAATGAAACTTACCAACGATGAAGCCCAAAAATTAGCAGGCGAATTATTCCGTTTCAAAGGCGTGGAAATTCACGCACGCACTTTTCGAGAATATCCGCACGGCGAACTGACTGCCCATTTTATCGGCTATATCGGACGCATTAACCAAAAAGAACAAGACCATATCAACGAAAACAATCTTGCTGCCCATTATCGTGGGGCAACGCACATTGGCAAAAGCGGCTTGGAATTAACCTACGAAAACGAATTGCGTGGCGAACCAGGCTATCGCGAAGCGGAAAAATTTGCACAAGGCAATATTTCACGCGTTTTACGCACCGTGCCACCCACCGCTGGCAAAACCTTGCGTTTGGGTATGGATTTTCGCGTACAGCAAAAAGCCGATGAGATTTTAGGCAACAATCGTGGGGCAATTATCGCCCTTGACCCCAAAACAGGCGATGTGTTGGCGTATATTTCCAAGCCGTCTTTCAACCCCAATTTATTTATCAACGGCATTGATAGCGATACTTGGAAAACGCTGAATGAAGACTGGCAAAAACCACTCATCAACCGCGTAACCCAAGCCTTGTATCCGCCTGGTTCAACCTTTAAGCCGTTTATGGCAATGGCACTATTAGAAAGTGGCACCCTGAAAGAAAACACCCTTGTTTCTGCCCCTGGTGCGTGGAGCATTCCTGGCACTTCGCATGTGTTTCGCGATTCAGTGAAATCGGGGCATGGACGCGTTAATTTATCCACCGCCATACAAGTTTCGTCCGACACATTTTTCTATCAAATGGGCTATAAAATGGGTCCTGACAAATTTGCACACTATATGGCACCGTTTGGTTTTGGACAAAAAACAGGCATAGACTTGCCAAATGAATATATGGGCGTTCTGCCCAGCCGCGAATGGAAAGCACGCCGCTTTGAAAAACAAGGCAAATTAGCCCAAAAATGGCAAGGCGGCGATATGGTGAGTATCAGCATTGGACAAGGCTATAATGCTTACACCCCCTTACAAATGGCGTTTGCCACGGCGATTATGGCAAATAACGGCGTGGTGTATCGTCCGCATGTGGTCAATCAAATTATCGACCCTGAAAGCCGCAAAGCCACGCCCGTGGTAACTTATGCCGAACGCACCCTACCTTATACACAAGAACATTTTGATTATGTCAAAGGCGGCATGCGAAAAGTATTGCAAGCAGGCGGCACGGCGTGGCGTGTGGGCGTGGATTTACCCTATCCTATGTCAGGCAAAACAGGCACAGCCCAAGTAGTGCAAATTAAACAAGGAGCGAAATACAACGCCGCCGCACTCGAAGAACGCTACCGCGACCATTCGTGGTTTATCGCCTTTGCCCCATCGGACGACCCACAAATTGCAGTGGCTGTATTGCAAGAAAACGGCGGCTGGGGTGCAGCGTCCGCCCCACTCGCACGCGAATTGATTGACTATTATCTATTAGAAATCAAAAAGTTAGAATTTAAAAAAGTGGAATCCAAAAAAGGCAAAGGCAAAAAAACAGAAACAAAAATAGTGGCAGTAGAAAAACCTGCAACAGAAGAAAAACCCACAATCAGGCAGCCTGAAACACCCCCAAAACCCACAGCCATTCAAACTGCATTTGAAAAGGCGAAAGGGGAAGAAAAGTAGGATGTTTCCCACCCACCATAACGGCAGAAATCATTTTCAGGCTGCCTGAAAATATAAAAACGAACACACCACATTCGCAATTTAAAAATCTCACCAGTGGTGAGAGAATAACAAGACAATATATTTTCAGGCAGCCTGAAAAGACTTTTTGCATTGCCGTTTTTAGGATAGGCTACCCTGAAACAGTTTTTAAACTCGCTTGTCGCTCGTTTAAAAACTGTTTCAGGAGATTGCCACGCCGTGCTTTCGGCACGGCTCGCAATGACGAGTTAAGTTGTAGGGTGGGTCTTCGACCCACCACCAAGCCGTAGGCTTGGATTATAGGGTGGGCATTCCTGCCCACCCACAAAACCGCAAGGTTTTGTTGTAGGGTGGGTTTCCAACCCACCATAACGGCAGAAATATTTTTTAGGCTGCCTGAAAATATAAAAGCGAACGCACTGTGTTCGCAATTTAAAAATCTCACTACTGGTGAAAGCATTGCGTCCGCACTGCGGACGAAATGTAAAAAACAAGGCAATATACTTTCAGGCAGCCTGAAACCCTTGTTGTCATTACGAAAACGCCGTAGGGTGGGCAACTCGTTGCCCACGCGTTTATAGGGTGGGCATGTTACCCACCAGCAAACCGATAGGTTTGCATTAACAAATGGTTTATCAAAGCCTTGCGGCTTTGCGGTGGGCAGGAATGCCCACCCTACGGCGGTTGAAATATTTGTTTCAGGCAGCCTGAAAAAGTTTTTTTGTAAAGGATTTTATTATGGAAAATATTGTTTATTATTTTTTAATTGTATTTGGTGCGATTTTGGTGTGGATTAGTTGCAATGATTTACGCAAATTAAAAGAAAATAATGCACAATGGGCAGAAATTGAACAGCAATCGCATTTGTATAAACAAGATAATTACGAAGAAGCGGAAAAATTAGTAAAAAAATTGCAAAAAATTATTCCTTTTTTAGCAAAATTTTCTTTATTGAATGGTGTATTTGCTATTGTGGGTTCTTTATTGGGATTAGTGGGATTATTTAATAATATAAATTTGAATTTATATTATGTTGGTTATATTTCTATAATTGTTTTATTTTTATCGGTTATGGGAATATTTAGTTTAGCATTTGGCATGATAAAAACAAATTCAACTGGTATTGCTATTTTTATTAGATTTAATAACAGATATAAGTTAGCACTTGAATATATTGTAAGCAATAGTATATATGATTTACAAGTTTTTTTTGAAGAATATGTTGATGACAATTATAAAATAATACAAATACCAGGAACTTCTATAATTGGAGAAGCAGATTATATTGAATGTGTTATATTAAAATTTATATTTCTTTTATTTTTTAATATTAGCGTATTATTGATATGTTTATCATTTTTCTTTAACCCAGAATTTCATCATATGATTATGAAATTCTGATTTTTAATCAACAAATAAGGAGCATTTAAAATGCAAGAAAGCAAATTATATACTTGCTTAAAAGAAGTATTCTTCGATAATCTCGAAGGTAACATTTGGGAAAAATTTGCCGAATTAGCAAGCGTAGGGTGGGCAACTTGTTGCCCACGCGTTCGAATGAGTGTTCAGGCAGCCTAAATAAATTGTTTTGAAAGAATTATATTTTTATAAATCATTGCCAATGCGATTGTTTATAACAATGTGATTATTGAATTTCAGGTTGCCTGATAATACAAACAAAACTGCGGACGGAATGTAAAAAACAAAGCAATATACTTTCAGGCAGCCTGAAAAGACTTTTTGCATTGCCGTTTTTTAGGATAGGCTACCCTGAAACAGTTTTTAAACTCGCTTGCCGCTCGTTTAAAAATTGTTTCAGGAGATTGCCACGCCGTGCTTTCGGCACGGCTCGCAATGACGATAGGGGCAACCTGAAAATAAAAAGCGAACGCACTGTGTTCGCAATTTAAAAATCTCACCAGTGGTAAGCACATTGCGTCCGCACTGCGGACGGAGTGTAAAATAAATACAGATAAACCTTTCAGGCAGCCTGAAACATAATACAGAGACAACAGTATGAACAACAACAACTACACTTCATCTTTTCGCTCTGCCGCTTGGCGTGGGCGGATTGCGGATTTTATTTTTGACCCATTAGACGCTTGGTTGCTGATTTCCTTGGTGATTATTTACATTGCCAGTATGTTTGTGCTGTATTCGGCAGACGGACAAACTTGGGGGCAGTTAGAACGCAAGACCGTGTACACCGTGTTGGCGTTTTTCGCTATGTGGTTTATTGCGCGCTTTCGCCCCGTGTTTGTCAGTCGTTTCGCCCTGCCCTTGTATGGCGTATCCTTGCTATTGCTAATCGGCGTGCAAGTAGCAGGCGTTACCGTGAATGGTGCAACCCGTTGGTTGGATTTAGGCGTAACACGCATTCAGCCGTCTGAACTAATGAAAATCGCCCTACCGATGATTTTAGCGTGGTATTTTCACCGCTTGGACAATCAAGTGCGTTGGTATCACTGGATTGTGGCATTCATCATCATCGCCTTGCCTGTGGCACTGATACTCAAACAACCCGATTTAGGCACGGCAATATTGATTTTAGCGTCAGGCTTATTAGTGGTGTTTTTTGCAGGTTTGCCGTGGAAAGCGATTTTTGTCGCCCTAATCGGTGCGATTGTTTCTCTGCCTGCGATTTGGGCGTATGGCTTGCACGACTATCAACGCCAACGCATTTTAACTATGTTCAACCCCGAAGAAGACAAACTCGGTGCAGGCTATCACATTTTGCAGTCGATGACGGCAATCGGTTCAGGCGGCGTATGGGGCAAAGGCTGGTTAGGCGGCACACAAAACCGCTTGGACTATATCCCCGAACGCACCACAGACTTTATCTTTGCCGTATATGGCGAAGAATTTGGCTTTGTCGGCAACTCGCTTTTGGTGCTGATGTACGGCTTAATTGTCGCACGCGGCTTAACCATTGCCATGCGTTCTCGCACCATTTACGGCAGACTGCTTGCCGCGTCCTTGACGATGACCATTTTTTTCTATGCATTCATCAATATGGGTATGGTAAGCGGCATTCTCCCAGTAGTCGGCGTACCCCTGCCATTAGTCAGTTACGGCGGCACAGCCACACTGTCGATTATGGTAATTTTCGGTATGCTTATGGGCATTGCGGCGGATAAAAGGGGCGGAAAGTCGTAAAAAGTTTTCAGGCTGCCTGAAAGGAGTAAAAATGGATATTATCGCCCACATTCAGCAACAATATGGCGTTTTGCCTGAATATTTGTGGGAGAAGTACCCACAATTTTGTATTTTTCGCCGTTTTGATAATCAAAAATGGTTTGCGGCGTTAATGAAAAATATGAACGCTCAAAAATTGGGTTTAGCCACGCCTGAAACGGTGGATATTCTCAATTTGAAATGCGACCCTGAATTTGCCAAGATGATTTTAATCGACCACAAAAGCATTTTTCCTGCGTATCATATGAATAAAAAACATTGGATTAGTGTACTGTTAAATCGAATTGGCGATGATGAACTGAAAAACTTAATTGCCCACAGTTATAGTCAGACGCAAAACAAGAAAAATCTTTAACTTCGTTGAAATTTCGGTTTGTTTGTTTCGCAAACTCCTTTATTGACTTCGTCAATAAAGATTTTTACTTCGTAAAAATAAACCTTATTTTCAGGCAGCCTGAAAAAAAGTAAAATAAGCGTTTTACGAAATAAAAATATATTATGTTGGTCGATTCGCATTGTCATATTAACTTTCCTGAACTTGCCGAAAACTTGCCGCAGGTTTTAGATGAAATGAAAACCGCACAAGTGGCGTATGCGTTGGCAGTTTCCGTTTCTCGGCAAACGGCGGACGAAGTTTTGGCGTTAGCCGAACAATATCCGCATATTTTTGCGTCTGTCGGCATTCACCCTGCGGAAGAGACGGCAGAAGAGTTTTCGTTTGATGAATTGGTTAAACGCTCGCAACACGCACGCGTGGTGGCGATTGGCGAGACAGGTTTGGATTATCACTGGTGCCAAGGCGATTTAGCGTGGCAACACCATCGTTTTCGTGTGCATATTCAGGCAGCCAAAACAGCAGGCGTGCCGTTGATTATTCACACGCGTTCAGCCCCTGCCGACACCATTAAAATTTTGCAAGAAGAAAAAGCGGAAAATGGCGTAATCCATTGTTTTTCCGAAGATATTGCCTTTGCCAAAGCCGCTTTGGATTTGGGGTTTTATATTTCATTTTCAGGCATTGTAACTTTTAAAAATGCCAAAGAAGTTCAGGCTGCCTGTCAATATGTGCCGTTGGACAAAATTTTGGTGGAAACGGACGCACCGTATTTAGCCCCTGCTCCGCATCGTGGCAAACTCAATCAGCCCGCTTACACACGGCATACGGCAGAATTTGTGGCACAGTTGCGTGGGGTTGATTTTGAGCAACTTGCCCACACAACGACTGACAACTTTTTTCGATTATTCAATAAGGCGAAACGATTATGACCGCATTAACTTTAACCGTTTTGGGTTGTGGCAGTTCATCAGGCTGCCCTGTGATTGGTTGCGATTGTGCGGTTTGTCAATCCGACAATCCCAAAAATCGCCGTTCTCGCTGTTCGGCGTGGCTTGAAGTGAATGGCAAACATTTGATTATCGACACAGGCACGGACTTTCGCAATCAAGCCTTACGCGAAAAAATCCCTGCGGTTGATGCGGTTTTATACACGCACCCCCATTCCGACCACATTAACGGCATAGACGACCTGCGTGCCTACTGCTTTCGCAAAAAGCAAGCCATTGATATATATGGCAATCCTTTTACCATAGAAAACGCCCAAAGCCGTTTTGAATACGCTTTTATGCCGCCGTGCAAACATTGGAATCGCCCCGTTTTAGTGCCACACACACTTTCAGGCAGCGGCAATACGGTGGAAATTTGCGGTGTTGGCGTGCAGTATTTTGACCTACCACACGGTCGTTGGCGAGTGTTGGGCTATAAAATCGGCAACATTGCGTGGCTCACCGATATTTCTGATATGGACGAGACCACCATCGCCGCTTTGCAAGGCATAGAATATCTATTTATCGACTGTCTTATGCACGAAAAATACCCCAGTCATTTAAGTTTTGAATGGGCGATTGATTTTGCCCAAAAAATCAACGCCAAACAAACTTATCTAATCCACACCACGCATAAATTGGATTATGACGAAACCAATGCCCAATGCCCACCCAATGTGGCAATGGCGTATGATGGATTAAAAGTTACGGTTGAAGGTTAAATCTTTCAGGCAGCCTGAAAGGGTTTCTATAAGCCAAACGGCGTTAAATCGCCTTTGCCTTGCCGAATGAGGGTAACGCCGTCTGTCATATCAATCACGGTGGTGGGTTCTGTACCGCACCAACCGCCGTCTATCATCACATCAACGGCGTGGTCAAGTGTGTCTCTTATATCGTAAATATCGGTGGGCGGCTCAGCTTCGTTGGGCAACATCAGCGTACAAGACAGCATAGGTGCGGCAAGTTCTGCCAACAGAGCCAAAGCAATTTTATTGTCAGGCACACGCAAGCCGATGGTTTTGCGTTTGGGGTGCAAAGTGCGAGACGGCACTTCGCGGCTGGCGGTGAGAATAAAAGTGTAACTGCCAGGGGTTGTGGCACGCAACAAGCGATACTGGGCGTTATCCACCCTTGCGTATGTGCCTAATTCGCTTAAATCACGGCACATGAGCGTTAAATGGTGTTTTAAGTCGATTTTGCGAATGGCTAAAATTCTGTCCATTGCTGTTTTATCACCCAAAGCACAACCCAAAGCATAGCACGAGTCGGTGGGGTAAATAATCACGCCACCTTGGCGTACAATGTCTGCCGCTTGCGTAATCAAGCGTTCTTGCGGATTATCGGGGTGAATGGTTAAAAATAATGCCATAGTAATTGTTTTCCCTTATTTCAGGCAGCCTGAAAAGCATTATTTTACAATGTTTTTAAGCAGATTGATGAAATAAGAAAAAATTTCAGGCAGCCTGAAACATAGTCAAAATAATTCAAAATATAATGCGTTGGCGTGTCTTGCTGTATTATTTTATACTATCTGCGACACGCCGTCTTTTCTATTTTGAATGATTTTGACTATAAAAATATAATAAATTCAATAAGATAAAACAAAAATTTTGTATTTTCATTTTAAAAAAGAGTATAATTTCGCCTGTTTTGTTTTAATCAAAAGGTGAAATATTATGATGGTTTTGTATTCAGGGCTGACTTGTCCGTTTTCGCACCGTTGTCGCATTGTTCTCTTTGAAAAAGAAATGGATTTTGAAATCAAAGATGTCGATATTTTCAATAAGCCCGAAGATTTGGCAATGATGAATCCTTACAATCAAGTGCCTGTTTTGGCTGAACGCGAGTTGAATTTGTATGAATCCAACATTATCAACGAATACATTGACGAACGCTTTCCGCACCCACAGTTAATGCCAGGCGATCCGATTTCGCGTGCCAGAGCAAGATTGTTTTTGTTTGATATGGAACGCGAACTCTTCTGCCATGTGCAAACTTTGGAAAATTTGGACGCAACGGAAGAACAAAAAGACGCTGCCAGATCTGCCATTAGCGAACGCTTAACTTATATGTCGGCGTTGTTTGCCAAAAATAATAAATATATTTTGGGACAAAATTTTTCTATGGTTGATGTGGCGATTGCCCCACTGTTGTGGCGTTTGGATCACTACGGCATTCAGTTGGGCAATGCTGCCGCAGGTATTTTGAAATACGGCGAACGCTTGTTCTCTCGTCCTGCATTCATTGACGCATTAACACCGTCTGAAAAAGCAATGAGAAGATAACTGTTTGTTTTTATTATAACTATTTATTTATACAGGTGGGCATTTTGCCCACCATTTATCCGTAAAACCAATTTTCAGGCAGCCTGAACTCATTTATTTTTAATGGAAAAACAATGAATGAATTAAAACCTTATATTTTGCGTGCTATTTATGAATGGTGTGCGGATAATGGCTATACACCGCATTTGCTGGTTTTTGTTGATGAAAACGCAAGCGTGCCGCGTGCTTATGTAAAAGACGATCAAATTGTGTTGAACATTAAAGACACGGCGGTTGGGCGTTTGAAAATGGATAATGAGTGGATTGAATTTACCGCACGCTTTGGCGGTCAGCCATTTGAAGTTGCCGTGCCTGTGAGCAATGTTATGGGCATTTTCGCACGCGAAAATGGTATGGGTATGTCATTTGAAGCCACGCCCTATCAGCCTGCGGAAAAAGAAAATCTTATCCAACCTGAACCGCAAGCACCTGAAAAACCTGTTGAAAAACCGCTTTCAGGCAGCCTGAAAGTGGTAAAAAAGAAACCGAAAACTTAAATAACCATAAAAATTATTATTCAGGCAGCCTGAAACCCTTGCCGTCATTGTGTGCCTTAAACGCTGTTTCAGGCGTGGCAATGCAAAAACAATTTCAGGCAGCCTGAAACCAATTTTAAACTTATTTTTATAACCCATTAAAATCAAAAGGAAAAATAAATGTCATCACCAGAAACCCCCAACAAACAACCGCAAACATGGGAACAAGCGATGTTGGAAAAACTGTTAATGCAGGTTTATCGCGAACAACGCAAAGACCGCAACGCTAAATGGATTCGTCTGTTTATTTGGTTGTTTTTCTTGGCAATTTTTGTTGCCATATTAAGTAGCGGTGGTAATTCTGCCAACACCAACGCCAACGCCCTTATGCTTGCCAAAAAAGACAATCACACCGCCGTGATTAACCTAAACGGCATTATTGACAGCACCAACGATAACGCTCGCAAACTGCTGGAAGGTATGGAAAACGCCTATAAAAACGACAAAGTCAAAGGCATTATCATTCGTGCCGACAGCCCAGGTGGCTCGCCTGTGATTTCCGACACCGCATTCACCGAAATTCTCCGTTTGAAAGGGCAACACAAAAACATTCCAGTGTATGTGGTTGCCGAAGATGTGTGTGCGTCAGGCTGTTACTATATTGCCGCCGCCGCAGACAAAATTTATGCCAATCCGTCTTCTATGGTCGGCTCAATCGGTGTGATTAGTGGCGGTTTTGGTGCAACCGAATTGATTGAAAAATTAGGCGTAGAACGCCGCTTAAAAACCGCAGGCAACAACAAAGGTATGGGCGACCCATTTTCTCCTGAAACGCCCGAACAAAACGCCATTTGGCAAAAAATGTTGGACGATATTCACCAACAATTTATCAACGCCGTCAAAACAGGCAGGGGCGACAAACTCAAATGGCAACAAAACGCCGATGTATTTAGCGGACGCGTTTATACAGGCGTGGAAGCCAAAAGCGTGGGCTTAATTGACGACTTTGGCAGCATTTACAGCGTCTCACGCGATGTGATTAAAGCCGAAAAAATGGTCGATTACACACCCAAAGACGATTTTGCCACGCTGTTGGGCAAACGCTTCGGCACACAAATTCGCCAAGAAGTGAAAGAAAGTTTTACTCATCGTCCGTGGTGATTATCGGTGGGCATTTTTGCCCACCACGGATAAATTATTCAGGCAGCCTGAAACTATGAACAATATTCTTTCTTTATCCTTTCGTGATTTTTGGACAAAAAAGATTATTTTATGGTCTTTTTTGCCTTTGATTGCGGTTTTGGTGATATTTTTCACTATGTTTATTGTGGGCGGCGGTGCCTTATTAGAAACCATAAAAACAGGTTTAGAAACAGGGGATTATGGTTTTATTGAAGAGCATAAAATCATTGCGTGGATTTTGCATCTCGGCGTAGTGCATTGGCTATTGGGTTCATTATTTTATTTATTAGGTACGGTTTTGGTGATTATTATTTCTGTCATCATTGCCTTAATTATTGCAGGTTTATTAACGCCAATGATTACTGCCGAAATTGATAAACGCCATTATCAATTTAATATTCACCCCAAAGCCGATACCTATACCGTTATTAAATTGATGACAATGGTTTTATTAAAATTTATCGGTTTATTTTTATTGTGTTTGCCGTTAATCCCTTTTACCGCATTTTTTATTATTCATATTCCATTATTTTATTTATTTTATAAATTCTTTTTAATTGATATTTATTCCAATACCGTCAGCCGCGAGCATTTTCATATAAAAATGCAACAAGGTGGCGACAGTCAATTTATTTTTGCGTGTTTTATTTTTTATTTATTGTGTTTTATTCCTTTGGCAGGTTTATTTTTACAATTATTTTTTGTGATTTATTTTACTCATTTAGTTTATCAACGACAAAAGGCTTTCAGGCTGCCTGAAAAATCGTAGGGTGGGTAATTTCTTGCCCGTGCTGATTGATGATAATAAATGATATTTTTATGGTTAATTTAATTTTAACTTATTGATAAAAATATGGTTTTAATTATTTTCAGGCTGCCTGAATAATGAAAAAGAAAGTTAATCAACCATGCGTACCATTTTATTATTAGCCATTTCAAATTGTTTTATGACTTATGCTTGGTATGGTCATTTAAAAGACAATCCGCCCAATAATTTGAAAGAAATTATTGCCCTGATTTTTATTTCTTGGGGGGTGGCGTTTTTTGAATATATTTTTATGGTGCCTGCCAATAATTATTTTGGCAAAATAGACGGCTTTTCGCCGTTTCAATTAAAAATTATTCAAGAAGTGTTATCGTTAATTATTTTTGCAGGTTTTGCGGTTTTATTTTTACAAGAAAAATGGCGTTGGAATTATGCGGTGTCATTTGTGTTAATTGCCGCCGCTACTTATTTTATGTTTTTGCCTGTGAAAAAATAATGAAATTACCGATTGAAAATTTAACGCTTATTTATATCAATAAAAAACCGATTGATTTTTTATGTATATATCATATTATTTTTCTAAATTTTTTTATTGTTTTTATCATTTCATTATTATTTTTTGGAAAAGATGATAATAACAAATATTTACCTATTGTTATGGTTTTATATTTTATTTTTTTTTGATATAATTTTGATAAAAAATTTTATTGAAGATAAAAAAGGAGCAAGTGATTATATCGGATATACAAGCAATTATATCCAATTCAGGTTGCCTGAATATAGCATACAACATTTTGCACGATATTATTTTTTAAGAAAAATAGAAAATAATATATTGATTAGTGATATTCAACACATTCAGTTAAAACCACATTATTGGATAAGTTTTAATAATTTGACAACAAAAACCGAAATAAGTGTTATTTTTACATTAAATCAAAATACTAAAAAGTTAAGATTAAATATTGAACATAATGAAGTTAATGATTTTATTGATAAATTCAAGCAATTTGCCAATAATAAAAATATTGCTATACAAACATTTGAGTACTTAATTTAGGAAAAAAAATGACCGAACACCTATTAAAACCACAAGCCAAACCAACACCCCACCCCACCGCTCAATACTGGCGGAAATGCCAAGTGGAAGAATTATTTAACCTGCCGTTTTTAGATTTAATTTTTCAGGCAGCATCAGTTCATCGGCAAAATTTTGATCCGCAAAAAGTGCAAATTTCCGCACTGTTATCCATTAAAACAGGCGGTTGTCCCGAAGATTGTGCTTATTGTCCGCAATCGGCTCATCATAAAGGCGTGGGATTAGCCAAAGAAACGATGATGGATATTGACGAAATCGTTGCCAAAGCCAAAATTGCCCAATCGCGTGGGGCAAGTCGTTTTTGTATGGGGGCGGCGTGGCGTGGTCCCAAGCCCAAAGATATTGAAACGGTTTCCAAAATTATCAGTGCCGTCAAAGCGTTAGGCATGGAAACTTGTGGCACTTTTGGTCTGTTAGAAGACGGTATGGCGGAAGATTTGAAAGCCGCAGGTTTGGATTATTACAACCACAATTTAGACACCGCTCCTGATAAATACAATGACATTATCCACACTCGCCAAGTGGCAGACCGTATGGACACTTTGGGCAAAGTGCGAGACGCAGGTTTGAAAATCTGTTGTGGCGGCATTGTGGGTATGGACGAAAGTCGAGCCGACCGAGCCGCATTGATTGCGTCATTAGCCAATCTCGATCCGCAACCTGAAAGCGTGCCGATTAACCAGTTAGTCAAAGTCAAAGGCACGCCGTTGGAAAACGCCCACGATTTAGACTGGACGGAGTTCGTCCGCACCGTAGCGGTGGCACGCATTACTATGCCACGAACCTATGTGCGACTCTCCGCAGGGCGAACGCAAATGCCAGAATCCGTGCAGGCAATGTGCTTTTTGGCAGGAGCAAACTCGATTTTTGTCGGCGACAAATTGTTGGTAACGCCGAATAATAAAGAAGAAAATGAAGACAGCGTTTTGCTGGCGAAGTTGGGCTTGACGGCAGAAGAATATTAAGCAAAATAGTTTTCAGACTACCTGAAACCTTTGCAAAACCTAATCTGAAACAAAAAAAGTGTCCATTATAGGGCGGCTTCTATTGTCCCACTCTATAACAAAACTTTCGGTTTTGCGGTGGGTTGGAAACCCACCCTACGACAGATTATTTTACCGTCGTTCCAAAAAGTGTTGTTT
>JAGBKK010000005.1 GCA_017934045.1 Neisseriaceae bacterium | reverse complement strand
TGATCATCGGCTCCGGTCCTATTATTATCGGACAGGCGTGTGAATTTGACTATTCAGGAACTCAGGCATGTAAGGCTCTTCGCAAGCTTGGATACGAGATCGTTCTCGTTAATTCCAACCCTGCTACTATTATGACTGACCCTGAAATGGCGGATAAAACTTATATCGAACCGATTGTGTGGCAGACTTTGGAAAAAATCATCGCCAAAGAACGCCCTGACGCTGTTTTGCCGACGATGGGCGGGCAGACGGCTCTGAATGCCGCTTTGGATTTGGCTCGAAATGGCGTTTTGGAAAAATATGGCGTGGAGTTAATTGGTGCAACGGAAGATGCGATTGATAAAGCCGAAGACCGTGGGCGTTTTAAGGAGGCGATGGAAAAAATCGGCTTGAAAACGCCGAAATCCTTTATTTGTCATACGATGGAAGAGGCTTTGAACGCACAAGGCGAAGTGGGTTTTCCGACTTTAATTCGTCCGTCTTTTACGATGGGCGGCTCTGGCGGCGGTATTGCGTATAACAAGGAAGAGTTTTTGGCGATTTGTGAGCGTGGTTTTGACGCATCGCCCACGCACGAACTTTTGGTTGAGCAGTCCATTTTGGGTTGGAAAGAATACGAAATGGAAGTGGTGCGTGATAAAAACGACAACTGCATTATCGTGTGTTCGATTGAAAACTTTGACCCTTGCGGCGTGCATACGGGCGATTCCATTACGGTGGCTCCTGCTCAAACGCTGACCGATAAAGAATATCAAATTATGCGTAATGCGTCTTTGGCGGTGTTGCGTGAAATCGGCGTGGATACAGGCGGTTCTAATGTGCAGTTTGCGGTTAATCCGAAAAACGGCGAGATGATTATTATTGAAATGAATCCGCGTGTGTCGCGTTCGTCGGCTTTGGCTTCCAAAGCGACTGGTTTTCCGATTGCTAAAATTGCGGCGAAACTGGCTGTGGGTTATACATTAGACGAGTTGAAAAACGACATTACAGGCGGCAGAACGCCTGCGTCTTTTGAACCGTCTATTGATTATGTGGTTACCAAAATTCCACGATTTGCGTTTGAAAAATTCCCTGCGGCGGACGATCGTTTAACCACGCAAATGAAATCTGTGGGCGAAGTGATGGCGATTGGCAGAACTTTCCAAGAAAGTATGCAAAAAGCCTTGCGTGGCTTGGAAACTGGTTTGTCAGGTTTGGACGAACGCTCAACCGATTTAGAAGAAATTAAAAGCGAAATTTCTGACCCAGGCCCTGAACGCTTGCTGTTTGTGGCAGACGCTGTTCGTGCTGGTATGAGCGTTGATGAGTTGTACAAACAAACAGGCATAGACCCTTGGTTTTTGGCAAATATTGAAGATTTAATCAACGAAGAAAAACAAATCGTTTCAGGCAGCCTGAAAGATTTGGATTTCAATCGCTTACGCACCCTGAAACACAAAGGTTTTTCCGATAAACGCATTGCACAATTATTAAGTCTGCCAGAAAAAGAAGTTAGAAAACACCGCTACGCTTTGAACTTACACCCAGTGTATAAACGCGTGGATACTTGTGCAGCCGAGTTTGCCACGGATACCGCTTATCTTTATTCTTCATACGAAGAAGAATGCGAAGCCGCACCCACAAATCGCAAAAAAGTGATGATTTTAGGCGGCGGTCCAAACCGCATTGGACAAGGCATTGAGTTTGACTATTGCTGCGTACATGCGGCGTTAGCCTTGCGTGAAAGCGGCTGGGAAACGATTATGGTGAATTGCAACCCTGAAACCGTTTCTACCGATTACGACACTTCCGACCGCCTGTATTTTGAACCTTTAACGCTTGAAGATGTTTTGGAAATCGTTCGCACCGAAAATCCTGACGGCGTGATTGTGCATTATGGCGGACAAACGCCTTTGAAACTCGCAAACGATTTAGTTGAAAACGGCGTGAAAATCATTGGCACATCAGCCGATGCAATTGACGCTGCCGAAGATAGAGAACGCTTTCAACAAATCTTAAAAGATTTGGGTTTAAGGCAGCCTGAAAACCGCACCGCAACCAACGAACAAGACGCATTGCGATTAGCAGAAGAAGTGGGCTATCCATTAGTTGTGCGTCCGTCTTATGTTTTGGGCGGACGAGCCATGCAAATCGTTCATTCCGCAGACGAATTGCAAACCTATATGCGAGAAGCGGTGAAAGTGTCCAACGACAGCCCAGTTTTGTTAGACCACTATTTAGACAATGCGATTGAAGTTGATGTGGATTGCGTGTGCGATGGCGAACAAGCCGTGATTGGCGGCATTATGCAGCACATTGAACAAGCAGGCGTGCATAGTGGCGACTCCGCATGTTCCATTCCTGCCTATTCCTTATCCAAAGAAATTCAAGACGAAATCCGCCGTCAAACCAAAGCCATGGCGTTTGCCTTGAATGTCGTTGGTTTAATGAATGTGCAGTTTGCGGTGAAAGACGATGTGGTGTATGTTTTGGAAGTCAATCCCAGAGCCAGCCGCACCGTGCCATTTGTTTCCAAAGCCACAGGCGTGCCGTTGGCAAAAATCGCCGCACGAGTAATGGCGGGTGAGAACTTAAAATCGCAACAATTTGAAAACGAAGTCATTCCCAAATATTTTGCGGTGAAAGAAGCCGTATTCCCATTTATCAAATTTCCAGGTGTGGATACCATTTTAGGACCTGAAATGCGTTCCACAGGCGAAGTGATGGGCGTGGGCAAAACCTTCTCCGAAGCCTACTTAAAAGCCCAATTAGGTGCAGGCGAAAAAATTCCGCACACAGGCAAAATCTTCTTATCCGTGCGAAATGAAGACAAAGGCAGCCTGAAAGCGATTGCGAGCGAATTTTTATCCGCAGGATACAGCCTATGTGCCACCGAAGGCACCGCCGCATTCTTACAAAACGCAGGTTTAGCGTGCGAAAAAATCAACAAAGTGCGAGAAGGCAGACCACACATTGTTGATGCCCTAAAAAATGGCGAAATCGCTATGGCAGTCAATACCGTGAATAATGACGCAAAATCCATCAAAGATAGCCGCGCCATACGCCGCAACGCTTTGAACGGCAGAATTCCACTCTACACCACCACCGCAGGCGGAGCAGCAGTCGCCGAAGCGGTGAAAAGTTTAGACAAAACCAGTGTGTATAGTGTACAGGAATTGCATGGCTTGAAGTAGATTGTTGATTGTGAAACAAAACACGCTGCCTAAAACTTTCAGGCAGCGTGTTTTTTTGTATTGATAAGGATTTCAGGCAGCCTGAAAAACAACAAAGGTGGGTCGAAGACCCACCCTGCGAAAATTACAACAACGCTTTGGCTTGTTCCACCACATTTTCCACGGTAAAGCCGAAATGGCGGAATAATTCGTCTGCTGGGGCGGATTCGCCGAATGTGTCTATGCCGATAACGCCGCCATTTAAGCCCACATATTTACGCCAAAAGTCGGATACGCCTGCTTCGATGGCTAATTTCGGCACGCCAGCGGGTAAAACGCTTTGACGATATTCTGCGGTTTGTTGGTCGAATAAATTGGTGCAAGGCATAGATACCACGCTGGCGTTAATGCCTTGTTTTTGCAATTCTTTTTGTGTGTTCAAGGCTAATGCTACTTCTGAACCTGTGGCAATCAATACTAACTGCGGTGAGCCACTTGCAGCGGATAAGACATAGCCGCCTTTTTTTACATTTTCTAACTGCTCGGCGTTGCGTTCTATAAACGGCAGGTTTTGGCGGCTGAAAATTAAGCAAGACGGTGTTTTTTGGTTTTCTGCCGCTGCCGCCCATGCAATTAGACTTTCTGCGGTGTCGCAGGGTCGCCATGTGTGCATATTGGGAATTTGGCGTAGGGTGGCGATTTGTTCAATCGGCTGGTGCGTAGGTCCGTCTTCGCCCAAGCCGATTGAATCGTGGGTGAAAACAAAAATGGGGTTAATTTTCATCAATGCCGCCATACGCAAGGCGTTGCGGGCGTATTCGCTAAACATTAAGAAAGTTGCCCCAAACGGTTTCACGCCGCCATGCAACGCCAAGCCGTTCATCACTGCACACATGGCAAATTCACGCACGCCGTAATGCACATAATTGCCGCCGCTTGTCTTTGTAACCGCTACGGCGTTTTTCCAGTCGGTTAAGTTAGACGGTGTTAAGTCGGCAGAGCCGCCCACCAGTTCAGGCAGCACTTCGGCTAATATGGCGATTGAATTTTGAGACGCTTTGCGTGTGGCAATGTTTTCTTTTTTCGCACAAATGTCGGACAAGGCAGCCTGAATATGGTCGGCAAAGTTTTCAGGCAGCCTATTTTCAATCACACGACGCGTAAATTCTGCCGCTAATTCAGGATATTGCGATTGATATTGGGCAAATTTGGCTTGCCATTCGTTTTCAATTTTTTCTCCTTTGGCACGGCAATCCCAAGCGGCGTAAATATCGGCAGGAATGTCAAACGGTGCGTGATTCCAGCCCAACGCTTTTCGTGTGGCGGCGATTTCTTCTTCCCCCAAGGGCGAGCCATGCACTTTGTGGCTGCCTGATTTGGTCGCCGCACCTTTGCCAATCACCGTTTTACAGCAAATAATCGTGGGGCGAAGTGTTTCCGCTTGGGCTGCCTGAATGGCAGCGGCGATTTTATCGGTGTTGTGTCCGTCATCAACCACAATCGCTTGCCAGCCGTAAGATTCAAAGCGTTGGGGGATATTTTCGTCAAATCTGCCTTGCGTTGTGCCGTCAATCGAAATGCCGTTGTCGTCATACAAGGCAATCAATTTGCCCAAGCCTAATGAACCAGCCAAAGACGCGGCTTCGTGCGATACACCTTCCATCAAACAACCATCGCCCAAAAAGACGAATGTATGGTGATTAACAATATCCAAATCACCACGATTAAATTCAGCTGCCAAGATTTTTTCAGCCAACGCAAAGCCCACCGCATTGGCAAAACCTTGTCCCAAAGGACCAGTCGTAGTTTCCACGCCTGCCGTGTAGCCATATTCAGGGTGTCCTGGCGTTTTAGAACCAAACTGACGGAAGTTTTTAATGTCGTTAATCGACACATCAAAACCTGTTAAATGCAACAGGGCATACTGCAACATAGACGCATGACCGTTGGACAAAACAAAACGATCGCGATCAGGGAAAGCAGGATTTTTGGGGTTGAATTTCAAAAACTGCGTCCAAAGAACTTCCGCCATTTCCGCCATACCCATAGGTGCACCAGGGTGTCCAGAGTTGGCTTTTTGAATAGCGTCCATAGCGAGAAATCGCACAGCATTTGCAAGTTTTGACATTTGTGTTGCCTTTGTTTTTAAATTTCAAAGTGTGAGATTATACTGGTTTTATGCAAACAGTTAAAAGCGTTTCAGGCTGCCTGAAAATTGTTAGAATAGCCATTTATTCATTGTTTATCCAATCGTTATGAAAAAGAAAATTATGTATTTTTTTCTGTTTATCGTATTGTTGGCATTGTATTTATTATGTGAAACCGAGGGTTGGTTGGTGCGTGAATTGTCAGATACGCAAGCCAAAATCGCCCAATCAACACATTTTGATCACGCCACAGGACGATTCAAAAACATTGAGACAACCACCGAATTATTTTCCGTTGAAAAAGGCGATAAAGAACAGCGTTCGACCGCTCGCATTATGTATGAATTGTTTTTAAATCCTGACAAACCGCAAAATGTTCCTGTGGTTTCAGGCAGCCTGAAAACCGCTCCACATAATGATTTTGTATTGTGGTATGGGCATTCGTCTTATTTACTGCATTTGGGCGACAAAAATATATTGGTTGATCCTTTAATTCACAACGAAGCCGCATCGCCTGTACCATTGATCAATACACCATTCACAGGCACAGGCGTTTTTACGCTTGATGATATTCCGCAACACATTGATTTATTGATTATTTCTCACGACCATTACGATCATCTCGGTAAAAAATCATTGAAAAAAATAGCCAAAAACAAAACTGTTCGCCACATTATCACCCCACTTGGCGTAGGTAAGTATTTGAAACATTATGGATTTTCAGAAAATATCATCACCCAAGTCGATTGGGGCGATCAAGTGAAAATTGACGAGCAATTAAGCATAGACACACACACCGCACGCCATTTTTCAGGCAGAGGAATGTTTAACAAAAACAAAACATTATGGGCTTCGTTTGTGTTGCATTATCAGGATAAAAAAATCTTTATCGGTGGCGACAGTGGCTACGGCAAGCATTTCAAACAAATCGGCGAACAATACGACAAAATTGATTGGGCATTTTTAGAAAATGGGCAGTATGACGCAGGCTGGCGTGAAATTCATTCTTTTCCACAACAAACCGTTCAGGCAGCCTTGGATTTAAAAGCCGTTCGTCTTTTTCCTGTGCATAATTCCAAATACAAAATCGCCTATCACGCTTGGGATACGCCCCTGAAAGATTTATGGGCAGTGTGGCAAAAAAATCCAACTGCCGTGCGTTTAATCACCCCAAAAATCGGCGAAATTGTGCCGTTAGACGGTGAATATCAATCGCAAGCGTGGTGGGAAAAGGTACAATAAGGTTCAGGCTGCCTGAAAATAAGGTTTGTTTGATACGAAGTATCAAACCTTTGATAAACAAGGTTTATCAAAGGAGATGACGAAGTCATCAAGCCGAAATTTCAACGAAGTTAAATTTATTGTTTAGCTGACACCTGATAAATTTCCAAAGTATCCAAGTTAATGGCAGTGAGTTCGCCGCCCCACACAGCCCCTGTATCCAAGCCAATCACATTTTTATCGATATGCAAACCCAACGCCGACCAATGTCCGAAAATAATCGTATCGTTACTGTGGCGGCGGCAGGGTGCGTCAAACCACGCCTGCCGATTATTGGGCATATCGCCATACACAGACTTAAAATTAAAGTCTAACTTATTGTTTTTACTAATAACACGCATACGCGTCATCACATTGGTAATCAAGCGTAAGCGATCCATACCTTTCAGCGATTTATGCCAACGATTCGGCGTATCGCCATACATTTGAGCAAAAAATTTGCGACAGTTGCCACTTTGCAAAGCGTCTTGTACTTCACCTGCCAACGACAGAGCTTCTTTACCTGTCCATTGGGGCAACAAGCCCGCATGCACCATTAAATAATTGTTTTTTTTCAACATTAACGGCTGATGACGCAACCAATCGATTAAACTATTTTTATCATCAGCTTTCAAAATATCGTCTATGGTATCGCCTTTTTTGGGACGACTTTTACCATAATAGACTGATAATAAATGCAAATCATGATTACCCAAAACAGTGTGAATACAATCTTCGTGTTGTTTTACAAAGCGTAGCGTTTGCAAAGACGCATCGCCACGATTGACAATATCGCCTGTTAGCCACAGCGTATCGGTGCTGCGGTTAAAATTGATTTTGTGCAACAGGCGTGTCAATAAAGTAAAACAGCCCTGAATATCGCCTATGGCATAATGTGCCATTGTGTTCTACTCCGTTTAGGGTGTGTCCGTCAAACCCTGCATTATAACCGTGTTCAGGCAGCCTGAAAGAATAAAATTGATTACAATGGTACAAAAATTAAGATACTTTACTTTTTCAGAAACGCAAACACTTGCCTACCTGACTGTGTTGCAAATAAATCACTTTTTATTGCATTTTATCAATTTTTTAGAAAATTTTTACACATAAAATATAACTTATTGTTTTTAATAATAAAAAATATTTATTTTGTCTGTTTTATAAGCAAAAATAATTTCAGGCAGCCTGATACTTTAAAAAATCTCAAAATAACAAAAATTCCTTAAAAATCAATGCCAATTTTGGCTATAAGCAATCTGCTTACCGTTTATACACAAAAAAAACCGCTTGTAAAATAAACAAGCGGTGTTCAAAAGAAAATGCGAGTATAAGTCTGTTCTTTTTGCCACTGTTTGTAGCCGAAAAAACATTCTCAATGCACAAATCTGCAAACAGCGTGCCAATTTTCAATTTGGGAGTTAAAAAAATGAAAACCAACAGACGCACATTCTCATTCAGCCTGCTTGCCATCAGTGTATTGAGTGCCACTTCTGCCATGGCTGCTGATACCGATTCGCCTTTTGCCACACCTTTGCATTTATCCAATCCAGGTATGAGCAAAACCGTAACCATTACCAAAAATGAAACCATTCCCAAAGTCGCTACTTGGGATGTTTCTAATACCAGCACATCATTATATGAGAAAAACAAACCCAATATTATGCTGTATCTCGATGATTCGGGTTCTATGAATGGTTGGAAAGCAAGTTCTTTGAAACGCGTATTACCCAGCCTTGTTCGTGAATATGGTGATAAAGCCTCGTGGGGTATCACTTGGATGGGAAGTTTTAATAGTAGTGGAGCAAGAAATCGAGAAGTTGCTTTGACTGATAATTATCAAGATGTTATCAATGCTATTGATCGTTCGTGGTACAACGATGGTACACCATTTTTAACAGGTTATGTTAATGCGGTTGATAAGTTTGCAAAAACACCTATTCCATTATCGTGTACTGATAACTATGTTATCGCAATGTCTGACGGTTCTGCGAATTCAGATAGTTATGAATATAATAGGGCACATGGTTATAGCTCACAAGGGTTGAATTCATATATTAGAAATTCTGATATATGGAGACAAGCAGGGGTATCAGAATATAACAAGCTTACCGTTGCAGGAAAAACATTTGAGCCATATCAATTTGGTGAAGACTGTGGGGTGTTCAATCAAAAACTGTATGGTCTTGCTTGGCGTTCTGATACTTGGGGTATGCCGTTGAATTGTACAACAGGTAGAACATACCCAAATTTGAGCTATGGACTATCACAAAGTGAAATTGAATATTTGGACGGTAAGTTCTTAAAACAATTAAGCGATCCATTGTTCAAAAACACCAATATTAAAACCTATACTGTGGCATATGGTATGGGTTCTTCATCGGCAGATGCTCGCACCAAATATATGCTAAAAAAAGGTGCGATTGGTGAAGGTACATATAACGGAAACCCAACCTATTTCGATGCCAACGATGAACAAGGATTACGCGATGCTTTTGCACGAATGTTTGAAGAAATGACTAAACAATCTAACAATGGTACTCAACCTGTAGCCATTGTTGATGGTAGTCCTTCAACAGTTAAACCAACTGTTGGTGAAAGTACAGGTAGTTCATCGGTTCATACCGAAGAAAGCAAACACGCCATTGCTGCACCAACGGTTACGGGTGATGATACGCAAATTCGTCCAGAAGAAAATGTTGCCTTGTGGTTGCCCATTGGTGAAGAAAAAGGTTTGCGTTCGGCTGAATTGCGTTTTTATAAACCTGATTACGATGCACAAGATCACAAAGCATATCTCCCCACACTGCCAGTTGATAGCACTTACGGCACACCCAATTACACCACTTATCGCCATTCGTTTATCAGCGATAAAAATTCCGTTTCCACAATGGATTCGTACTTTATGTCAGGCAATAACACTTATTTTGCCTTAAATGCCATTGGCACAAAAAGCGATGAGTGGGATCAAGCCTTACTGCCGTGGTTGTCTCGTTCCAAAAAAGATAGCGACATTCAAGCATTGGGTTACAAAGAAAATACCGATTACCGTACGCGT
>JAGBKK010000030.1 GCA_017934045.1 Neisseriaceae bacterium | reverse complement strand
GGGTTGGAATTAACCAACACCACACGATAACCCTCTTCACGCAAGGCTTTACACGCCTGTGCCCCAGAATAGTCAAACTCACACGCCTGACCAATCACAATCGGCCCAGCACCGATAATTAAAATGGTTTTCAAATCACTGCGTTTTGGCATATCGTTGTTTTCCTTAAAAATTATTTGTAAATCAATTGGTTAAGCGTGTTTTGTATGGCTTGCCACATTTTTAATAAACCCTATATTCTACAACAGATATAGGGTTTTGATAAATAGTAAGCGAGAAGTTTTTGCTTTGATTGGGGGCTTGAATGCAAGTTTCAGGCAGCCTGAAAGCGTATAGTCAATTAACTTTGAAACACGAATGTTTTGCTAAAACAAACGGACGATTGTTTATTGTCCGTTTGTTGCGTAAGAAGATAATTATAGTCGATTGATAACAAAATCCATCATCGTTGGTTCGCTTTGTCGTATTATTTATACTGTCTGCAGCTTCACCGCCTTGCTGGATTTTGCTCTGAATCGACTATACTGTTTAAATGATTAGAATAAATTTTCCAAGCCATCGTTACCGCCTGATGGGGGTATTTCACTGGGCATGGTGTCCATATTCATCATATCTTCCATTATTTCTTCTTCGTCAGAACGATTGTCAATCGCCAACAGTGGGTTCGTTACTTGATATTCTTGATAAAAATAGCGTCCTTCTCGTTCGACGATATTTTCAGGCAGCGTTTCTTTTGCCACAGGAATTTTCTTCAACGCATACTGCATATAATCAGCCCACAACGGTGCGGCGGTTGTGCCGCCTGTGGCTTTTTTGCTAATGGTTTTGGGCTTGTCGTAACCAATATACACAGCGGTGGATAGGGCAGGGGTGTAGCCCACAAACCACACATCTTTACTGTCGTTGGTGGTGCCTGTTTTGCCTGCAATATCGTTGCGTTTTATGCCAGCTGTGGCTTTGGCTGCCGTGCCGCGTTGCACCACATCTTTCATCATCTGCGTCATAATAAACGCATTGCGTGCGTCAATCACTTGGGGAGCGGTTTCACCTGCTTTTAAGGGTTCAGTTTGGGCTAATAAATTACCATTGCTGTCGTAAATTTTATCGATTAAATAAGGCGTTACACGATAACCGCCATTGCCAAACACCGCATACGCACGAGCCATTTCCAAAGGCGTAACCGAACCTGTGCCTAATGTCATCGTTAAATTATTTGGCTGACTTTTGGCGGTAAAACCAAAGCGTTGCACATAATTATGGGTGTAAGGAACACCAATCGCCATCATAATGCGTACCGAAATGATGTTTTTTGACCACACCAACGCCTCGTGCATGGTCATTAAACCACGATAAGTGCCGCCTGAATTTTTTGGCTCCCAAGTGGTGCCGTTAGGCCCTAAACCAGGTAAGGACAAGGGTTCATCATTAAATTGCGTGGTTGCCGTAACACCGCGTTGCAAAGCCGCCGAATAGACAAACGGTTTGAACGAAGAACCAGGTTGGCGTGCGGCTTGTGTGGCACGATTAAATTCTTTTTGATAAAAATCGTAACCGCCCACCAAAGCACGGATTGCCCCTGTTTGTGTGTCAATCGACACAATCGCTCCCTGAATTTCAGGAATTTGCGTTAATTGCCAACTGTTGTTGTTTTTGACCACACGCAACACCGAACCAACACGCACACGACGATCACCATATTTGCCGTTGTTAATGGCATCTGCAATAAATGCCATAGCTTTACCTTGCAAAATCACAGGACGGCTTTCGCCTTGAATCAACAGTTTCAGGCTGCCTGAATTTACTGCCAACACCAAAGCAGGCACTTTATTGCCCACTTTATGCAAATTGGCGACATATTGTTGCGTGCGTTCGTCAAAATGTTCTGCGTCAATTTTGCTAATATCCACAAACGCTTCTACCCCAGCAAACTTGCCCACACCAAAAGTGTCCAAGCGGCGGCGTAACACATTGGTTGCCGTTTCTTGGTCTTGGGAATGAACGGTGGTATAAACCCGAAAACCGTTGGTATAAGCCGCTTCGCCATAGCGTTCATACATTTTTTGGCGTGCCATTTCTGCCACATACAACGCATATTCATTCACATTCACTTTGGCAGATTCATAATGCAGTTTTTGTTCGGCAGCCTGATCGCGTTGTTGTTGCGTAATCATACCCAAGTCCAACATATTATTCAGAATATACAACTGGCGTTGTTTGGCACGATCAGGATTAACAATCGGATTAAACGCAGACGGTGCTTTGGGTAAGCCTGCCAACATAGCCGCTTCGGCTAAATCCAATTCAGAAACCGACTTATTAAAATACGCCTGTGCCGCAGACGAAAAGCCATACGCCCTTTGTCCCAAATAAATGTGGTTAAAATACAACTCCAAAATTTGATCTTTGGATAAAGAGCGTTCAATCTTATACGCCATCAAGGCTTCATTGAATTTGCGTTCAAACGAGCGTTCATTGGTTAAAAAGAAATTTTTTGCCACTTGTTGCGTAATAGTACTTGCCCCAGACACCGTGCGACCCGCACGGAAATTACTGATTAACGCACGCACAACACCAATCGTATCCACGCCCCAGTGTTCATAAAAGCGTTTGTCTTCGGCAGCAATCACCGCATTTTTTAAGACAGGCGGAAAATCTTCAATCGCAGTAAAGGAGCGGCGTTCCTCACCATAAGTACCAATCAACTGACCGTCTGATGAGTAAATCATCAGTGGCATTTTGGGTTGATAATGCGTGATAATGTCCAAGTTTGGCAATTTAGGGTATGCTGACTGAATTGCAACAGCGACAAAACCTGCTGCCAACAGGAAAATTGCGACAAAAATCGCACAAAGTGTGGCAAAAATCTTCTTTAACATAACAAATATTGTAAAATTGCAAAATAAAAGTTGCTTAAAGTATAAAGATAAAGTTAAACTTTTACCAGTAACGGAAAAACGAGTACCGTTGTTTCTAACAAAATAAAGGATTATTGCAATGAGTGTGGGAAATAAAAAGACGAATAGCCTTCCCAGCCTATCGGGACGGTCTTTTGTCGGAGTGGATATCGGAGACCACTCCATCAAAATGGTACAGGTTTCAAAACGCAGTGCAGACAGCGTGCAAATTGAAAACTGTGCCATCACCCCATTGCCTGCTGGCGTAGTGGTTGGCGGCAAAATTAACAATGTCGATGGATTGATTTCGTCCATTCAACAAACAGTCAGCCGTATGGGTGGTGTTGCGAAAAATGTTATTTTTGGCATGCCTGATGCGACAACGACTGTTCAGAACTTTGCGTATGACGCATCGTCTGGTTTGGATATGGAAGGAGCAGCTGAATTTGAAGCCGCTCAAATTTCTGTCATTGACGACATTAACTATGATTACCAAGCCGTAGGTGATGCTGGCAGAAGTGGTCAGCCTGTCTTATTAGCTATCGCTAAAAAAGAAGACATCGAACCATTCTTGGGTGCATTAGAAGATGCCAATATTCCGCCAGTGTTGGTTGATGTTGAACCAGTAGCACGCATCAATGCGTATTCTTATTGGATTAACCAAAATGCTCCTGAATTAGAAAAAGCTGTTGTTGCCGTCTTTGAAGTGGGTGAAGAAATTACACAAGCCTTGGTATTGCAAAACGGTGCGTTGTTGTACAAACAAAACTTCTCTTTGGGTGGCAAAAACTTCACACGCGAGTTACAACGCAACAGCCAAGTGAGTTCTGACGAAGCAGAAAAAATGAAAATTTCTGCCAATAAATCGCAAGAATACCAACAAGTTGCCGAATCTTTCAATTCTCAACTGTTGCAAGAAATTCAACGCGTATTGCAATTCTTCTACACAGTTGCCAGTGCGGCACAAAAAGTAGAACGCATTTTCTTGACAGGTGGCGGTAGCCAAAGTGTAGGTGTTGCGGAATACATCACCGAACATGCAGGTGTGAAAACACAACTGTTACACCCTGCGAACGAAGTATCCTTGTCAGGTAAAGTCAATCAAGAACAGTTTAAACAAAATGCAGCACGCTACACCGTTGCATTTGGTTTAGCATTAAGGGGGTTGGCATGATTAAACTTATTGGATTAAATTTACTGCCGTATCGCGAAATCGAACGCAAGAAAAAATTAGACGCATTCAAACGCTTTATGTTAATGAGCGTTTTGGCAGGCATTGTTGCGGCTGGTGTGGTATGGTTCTTGTTGAGTCAAGCCATCGGCAATCAAGAAGATCGCAATCAGTTGTTAAAAACGAATATTGCTGAATTAGACAAGCAAATCAAAGAAGTTGAAGAGTTAGAACAACGCAAACGCGAATTCATTGCACGCAAAGAAAAAATCGAAGAATTGCAACATGAACGCTTCCAAGTAGCGATGATGTTCAACGATTTGAATCGCATTATGCCTGAAGGTGCATTCTTAACGCACATTCAAAGCAATGATGGTAAAACTTACAACTTAACGGGTGTTGCATTAAGCGACAGTAAAGTTGCTGCCTTTATGCGTTCTTTACCCAGTACAGGTGTATTTTCTGTGCCACAATTGGTGGAAATTAGAACAGAAAAAGGCGTGCAGAAATTTACCATCAGTTCTAAACTTGTGAATAAAGCTTCACAACAAGGTAATAAATAAGGGGTTTGATTATGGCATCAAAATCATTAGATTTGAATACAGCGTATTTATGGCCTGCACCTGTTAAATTGTTGCTTGGTGTGATTATTGTGGTTGCAATCTTGGCAGTGGGTTGGTTTGCTCAATACAAAGGGCAAAAAGAAACCTTGGATGCAGCCAAGGCACAGGAAGAAGAACTGAAAGTCGAATTTGACAAAAAAGCCAAAAGAGCAGCTAGTTTGCCACATTTGAAAAAAGAATTAGCAGACTTGGAAGAACAATTTGCTATTTTGGTGAAACAGTTGCCCACTGATGCGGAAATTCCTAATTTGATTCAAGAATTGAATCAGGCAGGTTCTAACAACAGTTTGCAAATGTCTTCGACTCGTCCTTTGCCTGCACAAAAAGACGGTCCTGTGGAAATTTTGCCTTATTCCATTTCCACCACTGGCACCTATGATCAATTCACGAAGTTTGCTAAAGATGTGGGCAGTTTGTCGCGTATTGTGGTATTGAATGCGGTCAATGTAACCACTGAACGAGATGGCAAATTAGTCTTGAACGCCAGAGCAAACACTTACAAAGCGGAACAATCGTATGCAAAACAAAATGCAGATGTTGAAACCGAATTTGTGAAGAAATAACAGGAGCAGAAGGTTATGAAAAAATATTTATTATTGACATTGCCCATTTTGTTGGCAGCATGTGCTCCACATGGTGATTTGCGTTCTTGGATGGAACAAACCAAACAGAATGCTGAAAATACTGTTCCCAAACCCAAACCAGTTGAACCGCCTGTGTATATGCCGTATGAACCGCCTGAATTTTTCGGTTTGAACGCATTTGACACCAGTCGCTTGAATTTGGCACGCAGTGAAGATTTGGGTCCGAATGCTCCTGATTTCCAACGAGCCAAAGAAATCTTGGAAGGTTTTGGTTTGGATCGTGTGGAATATGTCGGTTTCACCTCATCTAAAGGTGTGAATCATGGTCATGTACGCGTAGATGAACATGTATATACCGTTAAAGTTGGTAATTACATGGGAACCGACTTTGGTGTGATTACTGAAATCACCCCAGACAAAATTGTTTTAGATGAAACCATTCAAAATGCCGAAGGCGAATGGATTCATCGCCCAGCAGAAGTTCCACTTTCCGTGAAATAATTTGAAAATAGAGGTATAGATGATGAAAAAAGTTACCGTAAAAGTGTTGTCCGGATTAAGTTTATCCGTACTAATGGTTTCTGCTTGGGCGGAACCTGTTCAGAATGCTAATGCACCGATGACGCAACAACAAGTGTCTCGCCGTGTTATTAACAATGTGGCTAATGTTGAAATGAATTTCAACAGAGGTACGGGTAATGCAGGTGTGATGAGTTTCTCCCTGCCTCCAAGACACAGTGCACCAAAAATTGAACGCACTCGCAATGAGTTAATTTTGACTTTCCCTGATTTGGCTTTGGCGGCTAATGCCCAAAGAAGTTATGATGTTGCTGAATTTGGTACACCTGTTCGCAATGTTTCGTTGCAACGCATGGGCAATGACACCAAAATCACCATTGCCAACGGTGCCGCTTGGGATTATTCTGTTAAAGATAACGGTTCACAATATGTGGTTACCGTGAATAATCAGGCAGCCTTATTCAACGCATTAGATGAGCGTCCAAAACCTAAATCATTCAAAGGTGGTCGCATCACTTTGGACTTCCAAGATGTGGATGTTCGCACCATTTTGCAAATTATTGCCAAAGAATCTGGTCAAAACATTGTTGCCAGTGATTCTGTGCAAGGTAAAATGACTTTGAACTTAAAAGATGTGCCTTGGGATCAAGCTTTGGATTTGGTGATGCAAGCACGCAACTTGGATATGCGCAAACATGGTAATGTGTGGCGTATTGCCCCACGCAATGAGTTGCTCAACCAAGAACGCGATCAAATGCGTGGTCAACGCGAATTATCTGAATTGGGTGCGTTGTTGTCGCGTACTTTCCAGTTGAAATATAAGAGTGTTGAAGAATTTAAAACACTGTTAGAATCAACCACTACGGGTAATTCTTCTGGTAGTAGCAGTAACAGCATTTTAACTTCTCGTGGTAGTGCGATGTTTGATACGGGCACCAACACGATGATTGTTACCGACACACAACCTGTGATTACCAAATTTGAAAAATTGGTAGCACAATTGGATGTGCCTGTGCGTCAAGTGATGATTGAAGCACGCATTGTAGAAGCCAACGAAGGATTTAGCCGTGAGTTGGGTGTGAAGTGGCAAGCAGGTTCTGTCGATGATGCAGGACATGCACACACTGGTGTTGGTGGCGGTCATAATATCTCTGGTTTTAATTCTGGTAGCAACAATAGTGGTGGCAGTACATGGCAACCCCAAGTCAATAATGGTGTTCGTGATTGGGGGCAACCTAATGTGTATTTACCTGCTACTGCTGCAACTTCTGCCATATCCTTGTGGCGTAGTACGCAGCACGGTTTCTTGGGTTTAGAATTATCGGCGATGCAAGAAAACAACAAAGGTAAAGTGGTTTCTAGCCCACGCGTTTTGACCCAAGACCGTAAAGAAGCGTCCTTGTCCGAAGGTGAAGATGTTCCGTATCAAACCGCCACTTCTTCAGGTGCAACCGCAACTCAATTTGTGGAAGCTGTTACTGGCATTAAGGTTACCCCACAAATTACCCCTGACGGTAATGTAATTATGACCTTAAAAGTAACCAAAAACTCCATCAGCCGTTACACCCCATTGGGTGATCCTGTGATTGGTAAGAAAGAAGTGGAAACTTCGGCTATGGTGGAAAATGGTGGTACTATGGTTGTGGGCGGTATTTATGTAGAAGAAAATACCAATGATGCAGGTAAAGTACCTTTGTTGGGTGATATTCCTGTATTGGGTAATTTGTTCAAACACACCACGAAGAAAAATGCTCGTCGTGAGTTGTTAATCTTTGTTACCCCACGCATTATTGATACCTTGAATACCAGTGGTTTGAATTATTGATATTTAGGTTAAATATGTTAAACTGCCTGCTATGAAAAATGCAGGCAGTTTTTTTTTGGTAGGTCTTCCTGGTGCGGGCAAAAGCACTTTGGGACGAGCGTTGGCACGCCATTTGGGCTATGAATTTATTGATGCCGATCAGTTTTTGGTGGATCGCACAGGGGTGGATATTCCCACGATTTTTGCGTTAGAGGGTGAAACAGGATTTCGCTTGCGTGAGACGGCGGTGATTGATGAATTAACGCAAAAGCAAGGCATTGTGTTAGCCACAGGCGGTGGTGCGGTGTTGAATGCGGATAACCGCAAGGTTTTGCAACGGCGTGGGCATGTGGTGTATTTATATGCCACGCCTGATGATTTGTTTGAACGCTTACGCTTTGACAAAGGACGACCGTTGTTGCAAGTGGCAAATCCATTGGCAAAATTGCAAGCATTGTATGACGAACGCCACGCTCTGTATTGTGAAGTTGCCGATGATACGGTGGATATTCACGGTAAAAATTGTACGCAGGCGGTGGATATGTTGTTAAAACAGTTGCAAAATAGGGATTGATTTTCAGGCTGCCTGAAAGCTGTTCAAAAATATTTACTGTCAAAAGCGATCCTTGCCGTAAGGCAAGGGGACGCAATTTCCCAGCATAAGGAGCGTTCATTTTTCGTGATGTGGAGATTGCCACGCCTTGACTATGTCAAGGCTCGCAATGACAGTAATTTTTTAAATTGAGAATAAAAAATGATTTTAACCGTAAATGCACCTTCGCACCGTTATCCGATTTATATTGGTGCGAATTTAATTGAATTATTGCAACAATATGCGGCACAGCATACCGCACCCAGTTGTATGATTGTTACCAACGAAACCATTGCACCGCTTTATTTGCAAGCGGTGGCAAATGTTTTTCAGGCAGCCTGTAACACGGTGCATAGTGTGGTTTTGCCTGATGGTGAAGCATACAAAAACTTAACCACGCTGAATTGCATTTATGACGCACTGATGACACAGCGACTGGAACGCAAATCAACGCTAATTGCCTTGGGCGGTGGTGTGATTGGTGATATGGCAGGGTTTGCGGCGGCAACTTATCAACGCGGTATGCCGTTTATTCAAATACCTACCACGCTGTTAAGCCAAGTGGATTCATCGGTGGGCGGTAAAACGGCAGTCAATCACCCAATGGGTAAGAATATGATTGGGGCGTTTTATCAGCCGCAAGCGGTGTTTGCCGCTCACAATGTATTAAATACGCTTCCTTGTCGCGAATTTAGTGCAGGGCTTGCCGAAGTGATTAAATACGCACTGTTGGGCGATAGTGCGTTTTTGGCGTGGTTGGAAGAGCATATAACGGCGTTAATAACGCACAATGCCGACGCTTGGGCGTATGCGGTGCAGAAATGTTGTCAAATGAAAGCCGATATTGTGGCGGCGGACGAAAAAGAAAGCGGCGTGCGTGCGTTATTGAATTTGGGGCATACTTTCGGACATGCGATTGAAACCGAAATGGGCTATGGCAACTGGTTGCACGGCGAAGCAGTTGCCGCAGGAATGGTTGCCGCTTGCCGTTTATCGGAAAAAATGGGCTATATTACGCCTGCTGATACACGCCGTGTGCAACAAATACTGTCGGCAGCAAAACTGCCCACCGAACCGCCACGCTTTGCGTTTGACAAATGGTTGTCGCATATGCAACACGATAAAAAAGTGCAGGGTGGCAAAATGCGTTTTGTGGTGTTACACAGTTTGGGCAAAGCGGCGGTTGAAGAATGCAATGATGCGGAATTATTGCGTTCGGCATTAAAAGAATGGCTGCCTGAAAAGGTGTAAAAGGCTTTCAGAGACTCCTGCAAAATCTATACAGAAACAAAAAATGGTGGGCATGTTCCTCACCAAAATTGAACAATTTGCAACCACTTGAATTTCAATAATATTTATTTCATTCTATTGGGCGGTTGGTGGGCAAGGATGCCCACCCTACGACTTTTCAGGCTGCCTGAAAAAATAAAATCCCATTGTTTGACAATGGGATTTTATTTTAACCAATCAATAGATTATTGTTTGTTTGCACCAAAAGCCCCTTGGATTTTTTGGGTTTTATCGGCAAAAGAACCTGCCAAGTTTTGGGCATTAGTGCCGTAGAATTTACCTTGGTTATTGCTACCTTTAAAGGTATTGCCTGAAATGGTGGAAGAAATGGAGACATTTTTAACATTTTCAGTCCAATTAGACAAAGTACCTGTTAAAGTTTTTTTAGCAAAATTGACATTGAAGCTTGATTCACCAGCAGCAACTTTATTTTGTTCTGGTAAAAATGCAATGGCATTACCCTTATAAGTAGCTGTGCCTGCTTGTGGCATATTGGAAGTGGGGACGCCTTGATAAAAAACTGTGCCAGTCATGGCATTTTTATCAACGACTATCCCATATCGTGCGTATGCCGTACCTAATTGACCGTTATTGCCACCAATAACCATTTGGTAATTGGAAGTATCGGTTGAATAAGTTTTGCCAACATAGATACCACTTGGAATAATATCCATTTCGCTACCGTTAATGGTAACTTTATTGAATTTATTGGCATTATCACGCGAACCTGTGGCAGAAGCCGATTTGAAAGTGGAAGGTTTGCCTGCGTCCATATCTTTTTGTGTGGGAACATTCCAACGAGATTCTTGTGCAGGTTGATAGGCTTTTGGAGCAGTTGTTGTTGTCGAGCCACCAGTTGAACCACCTGTTGTTGAACCGCCTGTTGTCGAGCCACCAGTTGTTGAACCACCTGTTGTCGAACCGCCTGTTGTTGAACCACCATTACCAGCAGATGGATTGGTGGGTTGAATGGGTTGAACAGGAGCGTCATCACCGCCGCCGCCACCGCAGGCGGTTAATGCCAAAAGGGAAGCTGTGCTTAATGCGAGTAGAAGTTTGTTCATCGTTTCTTTTCCTTTCAAAATGAACAAGGGTTGATAAAAGTCAAAATTTAACTCTATTATCCATTATGACAAGCATAAATCCCAAGCAAATAGGGCAATTATTTTTAATTAGCAAATGTTAAAATAATTGAAAAT
>JAGBKK010000029.1 GCA_017934045.1 Neisseriaceae bacterium | reverse complement strand
TAGCAGCGGCGGCAGGTTCTATGTTGGCAGGTGGCATTAACAACAAAATCGGCTTATTTGACGACATTGGCTTATCGTCTCGCGAAGCACGCAACAGCAACACAGGCGAAGTCAATCCTGCCGAACAAATGGTGAATGTCGGCAAACACTTAACCAATAAAATCTATTTGGGCTATGAATACGGCTTATCTTCCACCACCCAAGCGGTGAAGTTGGTCTATCAATTAAGCAAATCCGTGCAGTTAATCGGCAGAGCAGGCACAGACTCATCAGGCGGTGAGGTGCGGTATAGTAAGCGATTTGACTGATTGGCGACAAGGCTGCCTGAAAACAGCGTTCTTTACAATCTGCCCACCCGACAACGACTGAAAATCAATCGCTTGTTTTTTCCATTCGTACTTCTGCTTTTAAGCCGCCTGTTTCGCGATTTTGTAAAATGAATGTTAATCCGTGTAGTGTGGCGATGCGGTCGATGATGGATAAACCTAATCCACTGCCACTTTCTTTTTGTCCTGGTGGGCGGAAGAAGCGTTCGCGTATGCGTGGTAGGTATGCAGGGTCAATGCCTTTACCGTTGTCCATAACGCGTACAAAATCATCACCCATTTCTAACACCACTTCGCCTTCGATGGGGGTGTAACGAATGGCGTTGTCGATTAAATTACGCAACATTAACTCAATCAGCGTCGGATTGCCTGTAAGCGGTAACACTTCTTTCAGGCTGCCTGAAAAAACTTCCCGTTTGAGTTGAATGTGTTTTTCGCGTGCATTGCGTGCAGAATTTTGTAACACTTTTTCGGAAATTGATGCCCAATCAATAACTTCATTCAGCGTATCACCTGTATTGCTGTCTAAACGAGATAAGGCTAACAGTTGTCCAATCAAGCGTTCAGAACGATCAATGCTGTCTAAAATATTAACCAAAGCGTGCGTTTGTTCTTCTTCGGTGTCGCTCATTGCCAACACTTCGGCTTGTACTTTAAGGGCGGCTAACGGACTGCGTAATTCGTGAGCCGCGTCAGATGTGAAGCGTTGTTCGCGTTTAATGGTTTCTTGAATGCGAAAAAACAGTCGATTTAAGGAATACACCAAAGGCTGCATTTCGCGTGGTACGCGTTCTTCTATGGGGCTATCGTCTTGTGCTTCTCGGTGGTGTAAATGTTGAGCTAATTTATTCAACGGTCGCAAAGAAATACGCATTGAAAGCGATAGAGCAAGCAATAACAAGGGCAGAGCCAAAATCCACGGAATTAACTGGGCTTTAATCGCACTATTGACGGTTTGATAACGCACGCTTTTATTCTGTCCCACTGCCACCACCGTTGAACCGTCAGGTGCCGTGAGACGCAATACACGCCATTTTCTGCCGTCTGTGCGTTGATGAAAAGGAATGTGGTGTTCATTCACAACATCAGCAGGTGGTTTGGGGGGCGTAAATTCGGCGCGTGCATTGTCATCAATATGCAAAGTAATGCGGTCGTCTTGGTCGTCTGGAATATTGTCTTGGTCTAAATCGTTGTTGGTTAAGTCAATTTCTTCTTCTTGTTCTTGATTTTGTTCGATTTCTGTTTTTTCAGGCTGCCTGTTGCGATTGAAAATAGTGCGTTTTTTGGTATTGGAATGGAAAAATTCCACATCGTGATAGCCGTCTTCGGGCGGAATAAATTGCAGAAAATAACTGCCACGGTCGGCTAATAACAGCGTGCCGTCTTTATGCCACACCGCAAAAGTAGTGAATTGATCGCGGTTATTTTCTTCAATCAATTCGTCCAACTGCGGTACATGCCAGTTGCCGTCATAAAAATAAGGCACGGTCAAAAGACGGCGTGCCAACTGGCTCATCTGCGTATCGTTGATTTGATTGATATTGTTATATAAAGACCACGATGAAGTCAGAATGGCAAATAACCACACTAACGGCAGGTTGATGAACAATGCCAACAACAACCTTGCCCGTATGGATAATTTGCGTTTTTGTTTTTTCAAGGCTCATCTCCGAGCGTATAGCCCAAGCCGCGTTTGGTGATGATAAACTTCGTGCCAATTTTTTTACGCAAATGGTGAATATACACTTCCACCGCATTGCTATCGATTTCTTGATCCCAGCTGTATAATTTTTCTTCAATCACCGCACGCGTTAATAAACGCCCTTTGTGCAACAGCAATAATTCCAGCAGTGTATATTCGCGTGCGGTTAAATCCAAAGGCTTGCCGTCTAATGTAACTACTTTGGCGGCGGTGTCTAATGACAGTTTGCCATATTGCAACAGCGATTGCGAATAACCCTGTTTGCGGCGGATTAAAGCGTTCAAGCGTGCAATCACTTCGTCTAACGCAAAAGGTTTGGGCAGATAATCGTCCGCCCCAGCGTTTAAGCCTGCCACACGATTTTCTACCGCATCGCGTGCGGTTAAAATCAGCACAGGGGTTTGAATGTTTTTGCGTCGCCAATAAGCAAGAATGTCCATACCGTCAATTTCAGGTAGCCCCAAATCCAACACCACAGCGTCATACGGAGCGTCTTCCAACGCTACTTGACCTTCACGCCCAGAGCGAAACCAGTCGGTTGCCATTCCCGATTTGGTCAAACCTTTTGCCAAACCGTCTCCAATTAAGGGATCGTCTTCAATCAATAAAACACGCATGGTTTATTCCTTTGCACCTACTTGAAAAATAATTGCCTATTGTATCCGAAAAAAAAGGCACATTGTGAAATGTGCCTTAAAACAGGGAAACCATAATATTGCCGTTGGGCAATACGATGATAAGTTGGTATTGTAGGGTGCATTTCTTAATAGCGTCTTAATGTAGGCTTAAACAGGATTTAAGGTATCAGAATAAGAGAAATAAACGCTTTCAGGCAGCCTGAAAATGTATCTTGTTGAAATTGATACACTATTTTTTACTATTTTAACAATAGTCAATAACTATTTCAGGCTGCCTGAAAGCGTTTTATACGATTAGCGTAATTCTTTCCACAATCTTTGCAGAATATCTTTGCTGTCTTTGGCGGTGTATTCTTTGCCGTCGGAAGTGTGCAGGCTAACAATGTCGTTATTGCCTGTGTTACGCACGGCAACGGCGATTTGAGATTTTGCCGTTTTTTCTGGCGTTTTCTTGCCGCCAAACCAGCGTTTGAATAAACCTGGTTTTTTGTTGCTGACCGTGTCGGTTTCCATATCCGCAGGTTGGGTTAGGAAAACGCCATTGGCTTCGTCCAAACTTAATACGGTTAAGCCGATACGGTTTAACGCCAAGCCGACACGGTGTAAATTGCGGTCGTGGCTGCCTGAAAGAATTAAACGGTTGTTATCCAGTTTGGCTAATTCGCCTGCTATCTCTGGGTTTTGGGTGAGTTCGCGTTCTACGGTGGCTTGGTCTACACCTAATCTCATCATAAAGCGTGAGAGCATTTGGGCTTCTAAATTGGGGTCGTTATCGCGTGGCACCCATTTGGTGGTGTCTTTTTCTTTACCGATAAATTCTTCTTCCATACCTTGATGACTGAATGTAACCAACGATCCGCCGCCTTTTTGGCGTTCCAAGCGAATCACAAAACGGTCGCGGTAGGACGCGGAATACACGCTGCCCAAGCCCACTTTTTGAAACAGTCGGCGGATAATGTCGGTGGGGATTGTGGCACGGTTTTCTGCCCATTGTGTTTGCATAAAGCCTGTGGCAGGGTCTTCTTGGTCAATAATAAAACCGTTTTCTTGCCAAAAGACTTTGAGCATAGGCCAAATGTCTTCGGGTGGTTTGTCGTCAATCGATAACCAGCGTTGTGAGCCTTCGCGTTCAATGTGCATATTTTTAACTTGCGGTAAAACGGCTACTTCATCTTTATTGACATTGCCTTGCTCAATCTGACTGGCACGCACCGCACCTGAACCTGCGGGCAGAGTGTAACGATTTTCTTGTGTAATGCCTGTTAAATCAGGCGGTACAATCAGCATATCGCCAGGTTTTTTTGAACCTGGTGTGTGGTAGTCTAATTCTTGTTGTGTGGGTGTTTCTTTTTTGGTGGAAGAACAAGCAGTGAATATCACTGCTGTTACAGCAATCAAAGCAATACGATTTTTATTCATACTGATATTTCCTTTATTTCAGGCAGCCTGAAACATACAATTATTCTTTTAATATTATCTTAAAGCACGCCAGCCGCTTGCATAGCACGGCGAACAATCGCTTGACCGTTTTCGGTTAAATCGACAATCGGCAAACGCGAGAACGAACCGCACATACCTAATTGTTTTAACGCCCATTTCGTTGGAGCAGGGGACGGTTCGCAGAATAAATCTTTATGCAAATCTTGCAATTCATCGTTTAATTGGCGAGCGGCGGCAATTTCGCCGTTCATCGCATAACGACACATTTGGGCAAATTTTTTCGGAGCAACATTGCCGCACACCGTAATCACGCCGTGTCCGCCGCACAGCAAAAACGCCATAGCGGTGGAATCATCGCCTGAATAAATCGCAAAATCTTTGGGGGCTTTTTTGAATAATTCGCATGCTCTGCCGATATTGCCTGTGGCATCTTTCACGCCGACAATATTGTCAATTTCAGCCAAACGCAACACCGTGCTGTTTGCCATATCCGCAATCGTACGAGACGGCACATTGTATAAAATCATCGGAATACTGGATTTCTCGGCAATGGTTTTGAAGTGTTGATAAATGCCTTCTTGCGATGGTTTATTGTAATAAGGCACAACCGACAGCGAATAATCCGCCCCCACACTTTCGGCATGGCGAGATAACTCAACCGCTTCGGCAGTATTATTTGCCCCAGTGCCAGCAATCACAGGCACACGCCCTGCTGCGTGTTTGACGGTGGTCTCAATCACTTGAAAATGCTCTTCCATCGTCAAAGTCGGCGACTCGCCCGTGGTACCAACCGCAACGATTGCGTCCGTACCTTCGGCAATTTGCCAGTCAATCATTTTTTTCAAAGCGTCATAATCCACTGCCCCATTGTCTAACATAGGGGTAACCAAAGCAACTAAACTTCCTGTGAGCATTTGAAAATCCTGTATGAATATTTGATAAACCGTTTATTATAGCCGATATTCGTTGTGTGGTTTTTTTATTTTCAGGCTGCCTGAATAATAAAAAAGACGGTTTTGAATAGCCGTCTTTTTTGGATTAAAATCAAATTGATTAGTCTTTAAACGCTTCGATTTGAATTTTAATTTTTGCTTCCGCAGGAGCTTTAAAACCCCAATCGGTGGGTTTGATTTTGGCTTTGAAATCGCCGCCGCAGGCTTCTTTATTTGCCATTTTGTTGTGATAGCAGTTGAATTTTGCTGCATTCAAAACCACCGTTTGTGTTTTACCCAAAATGGTTAATTTGCCTTCAACTTCTTTTAATTTGTCGCCGTCAAACACGAATTTGTCAGAAACAAAACGCATGTCAGGGAATTTGTCAGCATTGAAAAAATCAGGTGTTTTCAAATGCTTATCAAAATCTGGATTGCCGCTATTCAGTTTGCTGATGGGAATCACCACATCAACTGCACCTGTTTTTTTGGCAGGGTCAAATTGCACTTTGCCTTCCAACATAAAAAAACCACCCACATTCGATGAAGTGCCGTTATGGTCGGTTGAAAAGCGAGCGTTCGCATGGTGTGGGTCAATGGTGTAAGTCGCCGCGGTTGCCACGCCAAACGAGCTGACCAATAAAGCGGTTAAAAGAAATTTTTTCATTTTTTTACGCCTTGATGATGAGTTAATGAAGTTGCGAATGATAGCAATTATTGACTATATAATCAAGTTGCTTTTCAGGCTGCCTGAAAAAACATTATAGTCAATTCATCCCAAAATATGCAGCGTTACTTCGCCTTGCCGTATTATTTATATTGTCTTCGGCTCGTTGCCTTGCCTACTTTTGGTCTGAATTGACTATATTTTATTTTTCACTCATTTTTTTTATGATCTCTCACCAAGACACAAAGAACACGAAGCGTAATTTTTTATGTTCTCCGTGTCTTGGTGGGTAATCAAACAACAACGCCCTTAAAAATTTTTCAGGCTGCCTGAAAGGCATAAAAATTCGTTATAATAACGAGTTAAAAATATTCACAGGTATCAGTATGAACCATCGCATTGCCCCCAGCATTTTATCGGCAGATTTTGCAAGACTTGGTGAAGAAATTCAAGCGGTTATCCAAGCAGGTGCGGATCTTATTCACTTTGATGTGATGGACAATCACTTTGTGCCGAATCTATCGTTTGGGGCAATGGTGTGCCGTGCGGTGAAACCTTACGCAGGCGAAACGCCGATTGATGTGCATTTAATGGTGGAACCTGTTGATGAAATGATTGCCGCCTTTGCAGACGCAGGGGCAAATATCATTTCGTTTCACCCCGAAGCGTCTCGCCACATTGACCGTTCTTTATCGTTAATTAAAGATAAAAATATTCAGGCTGCCTTGGCGTTAAATCCTGCTACTCCTTTGAATATTTTAGAAAATGTGATGGATAAATTAGATATGATTTTGTTAATGTCGGTCAATCCTGGTTTTGGCGGACAAAAATTTATTCCAGCAATGCGTGATAAAATTCGCCGTTTGAAACACATTTGCGACACTTACGAACAACAAACAGGGCGGCATATTGCGATTGAAGTTGATGGCGGCGTGAATGCCGACAATATCGCCGATTTAGCGGCAGACGGTGTGGAAATCTTTGTCGCAGGTTCGGCGGTGTTTGGTCAAAAAGACTATGTACAAGCCATTTCTGCCCTAAAACAAGGCTGCCTGAAAGGATAGAAAATGAATAATCAGTCAAATAGCGTATCATTGCACAGCACCACTTCGCCCGAAGAATACTGGCGACAACAACGCTTGCAATTATTAGAACACCAAAAACAAGCCGAACACCAAACGCCTGAATGGCAAGCGGCAGTGGCAGAGTTTGATCAGCAACTTGCTAACATTCCGCTTGTGCCGTTTGAATGGGCAGATAAAAAACACTTTCCCAAAATTCGCACTATTTTTGATATGGCACGCGAAAAAATCTTTATGCCCCGCAAAACCACACGCAAAGCCGCTGTGGGCGATTTTACTGTGATGGCGATTGAAAGCACAGGAACGCGGCTAAAAGACGGCATTTTGTCGTTATCTGCAATGAAATGTCGTGATTTTCAGGCAATTTCGGCGTTCTCCACCACCATTAACCCCAACGACAAAATCACCGCATCAGCTCCCACCGTCTCTGCCATTTTGCCTGCGTTGATTGAATACCTTGATAAAGATGACATACTCGCCCATAATATGCCTATCTTATTGAAATTTTTATATAAATACGGTTTCGATTATCGCGACAACCACAAAAACCGCCGCTTATTCGACACGCAAAAAATGGCAGAACATAAATTAAGCGAAGTGATGGACAATTTCGACTTACACACCGTGTGTGTGTATTATGGCATTTTTAGTAATAAAATCAGCACATTATCTGATTGTTTGGCAACAGCAAAAATTTATGCCGCATTGTTAGAAGAATATGGCGTGGAATAGGTTTTCAGGCAGCCTGAAACTTATTCGCCTTTGCCGATCTTGCTTTCTTGTTTATTTAATAATCGTTGAATATTTGCTTTATGGCGAGCTAAAACCATTAGAGCAATCACCGCCACCAAAGCGGCGTACCATTTGTTTTCCATAAAATATAAAGTCGCAAATGGGGCGATAATGGCGGCAACGAGTGCCGCTAATGATGAGATTTTTAAGCCCAAAGCAGGTAGGGTGGGCAATTTATTGCCCACGCGGTTTTGTTTGGATTATCAGGCAGCCTGAAAATCAAGTTAATAATCACATTGTTATAAACAATCGTAGTGGCAATGATTTATAAAAATATAATTCTTTATAAAGTGCAATTAAAACAATTTATTAGGCTACCTGAAAATTTATTAAAACGCTTGGGGCTTCAAAGTTGCCCACCCTACGCTTGCTTAAAATGGGTTAGTAAAAAAATTAAACAAATATATTGATGATTTTATGAAAAAAATCAATATTCATTTGACGAAAATTTATATCTAAAAAAATAGATAATTGAAATAAAAATACACCGCCATATAGAAATAATAATATCAATTTACGAATAGTCATTTCTGTTGTGTAATATTCTTCATCATCAACTGAAAAAGTATCAAAATTATTCCAAAATACACTAATTTTACCATTATATTTACTATTTCTAAAATAATTACCTATCATTGAATTAACTTTATCTTTGATAAAATGAATAATTAGGAAATATCTTTTGTTAAATCTCATTATCACTCCTGGTAAGGATAAAGCCCAATTTATAGAAAAATGATATAACATTACCATTGATATAAATATCACAAATATAGAAAAACAACCCCAGTTAAATAAATCGAAATTTATATTATTAAATAATCCTAATATTCCTAATAAAGAACCCACAATAGCAAAAACGCCATTAAATAAAGAAAACTTTGCTAAAAAAGGAATAATTTTTTGTAATTTTTTGACTAATTTTTCTGCTTCGGCATAATTATCTTGATTATATAAATGCGATTGCTGTTCAATTTCTGCCCATTGTGCATTATTTTCTTTTAATTTGCGTAAATCATTGCAACTAATCCACACTAAAATTGCACCAAATACAATTAAAAAATAATAAACAATATTTTCCATAATCAAAAATCCTTTTCAAAAAAACCTTTTCAGGCAGCCTGAAACTTATTCCCCCTTACCAATTTTACTTTCCTGTTTATTCAGCAAGCGTTGAATATTCGCTTTGTGTCGCACCAATACCATTAAGGCAATCACCGCTACCAATAAAGCGTACCATTTATTTTCCATAAAATACCAAGCGGCAAAGGGGGCGATAATGGCGGCAACGAGTGCCGCTAATGATGAGATTTTTAAGCCAAATGCAATAACAAGCCACATGCCCAAACAAGTGAGCGACACTTGCCACGACAGGGCAGTTAAAACACCCAAAGCGGTTGCCACGCCTTTGCCGCCTTTGAATTTGAAAAATATCGGAAAAAAATGCCCCAACAAAACCGCAATCGCCACGGCGGCAATCACTTCGTCAGGGAATTTCAATAATTGAGCCACAAACACAGCCAACCAGCCTTTGAGTGCGTCTCCCAACAGTGTTAAAGCGGCAGCAGTTTTACTGCCACTGCGTAACACATTGGTCGCACCAGGGTTGCCTGAACCATACGAATGCGGGTCTGCCAAGCCCATTAACTTGGACACCACAACCGCAAACGAAATCGAGCCGATTAAATAGGCAAAAATCACCATAATCAAGGCGGGAATGGTCATTGTTTTATCTCATTTAAAAAATATCGCTATTTTATACTATTTCAGGCAGCCTGAAACATTGTAAAATAGCACCTTTAATTTATATGTACAGGATTATCCCAATGAACCCATTACTTGCCATCAGCCCTTTGGACGGACGATACGCCGACAAAGTAGAAGCCCTACGAAATATTTTTTCCGAATACGGTTTGATTAAAAAACGCATTTTTGTGGAGATTCAATGGTTTATCTCATTAAGCAGGCAGCCTGAAATTGTGGAATTGCCGCCTTTGTCGAGCGAGATTATCCAAGAAATGAACAGCGTTGCTGCACAATTTTCAGTCGAAAATGCCGAAGAAGTGAAAAAAATCGAAGAAACCACCAACCACGATGTGAAAGCGGTGGAATACTGGTTGAAAAAACGCTTTGCCCATATTCCTGCGGTGGTTTCAGGCAGCGAGTTTTTTCACTTTGCCTGCACCAGCGAAGATATTAACAATTTAAGCCACGCCTTAATGTTGAAAGAAGCGGCGGTGAGCGTTTTATTGCCTGCCATCGAAGAAATTTCAGGCAGCCTGAAAAATATGGCACACAGTTTGGCAAGCGTGCCGATGATGTGCCGCACGCACGGACAATCTGCCACGCCCAGCACAATGGGCAAGGAAATTGCAAATGTGGTGTATCGTCTGGAACGCCAAGTTAAGGCGTTGAAAAATCAAGAATTTTTAGGAAAAATTAACGGTGCGGTGGGTAATTACAACGCGCATATTGTGGCGTATCCCGAAATCGACTGGGAAAGCCGCAACCGTCAATTTGTCGAAGATTTAGGCTTAACATTTAACCCCTACACCATTCAAATTGAACCGCACGATTATATGGCAGAATTTTTCCAAACAATCAGCAGAATCAACACCATACTGATTGATTTTGCACGCGATGTTTGGGGTTATGTGTCCTTGGGCTATTTCAAACAGAAAAAAATTGAAAAAGAAACAGGCAGTTCCACCATGCCGCACAAGGTTAATCCGATTGACTTTGAAAACGCCGAAGGCAATTTGGGTTTGGCGAATGCCATGCTCAATCATTTGGCAGGCAAATTGCCGATTTCTCGCTGGCAACGCGATTTAACCGACAGCACGGTTTTACGCAATATGGGCGTGGGCGTGGGTTATGCACTCTTGGGCTGGAAAAACTTGGGGCGTGGTTTGGGCAAATTGCTGATTAACGAAGCGGTAATTGCGGCAGACTTAAATGCGTCTTGGGAATTGCTTGCCGAGCCTATTCAAACCGTGATGCGGCGATATGGTGTTGAAAAACCGTATGAAAAACTTAAAGCCTTAACGCGTGGCGAAAAAGGTATGACGCAAGAAGTCATGCAGGATTTTATCCGCAAGTTGGCTATTCCTGATAACGCCAAAGCGGAACTGTTGGCTTTAACCCCTGCTTTGTATATCGGTAAAGCGGTTGAATTGGCACAAAGAATTTAGCGTATTCAATGCGTTCAGGCTGCCTGAAAGTGTTTTTCAGGCAGCCTTTTAGCATTTTATGCCAAACAATCATCTGTATCGCATATAAAAAGCACAAAAATGCCGATTTTTATGTAAATTTCTATTTTTATTGCGTAAAAATTGTAGCAAACCCTTGCAATTATGGACAAAACGGTTTAACCTTGACGACTTTCCTTTTTAATTTGAAAGAGATAACAATGAACGCAATGATGAACACAGACGACACACGCATTATTGAAATTAAAGAATTACTGCCGCCGATTGCTCATTTATATGAATTGCCTGTAACAGAAATGGCGGCGGCAACCACACACAACGCACGGCAGGAAGTGGCGGATATTATTCACGCCAAAGACAATCGCTTGGCAGTGATTGTAGGCCCTTGCTCGATTCATGACCCAAAAGCCGCTTTGGAATACGCCGACCGCTTGCGTCCTTTAATCGATCAATACAAAAACGAATTGTTGATTATTATGCGTGTGTATTTTGAAAAACCTCGCACCACCGTGGGTTGGAAAGGCTTAATCAATGACCCACATTTGAACGGCACGCACGACATTAACGCAGGCTTGCGTTTGGCTCGCCGTTTGTTGTTAGAAATCAATAACAAAGGCGTGCCTGCGGCGACCGAATTTTTGGATATGATTACACCGCAATATTATGCCGACTTAATCAGCTGGGGAGCGATTGGGGCAAGAACCACCGAAAGTCAAGTGCATCGCGAGTTAGCGTCTGGTTTGTCCTGCCCTGTGGGCTTCAAAAACGGCACGGACGGCAACCTGAAAATTGCCATTGACGCAATCGGTGCGGCGGTTAATCCACACCACTTTTTATCGGTTACCAAAGCAGGACATTCTGCGATTGTTGCCACCGCGGGCAATCCTGATTGTCATATTATTCTGCGTGGCGGCAAAGAGCCTAATTATTCAGCCGAACATGTGGCTAATGCGGTTGAACAATTAAACAAAGCAGGTTACACAGGTCATCGTGTGATGATTGATTTAAGCCATGCCAACAGCAAAAAAGACTATCGCCGTCAGCCCGAAGTTGCCGAAGAAGTGGCACGCCAAATTGAAAACGGCGAACACAATATTATGGGCGTGATGATTGAAAGCCACTTGGTCGAAGGCAGACAAGATAAGCCTGAAACCTATGGTCAAAGCATTACAGACGCTTGTATCGGCTGGGACAGCACCGAAAGCGTGTTAGCACGCTTGGCGGTGGCGGTGAAAAAACGCAATGGGTGAGTTTCAGGCAGCCTGAAACCAATACAATAAATTATCTATGCGTATATATGCTGTGCAGTGTAAAATAGCGGTTTTGGTTATTTTATTCAAAGGAAACAGAAAATGTTTGGTAAAGCAGGATTAGGCGGTTTAATGAAACAAGCCCAGCAAATGCAAGACAATATGAAAAAAGCCCAAGAAGAATTAGGCAATATCGAAGTGATGGGCGAAGCAGGGGCTGGCATGGTGAAAATTACGATGTCTTGTCATCATGTGGTCAAACGCGTTAATTTAGACCCATCGCTTTTGGGTGATGATAAAGAAATGTTGGAAGACTTAATCGCCGCCGCTCTCAATGACGCAGTGCGTAAAGTCGCCGAAAAAAGTGCCGAACATTTGGGTCAAGTGACCAAAGGCTTAAAATTGCCCGCAGGCATGGAAAATATGTTTGGTTAATGGTTTGATGAAACGATATTGGTGGGCATATTCGCCCACCAAAAACATTTTGGCTTCGCCGAAACTTCATTTTCAGGCAGCCTGAAACACAATTATGACAAAATCCAATGACGCATTAAGCAATTTAATTACCGCACTTAAAGCCTTGCCGAATGTGGGGACAAAATCCGCACAACGCATTGCGTATCACTTGTTGCAACACAATCGAGTTGGGGCAGAACGCATTGTGGCAACATTATCGGACGCACTTGCCAAAGTGCGTCATTGTCGCTTGTGCAATACTTTTTGCGAAGATGAATTGTGTGGCATTTGTGCTGATGAAAAACGAGACACCACACGTTTAATGATTGTCCAAATGCCTGTGGATATTGCCAGTATGGAATACGCACACTGTCAAGACGGCTTATATTTTGTGCTAATGGTGAATGATGCGCGTCTCGACAAAATCTTTCCC
>JAGBKK010000028.1 GCA_017934045.1 Neisseriaceae bacterium | reverse complement strand
TGGCATTGGGATCAACAGGGGCATTAGACGGAATATAAGTGCTGTTGGGCGGAGTATATGTGCTGCCTGAAACTGGGGCAGGTTGTACGGATGCTGGTGTTGCCGCTGGTGGTGTGTAAGGCATATCGTCTTGTGGTGCAACGCCGTAAGGGTTGTTGTTGGTAGCCACAGGTTGCACCGTGGTTGGGGTGGCTGTTTCCACAGGAGCAGGTTGTTGGCTTAAAATACCGCAAGCACTTAAAGATAACGCTAATAAAGATAAGGGTAAGATTTTGTGAAGAGTCATTGTTGTTTCTCTCTTGTTGGTTGAATGATTGAAAGTGTAAGATTATAAAGGAAATTAGTTGGTTTTGGCATAAAAATTGTTATCGTCAAACAACTTCAAAATTGAAATGCGTTAGCGTGTCTTGCCGTATTATTTATACTGTCTTCGCCACGCCGCCTGTTTCAATTTTGAATTTGTTTGACTATATTCAGGTAGCCTGAAAAATAAGTTATTGTATTTGTGTTTTACCATCTAACATAGGGACAAAATTAACGCGTTCCAAACAGGTTTCACGAAAGCCATGTTCGCTTTTTTCAATCAGATATAAGAATTGTTGTTGTTCATCGCCCAAAGGCAAGACCATTCTGCCACCTATGGCGAGTTGTTGCAGTAAGGCAACAGGAATTTTGGGTGGTGCGGCGGTGATGATAATGCCGTTAAACGGTGCAAAAGTGGGTAGCCCCGCGTAACCATCGCCGTAAATCAGTTTGGCACGATAACAACCGCTGTTGTGTAAATTATCGCGTGCGGTGTCGTGCAGTTTTTTAATGCGTTCAATCGAATAAATTTCGCCAATTCCCATATTTTCTAATATAGCTGTTTGATAACCACAGCCTGTGCCGATTTCTAACACTTTTTGCGGAAAACCTGTGTGTGGGTCATATAATAATTCGCTCATTCTTGCCACAATATAGGGCTGGGAAATGGTTTGTCCTGCGGATAAGGGCAAGGATAAATCGTCATACGCATGGTTTTCAAAGATATAACCAATAAATAAATGGCGTGGAACGCGATTCATTGCGTGTAATACGGTTTCGTTGCGAATGCCTGATAATTTTAGGCGTTCAACCATACGCGTACGGCGAATAATGTAAGTATCTGTATTCATTTTATATTTTTAATTTAACTTCACTGCGTTCGTTGAACTTCGTTTCAGGCAGCCTGAAAGCGTTTGATGATGATGGTTGTGCCAACATACATAATCAAGCCAAGAATACCTGCGATTACCCCCCACTTGCCTTTTTTGCGAGCGTTGGGGCAGTAGTAATACACCGCTAAACTAAAACTAAACATTAAACCTGCAATCACCCAAATTAGGCGGTTGTCGTCTTTATAACGGTTAAGCGTGTAGGTTTCGGTGAACATAATATACATTTGCCACAATACGGCAAACGCCATCAACAAAATACCTGTGGGTATGGTGAAAATAGCAATGGCAATTAAGGTGTTTTCGGTCATTTCAGGCAGCCTGAAAGTTATTCAATGGTAATGCACACTTCGCCTGTCCAAGAACGGAAGTGGCGGTCGGCGGTAATGTGGTATTGCGAAAAGCCGTCATCGGCAATCAAAATACGGTCGGAAAATTGTTGCATATCGGCACAACCCACCCAAATCAGTTGTTCTTCTTTATTGTCGATATTTTCAGGACGGCAAAAAATATCCACCAAACTGTGTTCAATAAAAAGGTATTCGTGGGCTTTGTTCTGTTCTACTTTCCACAGCGTGCCGTAAGCGTGAATAATGTTTTCATAAGCGTAAGTCAGTTCGCGTTGTGGGTCGGTAATGTTCAGTGTTTTGTGCTTGATTTTGCGGTAACTGCTGTTCAGATATTCGGTTACACTTACCAAACCGCACACTTTGGTTTGATTTTCAATCGGATCGTAGTCCAAAAATTTGAGCAGGTTTTTCAGTTTCATTTTGCTTGTCCTTTGGTTAAGGTTGAAAAATAATCCGCCAAGATGCGTGTTGTTATTGTGTTTCAGGCTGCCTGAAAGATGTTTGTTGTGGGGGTAAGAATGCTTATCCGACAACTGTTTTTTTATTTTCAGGCTGCCTGAAAGATATTTGTTGTGGTGGGCAAGAATGCTTACCCAACAAACAATTATCCGTTCAGTGTGGGCAAGCAAGTTGCCCACCCTACGGTTTAGCCGTGCAAGGCTCGTTTATCGCACGCTAACGCCGCTTCGTGAATCACTTCCGACAGCGTGGGGTGTGCGTGGATAATGCGAGCAATATCTTCGCCACTGGCGGAAAATTCCATAGCCACCACCGCTTCGCTAATCAATTCGGACGCCATAGGACCAATAATATGCACGCCCAAAATGCGGTCGGTTTTGTCATCGACCAACATTTTTACAAAGCCTGACGCTTGTCCCATGCCCAACGCTCTGCCGTTTGCCGCAAAGCCTGATTGCCCTTTGCGATAAGCAATGCCTGCTTCTTTTAACTGCTCTTCGGTTTTGCCCACCCAAGCCATTTCGGGCGTGGTATAAACCACCGCAGGAATCACACCTAAATTAACATGCGGTTTTTGTCCAGCAATGCGTTCGGCAACCGCAACGCCTTCTTCGCTGGCTTTGTGGGCTAACATTGGACCTCTAACCACATCGCCAATCGCCCAAACATTTGGCAGATTTGTGCGACATTCGTCATCAACTTCAATAAAGCCGCGTTCGGTGATTTTTAAGCCCACCGCGTCTGCGTTCAAACCTTGCGTATTCGGCACACGACCGATTGCCACAATCAATTTATCAAAAGTTTCCGATTTATTTTCGCCATTAACGCTGTATTTAACGGTAACGCTTTTTCCTTTATTTTCAACCGCTTCAATTTTTACACCTAATTGAATATCCAAACCTTGTGCGGTGAAAGTTTTTAAGGCTTCTTTTGCCACTTGACCGTCAGCCATCGGCATAAATTGTGGCAAGGCTTCCAAAACGGTAACTTTACTGCCCAAACGATTCCACACCGAACCCATTTCCAAGCCAATCACGCCAGAGCCGATTAAGCCTAATTTTTTCGGCACTTCAAGCAAATTCAACGCACCGACATTGTCCAATACGGTTTTATTATCCACAGCCACATTCGGCAAGGGGCGTGGGTTCGAGCCTGTGGCAATAATCACGCTTTTGGCTTCTATTACGCTGCCTGAAACTTCAATCTGCCACAAATCGCCGTTTTTGCCTTTCAGCGAGCCTGTCCCGTGAATGCTTTCCACTTTGTTTTTCTTAAACAAAAACGCAATACCGCCTGTAAGTTTGGTAACGATTGCGTCTTTGCGTGCAATCATTTTGGCGACATCGATTTTGGGCGTGCCAACCGTAATGCCGTGTTCGGCAAAATCGTGCTGTGCCGCGTGGAAGTGTTCGGACGACTGCAACAAGGCTTTGGACGGAATACAACCCACATTCAAGCAAGTGCCGCCCAAAGCAGGAGCGTCTCCTGCCTTATTGCGTCCAGCGTCAATACACACTGTTTTAAAACCTAATTGAGCCGCACGAATAGCAGCCACATAACCGCCAGGACCGCCGCCGATGACGGCAACATCAAATTGTTGAGACATTTTTCTATTTTCCTACCATTTAAAATGGCTTAATGATAAGTGAAAAGAGCGTTAATCGCAAATGAGAATAAACCATAGCAATGAGTTCAATCCATTTCAGGCTGCCTGAAAATATAAAAAAATCACTTTCAGGCAGCCTGAAACGGTTAAAATATCAATGTTTTTGCACGGCGTAACAAAGGTATTCAAAATGAACATTCTCTTTATTGCAGACCCACTCTCGTCTTTCAAGACTTACAAAGACACCACTTACGCGATGATGCGTGAAATGGCAAAACGCAACTGGCATTTATCCCATTCTTTGGCTGCCGATTTAAGCATTAAAGACGGTATGGTTCTGGCAGAGACAACGCCGTTTGAATTTGTCGGTGCAAAAGACGATAACGACCACGCTTGGTTTAACGCCCAAGACCCACAGCACAAGGCTCTAACTGAATTTGATGCGGTGATTGTCCGCACCGATCCGCCGTTTGATATGCAGTATTTATATCTGTCGTATATGCTCACCCAAGCCGAAGGGCAAGGGGCAAAAGTGTTTAACAGTTCGCGTGCCTTGCGTGATTTCAACGAGAAAATGGCGATTTTGCGTTTTCCGCAGTGGATTGCTCCCACCATTGTTACCACGCACGACAATGAAGTGCGACAATTTTTAGCAGAACACGGCGATATTATCATCAAGCCGTTGAATGCTATGGGCGGTGCAGGCATTTTCCGCTTAACCCAAGACGACCCTAATATCGGCAGTATTTTGGAAATGATGATGGGCTTTAATCGCCGTACGATTATGGCTCAACGCTATATTCCTGCGATTTGTGAAGGCGATAAACGCGTTTTGATTATCGGCGGCGAAGTGGTGCCGTATGCTCTGGCACGCATTCCGCAACAGGGCGAGACGCGTGGCAACTTGGCAGCAGGCGGCACAGGCAAAGCAATGTTATTAACCGAAAAAGAAAAACAAGTGGCAGAAGCGTTAGCTCCTGAACTTTTGCAAAACGGCATTTTGTTGGCTGGTTTGGACATCATCGGCGGATTTTTAACCGAAATCAATGTTACTTCGCCCACTTGTTTTCAAGAAATCAGCAATCAAACAGGTTTGGATATTGCCAAACGCTTTGCCGATGCAGTGGAAAAAGCCGTTTCAGGTAGCCTGAAAACCGAACCTGAACCTGAAAACCACGATATTAAAGTGTTAGACGAACCCTTGCACGACCGCATTAAATTAGCCGAAAACAAGGAAACGCCTGATTATATTCTGCAAATTTTGGCAAGCGATAAAGACGAAAAAGTGCGTTGGCAAGTGGCAAAAAATCCAGCCACACCGCCACAAGTCTTACGCACCTTGGCAGAAGACCAAAACGCTTGGGTGCGTGGCACGGTGTTAAAAAATCCGCATTTACCTTTGGATTTATTAAGCCGCCAAGCCGATAGCAATGACAGTTTAGAACGCGCCGCCGCCGCACGCAATGCGAATTTGCCTGTGAATTTATTAGAAAGCCTATCGGGCGATCATGACGCGTTGGTGCGACATGCGGTGGCAGAAAATCCCAAAACGCCGTTATCTGCCTTACAAAAAATGGCAAGCCGTGAATACGATGAACGCATTTTCCGCCCCTTGGCGTTGCATAAAGACGCAAGCGTGCGTGCGGCGGTGGCGAAAAATGTTAATGTACCGCTGACTATTTTGTGGCATCTTGCCGAAGACAACGATGAAACAGTGCGACAAGCCGTTGCCGAAAACGCACGCATTGCCGCCAGCAATCCGCACACGCAGCCTGAAACCTTGCGACAACTTGCCAAACACAAAGACCAAGCCATTCGCTTAACGGTTGCCGAAAACACTGCCACACCGTTAGAAGCCTTACGCCGTTTAGCCAAAGATAATAGCGATGAAATTCGCGTTGCCGTGGCAGAAAACGCCAACTGCGATGAAGTACTGTTGCGACAAATGGCTGATGACGGCTTTATCGGTGTGCGTCAATCGGTTACACGCAACACCCAAGTTACTGCCAATATCTTACGCCATTTAGCCGAAGATAAAGAACCTGCGGTTAGACGAGCAGTTGCGTGCAACAGTCGTCTGCCTGCCGATACATTAGAACAATTAGCCAAAGACCGCGATGAACGCGTGCGTGCCACCGCCACGCGTGATACCAACGAACTGCAAAAATTAGCCGATATGGCAGATACCAAAGTTCGCCGTGCCGTGGCTGAAAATCTCAACACGCCTGCTGCCGTATTGCGGCAGTTAGCAGATGATGGCGAACCCAAAGTGCGTGCAGGTGTGGCAGAAAATATCAATATGCCTGCGGACTTAATGCGAAAACTGTCGAACGACCCTGAACCCATTGTGCGTTTAGGCGTTGCCATTAACACCAACGCCCCAGAAGAAACACTGCGGCGATTATTCAACGACAGCGAATATCGCGTTAGAATGGCGGTGGCAGTGAATGCCAACACCCCAGCAGAGATTCTGTCGCAATTAGCCGAAGATAAACGCGCCGATATGCGACAAATCGTTGCCGAAAACCCCAACACTTCTCATGACACTTTGAAAAAACTCGCCGAAGACAAAAACGCATGGGTTAGAGAATTAGCACGCAATAACGCGAATTTTAAGGGCTAATCGTAGGTTGGGTCTTCGACCCAGCAAAACGCACAACGCTTGTAAGTGGGCATTCCTGCCCACCGTGACGGCAGGAGACTTGTAGTACAAAATTTCAGGCTGCCTGAAAAAACAACTGCCCACAAAAAACGACAGTCTTTAAACTGTCGTTTTGCTTATTCAGGCAAGCTGAAAAGGCGTTCAGGCTGCCTGAAAGATTACGATTTAATGCCCACGGCTTCTTTGGCTCGCTTACGCAGTTCGTATTTTTGTACCTTGCTGGTAGCGGTTTTGGGCAGGGTTTGGAAGATGACTTTTTTCGGCACTTTGAATCTTGCCATATTCGCACGGCAGTATTCCACCACTTCTTCTTCTGTCCATTGTACGCCGTCTTTGAGTTCGATAAACGCCACAGGCACTTCGCCCCATTTTTCGTCAGGCACAGCGACAATCGCACACGCCAACACATTGGGGTGTTTGTATAACACATCTTCTAATTCCACGCTGGAAATGTTTTCGCCGCCTGAAATGATGATGTCTTTACTGCGGTCGCGAATTTGGGCAAAGTTTTCTTCGTCCAACACCGCCAAATCGCCTGTGTGAAACCAGCCTTGGGCAAATGCGTCTTGTGTGGCTTGGGGGTTTTTCAGGTAGCCTTTCATCACCAAGTTGCCACGGAACATAATTTCGCCCATATCTTTGCCGTCATTTTCGACAATATCCATCGTGCTGGGGTTCATCACCATCATCGCATTTTGCAACATATTACGAACGCCTTGACGCGATTTTTTGGCAGCTCGCTCTTCAAGTGTTAAGTCTTTCCATTCTTCGCGTTCCACGCATACCGAAGACGGACCATACACCTCGGTTAAGCCATACACATGGGTGATTTCAAAGCCGATTTTTTCCATCGCTTCCAATACAGCCACAGGCGGTGCTGCTCCTGAAATTTCGCCTTTGACTTTATGCGTAATGCCTGCTTTGAGTTCGTCAGGAGCTTCGGCAAGTGTTTTATGCACAATCGGTGCGGCACAGTAATAGCCCACTTTTTCACGACGGATTAAATCAAAACAAGTTGCCGCATCAACTTTACGCAAGCACACATTCACACCTGCACGGGCGGCAATCGTCCAAGGGAAACACCAGCCGTTGCAGTGGAACATCGGCAGTGTCCAAAGATACACAGGGTATCGTGGCATATTCCATTCGATAATGTTGGATAGAGCATTCAACGCCGCTCCGCGATGATGATATACCACGCCTTTGGGGTCACCCGTTGTACCTGATGTGTAATTTAAGGCAATGGCGTCCCATTCGTCATCGGGCAGTTGCCAGTTGTGCATGTTTTTGGCAGATTTCAACAAACTTTCGTAATCCATATCCGCGTCTTCGGACAACGGTACTTGCGGACCTAAAATATCATTCGCTTGCACCACCAACAAAGCAGGCAGAGCATCACGAATGGCAGGCAAATGGTGTAGAAATTCGCTGTCGATAATCAGCACTTTGGCTTCGCCGTGTTTTAAGCAGAAAATCAAACCTTCTGCGTCCAAGCGGATATTCAGCGTATTCAAAACGCCGCCTGACATCGGCACACCAAAATGACATTCCACCATTTCAGGCGTATTCGGACACAACACCGCCACCGTAGTATTGCGTTTCACACCAAATTGACGCAGGGCAACGGCTAAACGGCGACAGCGGTCATAAGTTTCGCCCCAAGTGCGGCGAATATTGCCATGCACAATCGCCAATTTATGCGGATACACCTCGGAAGTACGCACGAAAAATTCAATCGGACTTAATGCGGAAAAGTTGGCTTGGCATCTTTCTAAACCCGTGTCAAAGTCAGCCATAGTGATACTCCTTGTAAGAATGGTTGTGCAAATAATGAAAAATGGGAATGGATAATAAATTGATTTTTCACACTTTTTAACGGTTTCAGGCTGCCTGAAACTTGTTTAATGTACGATTCAATTTATTATCCATTCCCATTTTTTACACTTTCGCAAAAGAAAACAGACATACATACACGCTTGTATTCCGCTATGATAAAGGATTTCACGCTGATATGCCTGTTTTGCTATAATGCGTTGCAACAAAAAGCAAGGGTTAGCAAACCTTGGTATAATAGCGTTTTACGAGAAAAAATAATCCTATGAATTTGAATTTACAACAAATTTTACTGATGATTTTGCCATTGATTTTGGCAATAACCCTACACGAAGCCGCACACGCTTATGCCGCACGGCATTTTGGCGACAACACTGCCGAAAAATTAGGACGATTAACGCTGAATCCTGTGGCACATATCGACCCTGTTGGCACTATTTTAGTGCCATTGCTTATGTTTGCAGGTTCAGCAGCGGTGGGTGGTGGCGGATTTCTCTTCGGCTGGGCAAAGCCTGTGCCGATTATTACGCGCCATTTTAAAAATGTACGATTGGGTATGCGAATCACCGCACTTGCAGGACCGTTGTCCAATTTAGCAATGATGTTTCTTTGGACGATGGTTGCGATTATCGGCAAACACCTTGCCCCAAGCAGCATAATTGAACCGCTGCTGATGATGAGTCTTTATGGTATGCAAATTAACGCCGCCTTGTTTGTGTTGAATATGGTGCCGATTCTGCCTTTGGACGGCGGACGCGTTTTGGATACCTTTTTGCCTGCCAAATATTCTTACCAATTCAACAAAATCGAACCTTACGGCATTTGGATTGTGCTGATTTTACTGCTTACAGGCTTACTGTGGATTGTGTTGCAACCGATTATGGAAGTGTTGTTTTATTTGTGCTTGCAACTGTTAAAAATAATGGGGTAGGGCATTTTCAGGCAGCCTGAAACTTAAAATAAAAACGCGTGGGCAACAAGTTGCCCACCTTACCAAGTTTTTAACTACGATATTTCAGGCAGCCTGAAAGCAATTTATTTAAAATCATCAAATAATTTTTAATCCTTTGATTTGTTTAATTTTTTCAGGTAGTGTTGCCACATCAAAGTCGTCTGGCAAACTCAATTCTTGTAAATTTTCAAATTGCCCCACTTTTTCTAATATGGTTATGATATTTTGACAATCATTTAAGCTTAACGACAATAAATTCGTTAATTGCCCAATACTTTCAGGTAAAACGGTCAGTTGCAGACATTCATACAAATTCAATTCTGTTAAATTTGTTAAATTACCTATATCTTCTGGCAATGCGGATAAATTTTCACAATATCCTAAATCCAAAAGTTCTAAATTTTTTAATTGTGTAACGCAATTTGGTATGCTAATTAAGTTAGAACACAACATTAAATTCAAAGTGCGTAATTTTTTTAATTGTACAATAGTTTCAGGCAGGGTAACAAGTTCTAATTGATATAGGGTGAGATATTCTAAATTTTCTAACGCACCTATTGTTTCAGGCAATTCGCTAATGCAACTGTTTTCTATGCTTAATTCGTTTAAATTTTTTAATTGTCCGATTGTTTCAGGCAGCGTAATAAAATCGACAAATTCCATATCTAATGATATTAAATTTTCTAATTTACCAATATTATCAGGTAAATGGGTTAAATTTTGAATAAAAGCAAAAGATAAATATTCTAAATTTTTTAATATATCTATATTATCAGGCAATACAGAAGTGTGTTCGATATTTAATGAATTTAAATATTCTAATTCACGCATGCTATCAGGTAAATGAGTGATATTTTCGCAAGAACTTAAACTTAAATATTCTAAATTCTTTATTTTGGCAATACTTTCAGGCAATGCGGAAATATTTTCGCATTCTAATTCGGTGAGATGACAAGATAAACGATTGTCTATCTCTTCATCGCTTAAATGTTGTAATTCAGGAATAATTTTTTTCCATTCCAAAATTTCATCGGTTGAAAAGTTCATTTTCATACTCCTGTTATGTTATTCAGGCTGCCTGAAAAAATATTACTATTGCTTAATTAAGTTTTCAGGCTGCCTGAAAATTTTATATTTTAATTAACTACGATATTTCAGGCAGCCTGAAAGCAGTTGCAGTATTTCAGATAAAGCAATTTTCTCTGCCGTATCATTGCCGCGTTTTTGGTATTCGACCACGCCTTCTTTTAAGCCTCTGTCGCCCACCACAATACGGTGTGGAATGCCCAAAAGTTCGGAATCGGCCAACAGCACGCCTGCTCGTTCATCGCGGTCGTCTAATAAAACTTCCACGCCCATATGAGTTAAGTCGGCGTATAGTTTATCGGCGGCGGCTTTAACGGTTTCGGATTTGTGGTAATTCATCGGCACAATCACGGCGGTGAATGGTGCCATAGCTTCCGTCCAGATAATGCCTTTATCATCATTGTTTTGTTCAATGGCGGCGGCAACCACGCGAGTAATGCCGATACCGTAACAGCCCATTTCAAGCACCACGGATTGACCGTTTGCGTCTGCCACAGCCACATTCATTGCCTGTGAATATTTTTTGCGTAGTTGGAAAATGTGTCCCACTTCAATGCCACGCACGAGTTTCAGGTTGCCTTTACCGTCAGGAGAAGCGTCATTTTCCACCACATTGCGTAAATCGACAAATTCAGGTTCTGGACAGTCGCGTCCGAAGTTAAAGCCTGTGTAGTGGTGTCCGTTGTCGTTGGCACCTGTAACCCAGTCGGCGGCTTTTTCTACCGCATAATCGGCATACACCTTGCCTGAAAAACCGACTGCACCAAGTGAGCCGCCGTCTGCACCAAACGCTTGGCGAATGGTGTCTGCATTGGCAAACGATAAGGGCGATTTAACGCCTGCCAACTTCTCTGCTTTGATTTCATTAAGTTCGTGATCGCCACGCAATAGCAACAATATCGGCTGTCCGTCTTCGCCTTCCACCACCACTGATTTCAGGGTGCGTTCAATCGGTATATTTAAAAATGCCACCAACTCATCAATGGTTTTCACATTCGGCGTGGCGATTTTTTGTAAATCTTCGTTGGGTGTTTTTCTATCGCCTGATAAAGGCAAGGTTTCGGCTAATTCAATATTTGCCGCATAATCCGAAGTTTCACAATACGCAATCACATCTTCGCCTGATTCTGCCAACACTTGAAATTCATGCGAGCCTGTACCGCCGATCGAACCCGTATCCGCCGCCACTGGACGAAATTTTAAGCCTAACCGATTGAAAATATTGCAATAAGCGTCATACATTTTTTGGTAAGTTTCTTGCAAAGACGCAAAATCCAAATGGAAAGAATAAGCGTCTTTCATCACAAACTCACGCGAACGCATTACGCCAAAACGCGGGCGAATTTCATCACGAAATTTGGTTTGAATTTGATAAAAATTCACAGGCAGTTGGCGATAACTTTTTAACTCATTGCGTGCAATGTCGCTGATGATTTCTTCGTGCGTAGGACCCAAACAAAAATCACGCTCGTGGCGGTCTTGCAAACGCAAAAGTTCTTTGCCATAAAATTCCCAACGCCCCGACTCCTGCCACACTTCCGCAGGTTGCACCACAGGCATTAACAATTCCACCGCGCTAGCCTTGTTCATTTCTTCACGCACAATGGCTTCCACCTTACGCAACACACGCAAACCCATCGGTTGCCAAGCATACAAACCAGACGCAATACGGCGAATTAAGCCTGCCCGCAACATTAAACGATGACTTGCCAACTCCGCTTCCGCAGGAGCTTCTTTTAGGGTGGAAATAAAAAATTGAGATGATTTCATAATATTTTGAATGAGCAAAAATAAAACTGCCTATTTTACTCTTTTTCAGGCTGCCTGACAGCGTTTTCCGTACGCGAACGCTTTTCAGGCAGCCTGAAAATAAATGATTAAACACTACCCATGCCACTCAATAAAATTTTTCAGCAATAACAAACCATTATCGCCGCTTTTTTCGGTGTGAAATTGTGTGGCAAATACATTATCTTTGCCGACAATGCAGGCAAATGGGGTAGGGTAGTCAGACTCGCCCAAGACAATGCTTTTGTCATTGGGGGCAAAGTAATAACTATGCACAAAATAAAAATAAGCGTTGTCTTTTAAGTCCTTGAATAATGGGTGATTTTGGCATTGTCGCACCGTATTCCAACCCATATGTGGCACTTTTAAGCGGTTGCCGTTTAAGTCTTGCAAAGGCTGATGAAAGCGTTTGACGCTGCCTGAAAAATGCCCCAAGCCTTGTGTGTTGCCCTCTTCACTGATTTCAAACAACAGTTGTGCACCCACGCAAATACCAAAAAACGGTTTATTTTTCAAAGAAATAGCAACGGCTTCGCCTAAACCTGATTGCTGCAACGATTTCATACAATCGGGCATTGCCCCTTGTCCTGGAAAAATCACTTTATCCGCCGACAAAACTTCATCAGGGTGTGGCGTTAAAACCACTTCAACAGGGATTTTTGTGTGCTGCACAACAAAAAGTACCGACTTTAAAACAGAATGTAAATTTCCCATTCCATAATCAACGATAGCAATTTTCATAAAATTTCCTTAAAAATCAAAGGCTGTTTTATTTATAATTTTTTAGCCTATTTTTGCAAAAAATTAAGTATTTGTTTTTATTGATAAAATATTTTCAAAAAAACGCTTGACACGAAAAGTCTAAATCTGTATATTTCACCCCTGAAATCATTGTCCTTTCTTTTATGTTTCCTCATCAAACTTAAAACCGTTTCGCACACATGCCAAGCGGTTTTTTTCTTCACCTTTTATTTTGCAACTTATTGATTTTATTATAAATTTATTTTATACCGCTTGCATATCGCACTCATCAATGGATAATGTTGAAGAACGCAAAAAAACAACAAATTTTGTGTTTAACATTTTTTTGCCAACATTATCCAAAATTATTGTCTTGTTTTTATTGACTATTTTCTTTCATAATAAGCCATTAAAGTTGCTTTATCAATACAATGTGCATTCACCACAAAGCCGACATACGAAGTTTGGGCGTTGGGCGGAATATCGCTTTCGTCCAAAACCTTGTCCATAGCATATACGGTGAATATATAGCGATGAGCAGGATCGCCCACAGGAGGCAAGCAACCGCCGTACGCCTTGTCGTTATTGGTATTTGCCAAAGTAACCGCTCCTTGTGGTAACAGGCTACCTGAAATATCACCCGCATTGTGCGGCAAAGAACGCGTTTCAGCTGGCAGATTATACACAAACCAGTGCCACCAACCTGCACCGCCTGTGGGTGCGTCAGGGTCGTGCATTGCCACCGCAAAACTTTTTACACCTTGCGGCACTTCGTCCCAGCGTAGTTCAGGCGAAGCATTCTCTTGGTCGGCTTGAAACGACAAAGGCAACATTTGCCCAGCAGTAAATTCAGGAGAAACTAATTTCATTGGACAGTCCTTTCATCGGTTGGTTAAAAGGAAAGATTATAATCGATATGCAGCGTGTTGTTCAGGCTGCCTGAAAGGCTTTATCTTTTGTTACAATAACGGCTTATTGTTTTGTAGGCAGTGATTAAAATGTATTTAACGCTTAAACTCATTCACATTTTTTTGATTATTTCTTGGTTTGCAGGCTTGTTTTATTTGCCACGCATTTTTGTGAATTTGGCAAGTGTGGATAAGCAATCGCCTGAATATGACCGCCTGTTGGGTATGGCACAGCGTTTGTATCGCTTTATGGCACCGATGGGTTATTTGGCGTTGTTGTTTGGGGTGATTATTGTTTTTCACACCTTTGCATGGACAGGTTCAGGCAATTACTGGACGCACCCCAAAACTTTATTGGGCGTTTTTTTGTTGGGTTATCAACATATTTGTAAATCTCATTTGAAAAAATTTGCACAACGCAATAACACCAAAAGCCACAAATTCTTTCGTATATTCAATGAAATCCCTGTGTTTTTGTTGTTGATTGAATTGTATTTGGTTTTATTTAAGCCGTTTTAAAAAATCATTTCAGGCAGCCTGAAAAATCATTAACTTATTTCATTAAATAGAAAATATGAATATCTTTTACGAAGAATCGGGTCAATTTAAAGTTGCGAGTATCATTCAAAAAAACGATGCGTCTTATCAGGCGGACACGGTGGGCGGCAAACGCGTCAAAATTAAAGCCAATAATGTGTTTGTGGAATTTGATACGGACGCGGTTGCTTTTTTGGAAAACGCCCAACAGCAGGCAAGTGAAATTGATATTCCCTTGCTGTGGGAAGTGGTGGGCGAGTGTGAATTTACTGCCGAAGCCGCCGCTGGCGAATATTTTGGGCAGAAACCTAACAAAAGCGAGTTGGCAGCAACGCTGATTGCTCTCTATGCCGCACCTATGTATTTTTATAAGAAAAACAAAGGGGTATTCAAAGCCGCTCCCGAAGAAACGCTCAAACAAGCATTGGCGGCGATTGAACGCAAAAAACAACAAGACGCTCAAATGGCAGAATGGATTGAAGAACTTAAATCGTTCAGGCTGCCTGAAAATATTGCGGTGGTATTGCCCAAAATTCTGCATACGCCTGATAAGCAAACGATTGAATATAAAGCATTTATTAAAGCCGCCGAAATCTTGAAATACACGCCGTTTGAATTGGCACAAAAAACAGGGGGCGTGTCGTCTTTGCCACAATATTTATTGGACGGTTTTGTGTTAAATCATTTTGAACAAGGTATTGATTTTCCTGAAATTGCTTGCGAACAACCGCAAAATTTGCCCGTTGCCGAAAATATCAAAGCGTTTTCAATTGACGATATTGCCACCACCGAAATTGATGACGCTTTAAGTTTAACGCCAATCGATAACGGCTGGCAGTTGGGCATTCACATTGCCGCACCCACATTGTCTGCCAATGATGCGATTCACAAAATCATTCATCAACGCCAAAGCACGGTGTATTTTCCCACAGGCAAAATCACCATGCTGCCTGAAAACTGGATTAGTGCGTTTAGTTTGGACGAAAACGGCTATCGTCCGTGCGTGAGCGTGTATTTTGATTTAGATGAAAACGCACAATTTGTAGGCTTGCCACACTCGAAAATCGAACAAGTGTGGATAGAAAAAAACCTGCGTATTCAAGAAATTGAACCGTTTTTCAATCGTCTTTCAGGCTGCCTGAAAGATGATGACGATAAATTTGATTTTCACGCCGAATTAAAAACGCTGTGGCAAATTGCCATTGCCTTGCAAAAACAACGGGGTAAATACGAAGAAGACGCACCAATTCGTTATGAATATTCGGTGGAAGTCGATGAAAATGGCATTGTTACGCCGATTAAAAGAGAGCGAGACGCACCGATTGACACGGTGGTGGGCGAAATGATGATTTTAGCCAACAAAACTTGGGCAGAAATGTTGGATCAGGCAGGTGTGGGCGGTATTTTCAGGGTGCAAGAACCCAAAGGGCAAGTGCGGCTGACTACGCAATCATCGCCGCATGACGGCTTGGGCGTATCGCACTATGCGTGGCACACTTCGCCCCTGCGGCGTGCGACTGATTTTATCAATCAACAACAACTGATTTCCTTGATTGATGGTGAACAATACGCCCCACGCTTTGACAAAAACGACAATCAACTGTTTGCCGCCGTGCGTGATTTTGAAACCGCTTACACCGCATATAAAGACTTTCAACAACAAATGGAACGCTATTGGAGTTTGGTGTATTTGCAACAGAATGCGATTACCGAATTGACTGCCACTTTGCTGAAAGGCGATTTGGTTCGCATAGACGGCTTGCCGTTGGTTGCTCGTGCGACAGGCATTCCGATTGACATTCTGCCACGCACATTGATGAAATTACGCGTAGGCGAAATCGACCTAATCACCCAAAGCGTGGCGTTGCAATATATGAATGTACTCGCCGCATAGTTTCAGGCAGCCTGAAAGGATGAGAAATTGAACAACATAACACTTGCCATTACCTGTGGCGAACCTGCTGGCATTGGGGCAGATATTTGTTTGGATTTAGAAGCCGACAAACTCCCTTGCAATGTGGTGATTTTGGCTGATAAAAATCTGTTACAAGAACGCTCGGAAATGTTGCAAAAATCGTTCAGGCTGCCTGAATACAATGCACAAAATCCACAAAAATTAAGCGTTTTGCATTGTCCGCTCAACGCCCCTTGCACGGCGGGCGTGTTAAATCCCGCAAATGCAGAATATGTGATTCGCTTGCTTGATATTGCCTATCAAGGCATACAGGACAAGCGTTTTCACGCTATGGTAACCGCACCTTTGCACAAAGGCATTATCAACGAAGGTTTCAGGCAGCCTGAACCGTTTTCAGGACACACTGAATATTTAGCGAAAATCAGCAACACACGCCAAGTGGTGATGATGTTAGCAGGCGGCGGTTTGCGTGTGGCATTAGCAAGCACGCATTTACCCTTACGGCAAGTGGCAGACGCATTGAATCCGCCTTTATTAGAAAGCGTTATTCGTATTACACTCAATGACTTACAGCATAAATTTGGCATACACAATCCGCATTTATTGATTTGTGGCTTAAATCCACACGCAGGCGAAAATGGACATTTAGGGCGTGAAGAAATCGACTGGCTTAATCCCTTGATAAAAGACTTACAAAACAAAGGGTTAAATATATCAGGAACATACCCTGCGGACACGGTTTTTCAGCCGTTTATCTTGGAAAAAGGCGATGCGGTTTTGGCAATGTATCACGACCAAGGCTTGCCTGTGTTGAAATACGCTTCTTTTGGCAACGGCGTAAATATTACATTAGGCTTGCCGTTTATTCGCACTTCGGTCGATCACGGCACGGCATTAGACTTGGCAGGAACAGGCAAAGCCCATTCAGGCAGCCTGAAAGCCGCCATTCAAACGGCATTTGAAATGTGTGTGGCAAGGTTTCAGGCAGCCTGAAAAAAGACCAACACGATTTTTTCCTTGTGTTAAAATACTGCGAAGTTTTGCAAGCCGTTGAGACAAACGGCTTGCCTTTTTGTTTTCTTATTAGGATACATAAATATGCAAAAAATTCCTTTAACCGTGAATGGTGCCAAACAACTGAAAGAAGAATTAGCCCATTTAAAAAGCGTAGTGCGTCCCGAAGTGATTGCCGCTATTGCTGAGGCTCGTTCGCATGGCGATTTGTCCGAAAACGCCGAATATGACGCAGCCAAAGAACGCCAAGCCTTTGTAGAAGGTCGCATTGCCGAATGCGAACATAAACTTGCCCACGCCCATATTATTAACCCTGCGGAAATTCACGCCGAAGGCAAAGTGGTGTTTGGTGCAACCGTATTGGTGGAAGATTGCGATACCGAAGAACAATTTTCTTATCAAATTGTGGGCGAAGACGAAGCAGATATTAAATTAGGCAAAATTTCCGTAGGCTCACCTTTGGCACGCGGTTTAATCGGAAAAGAAGAGGGCGAAGTGGCAGAAATCTCCGCTCCCAAAGGCGTGAAAGAATACGAAATTATTGAAGTGAAATACATTTAATTTTTTATTAGCCTGCCTTATGACTGATTTTTCTATTGTGCTTACCTGTCCGCGTGGTTTAGAAAGCGTTTTAACCACAGAAATTGCCACCATTGTGGGCAAAAATGCCATTGTTGGCAATGGTTTTGTGCGTTTAGAAAACAGCACATTGGCAGATATTTATCGCCTGAATTTGCACAGTCGAGTGGCTTCCAAAGTGCTGTTGCAAGTGGCACATTCGCCTTATCGCAACGAAGACGATATTTATCGCACAGCCAAAAGTGTGGCGTGGTTTTTGTGGTTTAGCGTTAGACACACATTCAAAATCAGCATAGAAAGTATGGGTTCGCCTTTGAAAAGTTTGAATTTTGCTGCTTTGCGTGTCAAAGACGCAGTATGTGATTGTTTTCGTGAAGAATATAACGAACGACCGTCTGTTGATAAGGATAATCCTGATATAAAAATTGCCGTATTTTTAGATAAAAAAACGGTAAGTATTTATTTAGACACTTCGGGCGAACCGTTGTTTAAACGCGGTTATCGGCAAGGGCAGGGGGTGGCTCCATTGCGAGAAAACTTGGCAGCAGGTTTATTATTGTTGGCGGGTTTTAATGGCGATCAAGCATTTTTTGATCCTATGGCAGGCAGTGGCACGATTGCTATTGAAGCCGCGTTGATTGCCAAAAATCAAGCCACAGGCTTAAATCGTGATTTTGCTTTTCAAAAATTCAATCATTTTCAGGCTGCCTTGTGGCAAAAAATACACCAACAAGCCCAACAAGCCATTATTGACGCACCGCATCACATTTTTGCATTTGATAAAGACGAAAAAATGGTTAAAATCGCCACGCAAAATGCCAGAAACGCAGGTGTAGCAAAGGATATAAACTTTCAGGCAGCCCATTTTCCGTGCGATAATTTATTACCCAATGCGGCTGGATTATTACTCACCAATCCTCCGTATGGCGAACGCTTGGAAACACAGCAAATTGTGCAGAAACAGTATCCACAATGGGCAGCGTGCTTAAAACAACAATTTGCAGGTTGGACGGCAGGATTTTTCACCGCCGACCGCGAACTGCCCAAAATTATGCGACTTTTGCCAAAACGCAAAATTCCCCTGTATAATGGCAAGTTGGATTGTCGTCTGTTTTTGTTTGATATAGTATCAGGCAGTCATCGCAGACAAAAAATATAATTAAATTATGAGGTTATAGTAAGTATGGCGATTGATGAACGGCTTATCGACCAAAGTTACAGCAGTTTTGAACAGCGAATCAAATGGCCTGTACGCATTGTTTTGGGCGTAATTGCCTTTTGGACAGCCACTTATTTTGGTGCGAATTGGATGAGTGTCCGCGATAAAGCCACTTGGGAATTAAGCAATGATCAAATTGTGGGTCGTACCGTAGAGCATGTCATTGATATTTCTATGTCCAAAAGCAAAGATGCCCCAATGACCAAATGTAAGGACGAAGAATGCAAACAATTCCGCCGTTATTTATTCAAACTGATTGGCGATGGCGTTCGTGGCAAAAACACGATGTATGTTGCTGCCGATTACAATAAAATCACCGAGAAACTCACTCATCGTGTGTATTGCGAAGAAAACGGTACTGTTATTCATAAAGAATTTTACGAAGATTTAGCTCGTTGTCGTTAATGATGAATGATTTTTCAGGCAGCCTGAACTGTTTGTTTTCAGGCTGCCTGAATTTTAATAGAAAGAATAATTTCCTTATGCAAGACAAAAATTATTTAGCGTGGATAGATTTAGAAATGACGGGCTTAAACCCCGAGACCAACCGCATTATTGAAGCCGCTTTGGTGATTACCGATATTCATTTGAACATTGTTGATCAAACCGAATCGATTGCCATTTTCCAGTCTGACGCATTATTAAGCACAATGGACGAATGGAATACCACCACACACACCAAAACAGGCTTAATTGAACGCGTCAAACAATCCACCATTAACGAGGAGCAAGCCGAAGACATATTACTTGCCAAACTCAAACAGTGGCTGCCTGAAAAAGCCACACCTTTGTGTGGCAACAGTGTTCATCAAGATCGCCGTTTTTTGCTGAAATATATGCCGCGTTTGGAAAGTTACTTTCATTATCGCAATTTAGATGTTTCCACTTTAAAAGAATTAGCACGCCGCTGGAATCCGACTGTATTTAAAGGCGTAGAAAAAAAAGGAGCCCACCAAGCCTTGGGCGATATTTTGGAAAGTATCGAAGAGATGAAATATTATCGTGATAATTTTTTACACATAGCATAATCGGCTATTGTATAATTCAGCGTTTTAGCGGATGTGGCGAAATTGGTAGACGCACCAGATTTAGGTTCTGGCGCCGCAAGGCGTGAGAGTTCGAGTCTCTCTATCCGCACCATTCTTTGATTTAGTCGATAAATCTTTCAGGTTGCCTGAAATCTTAATATTATTCAAATAGTTATGAAAAATTTCTTGAAATTTATATTTGTGTGGTTAGCCACATATCTTTTGTATGTAGCTATGATAAAAGGCGTGTGTAATTTTCAAGCGTATTGGCAACCTTTTGTTAATGCAGTAAAAAATGCTGCTCGTTATCAATATTACACAACTGCTGTGCAGTTATTGATTGTTTTATTCACTTTATTCTTTTTAACTTGTATTGGTTTTTTTATCGCAAATCTGCCGTTTCATTTATTAAAAATTGATAGACGAAGTCGTGCATTCTTTTTCTTTTTATTATTTTTAATAGCCACTTTAACCATAACATTTTTATCGTATTATACTTGGTTATATTTGGGTGATAAAACATATGATTTTAATGTATATGAATGTCGTAACTATTTAAAATATATTCCAAAATTCAAATGAACAATTCTTTAATTGTGCCGAATGGGCATCAAAAAATTTTATTGCATTCTTGCTGTGCTCCGTGTTCAGGCAGCATTATGGAGCAATTATGTAATGCAAATATTGATTATACGGTGTTTTTTTATAATCCCAATATTCACCCACGCCGTGAATACGAATTACGCAAAAATGAAAATATTGAATATGCGAAAAAACACGGTGTGCCGTTTGTCGATGCGGATTACGACAGCGATGAGTGGTTTTTGCGTGCCAAAGGCTTGGAGTTTGAACCTGAACGAGGTTTGCGTTGCACCATGTGCTTTGATATGCGTTTGGAACGCACGGCGTTATTTGCACACGAGAACGGTTTTGCGGTGTTTGCCACTTCATTAGGCATTTCGCGTTGGAAAGACTTGCAGCAAGTGAATGACTGTGGTCTGCGTGCCGCCAGTCATTATGCTGATTTAATTTTTTGGGATCACAACTGGCGGAAAAAAGGCGGCTCGCAAAGAATGATTGAAATCAGCAAAGACGAGCAATTTTATCAGCAAGAATATTGCGGTTGCGTTTATTCCTTGCGAGACAGTAATGAATATCGCCGTCAAAAGGGCTTGGACAGCATTAAAATTGGTACAAAATTTTACGGTCGTTCGGCTGAAAAATAAGGCTAAAAAGTTATCCACAATTTTGTGGATAACCCTGTGGATAAGTTGTGAATGACGCTTTCTAAACTTTGTTTTTTATAGGCTTTTTTCCCTTTGTCTAAAAAGTGAGCATTAAAAATATTTAATTAAAAATCAAATAGTTATGTAAAGTATTTGATTGTATAGCGTTTTTATTTATCGATTTTTTTTATTGATTATGTTAGTCATTATTGCGGTGCATAACTTTTGGGAAAAATCGGATTGTTAGGCAAAAGTCAAGCAAAATATGTGTGATTTAAATCAAACAACTGTGTGGATTTTTTGTCGTGTTATCGACAACTTTGGTGATGCAGGCGTGGCGTGGCGATTGGCAAAAAATTTACAACACGATTTGTCGTGTCAAATGGTGTTGGTGATTGACAATTTTACAACACTGGGTCGCCTGTTGCCTGAATTAAATCATCAAGCAATTCAACAAAAAGTTAATCAAATCAATATAATACAATGGAATGATGAACACACACTTTCAGGCAGCCTGAAAAATATGCCGAATCCTGATTTAGTGATTGAAACATTTGCTTGTGAATTGCCTGATTTTGTTAAAGAAATTATTTTACAAAACAAAGCATTATGGCTAAATTGGGAATATTTAACTGCTGAAAATTGGGCAGAAGATATGCACTTGTTGCCGTCTTTGCAAGCGAATGGTGCAAATAAGTATTTCTATTTTATGGGTTTTTCAGAAAAAAGTGGTGGTTTGTTGCGAGAAAAATCGTTATTGCCCACGGCAGCCAAACCTGTTTCAGGCAGCCTGAAAACCTATATTTTTGCTTATTCTTCAAACACTTGGCAAAAATGGTTTGCTTGTTGGCAAAAAATAATGCCCAATATGACGGTTTCTTTGGCAGGCAATCAAATCAGGCTGCCTGAAAATAATGCTTGCTATCGCCAAGCGGTGTTTGTGCCACAATCGCAATTTGATGATTTATTAGCACAATTTGATTTTATTGTGGTGCGTGGCGAAGACAGTTTTGTGCGAACGCAATACACAGGTAAGCCCTTTTTTTGGCATATTTATCCCCAAGAAAATCAAGCACATATTGCAAAACTGCACGCTTTTTGGCAAAAAGTGTATGCGTATTTTCCACCTGAATTGGTAAAAGCACACGCTCGTTTATCTGATGAACTCAACGGAGCAGTGGTTTTAAGCGATACAGAAAGAACGCAGAACTTTATGATTTTATTTGAAAATTTTAACAAATGGCAAAATGCACAACAACAATGGCAAGCCTATTTATTCAGCCAAAAAAGTGCCAATGAGAAATTGATTGCGTGGTTAAACAGTCAATCCACTTCGTCAATCCACGCTTGCTGAACGGCTTCTAAAATGCGTTCGCCACAGTGTTCTGGGCTGTCGTTAAAATCAGGCAAAGCTAAAATATAATCACGCAAATCCGTAAAACGAACGGTTTTGGGGTTGATATGGGGGTGGTTATCGGCTAACGATTCGGCAATGCGTTGCGTATCAGTCCATTTCATTTTGTGTTCCTGTTTATTAAAACAAACATTATATAAGATTTTCTTTTCAGGCAGCCTGAAAGGTTTCATTGACTTAATCATTTGTCAATCGATAAATTGCCAACGACTATGTCATTTTTGATAGAATAAAACGCTTTTTAACAAGCCATTCATTGTTTAACTCATTTTTTAAGGAGTGGAAAAATGTCGGGTGCAATTATCCCTTTGATTTTTTTAGCAGTTGTGGTGGTGATTGGTTTTCAAACCTTTAAGGTGGTGCCGCAACAAGAAGCGTATATTGTGGAGCGTTGGGGGCGGTATTATCGAACACTGACACCTGGACTGCGTTGGCTGGTGCCGATTATGGACAAGGTGGCGTATCGTCATACTTTGAAAGAAATTCCGTTAGATGTTCCCAGCCAAGTGTGTATCACGCGTGATAATACGCAACTGACTGTTGATGGCATTATTTATTTTCAAGTAACTGACCCAAAATTAGCATCATACGGTTCAAGCAATTATGTGTTGGCGATTACGCAGTTGGCTCAAACTACTTTGCGTTCGGTGATTGGTCGCATGGAGTTGGACAAAACTTTTGAAGAACGAGACGATATTAACCGTGCGGTGGTGTCGGCGTTGGACGAAGCGGCTGTTTCGTGGGGCGTGAAAGTTTTGCGTTATGAAATCAAGGATTTAGTGCCGCCACAAGCGATTTTGCACGCCATGCAAGCACAAATCACCGCCGAACGCGAAAAACGCGCAGTGATTGCCAAATCCGAAGGTGTGAAACAAGAGCAAATTAACTTGGCAAGCGGTGAACGAGAAGCCGCCATTCAAAAATCACAAGGTGAAGCACAAGCGTTGGTAAATCAATCATCAGGTGAAAAAACCGCACAAATCAATCGTGCCGCAGGTGAAGCCGAAGCCTTGCGTTTGGTGGCACAAGCCACCGCAGACGCTATTCGCACGGTGGCAGAATCCATCAAGCAACCTGGTGGCATGGAAGCGGTGAATTTGAAAGTGGCAGAACAATATGTGGAAGCATTTAGCAAATTAGCCAAAGAAGGCAACACTTTGATTATGCCTGCCAACATTGCCGATATGGGCGGTTTGGTTGCCGCTGGTATGCAAATTGTGAAAAACCAAAAACAAGCGTCATCAGGTATTCGGGTGAATGTGGATTAACCTGTATCAACCATAACGCCGTAGGGGAGAACGCACCCTACGGCGGTTTGTTTTTCAGGCAGCCTGAAAGATTGTTTTAGGAAGTAAAAATGAGTTTGCAACGAGATATTGTTGATATTTACACCAAATCATCGGTTTATTATTTGCGTCTGCAATATTTGGTGGTTTGTTATTTAATTGTATTAGCAGGTGCGTTTTTTATTCTGCCCTTGCCACGAGAAATGGGTATTAACGGCAACGCTCGTTTAATGGTGGGCGGTTTGTTGTATATCGGTTTTGCTGTGCTTTTGGTTTATGCTCCGAAGTTGCTTTATCCTTTGATTGGTGAATTTTTATCTCCTTATCGAGATGAAAAAGAAGTAGAAATGCGACTTAATCTTTTATCAAAAGAAGAAAGAAGAGATTTAGAACGAGAATTAAAAGTAGAATATGGAAGAACAATCAAAAAAAATGGTGTTCTGATTATTACAATGAGCAAAGTAAAAAGAATTGCAACAAATTTATTTTTTCAATATTTGTTAATTGAATTATTTTGTTTAACAGTATTGATAAATATTGACCACAGTTTATTGATTTCTAATCCATTAACACAACATATTGCGGATATTTTGCAAAATTATACGAGTAACACACCGCCTAAATATGACGAGAATTTTTTTACTATCAGTAATATAACAACAAAGGACGAAGGCAGTCCTGTTAATACTCCATTTAATCAGTATGCTTATATGGCTGAAAGTATATTTTTTATTTATATTATTTTTATTATTTCTGTATTTGTTCGATTGTTTTTAATGTTTATTTTTATTCGTCCGCTTTTAAGTTGTTCTATTATTAAAAATATGAATACCATATTTGCAATTATAGGAACATTAGTAATGTTATTTGTTACTTATGGTGCAGTTATAATGTTTTTACAAGATTTAGAACTTTTTATTAATCAAATAACTGATTTTAGAAATTGGTTTGTAATGTCATGCGGATTTTTTAGTATAGGTATATTAAATATACTTATATTTTGGCTATTTATAGAGTATTTTTTCAAAAAAGCGATTGGCTTAATTTAATTTATTAAAATTTTTATATAAAAAACAATGCAATATATCGGACGCTTTGCCCCCAGCGAGCGTATGGTGGGCAACTTGTTGCCCACGCTAAAATGGTGATTTTTGGAATATTTTTATACTTTGTGATAAAAATAACAACAAAACGATTTCAGGTTGCCTGAACAATGACAACAGCATAGACAATAAATTGTTTTTCCTACACTTGTTGCCATTTTTTATATAGACACATACATGGGTTTCTTTTAACGGATAAAGCCACGCCCCAATAAATAAATTTCGTTTGAACGCCCTCTTGATGCTTTGGGTTTGACCGATATGGTTTTGGCAAAGGACGATTTTAACGCTCGTATATATTCGTTAAAACCTGCACCCTGAAACACTTTGATTAAAAAATCGCCGCCGTCTTTCAAATGGTTGCGGGCAAAGTCCAAAGCCAAATCAGAGAGATAAAAACTTTTCGCTTGGTCGGTTACCGTGTTGCCGCTCATATTGGGGGCAATGTCGGAAATCACCAAATCAACCGCGTTTTCGCCCACGGCGTTTTCTAATTGTTGCAAAACAGCGTCTTCACGAAAATCACCTTGAATAAATGTTACGCCGTCAATTTCGTCCATCGGCAGAATATCTAACGCAAACACTGTTGCCGATTTGCCTAATTTTCTTGCCACCACTTGCGACCATGAACCTGGTGCCGAACCCAAATCGACAATGGTCATATTCGGACGCAATAAATTGTATTTTTCGTTGATTTCTAATAACTTATAAGCGGCTCTGGCACGGTAACCTTCTTTTTGTGCCAAATGCACAAAAGGGTCATTGACATGCTCATTGAGCCACGCTTGTGAAGTTTTGGAGCGGTTTTTTTTGGGCGGATTACTCATTTGAATATAATTTTCAGGCAGCCTGAAAGATAAAATAAACCGCATATTGTAAATGAACTGCGAGTAAAATAGCGTATTTTAATGAAATTGTATTGTAAATGAACCAACAAACTTTAAGCCCCAAACAACGCCAAGCCTTAAAAGCACAAGCACACGCCTTAAAACCTGTGGTGATTATTGGACAAAACGGTTTAACAGACGCAGTGGTGCGTGAAGCGGATATTGCCTTAAAAGCTCACGAACTTATCAAAATTCGTGTGCGTAATGACGATAGAAAAGAACGAATTGAATTTGCACAAACATTTTGCGAACGCTTAAACGCACAATTAGTGGCACATTCGGGCAAATTGATTATTTTATGGCGGAAGAATGAAGAATAAAATAAACATCTTAATCGTGGCAAATCCAAAATAATGACAACGCAAAAACTCTTTTCAGGCAGCCTGAAAACCCTGTAAAATAAATGCGTTCAGGCTGCCTGAAATATGAAATAGGAAACACATTATGGTATATCCAGTAATTGCGATTGATGGACCATCAGCGTCTGGTAAAGGAACGGTTGCGGCACGCGTGGCTGAAACATTAGGTTGGGCATATTTGGATTCAGGCGCGTTATATCGTTTAACCGCTTTATATATGACGCAACAAGGCGTTTCTCCTGAAAAGGAAGACGCTGTGGCAGATTTAGCCACGCATTTGCCTGTGATGTTTCATCATGGCGATATTTTTTTGAATGGCAACAATGTGGCAGGCAAAATTCGCAGCGAAGAAATCAGCTTGCTTGCCAGTCAAATTGCGGCACTGCCCAAAGTTCGCGCCGCCTTATTGCAACGCCAACGCGATTTTGCCAAATCACAAGGCTTGGTCGCAGACGGTCGTGATATGGCAACCGTGGTTTTTCCTAATGCCGTATTAAAAATTTTCTTAACCGCAACCGCACAAATTCGAGCCGAACGGCGTGCTAAACAATTAGGCGTTGCTTTGGATACTTCTGAATTTCAACAAATTCTGTCTGACATTGAACAACGCGACGAAAAAGACAAAAACCGTGCTATTGCACCACTCAAACAAGCAGAAGATGCTTATTTAATTGATTCTTCTCACTTAACCATTGATGAAACGGTGGCAAAAGTTTTGGATTTATATCGGCAAGTGGAAAAATAATCGCAATTAACTTTCAGGCAGCCTGAAACTTTTGTTTTTAAAAAATTCCCATAAATCAAAAAATAAGATATAATGCACCGTTTTTTTTATCATTCAGGCAGCCTTTTTCAGGCTGCCTGAAAAACCGCGTAATCCACTCGAAACAGGTGGGTGGATTTTTTGATAACCTTAACCCCCAAGCGTTGCCTGTTTCACGCTTAATTAGATTTTTGTTTTTTATGGAAAATTTTGCACAACTTCTGGAAGAATATTCCGCAACCCAAGAAATGACTGTCGGCGAAGTGATTACCGCCGAAGTTTTGAATATCGACAACAACTTCGTAACCGTGAATGCTGGTTTGAAATCCGAAGCCTTAATTGATGTGGCTGAATTCAAAAACAATAACGGTGAATTAGAAGTTAAAGTCGGCGATTTTGTTACCGTAACCATTGAATCCATTGAAAATGGTTTCGGCGAAACCAAACTTTCTCGCGAAAAAGCCAAACGTGCCCAAGACTGGGTGGCTTTGGAAGAAGCTATGGAAAGTGGTGAAATCTTATCAGGCTTAATCAGCGGTCGCGTTAAAGGCGGCTTGACGGTGTTAATCAACAGCATTCGTGCTTTCTTGCCAGGCTCTTTGATTGATGTTCGTCCGATTAAAGATACTTCTGCCTACGAAGGCAAAGAAATTGAATTTAAAGTCATTAAATTAGACAAAAAACGCAACAATGTGGTGGTTTCTCGCCGTGCCGTGTTGGAAGAAACCTTGGGCGAAGAACGCGAAGCCTTAATGGAACGCTTGCAAGAAGGTTCAATCGTTAAAGGCTTAATCAAAAACATCACCGATTACGGTGCATTCGTTGATTTGGGCGGCATTGACGGCTTGTTGCACATTACCGATTTGGCTTGGCGACGCGTGAAACACCCGTCCGAAGTGTTGGAAGTGGGTCAAGAAGTGGAAGCCAAAGTCTTGAAATTCGACCAAGAAAAATCGCGTGTGTCTTTGGGCTTGAAACAGTTGGGCGATGATCCGTGGGTGGATTTAGCACGCCGTTATCCTGTACAAACTCGCTTGTTCGGTAAAGTGTCTAACTTAACCGACTACGGTGCGTTTGTGGAAATTGAACAAGGCATCGAAGGCTTGGTGCATGTTTCTGAAATGGACTGGACAAACAAAAATGTTCACCCCAGCAAAGTGGTACAATTAGGCGATGAAGTCGAAGTAATGATTTTGGAAATTGACGAAGACCGCCGCCGTATCTCTTTGGGTATGAAACAATGTCAGCCTAATCCTTGGGAAGAATTTGCTGCAAGCCACAGTAAAGGCGATAAAATCAAGGGTGCGATTAAATCCATCACTGATTTTGGTATTTTCATCGGCTTGGACGGCGGCATTGATGGTTTGGTTCATTTGTCTGATTTGTCTTGGACGGAAAATGGCGAAGAAGCCGTTCGTAAATACAAAAAAGGCGATGAAGTTGAAGCGGTTATCATTGCTATCGACATTGAAAAAGAACGCATTTCTTTGGGCATTAAACAATTAGAAGGCGACCCATTCGGTAACTTCATCAGCACCAACGACAAAGGTGCGATTGTTAAAGGCGTTGTTAAAGCAGTCGATGCCAAAGGGGCAACGATTGAATTGGCAGAAGATGTGGAAGGCTATTTGCGTGCGTCTGAAATTTCCCGCGACCGTGTGGAAGATGTGCGTAATCACCTGAAAGAAGGTGATGAAGTGGAAGCCGTGATTATTGCGGTAGATCGCAAAAATCGTGGTATTAGCCTGTCGATTAAAGCCAAAGACGCGAAAGAACAAAGCGAAGCGTTGAAAGCCGTTTCTGCTAACAGTAATGTGAATGCAGGAACAACCAGTTTAGGCGATCTCTTGAAAGCCAAATTAAGTAGCGTTCAAGACGAAGAAGCGTAACCAAAATAGGGGATCTCTTATGACAAAATCCGATTTAATGGGGCGTTTAGTTGAACGCTACACCGAATTAGGCGGCAGAACCATTTCTGCCAAAGACATCAACAAAAGCGTCAAAATCATTTCTGACAGCATGGTTCGTTCTTTATCCAAAGGCGACCGCATTGAAATTCGTGGCTTTGGTAGTTTCGACTTGAAAAAACGCGATGCACGCGTAGGTCGCAACCCCAAAACAGGCGAAAGCGTCAAAGTACCAGCCAAAAATGTTCCCCATTTCAAAGCAGGCAAAGAACTCCGCGACCGCGTTGATGCGTCTGCTAAATAAGGGTTTTGTACGCTAAAACAAACGCCACAGAAATGTGGCGTTTTTTATGGGAGAAAAAAATCCCAATGAATTTCATTGGGATTATATTGGCTAACGATGATGTCGCACAGGTGTTGGACGATGTGCATTATCGTTTCGCCAAACATGTTCAGGTGTTCGTGCAGGACGATTTTGCCGATATTGTGGTGCTTGTTGTGTGTGATGATGATGAACAACCGTTGGGCGTGGGTGAGAGCGGCGATATTCGTGAATATTATTCACACGCACGACTTGCACATTTTGTGCTGGACGATAATTGCGTGGCATACGGTTGTAATCTTGGTCGTAGTAATAACCGTCATTAACCGCATACAGCAACATACCCACTGCACCAGCCGTTACAGCAGCAGTGGCAGCGGTATTCACATAAGGATCATTAGACACCACACAAGCAGTTAAGCCTGACAAAGCAAATACCCCAATGGCGGTTGTGGTAATCATTTTTTTGATTGATGAACGCATTGTTGTTTCCTTTCTCTATGAAGAGTTTTCAAAAAATATCTTTCAGGCAGCCTGAAAAATCATTAGATTGCAGTATGCAAGGACAAACTGAATTACTGCTTAATTTTTTTCAGGCAGCCTAAACCACTAAAAAAGCATTAAAATACCCCCTTTTTAAGAATGGAATATTCAAAATGTTAGATATTCAACTATTACGCAGCGATTTAGAAACAGTTTGCCAACGCTTAAAAACGCGTGGTTTCGATTTGGATACGCAACAATTTACTGCGATTGAAACGCTACGGCGTGAAAAACAAACCGCGATGCAAGAGTTGCAAGCCAAACGCAACGCCACTTCCAAGCAAATTGGTATCTTGAAAAAACAAGGTCAGGACACCACGCAGATTATGGCAGAAGTTGCCCATTTAGGCGATGAATTAGCCAAATTAGAAAAAGAAAACAATGAGTTACAAAATCAATTAGACAATATTTTGTTGTCTATTCCGAATCTGCCACATTCTTCTGTGCCAGTGGGCAAAGACGAAACGGAAAATGTAGAAGTGCGTAAAGTGGGTTCGCCAAAATCGTATGACTTTGAAATTAAAGACCATATTGATTTAGGCAAGCCTTTGGGCTTGGATACAGACGCAGGAGCGGCACTCGCAGGAGCAAGATTTACGGTGATGAAAGGGGCAGTCGCACGCTTACACCGTGCATTGGCTCAAATGATGTTGGATATACACACCACGCAACACGGCTATACCGAGCATTACACGCCGTATATTGTCAATCCTGAAATTTTGTATGGCACAGGACAGTTGCCAAAATTCGCCGAAGATATGTATCGCGTGGTGTGTGGCGGCGAAGAGAACGATAAGGAACAGTATTTAATTTCCACAGCGGAAATTACGCTGACCAATTCCGTTCGTGAAAAAGTTTTGAATATCAAAGACTTACCAATTAAACTTACCGCTCATACACCGTGTTTTCGTTCGGAAGCAGGCAGTTACGGTAAAGATGTGCGTGGCTTAATTCGCCAGCACCAGTTTGATAAAGTGGAAATGGTGCAAATTGTTGAGCCTGAAAAATCATACGCAGTGTTGGAAGAAATGGTGGGGCATGCAGAAGCCGTATTGCAGGCGTTGGAATTGCCTTACCGTGTGATTACGCTATGCACAGGCGATATGGGCTTTTCGGCGGCAAAAACTTACGATTTGGAAGTGTGGGTGCCTGCACAAAATATGTATCGTGAAATTTCCAGTTGTTCGAATTGCGAAGACTTCCAAGCACGGCGAATGAAAGCTCGTTTCAAAGACGAAAACGGCAAAAACCGCCCTGTGCATACCTTAAACGGTTCAGGTGTGGCAGTGGGCAGGGCTCTGGTTGCGGTGTTGGAAAATCATCAACAACAAGACGGCAGTATTTATATACCACAGGCTTTGCGTCCGTATTTGGGCGGCTTGGCGGTGTTGAAATAATCATATAGGGTGGGTTTTTAACCCACCGCCAAGCGTTTCAGGCTGCCTGAAACCTTATAGGAGTAAGCATAATGAAAAAATTAGTTTTTATAATATCCGTATTACTATCTACACCAATCATGGCAAATGATTTTTGTAATAGCAAGGTTGGGCGTGATTATGTACAACAACTGAAACAAGCACAGTCAAAGCCCATCAATACGGGTAAATATCAATATGTGGTACAAAATGCCGATTGTCGCCGTAACACGCTGACTATTGAATTTAAAGTTGATGATGACCCCACGCCACAACAACGCCGCACGATGGCAAATAATATTCATCAACAAATTGATTTACGCCAAATGTTATGTGCAACCACAGAAGTTTCACAAGCAGCACAACAAGGCTTACAACGCGTGGTATATCGTTATTTGGATCGAAAAGGTGAAATCATTATGTCATTAGATGCCACATTAAACCAATGTCGATAAACTTACAAAGACTCCTGCAAAACGGACATATAACACATTGTTGCGTTGGGCTTATGCTTGAAAACATAGCTTTTTTACTTGTTATGTATTCGTTTTCTGTGCTACTGTGCCTTGGTGTATTTATATCTACCTGTTTGGTAGTGGTATCTTTCAGGCAGCCTGAAAGTGGTTTTTTGTATCATCATTGGCAAAATCATTTTCAGGCAGCCTGGAAACTATTTCGTTCTCTGCCCTACGGTTTTCAGGAAGCCTCGCAAAATGTCGATTTCTTCTCTTTGCAAGCCGTTGCGGTCGAAAATGCGGCGGATTCTGCGTAATAATCGTTCGCTGTTGCGGCGTTCAAAAAAGCCGATTTTGTTCATTATTTCGTCAAAATGGCTGATCAAGCCGTCAATTTCGCCTTGGGGAACAAATTGTTCTTCTGTTTGTAAGATATTGTTTATAAACGAAGTTTGACTAAAAATTTCGTACGCAACCACTTGCACGGCTTGCGATAAATTGAGCGAAAAATAATCAGGATTACCGTTAATCGTCATCAAACGGTTGCACAATGCCACTTCGTTAATGTCTAAACCAAAGCGTTCGTTGCCAAAAACAATCGCAACTTGTTGATTTTTATTTGCAAAAGATAAAATTTCAGGCACGGCTTCACGCGGCGTTTTGGGTGGAATATTCAACTCGCGGCGGCGTGAAGTTAAGGCATACGAGACCACACAATCGCCTAATGCGTCTTGCAATGTCGGCACAATGCGAGCGTTGTCCAAAATATCCACCGCACCAGATGCGAGCGTATAACTTTCATCAGGCAGCCTGAACGCCTGATTGGACAAGTATTCAGGCGGATTTTGCGTCATCGGCGTGGCAATCAGTTGCGGAGCGACAATCGTTAAATTAAATAATCCCATTGTTTTCATCGCTCTTGCCGCCCCACCAATGTTCGCAGGGTGAGACGGTCGGCATAAAACAATGTGAATTTGCGACAGGGATTGCGGAAGTGTATCCATTTTTGCGTTATAATCAAAAGATTTTAAAATCTGCATTTTACCTGATTTGAGTATTGAAAATGTCTTCTATATTAAACATTGCCATTCGTGCCGCACGCCACTCTGCCAAAATGATGACGCGTGCCGCCAACCACTTGGAAACGCTGACCATAGACCAAAAACAAGCCAACGATTTTGTTTCCGAAATCGATCGTGAATCAGAACGCATTTTAAGCGAAGAACTTTTAACCGCTTACCCCAACCACATTATTCGCAGCGAAGAAGTCGGCTATTTGCGTGCCGTCAAAGACGGTGATGAAATCCGCATTCAACCAATCGACAAACCCACCAAAACGCCCGAATACGAATGGATTATCGACCCATTAGACGGCACAACCAACTTTTTACACGGACACGCACAATACGCCATTTCTATGGCATTGTTACATAAAGGAAAAATTGTTGAAGGCGTGGTGTTTGCCCCTGAACGTAATGATTTATATGTGGCAAGCAAGGGCAGTGGAGCAACCTTAAACGACAAACGCATTCGTGTTTCTAAACGATTGAATTTGAATGAATTTTTAATTGGCACAGGCTTTCCTGTGGTGGATCAATCGATGATTGATGACTATTTATCCATTTTAAAACAAGTCATTGCCGACACCGCAGGTGCCAGACGCGAAGGTTCAGCCGCATTAGATTTATGCAGCGTTGCCACAGGCAGATTTGACGGCTTTTTTGAATACAACTTAAAAGCGTGGGACATTGCCGCAGGTGCGTTTATCGTCAAAGAAGCAGGCGGCTTGGTAACCGATTTTGACGGCGAAAACGGCTGGTTAGACAGCGGCAACATTGTCGCAGGCAACGAAAAAGCGTTGGCGTATTTGTTAAGAACAATCGGCAAATATCGGACGACAAAATAATTTCAGGCTGCCTGAAAGGCGTTTTTGCTTTTCAGGCAGCCTGAAAGTTCCGTATTTTATTTTTATCTCTAACAAAATATTCTTAAAAATCAAGCGAGAGTAAAATTTAATGAATTTTTTTTCAAAAAAGGTTTGACAAGTTTTTACAAGGGGCGTATTATTCGCATTCT
>JAGBKK010000027.1 GCA_017934045.1 Neisseriaceae bacterium | reverse complement strand
GGTGGCACTGGCACAGGTGGTGGCACTGGCACAGGTGGTGGCACTGGCACAGGTGGTGGCACTGGCACAGGTGGTGGTACTGGAACTGGCGGCGGCACTGGCACAGGTAGTGGTACTGGCACAGGCGGCGGCACAGGCACAGGCGGTGGTACTGGCACAGGTGGCGGTACAGGTACAGGCGGTGGTACTGGCACAGGCGGCGGCACTGGTACAGGTGGCGGCACTGGTACAGGTGGCGGTACAGGTACAGGCGGTGGCACTGGAACTGGCAGTGGCACTGGCACAGGTGGCGGCACAGGTGCAGGCGGTGGCACTGGAACAGGAACTGGCACTGGAACAGGTACTGGTACAGGTGCTGGTACAGGCGGCAGAACAACCACCATTAACCCTGATACCAAATCGCTGTTACAAGCACGATTGGTTGCACCGACCATTATCAATCAAGCGTCTGAAAACCTTTCAGGCAGCCTGAACAATTTATATTCATCAATGAATATCAGCGAAGAAGTTGATGGCGGTTCAGCATTTGCCAATGCGTCAGCCAATGATCAAATGGTGAAAACAGGTAGCCACATTGATATGACAGGAGCAAATATCAACGCAGGTTATGCCCACAACATTAAATCAGGTGCAGGCACAACCTTGGCAGGCGTATTTGCCGAATACGGCACCGCCGATTACGACACCTACCTTGACAACGGCGTTCGTGGCGATGGCGAAACCCAATACTATGGCGTAGGCGTTTTAGCAAACCACAAATTTAACAGTGGTTTGTATGTTCAAGGTAGCGTCAAAGGCGGTAAAACCGAAACCGACTATTCGTCCAACGACTTTACGCACGCAGGTGGCAACAGCGTTTCCTACGAAACAGACGGTACTTATTTAAGTGCCAGTCTTGGTGTGGGACAAGTGCTGAACATTAACGACACAAACAGCGTTGATGTGTATGGCAAATATATGTACACACGCATATCATCTGATGATGCCAAACTCACCAGTGGCGAGACCTATCACTTTGACAGTATTGAATCGCAACGCGTTCGCGTAGGCACTCGTTTAACGCATGCGGACAGCGACAAAGCCAACATTTTCGCAGGTGTTGCTTACGAACACGAATTTGATGGCAAAGCTAATGCGTCTTGGCAAGGTTTCAGGCTGCCCACACCAACCGTGAAAGGTGGCACAACTATTGGCGAATTGGGTGTATCAATCAAAGCAGGCAAAGCCAAGATTGACACTTCAATCCAAGGCTTCGGCGGACGCAGAAAAGGTGCAGGCATGCAAATCGGCATTAAATTCTAATTTGTTGTGGTTAAAAAACAAACCCTGCTTTAAGCAGGGTTTTTTGTTTTCAGGCAGCCTGAACATAGTTTAAATAAAGCGTTCAATCGTATCAGCCAGCGGCAATAATTTGCCGTGAAAAAAATGGGACGCCTTGGGAATAACCACCACAGGCAAATTTTGTTCGCCGCACCAATCGAATACTTGATTAAGCGACACCACTTCATCGTCTGCACCGTGAATAAACAGAGTTTTATTTATATCAGGCACAAATGGGGCAGGTTCAGCATAGCGTTTAACCGCCGCACCAATCAGCAACAAGCGTTGCGGTGGCACAATTTGAGCCGCACGGCAGGCGACATAGCCACCAAACGAAAAACCGCCCAAAACGAAGTTATTGATTAAATGCGGATAATTTTGTTGCAAAAACGCATAAACCGACAACACATCATCGGTTTCGCCCTTGCCATAATCGTGTTGTCCTGCACTTTCACCTACGCCACGCAAATTTGGCAAAATGCACAAAAAGCCCTTTTGCAGCAACGCTTTCGCCGCAGTTTGCACCACTTTATTTTGATTAGTACCACCGTGCAAGGGATTGGGGTGCAGTATCACGGCTACCCCTTGTGGCGTTTGTTCAGGTTGCATAAGCAAACACGATAAGTTGCCAGCATTGCCTTGAATATTCAGTGTTTTTTGTAAAGTCATATAAGTTACTTTTGTTTTTCAGCCTGCCTGATTTGTTTCATACGAAGTATCAAACTTTTATGAATGAAATTCATAAAAAGATGACGAAGTTATCGTCAAACAAATTCAAAAGGATAACAGACGGTGCGGCGAAGACAGTATAAACGAATACAGCAAGACACCTACGCATTATCATTTTGAAGTTGTTTGACTATATCAAACCGAAGTTTAGACGAGCCGTAAGGTGAAGTCAAAACTATTGCACACATTTCAAAACCGCTTCGGCAATATCATCAGCCGCTTGTGGTTTGGCTAATTGTCGAGCGTTAGTCGCCCATTCTAAACAGCGTTCGCGAGTTAATTCACTGATTTGTTTGCTGATTTTTTCTACCGTAAATTCAGGTTGCGGTACGCACAAAGCGGCGCTGCCTTGCACCAAATATTGAGCGTTTTGGGTTTGGTGGTCATCAACCGCAAACGGAAACGGCACCAATATACCGCCTAAACCTGCGGCGGCAAGTTCGGCAATCGTTAAAGCCCCTGCTCGGCAGATAATAAAATCGGCGTTGGCATAGGCTGATAGCATATCATCAATAAAATCAACGCATTGTGCGTTTATGCCTAATTCATTATAGCGTTTTTTTACCGTGTCGCTATTGTCTTTACCGCACTGGTGGATGATTTCAGGGCGTTGGGTTTCAGGCACGGCGGCTAAAATTTCAGGCAGCCGCTCGTTAAACACTTTCGCGCCCAAAGAACCGCCCACAATCAACAGTTTCAGGCTGCCTTGTCGATTAGCAAAGCGTTCGGCAGGTTCTGACATTGCGGCAATTTCAGCACGCACAGGATTGCCCACCAAGCCGTCCGCCTTATCAGGAAAAGCAGTCGGAAAAGCAAACAGCACTTTGCGTGCAATTTTGGCAAGCGTTTTGTTCGACAAGCCTGCAACCGCATTTTGTTCGTGAATAATCAAAGGGATACCACATAATTTCGCTGCCACACCAGCAGGAAAAGACACAAAGCCACCAAATCCCACAACGGCACTAATATTATGTTTTTGAATAATATTTTTGGTTGCCATAATGGTTTTGATTAAGGTGAAAGGCAAAGCCAACTTGCGTTTGATGCCATTGCCACGAATACCTTTAATGGCAACGGTTTCCAAAGGAATATGGTATTTTGGCACCAAACGCGTTTCCATAGCGTTTTCACTGCCTAACCAAACAATGCTATGCCCTTGTTTTTGTAAGGATTGTGCTACTGCGAGTGCAGGAAAAATATGCCCACCCGTGCCACCTGCGGCGATTAAAAATGTTTTGCTCATAATGGTCTTTCTATTTTCAGGCTGCCTGAAAAATATTTATTTAATTTTTTCCTTAAAAAATTGTATTTCTTTTTTAATTTCATCTATATCTATTTTTTCAAATTTTATATCATCTCTATCCCATATATCATTGCTATGTTTTATATGTTTTTCTTTGAGTTTTTGATAAACTCTGTTATACCATTTATCTTGCCATAAAAATTGATTGTTCTTAAATGCACTTTGAATAGTAATTTTTTCAAATTTATTGGATACTTCTCCATTCATAAAACGAGTATAAAGCATATTTTTATTGTCTAATATTAATTCTTTTTTTAAATATATTGGACTTTTATATTTTATTTGTTCGTTAATATTTAATGGTTCTATTGGTTTCCATTGACTTAAATAAATTACTTTATTTGGATTAGAAAAATCTATTTTTTGTTTATATTCACTAAACTCATCAGATTGTTTTATGTAATCAATCGTTGTTACTATTTTATTGTTAATTTTTATTATAGATATATCAATTAAATTATTATTTTCATCATACAAAAAATTTGTATTATAGAAAGAAGAAAAATTTTGACAATCGTTTTTGCTGACAATAATTGGTTCTGCTTGTTTAGTATTTGTTTTGACAAAAAAGTCTTGAACGACACATTCTTCTTTATCGGTTGTTCCTAATATAATACGATAATAAAATGCGTTTTCTTTATTGGGTAATAATGGGGCTTTATTTTTATCATTTTCTTTACCAAAATAATAAATTGTTTTACCATCTTTTTTGGTGATTTTAGATAAAACGGCTTGATTATTTTTTTCTATTTCTTGTTGAATAGAAGAAAGTGATTTTGGCAATTCAATATCAGGAAAAACAGGTTCTGTTTTCGCCAAAGAAAAAGATGATAAAACAATCATCAAAATAAATGTTAAATAGTGTTTCATAATATTATCAATTCTTTTTCAGGCAGCCTGAAAATTCAGATTAAACGCGTGGGCAACAAGTTGCCCACCCTACAAACTTTCAGGCAGCCTGAAATAAGTTATACCTTATACCCCCTTAACAGTCGGCGGTTTTCGTAATCCACACGCAACAGTAGTGTCATGGCGACCATTGTGGCTAACATAGACGAGCCGCCGTAGGAAATAAACGGCAGGGTCAAGCCTTTGGTGGGCAACATGCCGAGATTTACGCCCAAGTGGAAGAAACTTTGCACGCCCAACCAAATGGCCACGCCATACGCCACATAGGACGAGAAAAAGGCGTTTAAATTTTGGGCGCGTTTGCCAATGCTAATCGCACGCCATACCAACCAAATAAACACCATTGCCACACCAATGACGGTGAGTAAGCCCAATTCTTCGGCAATAATTGATGAGATAAAGTCGGTGTGGCTTTCAGGCAGTAAATAGCGTTCCAAACTGTTGCCCAAGCCTTGTCCTGTTAATCCGCCACGCCCTGCGGCGGATAGTGCGTGCGTGAGTTGATAGCCCTTGCCCAAAGCGTCTTGCAGTGGGTCGATAAAAGAAGTAACGCGTTTAATGCGGTAGGAATTGGTTAAAACGGCAGCAATAAGCAAAGGCAAGGAAATTAAAATAACCGTAACAAACCATTTCATTTTCATACCAGCCATTAAGATTAGGGCAATAATAATACACATAATCACCACCACTGAACCCAAGTCTTTGGTAAGATAAATTAAACTCATTCCTAAAACAGGCACAATGGCAATCCACCAAACTTTTTTAATGTCGTTAATGGTTTCATAATGACGGGTGATAAAACTGGACAAATATAAAATCACTGCAATTTTAAATAATTCAGATGATTGCAGTGAAAAAAAGCCTAAATTGATCCAGCGTCTTGCTCCTTTAACAGAGATGCCAAATTTTAATGTAATCATCAATAAAATAATGGATAAACCCACTAAATAAGGCGTGGCTTTTTTCCATATAGAAATGGGTATTCTAAATAAGCCATAACACATAATGCCAATACCAGAAATAAATATTGATTGGCGAATTAAATAATATTGTGGATTATTTACGCGTGCGGCTTCATGTCCTGCAATTGTTGCGGAATAAACCATAATTAAACCAAAAGATAACAGCACAAACATTACCCATAATAAGGGGTAATCCATATTATCTTTTAATAATTTTGTCTGTTGCAAAATGTCTTTATTTGTTTTCATTTCAATGCCTTAAAACTTTCGATAAATATTTCAGAACGGTGTGCGTAATCACGGAACATATCCATACTGGCACAGGCTGGGCTTAATAAAACGCAATCACCGTTACAGGCTGCCTGAAAACTTTTTGCAACTGCGTCTTGTAAAGTTTGGCAAAATTCTGTTTTTAAGCCTTTGGCAGCAAAGGCTTTTTCAATTAACGGTGCGTCTTTGCCAATTAAAAATGTGGCTTTCACTTTGCCGATTGCGGCTTCTGCTAATGGAGCAAAATCCTGCCCTTTGCCCAAGCCGCCTGCAATCAAGATAATTGGCTGATTTAAGCCCATAATGGCGGCGGCGGTTGCCCCCACATTGGTGCCTTTGGAGTCGTCAATAAACACCACGCCGTTTTTCTCGCCCACTTTTTCTGTGCGGTGCGGCAAACCTGTAAAGCGGGGTAGGGCGGCAAGCAAATCTTCTCGTTTTAAGCCGATACTTTCGCACAACGCCAATGCTGCCATAATATTTGCCGCATTGTGTGCTCCTTGTAGGGCAGTGTTATTTATATCAAAAAACGCTTGATTTTGATAGAAAAATTTTGCACCGTCAAAATAAAAATCCGCCTGTTTATCAGTCAAGGAGAACCATTGACAGATTGCGTCAGGGCGTTTCATTGCACGGCACAGCGTATCATCGGCGTTCAAAACTTGTGTGTGAATACCGTTAAAAATTGCCGCCTTGGTGTGGGCATAATGCAACAAATCGTTGTAGCGGTCTAAATGGTCTTCGGAAATATTCAGGCAGGCGGCGGCGTTGGCATCCAAATTTGGCGTGGTTTCAAGTTGGAAACTCGACAATTCTAACACCCACACATCAGCCGACTCGCCTTGTCGTTCCTTGTATGCCTGCAACACAGGCAAGCCAATATTGCCTGCCACAACCGTATCCTGCCCACATTCACGGCACAAAAAGCCCGTGAGTTCGGTTACGGTTGATTTGCCGTTGCTGCCTGTAATGGCAATAATTTTATCGCGTCTGCCGTGAATTAAGGCACATAAAAGAGCAATATCGCCCAAAACCGCACCGCCTTTTTTGCGAAAGGCATTGATTTCAGGCAAAAAAGCCGAAATGCCTGGACTTAACAGCACCGCGTCAAAATCGCTGTGATTTAACGCCATTTTCAATTCATCAGAATAAAAGGACGCATGCGGAAATTCCTGTGCCAAAGCCGAACGGCGTTCATCAGACAAAACCTTGTCATAACCCGAAATAGCCGCACCGCACTCATTTAAAAACCGCAGGCTTGCCATACCACTTTTACCCAAACCCGCAACCAAGATTTTTTTATCTGTAAATTGTGTTGTATTCATTTGTGTTATCCGTTTTATTTTTTCAGGCTGCCTGAAAATATTTATTGAATAATATTTAAAAATTCTCGTGGTGTAACAATAAAAGACTGATTAGGAAAATGTTTAATATTTCCTGTAATTAAATAAGTTTCTTTATTTTGTAAAGCCAATTCATAAAAAGGCAAATCGTCCATATCTGTAAGCGTTATACCTGATGAAATAATTTCTTGCATAACACCTTGTTTTTCAATAAATTTTATCAATTCATCAATCAATTTAGGTGAAAATCCAAATTTTTTACGGGATAAAACAGCACGATATTCTTTAATCATTTCGCTACTATAAATAGGCGTTATTTCACCCAATAAAACTTTTTCAATAATTTTAACCGTTGCTGTATCGCCTTTTTGCGTGAGTAAAGCAGACACCAAAACATTCGTATCAATGACTGCAAAAATCATCAATCCACTCCCAAGCGACTGCGTTTGATTTCGTCATTGATTTCGTCCAAACTCAAATCGCTCACACCGTTGTTTTCCGCCTGTGTTCGCAAGGTATTGAATACATTTAAAGCGTTGTCAGACGGATTGTTTAAGGCGGAGATTTCAAATGGAATTTTGCGTTGTTTCACCACAGCACGAGCAAAAATATTGATAGCGGTTGTGGTGTTCATACCAAAATCTTGGCACAGGCTATCAAACTGTTTTTTCAAATTTGCGTCCATGCGTACGCTAAAAGTGGCTTGCTGCATTGTCATCCCTTTGCTACCTATCAGGTGATAAACAACCGATAAAACGAACCGATTAGGTGCTAATTTAACATATTTTCAGGCTACCTGAAAGATTATTTTTTAAATGTTTTTATAATTTCAAGTATTTCTTTTAATGTGTTAGGAATTTCATTCAAAACCGTTCCATCGCCATGTTTTTTATCCAAAGTTGGACTTGGGTTGTACGCAATAGTTTCAATAGTAGTACTCATTAACTGGGATAGTAATTTTTCTTTTTCATCTGTTCCCAATTCTTCAATTTGTTTTTTGTAACTACTATATGACAATGCCATTGCTTTTTTATGGGCATATTCTTGTTCCAGTCGTCTGTTTTCGCTATGTCTTTTACTGGCATATACTGCAAGCCAAATCAATGATATTGTAATTATTGAAGTTGGTAGAAATGAACCTAACATATTTAAAAAAGAAATAGGTTCATTAAAACTATGTTGATATTCAATATATATTTTTCTACCCCAGTATAATAAAAATATAATACTTAAATAAAATGCAGCATTCCAAGCGTTAATAATTTTTGGGTATTTTTCTTTTTCATCATTAAATGCTTTTGCTAAACCTACATTTGTTGCTCCTTCGAGCAAACTTTCTATTTCATTAAACATTGCTTGATATTTTTGATTGTGCTTTTGCTCCATTTCGTCAAGTTGTTTTATTCTGCTTTCTAATTCTTGCTTTAATCCGATTGTTTGTTTATCAGAAGAGCCAAAAATATTTTCATAGAATTTATTTAATTCGTCTAATTGTACATTAAAATTATCAATGCGATTTTTAATTTGTTCGATTTCTTTAAAAATACTTTCTTTTCCATTGATAATTTCTTGTTTTGTGGAAATACTGTTTTTACCATTAACAAGAGTTTCATTGTAAAACTCATTGATTTCATTATATTTATTTTTAATTTCTTTAAATTCTTTTTCAATAGTTTTACTAATACTATCGTTATTATTAATCAATTCTTGTTTATAGTTTTTAATACCGACTGCGTCATTTTTGGTTTTTTCTAAATTGATTTCTGTTAATGCTTGTTGAATAGTATCTCGATAACTATTGAGCATTCTTGTTATAGAATTACTTGTAACTTTTGGAATAGCAATAGGTAATTTTATAATTGTATCGACACATTCACTAACTTTAAAAATACAATTATTTAAATTGCTGATTGCATTACGAGTATCATTTCTACTTGCATAACCTTGTTCATTAATGATATGAGATTTTGCTGTATTTATGAAATTATTTGCAGTAGTTAGATGAGTGTTAGTCATTCCTAATTCAGGATCAACAAGTGATAACCAATTATCAATAAATTCAATTTTTTTATTGATAATGTCATAGTTTTCCAATCTAACAGGGTCGTTAATTTGTTCAGGAATATACCCTTTATTAAATTCGTCTTTAAAAGATTGCCAAGTTTTATGAAACTGATGATTTTGATAAATTTCTAATGCTTGCGACATTTTATCAACTCCTTTTTAATTTTTCAGGCTGCCTGAAATAATATTTTTACCGCAATTTCAGCGTAGCCAAACCAATTAACACCAAAATCAGTGTAATAATCCAAAAACGCACTACGACTTGGGTTTCTTTCCAGCCGCCTAATTCGTAGTGGTGATGCAAAGGTGCCATACGGAAAATGCGTTTTTTTCTTGTTTTATAAGAACCTACCTGCAACATAACCGAAATGGCTTCTGCCACAAATAAGCCGCCCATAATGAGTAACACAATTTCTTGGCGAATAATCACGGCGACTGTGCCTAATGCGGCACCTAATGCCAATGCCCCCACATCGCCCATAAACACTTGGGCAGGGTAGGCGTTCCACCATAAAAAGCCCAAACTTGCACCGCACATCGCCGCACAAAATACCACGACTTCATTCGCACCAGGTATAAACGGTAATTGCAAATATCTCGCAAATTCGGCGTGTCCGCTGGCGTAGGCAAATACCGAAAGCCCTGCGGATACCAAAACAATCGGCATAGCGGCTAATCCGTCCAAGCCGTCTGTTAAATTAACCGCATTAGAAGTTCCCACAATCACCAAATAAGTTAAAATAATAAAACCAAACCAACCCAAAGGGTATTGAATTTGTTTGAAAAATGGCACAATAAATTCAGTGGTTTCAGGCAGATTTGAGTATAATAAAAACATACCTGCTAATATAGCAACAGCGGATTGCCAAACGATTTTAAATTTAGCAGAAACACCATTAGGGTCTTTATAGACTACTTTTTTCCAGTCATCATAAAAACCCAATGCCCCAGTAGATAGCATAACCGCTAATAAAATCCATACAAATTTATTCGATAAATTGCCCCACAACAACATACTCACCGTAATGGCGGTTAAAATCAGCGAACCGCCCATAGTCGGCGTGCCTGTTTTGACTAAATGCGTTTGTGGTCCATCGGTACGAATGGCTTGTCCGACTTTAAGTTCGGTGAGTTTGCGAATTGTCCAAGGGCCGAACAATAAGCAAAAAGACAAGGCGGTTAAAGATGCCATAACCGTGCGAAAAGTGGTGTATTGAAAAACACGCAACCAACTAAACCAATTTTCAAATAAACTTGCTAAAAAGACTAACATAATCAATGTGTTCCTGTAAAAAACTTTAATTCAGGCAGCCTGAAAAATTATTCAATTCCTTTAACCACTTCTTCCATTTTCATAAATCGTGAGCCTTTAATTAAAACCGTTGTTTGTGGCGTTATCAACGATTTTAAATATTCGGTCAAGGCGTTTTTATTGTCAAACCATTTGCCGTTTTCACCAAAAGCGTCTGCCGCATTTTGGGATAATTCGCCTGTAAATAGGGCATATTCAATGCCTTTATTTTTGGCGTATTCTCCGATTTCACGATGAAAATCAGCCGCTTGTGTCCCCAATTCGCCCATATCGCCCATTACAAAAATGCGTGGCGAATCAAAAGCCGCCAAAACATCAATCGCCGCTTTCATCGAATCAGGGTTGGCGTTGTAGGTGTCATCAATAATTTGCACGCCAAAATCCTTATTTATCATACGCAAACGAGAGCCAACAGGCTGATAATCTGCCAAGCCTTGTGCCATCTCATCAGGCGAAACAAAATCCGCACATAAAGCGGCAGCGGCGGCGGCGTTTAACACATTATGTCGCCCTGCGACAGGCAGTTGCACGGCTACTTGTTGTCCTTTGATATTTAAGGAAAATTCGCTTTTTGTGGGGTGAAGTTGAATATTATCGGCAAATATATCACCACTTTTTATGCCAAATGTGCGTTGCGGATTTGCCCCACAGGCTGCCTGAAAAATGCTTTTATTTGCGTCATCAAAAGGATAAATCGCCATACCGTTATTTAATCCTGCATAAATTTCACTTTTGGCTTTGGCAATATCGGCAACACCATTAAAATCATTACCGATATGAGCATTTAATGCATTGTTAATTAAAGCAATATTCGGTTTTGCAATATGGGTTAAATAGTCTAATTCACCAAAATGATTCATACCCATTTCTAATACGGCATATTGATGATTTTTTCGCAAATTCAACAGCGTTAAAGGCAAACCAATATGATTATTCAGGTTACCTTGTGTGGCTAAAACCGCATTTTCACCAAATTTACGCCGCAAAATTGCTGCTGTCATTTCCTTAACCGTTGTTTTTCCAGAAGAACCTGTAATTGCTAATACTGGAATATGAGCATTTTTATTTCGCCATGCTTTTGCCAAAACACCTAATGCTTGCAAAGTGTCATCAACTTTCAGACAGCCTGATTTTTCCGCACAATCTGCACGAGAAACCACACACACCGCACCGTGTGATAACACTTCATCAACAAAATCATGTCCATCAAATTTTTCACCTGACAGGGCAAAAAACACATCGTTTTGTTGAACAGTGCGGCTGTCGGTGGTGATTTTGTTAATGATAAAATCAGGGCAGGGCAGGGCAACCTGAAACACATCGGCAATAAAAGAAAGGCTTAATTCAGACATTGCAAAAATCGGAGTAAAATAAAAGCAATTATTTTACCGCAAATTGACAAAAATAGGCGATTTTGATAAAAATAAACAAACAAAAAGACAATAAAAGGAACAAAATGGAATTTTTATTGATTACTGCCTTGCTTGTATTCTTTTTAGGTTCATTTTTATGGTTAGGCAGTTCATTATTTATGCTGCTTATTGCTTTATTTCAAGGAAAAAGCGTCAGACAAACATTTTGGTATAATAAATATTTTATTCTTTTATCCATATTAAACTTTTTTCAACCTTATATGTTGATATTCTCTTTTTCTTTTCTATTTTCAACGGTCAGAGAAAATATAAAAAAACTTGAACTCAATAAACCGCATAAGCATATGACAGAAATAGTTATTATACTGATATTATTTTACTTTATTGCTCATTCAATGTATTTTTTGATTGTAACTTGTTCTCAGTTTGATAAAAACCAGCCCAATATTTCTATGGTTTATTCTTATTATTTAAAACAATTTTTTATTTTGTCAGTTATTTTATTTATAATGACGAATGTATTGCTTGTCATTGCAGAAAAATTAAATAATAAAATCAATCATTTTGTAATAAGAATAAGTTTTGGATTTTATTATTATGGTATTGTGTTAATGATATTTTTATTTGTCATAACAATACTTAATAAAATATGCTTTTTTTGTCATTCTCGTTTTTCCATTATCGGTAAAATCAGTGAATTACTTTGGACAAACAATATCATCAACACCAGCATAAAATTGCGTGGTACAGAAGATATTTTATATCATTCTTTAAATCACCCAGATTTTAGTTTTAGTTCTTTTATGTTGTTTCTGTCTTTTATGATTTTATGGCAGTTACAGTTGTGGTACTTTTCTGTTCTTCAAAAAACAATAAAATATTTTCAGGCTGCCTGAAAACTTTTCAGGCAGCCTGAAACTGAAAGTTAAATCACTTTTCCAACATCGGCAACACGGAATTTTTATCGCCGACTAACAAGCCGCTTTGGCTGTAAATGCCGAGTTTGGCACGCGTGTCGGTGATGTCTAAATTCCGCATCGTCAGTTGCCCAATACGGTCGGCAGGGGTGAATGCGGCGTTTTCGACTTTTTCCATCGACAAGCGTTCTGGGGCATAAGTCAAGTTTGGCGATTCGGTATTCAAAATGCTGTAATCATTGCCACGACGCAATTCCAGCGTTACTTCGCCTGTAATCGCTTTGGCTACCCAGCGTTGGGCGGTTTCACGCAACATTAACGCTTGGCTGTCGAACCAGCGTCCTTGATACAACAGTCTGCCCAAACGCAAGCCGTTAATGCGGTATTGCTCAATGGTGTCTTCGTTGTGAATGCCTGTAAGCAAGCGTTCGTATGTGGCGTGCAGCAGTGCCATTGCGGGGGCTTCGTAAATGCCACGAGATTTGGCTTCAATAATGCGGTTTTCAATTTGATCGGACATACCCAAGCCGTGCCGTCCGCCGATTTGGTTGGCGTCCATAATCAATTCAACCAAGTCGCTGTACGATTTGCCGTTAATGGCAACAGGTACGCCTTCTTCAAAACGCACGGTAACTTCTTCTTTTTGAATGGCAACTTCGTCTTTCCAAAAGGCTACGCCCATAATCGGTTGCACAATTTTAATGCCGCTATTTAAAAATTCTAAATCTTTGGCTTCGTGCGTTGCACCGAGCATATTTGAATCGGTGGAATAGGCTTTTTCGGCAGACATTTTGTAATCAAAACCGTTGGCAGTTAAAAATGCCGACATTTCCGCTCTGCCGCCTAATTCGTCAATAAAGGCTTGGTCAAGCCACGGTTTGTAGATTTGCAACTGCGGATTAGTCAGCAAGCCATAGCGATAAAAGCGTTCAATATCGTTGCCTTTGAAAGTGGAACCGTCTCCCCAAATATGCACGCCGTCTTCTTTCATTGCGGCAACCAACATTGTGCCTGTAACCGCACGCCCCAAAGGCGTGGTGTTGAAATACGGCACGCCGCCTGTGGCAATGTGAAACGCACCGCATTGAATAGCAGCCACGCCCTCAAATGCCAACTGTTTTCGACAGTCAATCAGCCGTGCATTTTCTGCACCGTAATTCATCGCTTTTTTGGGGATTGCGTCATAATCGCTCTCATCAGGCTGCCCCAAGTTGGCGGTATAAGCATAAGGCAACGCCCCTTTTTGCTTCATCCACAAAAGAGCAGCAGAAGTATCCAAACCGCCCGAAAAGGCAATGCCCACTTTTTGTCCCACTGGGACGCTTTGTAAAATGGTACTCATTTTGAAATATCCGTTAAAATTTGAAAAACTGTTAATGTTAGCATAAATCAGGGCTTTCAGGCTGCCTGAAAAATGACATAATGCTATTTGCACCACACGACTTCTTTAATGCGTTGCAAAAATTGATTCCACGAAAAATTTTTAATCACAAAATCAGAACCTGCTTTGGCTCGTTCTAAATCTTGTGGTGTTGCACCGTGTTTTAGGCGGTTAAACAGCTCTACTGTTTCTTCTTCATTATCAACAATATAACAATAATCACTAAATAATCGCTCTACAGCCTTACTGGGTGTGGAGATCAAAATTCCACCGCAAGCCAATACTTCTATCACACGGCGAGAAAACATTGTTGTCGAATTTTCGGCTGTATTCACATTAAGAGAAATTAAATAATCTCGATACACTCGTGCTGTTTCTTGATAACTTAATGCTGGCTGAACATTTAAATGAAAGCGTTCAGGATAACGATAAACCTGATTTTTACGATTTGAATTACGGTCAAACACAGTAACAGGCAACTGTGCCGTTAAGGCAGCCTGAAACAACATTTCTTGCCACTGACGGCGTTGTGGGTGAATATGAGTACTATATGAACCCACAAAATTAGCTGACAAATGTTTAAAATTAAATCCATTGAAATAATGTATTTTAGGTTGAATAGGAAACATTGCTAAATGAACTGTGGTGTTTTTTGGCACAATGGCACGATATTTTTCAATACAACACTCATCAACTGTAAAAATATGATCGAAATATTTAGCACTGTCTTTAAATCGTTCAAAATGCACACAACCCTCTTTATCCCAAAATACAGTAGGAATACCCCTATTTTTACAACGGTCTAATAATTTTAATAATTTTTTATTATTGCGTTTAGGATAATCGGGATATGCGGCGATTTTATATTTCCATTTATTTTTATAGCCCTGCCAAGCCGATTCACAAAAAAGAAAGGCATTATCTTTTTTGTTCATTAAAAAACTCGGTTCTTTAATATTTAGGTTATCTTCCAATAGTAAAGATTGGCGAGTTAGGTTGTCGGATATGAGATAGAATATCATTCCAAATTATATTACCCTAGCACAAAATACCTAAAAATACAAAAATTACCCTAAAATACTCTTCATTGCTGATAGCAATCTGATATAACCAGCTTGTGATTGTTTAACTAAACGATAAACCACTTGGCTATGTATGGAGGCAGGATAATAGGGCAAATGTTTATACAGATTTTCGTCACCATAACCACATAACATTTCTGTTCGCTCTAACATCCTTAAAAAATTACGATTTTTCGGTGTAGTTGACATAGCAATTGATGGAATTTTATAGCGTGTTGCCACTACCATTCCATGGAATTTGATGGTAGCCAAAATATCGCACCCAGAAATAGCAACAATCATATCGTCCAAATTTTCATAATGAAAGACAGGCTCATCGGGCAGGGCAATTCTTTTAGCTCGCTCAAAATCTCCTATACCCAAAAATTTATTTGCCAATACGATATGGCGAATTTTGTAGTCCATTTGTTTCGCTGTATCGATGAGTTTCCTTAATGCCCCCATGTCTTCCGCTAAACTACGATGTTCTCTCATTACCACACCTAAAACTTTTTCTCCTTTTACACGAGAGACTCTCGGTGACAGGGCGAGAGATAAAACAGGATCAGGGAACCAACTTAATTTATCATCTTCCAAATGATAGTTATGTTTAATAAAATCATAACTTTCCTTATCCCTTGTAATAATCAACTTACAATTGTGATGATGAAGAAACTTTTCATAATGAGATTTAACATTTTCTCTCACAAACTTCTGATTTGGAACACCTAAACCAAATATAAAAACAGGTTTGTTGAGATATTCTAAATTCCAGTATAATGGAGAAACTCTCATTGGATTTAATAGGTCACCACCTCCTATCAAAAAAGCATCCGTTTCATTAACAATTTCACGAACATCTCGACTAAAATACGGTTGTTCTAAAAGATCCATAGGAACAGATAAATCAAAATATTCCCCCAAATACTGCTGATGTGCTTTCATAAACAGCTCATCACCAAAATTACCATAATTAAAATAACCAATAAGAGAGACTTTTTTCATTGCAATACCTCTATTTAAAATTTGTCAAACATATAATTCTTTGATTTTATCAAGAATTTCCAAGCAAACACTCCTATCAATCTCATCGATTTCAAGTATTTTTTTCAAATACCAACCCTCATAAAATGGAGGAAACTTATTTTTCTTGTAGTGTTCAAATAAACCCAATCTTTTTAATCTTGTAACTTGTTCTTTTTCTAAAATTAGAGATTTTTCAAAAAATTTTTTAGTTAGTGTATTTGTAACAGAATTTTTTCTTTCTGCATAATAATTAATGTATGCAGAATTTGTAAAAAATCCCCCATTGGAATACGCTAATATTTCAAACGCAAATAAAGTATCTTGCCCAACAGCATTTTCAACAAAGTTAATCTGATTATTAACTAATAGTTTCTTTTTACAAACAAAGGCTTGAGTTGAGATAATTCGGTAATTTTTTTCAATAAGAAAATCTTTTGTATTTTCTATATACACCAACTCTTTGTCTGTATGGCAAGCAGTATGTACTACTTCCCCCTTATCCGTAATCTTATTCTGGTAACCCGTAATAAAGTCAGCCTGCACCCCCTTTTCTATTTGTTCTTTTAATATTGATAATAATGAACTGTATCCGTTCATAGATATTTCATTATCAGGATCTAAATAAGTTACATAATTCGTAGTGGATAATTCAAGTCCTTTATTTCTTGCACGAGACGCAGAGCCACTACCTCCAACAGGATATTTAAATGTCCTCACATTGGAATATTGTTTTTCTATTTGTTCAATTATTTTTAATGTTTCTTCTTCATCAGAACCGTCATCAACTAAAATAATTTCAAATCGGTTAAAATTAGCATCCAATTTTAAACTCGAAAAACATCTATCTCTTAAAAATAATCCATTGTTATAGACTGGTATAATAATAGAAAGTTCCTTTTGGGTTTCTTGTGTATTACTACAGTAAAAGTCCAGTCCAAACGGTTCAACAGCAAAACCCTTTCGACTTTTTACTTGGATATTATCTAAATCAAAAGCCGAAAATTTAACCATACTCTTACCTATTTCGCAAGGAGAATCAACATAATCAAAGACAATACCAGATATATTACCATTATGATCAATAATGGCAGATTGAGTAATGTAATCAACATCCACATACTTAAAGCCATTAAGTAAATCTTGTAAGTAATTGACACTGTATTGATTATCGGAAGACACACAACAAACATAATCTATCTTCTCTAAATTCTTCTCTATGTTTTCTTTATTAAAAACCACATAATTAGAATATGTTTGTTGTGGAAACATCACCATATCGTCAAGTTTAATCACCAATACACTAGGCATTTTAATTGCAACATCAAACCCACAAAATTGTAACATTTTTGTCGTTTGATCAAAAACACTTTTATCTTTCCATATCCGTCTTAATGTATTTACTCTCATGACTAATTCATCAACGGATATTTTCTTGTTACCTTTAAAAAGTGGAGAAATATCTTCAGATTGAGTAATAATTTTAATGTTAGGGAACTTATTGCTTACAGATAAAGCATAATTAGACAAAATCAAAGTTCCTTGTGCCTGCAACTCATACACTCGCATGGCACACATAGTAATACTGTCTTTAATCGAATTAAAGTTAGCATTGTATCTAAATAACTTATGAACTTTTTGCAACAATTTATGTTGAATCGCTGGAATAGTGTTATCTCTGTATTCTAATGGAAATTTTAATTTTTCATCTTTTAGATTCGAATTACGATCCGCAATAACCAATTCACCCATAGTTTTTTTAATATTCGAAAACATTACTTGCATATCTTTGCAACGCTCAACATAACGAGCTGGATATGATCCCGCAAAAAACACGCCATCAATTACTTCTCTATATATACCTATAGGGTTATTTAATGATGGATTAAAACCATATTCTAAATAAGATACATTAACATTATTACAATCTACCTTATAATCATCAATTTTTTCTGCGGCACTCGTAAAGATATAGTCAAATTGTTTTGCTATTGGTAAAAAATTATCATAATTACTCGGATCTTCAATAGTTTGAAAAATTGTTGTAATTGATCTATTTTTGCAAATATTTAAAATACCCTCGAAAGCAAGTTTGCTTCTCTCACGAAACTTGATACCTCTCCACTCATCATTAGAAATACCAGACCAACAAGAAACATACAAAAAAGCATCTATTCTATTGTTATCAAATACTTGGATATAATTATCAGGAGTAATATAGAATAAGTTTTCAAAGACACCATTATAATAATTAAACATAAACTCATCAGTTACAATTGCAACATTTATAGGAATCTTTTTAAAATAGGTAATCCCATTTGAATCTGGAATATTCATCGCCATTGATTCTAAAAATTTTACATCTAACTTACGAGAAATAGGCAATGTTTTGTCTTTAGAAGTCCCAGTAATAAAAGCAATGTATTCTCTCCTACCTGTTAAAAAATATTCATTTTTTAACAGGTAAACTTTTTTTTTATTGACTTCTGTTTTTTGTTCCAATCTTTTTTTATGCTCGCGTCGAGCATGTAATATATTAGGAATAAAATTTATCATTCCCCGTAAAGTGTTAAGCTTTAAAAAAGCTTGTCCAACATCATAAGATAATGTTACAACCTTTCTTTCCATTTCTTCAACATCGTTATCATAATCCACCAACAACTGATTATGCTTATCCAGTAGATGAAGCAACTTTTGCTCCATACCTTGAATATAAATATTTTGCTGTTTGATAACACTATTTAATCTATTTATCTCTTTTTTAGCCTTATAAGCTACTGCATTAAACTTATCTAAATCTGCTTGTAAACGAGCAATTTCTCTTTTGGCTTTATAAGCAGAATCATTATATTTTTGTACATCAACCTTTAATTGGGTAATTTTTTGTAAATATAGTGTCTCAATATTATTTTCTTTTTCTTCTTTATCTGTCACTTGATTAAAAGACTTTTGTTCGTTCATGATATATCCGATCTTAAATTTGTGTTTTAATGAAACATATCTTTTAAATAAAAATCCCTTTTGTATCTACAACAACCGCATTGCTATTTGCAATACTTGCAGATTTAAACTCTTTATGTTCCACTAATAATACCAAAACATCCGCTTGTTGTAAGGCAATATCTAATGCCACTAACTCAATGTTTTTATCAATGAGTTTTTGTGGTAAAGCCGTAACATTGGGTTCAACTGCCCATACTTGATTGGGATATTTATCTGCCAACTGTGCTGTAATCTTTAATGCTGGGCTTTCGCGTAAATCGTCAATATCGGCTTTAAAAGATAAACCCAAACAAGCGATTTTTATATCAGCAACGCCTTTACCTGTCTTTTGTGATGCAGCAATAATGGCTTCATTGACTTTATTGATTACCCATTGAGGCTTATGGTCATTTACCAATCTTGCGGTGTGAATAATTTTGGCTAAATCGGGGGTTTTATGCACAATAAACCATGGATCAACGGCAATGCAATGTCCGCCTACGCCATAACCTGGTTGTAGAATATTCACGCGTGGATGACGGTTTGCCAATGCAATTAATTCCCATACATCAATATTTAATTTATCGCAAATAATGGATAATTCATTAGCGAAAGCAATATTGACATCACGGAAACTGTTTTCGGTGAGTTTGCTCATTTCTGCCGTGCGTGCATTGGTAATCACACATTCGCCTTTAACAAATGTACGGTATAAATCTGCTGCTGCCTGACTACATTTATTGGTTAAACCACCAATAATACGATCGTTTTCAATCAATTCTCGCATTACTTGTCCAGGCAAAACGCGTTCTGGACAATGTGCCACACGAATATCAGAATCTTCACCTTTTTGTTGTGGAAAAGATAAGTCAGGACGGTATTCAGCCAACCATTTTGCCATTTGTTCTGTGGTTTCCACAGGAGAAGTAGATTCTAAAACCACTAAATTACCTTTTTGTAATACAGGGGCAATCGATTGACAGGCTGCCTGAATATAACTTAAATCAGGTTCGTATTCTCCTTTAAATGGTGTTGGCACGCAAACTAAAAATGCTTCTGCTGTTTCAGGGGTCATAGTAGCTTTCAGGGTGCCTTGTGCTACGGTTTGTGCTACGGCTTGTTCTAAATCGGGTTCAATAATATGAATTTTACCCTGATTAATGGTTTCTACGGCATGTTTATTGACATCAACACCCAGCACATTTACACCGTGTTGAGCAAAAACTGTGGCTGTGGGCAAACCAATATAACCCAAACCAATGACACAAATTTTGGAGAATTTCATTTTTTTGTCCTTACTTCATAAATGTTGAGAGAATTTTTTCAACTGCCGTACCATCACCGTATGGATTTTTGGCATTTGCCATTTGTTGATATGCTTCTGTATTATTTAACAATAAAGATACACTATCAATAATGGATTGTTGCGAAGTGCCCACTAATTTAACTGTCCCTGCCGCAACTGCTGATGGGCGTTCTGTGGTGTCTCTCATCACCAAAACAGGTTTGCCCAAAGATGGTGCTTCTTCTTGAATACCACCTGAATCGGTTAAAATTAAATACGATAATCGCATTAAATAGACAAAGGCAAAATAATCTAATGGTTCAATTAAATAAACATTGTTTTTGCCTTGTAAAATACGATTAACGGGTTCTCGCACATTGGGATTTAAATGTACAGGATACACAAATGCCACTTGTGGGAATAATTCTGCTAATTGTGCAATGGCTGTACAAATATTTTCAAAACCACTACCAAAGTTTTCTCGCCGATGTCCTGTAATTAAAACGATTTTTTTATCACAAAAATCCGTAAATTGTTGTTTTAATTCTTGTTTTAATGTTTCGTTTTGATCTATTTTTTTACAGGTTAAAAATAAAGCGTCTATGACTGTATTGCCTGTAACAAAAATACTGTCAGGGTGTATGCTTTCAGAAACGAGATTATTTTTAGCACTGTCAGTTGGTGCAAAGTGATATTTGGCTAATGCCCCCGTTAATTTACGATTACCTTCTTCTGGAAAAGGAGAATATAAATTATGTGTACGCAAACCTGCTTCAATATGGGCAATATCAATTTTGTTGTAATACGCCGCCAAAGCAGTGGCTAATGTTGTGGAAGTATCGCCATGTACAAAAATAGTTGTGGGCTGATAATCTTCGATAACAGGTTGAATTTTTTGTAAAATATTGGAAGTGATATGCGACAATGTTTGACCACTGCCCATAATGGATAAATCATAATCAGGCGTAATTTCAAATAATTCCAACACCTGATCTAACATTTGTCTATGTTGCCCTGTTACACATACACGAAAATCAATGTTGGCTTCTTTACAACCAGCAACCAATGGTGCCATTTTAATTGCTTCTGGACGCGTGCCAAAAACAAGTAGAAACCGCTTTTTACCCAACATTTATACCTACTCCCTAAAACAACCTGGGGGGGGGGGGTTGTACCAAATACGGCAATAAATTGCAATATCAACAAAGTGAAACTTTTTATTTCCTATACAAATACTACACTGTAAAGATAAGATAAACAAGAATTAATGCTAATACTATTTTCAGAAGTTCTTATCATCCAATTTTTCTTTTACACCAGCATTTTTTTGATGTTCAATAACTACTGGTTAAGGTGCAGGCAAAAACGCACGCATTTTTTGCAAAGCACGGTTTTCGATTTGGCGGATTCGTTCGGCGGAGACCTTATATTTCGCCGCTAATTCGTGCAAGGTTTGTGCGTCATCGGCAAGCCAACGGCTTTCGATAATATCGCGGCTTCGGTCGTCTAATTGTGCCAAAGCGTTGTGTAAGCCTTCGGTTTGCATTTGATAGGCGGCTTTTTTCTCTAATTGCACTTCGGGCGTGGATTCTGTGTCCGACAACCAGTCAATCGGAGCAAAAGCATCATCGTCCGAATCGTCTTGGGCGAGCAGTGCAACATCGTTGCCTGTCATTCTTTGTTCCATTTCAAACACTTCGTCCAACTTCACGCCCAAATCGTCTGCAATGGTTTTGGCTTCTTCGTGCGTTAAAGCACCCATATTTTTCTTCATACTGCGTAAGTTGAAGAATAATTTGCGTTGTGGTTTGGTGGTGGCAATACGCACCAGTCGCCAGTTGCGTAAGATAAATTCGTGAATTTCGGCTTTAATCCAATGCACGGCAAACGAAAATAAACGCACGCCGCGTGCTGGGTCAAAGCGTTTCACCGCTTTCATCAAGCCCACATTGCCTTCTTGAATTAAATCTGCTTGATTCAAACCATAACCGTCATAGCCGCGTGCAATTGACACCACCACACGCAGGTGCGACAAAATTAGTTTTTTCGCCGCTTCCAAATCGTCCCACAATTTTAGGCGTTGAGCCAGATCGCGTTCTTCGTCTTCGGAAAGTAAAGGGATACTATTGACGGTGTGAATATACTGTTCCAACGAACCCACGCCAGACGGTACAGGCAGTGCAAAAGCATTTGTAGTCATTGATAAAACCTTTCGTTAAAATTTTGTTGATTGTTAAAATATATCATAAAAAACAGGGGAAAATTATAACACTCCCCCCACACAATGCAAGTGTTTTTTATGCTGTTTTGCAATGAATTTTGTATGATTTTTTAAGGGTGTTTTCAGAATGTAAATACTGAACAGACAATCAAATTATGCAAATTTCCAAGCGTCTTGCCAATTTTTTCCTGTCAAATCTTTGGGGGATAATAAAGGTTCTGATGACAATGGCCAGTCTATTGCAACCGTTGGGTCGTTCCATAACAGGGAATGTTCGGCTTTGGGGTTGTAATAGTCGGTGCATTTGTATATAAATTCTGCGGTGTCGCTTAATACATAAAATCCGTGGGCAAAACCTTCTGGTAGCCAAAATTGTTTTTTGTTGTCGGCACTTAAAACAACGCCCACCCATTTGCCAAATGTGGGCGAACTTTGTCGCATATCCACAGCCACATCAAATACTTCGCCGTGAATGACGCGTACCAATTTACCTTGTGGATTTTCGCTTTGGTAATGCAAACCACGCAAAACACCTTTTTTGGATTGGGAGTGATTTTCTTGCACAAAGGTTTTGGGGGCGACATTTTCATAAAACCAATTTGCTCGAAAAGTTTCCATAAAAAAACCGCGTTCATCGCCAAAAATGTGCGGTTGTAAAATTTTAACTTCGGCAATGGCGGTGTCGATAATGTTCATCTTTGATTTCCTTAATCAATTTGTTGTTCAGGCTGCCTGAAAAGTGGCTTACAAATATTTTCTCAAATTATTCAGATGGCTTTGCCAATCACAGGGCAAAATGCCAAATGTATTTTTTATTTTATCTAAATTCAAGCGTGAATTTTTGGGGCGTTTTGCGGCGGTGGGATATTCTTCACTGGTAATGGCTTCTAATTGTGGGGCGTGCAGAATGCCTTGATTATGGGCTGCCTGAAAAATTTTTTGGGCAAATTCAAACCAAGAAACATAAGGCATACCGCTGTAATGGTAAATGCCAAATTGCGGATTTTTTGCCATATAAATCAAGGCGTTTGCTATATCTTGTGCTTCTGTCGGCGAGCCAAATTGGTCGGCAACAATGCGTAAATGATTGCGTGTTGTACCTAATTGCAACATTGTTTTGACAAAATTTTTGCCATATCTGCCAAAAACCCAAGCCGTTCTCAATATCATCGTTTTTTCGCAATGTTCCAAAATAGCTTGTTCGCCCAATAATTTACTTTTGCCATAAACGCTTTGCGGATTGCTGGCGTCTGTTTCAGAATAGGGTTCTGTTTTTTTGCCGTCAAAAACATAATCCGTTGAAATATGAAGTAAAATGGCATTCTGTTCTTCTGACGCAATCGCCAAATTTTTCGCACCTATATGATTGATTAAATAGGCTTTTTCCACTTCTTCTTCGGCTTTATCCACTGCCGTATAAGCCGCTGCATTGATAATGGCGTAGGGCTTAAACGCTTGCACGGCATTGCGTACAGCAGAAATATCGCCAATATCTAATTGGCTATGCGTCAAAGCGTGTGCTTGGGGCAGTAATCGTTGCAATTCCTGCCCCACTTGTCCGCCTGCTCCTGTAATTAAAATGTTCATCAATTTTCTTTCCTATATGGTGTTTCAGGCTGTCTGAAAGCGTTTCAGGTAGCCTTTTTAAGCATTTTCTTCAATTAAATGCAATAAATATTTGCCGTAACTGTTTTTATTCATTGGTATTGCCAATTTTTCTAATTGCTGAATATCAATCCAGCCCTTACGCCAAGCGATTTCTTCCAAACAAGCAATTTTGGTATTCTGCACATGTTGTACCGTGCGTACATAAGATGCGGCTTCGTGCAGGCTTTCGTAAGTGCCTGTGTCCAACCACGCAAAACCACGCCCCAAAATTTGCACGCTGAGTGTGCCATTTTGCAAATAAATTTGATTTAAGTCGGTGATTTCCAATTCGCCACGAGCGGACGGTTTGAGTTGTTTGGCATATTCAACCACTTGATTATCATAAAAATATAAACCTGTAACCGCATATTTGGATTTAGGATTTTGCGGTTTTTCTTCTATGCTTTTGGCGTGAAAATGTTCATCAAATTCAACCACGCCAAAGCGTTCAGGGTCTTTCACTTGATACGCAAAAACCGTTGCCCCTGAATTTTGTGTGGCATTTTTTAATGATTGCGTAAAACTTTGTCCATAAAAAATATTATCGCCCAAAATTAAACTCACTTTATCATCGGCAATAAATTTTTCGCCAATTAAAAACGCTTGTGCTAATCCGTCTGGATTGAGTTGTTCGGCATATTGTAAAGAAATCCCCAAATGACTGCCGTCTCCCAATAATTGCATAAAATGATTTTTATCTTGCGGTGTGGTGATGATTAAAATTTCGCGAATATCCGCTAACATTAACACCGATAAAGGGTAATAAATCATCGGCTTATCATACACGGGCAATAATTGTTTTGAAGTGCCTTTGGTAATAGGGTAAAGACGCGTACCACTGCCACCTGCTAAAATAATACCTTTCATTGAATAACTCCTAACCGTTGTAATTGATATTGACCATTTAAAATATTTTGCCACCAAGAAGTATTGTCTAAATACCATTGCACGGTTTTTCGCATACCAGTTTCAAATGAATGTTCAGGCTGCCAACCTAATTCTTGCTTGATTTTGGTTGCGTCAATCGCATAACGCTTATCGTGTCCAGGGCGGTCTTTGACAAAGGAAATTAAATCTGCGTATGGTGTTGCTTGTGGGCGTAACTCATCTAACAAGGAACAAATGGTTTCAACCACTTCAATATTTTTGCGTTCATTATTGCCACCGATATTGTAACTTTCGCCAATTTTCCCTTGTGTAACAACAAGATACAACGCTTTGGCATGATCTTCCACAAACAACCAATCACGCACTTGACTGCCATCGCCATAAACAGGCAAAGGCTTGCCTTGCAATGCGTTTAAAATCATTAAAGGAATCAATTTTTCAGGAAAATGAAAAGGACCGTAATTATTAGAACAATTGGTTATCAAAATGGGCAAACCAAACGAGCGATGCCACGCACGCACCAAATGGTCGGAAGACGCTTTGGACGCTGAATAGGGACTACTGGGTGCATACGGCGTTGTTTCGGTAAAAAAATCGTTTGTATTATCTAAATCGCCAAACACTTCATCGGTGGAAATATGATGAAAACGAAATTTCTCTTGGCGTTCATCAGATAAATTTTGCCAATAACGGCGTGAAATTTCCAATAAATGATAAGTGCCCAAAATATTGGTTTGCAAAAATGCATCAGGCGAATCAATCGAACGATCGACATGCGTTTCTGCGGCTAAATTCATAATCACATCAGGCTGAAATTCATTAAAAACCTGTTGCATTTTTGTTTTATCACAAATATCAATTTGTGCAAATTGATAGCGTGGATTATTGGACACACTCGTTAAAGATTCCAAATTGCCTGCATAAGTGAGTTTATCCACATTCATCACACTGTCTTCGGTGTGATTGATGATATAGCGAATAAGTGCAGAACCAATAAACCCCGCACCGCCTGTGATGAGTATTTTCATATCATTAAACCTATGATAATCAATAATTGTAATATAACGATGACTAATAAAATTTTGAAAAGAAATCTGTATTTGTGATATTTATATTCTATTTTTTCTATTCTAAATATATTTTTTATTTTATATCTATTATCATAGAAAAAATCAGCATATAATTTGCGATGATTATTGATAATGGTTTGATATAAATGATCTTCCTTTTTTTTAGCATCTAAATTGCGAGATTGTTGATGAATTCGATAATAAAATAAAACCTCATCAATCTGATAAAAATCGAAATTATGTTCTACAAAAGATAACCATAAATCCCAATCTTCATAACCACCATACATATTTTTATTATATGCTCCAACATGCAAGAAATCTTCTTTTCTAAACAAAGAAGTAACAAATACCATATTATAAAGTAAGATATTTTCTTTATTAAAATTTGCTAATTCCCAAATCCCTTCTTTTTCACCAAAAAAACACGCTTTGGCATAAACCACACCTATTTGAGAATTGTTTTCTAAAATATTCACTGCTTTTTCAATATAGGTTGCGTGTATTTTATCATCAGCATCTAATGGTAATATATAATCGCCTTGTGCCATAGAAATTGCTTTATTTCTTACTTCAATTACGCCTATATTTTCTTTTTCATCAATAAATATAATTTTCGGATATTTATCGACATATTTTTGTATTACTTCACTGCTATTGTCAGTCGAAGCGTCATTCACAACAATAATTTCTATATTTTGATAAGTTTGATTTAATACAGAATCTATTGTTTCTCCAACATATTTTGCATGATTATGGCAAGGTATAATAACAGAAACTTTTTTCATTTTTAATACTCTGGCAACTCAATTTTTTGATAGGGTGAAATATCTAAAACATACCGAATCCAATTATTAAAAGAATATTTTTGACGAATATTTTCATCTATTGGAAAATAAGGAAGTTTTAAAAATTTCGTTAATTCATTGTGATTTTCACCATTATAAATAAAAATATTATTGGGGTGATAAAAGTCATAAAATTTAACAGTTTCATTAGTGGTAATCAGTTTTTTCTGATAACCAATTGCTTCAAAAACACGAAACGACAAACCTTTATGTTCGTTAATCACAAAATCTGCTAAAACAGAACTTTGTTGCGAACGCACAATATTGTCATTAAAAGAAATGACTTTGTCTAAAAAGTCAATAACTTCTGGTGTTTTATAATTATCTTTTTGCTCATTTGTTGCAAAAACAATATTAAAATCCAATGATAAATGATGTCGTTTAGCATAAGCGGTAAATTGATTGATTAAATGGGTTCGACTATCGTGATGAACTGCTAAAAAATAAATTTTACCATTATTCGATAATTCTCTATGTGGCTCAAAATAAAAATTGGTAGTAGGCAATAAATCAGGATAACGATATAAATCCTGATAATCAAAAACAAAAAATCGATCAAATATATTTATTTTGGAATATATATCAGGATAACGGTGCAAACCGTCAAATTGATAATTAATCATTCCATAAGTGGTTTTATTTTTAATTACTTTCAATAACTCATCATCAAATAAATCTCCCCTAAAAAACAAGGCGTAGTCAAGTTTTTTGTCTTTGACTATATCAAGAAACTTTTGACGACGAAATTGATACTTTGCTTTTCTACTTGCTTCTTTATCATGAAAAATAATTTTACGATATTTAGCATATAAAAATGAACGAATATTTGGATAGTGAAAAATATACTTTTTATCTAACTCTTCATGGATACTAATCACTTTAAAGCCATAGTTTCTTAATTCTTGAATGATTAAAACATTAAGACTCAATACGCCACAAAAGACGATGGTTTTTCCTTGACCAAATAATAAATTATTGTTCATTTTTGTTTCTTAAAATTTGTTTTTATTGGTTATTAAAAATTCTGAAAAATATCTATCAATCACTCGAATTAAATTATATTTCAAACCACGAATTTTTTTAGGATTAAGATGATGTTGAGTTTTAATTGCTCTTTCAATTTCAATATTACTGGGGTTTTCGTTATCATTTTGATGAATTAACTTGCTATAATATAAAGAAATATTTTTTTGTGGTAATAAATAACACCATATATCTGCAATAGTTAGTGTTTCTTTTTGAATATTCAATAAATTTTGTGCAGATTGTTTGTCTAAAATATAGGCATGTGCATTATATATTCTTTGCAAAGAATAACGAGAAACAGCATATAAGTCATTACTTATTTTTTTCCCCCATGCTTTGGGATATTCTCCCCCCAATAATATCATTGAATTTTTTAGAACTTTATCAACAAAGCCAAATGCTTTTTTAATGAGTTCATCATTCCCCACAACATCATCTTCTAAAATTAAACAATATTCCGCATCTGTTGCCAAAAACGCTTCATATGCTTTAATATGGGAAAGCGTGCAACCTAATTCATTGGGACTAATTAAAATATTGTATTTAGATAGGCTGCCTGAAAGATATTTAAAATATTGTTGAATATCAATTTTATTGCCTTCTACTGCGTCAATAATTTGAAATTCATTGTATGAATTAAATTGTTTTTTCAGTGAATTTCTACGCTCTTCATCTTTGGCAAGTGAAATCACATAAACTGGATATTGCATTATATTATCTCCAACACCTTATCAATATGATGAGACAATGTAGGATGATACAAAATATAATCTTGTGGATTATTGATTCTATAATTATTTTCTAATTTCATTTTATCCGCTTTGAATAATCGTTGTTTAAGTGTTTCAGGCTGCATACGATTAAAAAATAAACCGTCTGTATCCTTAATGACTTCGGTACAACCACATGTTGTGGCAAAAATGGTTTTTGTGCCACACAAAACGCTTTCAACACCCACTAATCCAAAGGCTTCATAAATAGATGCCAACACAGTAAAATCAACTGCGTTATAAAGTTCAGGCATGTTTTTAATAAAGCCTAAATTGATAATTAAAGGATGTTGTCTGGCTTGTTTGCCACAAACGGCAATTTTAATAGGATGGTGTAAATCTTTTTGTGCAGATTGTACGGTTTCGATAATTAAATCTAAACCCTTTAATTGATGATTTGCTGACGGAAAAAGTAATATATTTTCATTATCCTTAAAGCCAAATTTTTGTCTTAAATTTTGGCGTTCTTCATTTAATAATGGATAAAAATTTTCGCTATTAACAGGCGGATAAATGGTGATAATTTTATCTTGTGCTACATGATAAAACCGTTGTAATTCATCTGCCATTTTTTTGGAATGGGTAACAATTTTTTTTGCGGTGGCATACGCAGAAATGCCGCGTTTAATGGTCATTTTGTCTTTAATGGTTGCTTTTCTCTTTGTGGCTTGCAAAAAACCCAAATGATTGCCGCCGCAAATTAAAATATCGGCATTATCCACCAAACTGGTGGCAATCAATTTATGGTTTTCAGGCAGCTTTTTTTGCACTTTGGCATTAAAAACAGCATAACGCAGTTGAGCAATGGGAAATTGTCCGAGTGTTTGGGTGGGACATAAAGCATTAAATTCAGGCGATGATTTCATCGTCAATACGGTTGGTGTGATTTGTTTAGATAAAAAACCTTGCACCAAATCAAATACATAGCGTTCCATTCCGCCTGAATGTTGAAATTTGTCAGTGGCAATCGCTATGTTCATTTTGTGATTTGTGTAACCGTTAATTTACGAGATTATATCATTTCAGGCAGCCTGAAAGGCTTAAAAATAACTGAAAAAACGGCAGAAACCTGCCGTTTTTTTTAATCCAAAGCCAAATTAGTTTTTCTCTTGATCGACTAATTTGTTTTTGGCAATCCACGGCATCATGGCACGCAGTTTGTTGCCGACTACTTCGATTTGGTGTTCGGCGTTCAAACGGCGGCGGGCGTTCATTGATGGGTAGTTAATTGCACCTTCTTGAATGAACATTTTGGCGTAATCGCCGCTTTGAATGCGTTTTAAGGCGTTTCTCATCGCTTGGCGAGAAGTTTCGTTAATCACTTCTGGACCCGTCACATACTCGCCAAATTCGGCGTTGTTCGACACGGAGTAGTTCATATTCGCAATGCCGCCTTCGTAGATTAAATCCACGATTAACTTCATTTCGTGCAAGCATTCAAAATACGCCATTTCTGGGGCGTAACCTGCTTCAACCAAAGTTTCAAAGCCTGTTTTGATTAACTCAACGCAACCGCCGCACAATACGGCTTGTTCGCCGAATAAGTCGGTTTCGGTTTCTTCACGGAATGTGGTTTCAATCACGCCGCCTTTGGTGCCGCCATTTGCCGCTGCATACGACAAAGCAATGTCGCGGGCTTTGCCAGATTTATCTTGATAAACCGCAATCAAGGACGGCACGCCGCCGCCTTTTAAGTATTCACTACGAACGGTGTGTCCTGGCCCTTTGGGGGCAATCATAATCACATCAAGGTCTTCGCGTGGCACGATTTGCGTAAAATGCACGGAGAAACCGTGTGCAAATGCCAAAGCCGCACCTTGTTTTAAGTTCGGTTCGATTTGTTTTTCATAAACCGCTTTGTGGGCTTCGTCTGGCAACAAAATCATCACCACATCGGCGGCTTTAACAGCGTCTGCCACTTCGCGTACATCGTGTCCTGCGGCTTGGGCTTTTTTCCAAGACGCTCCACCTTGTCGCAAACCAACAATCACATTTACGCCGCTGTCTTTTAAGTTAATCGCATGAGCGTGTCCTTGTGAGCCGTAGCCGATAATGGCAACGGTTTTGCCTTTGATTAACGACAGGTCTGCGTCTTTATCGTAATAAACATTCATCGTTTGGGTCTTTCGTATTAAGGTTGAAAAATAAGTTTCAGGCAGCCTGAAACGCATTAAACGGTGGATTTTACCACTTTTAGAGAATGTTAAAAACGAAAAATCAGGCTGCCTGAAAGTGATGGTTTATTGGATTTCAAATTTGCCACGCATTTTACGGTCGTGTCCGATAAAAGAGCAGAAAAATGAATAATCACCGTTTTTGATTTTTGCCACAGGAAACTGCACCGATGTTTTTGCACCGCCACCAATCATTGTGCTGGCGGCAACAATGCGTGGATCTTTGGGGGGTAGGTAATCTTTACTGATGCCGTAACGCATACCGTCTTTAATAACCCCTGAAATATCAGCAGTTTTGGTAATCACCACATTGTGTCCCATCGCCGTTTTAGGCATTTTACCGACATGAAACATATTGATGGTAAATTGATTGCATTTGGCAGGAACGGTAATCCGACGCAAAGGTTTGCCTGCCATATCGGTAAAGGTAATCAGATCTGTGCCTTTAATATCAATCGTACAGGAATCTGCTGCCCAAACGCTGCTTGCCAATGAACACATAAGAACCAATAAGACTTTTTTACAGCACATAGTTATTCCCTTTCTCATTTTGTTATCATCAATCTAATCGTCCATACTCACCAAAACCGTACAGCGTTGGTTCGCCTTTTGAGTTGATGATAACTTTTAAAACGGTTGGTGTCCCTGTCTATGCTACTTAAAGTTAATGATCTGTATCATAACATTTTTAAGGGTATAGTCAAACAACTTCACAATTGAAATGCGTGATTAGCATTTTTTTATACTATCTTCACCACGCCTTATTTGATTATATCGTTGCGAAAGTTTAATCAATACCTACACTTTGCACTGTGATGGCATTCACTTTTTCAGGCTGCCTGAAAGTTATTCCGCCACAGTAACCAAAGCAGGACGCAGTATGCGGTCGTTTAAGGTGTAGCCTTTTTGCATGACGGCGATGACGGTATTCGGTTGTGCCGTATCGGATTTTTCTTTTTTCATCGCTTGGTGCAAATTGGGGTCGAACGGTTGTCCGATGGGGTCAATTTCAGCGACTTTCACATTGTTAAAGGCAGTTACCAACTGTTTGAGCGTCATTTCTACGCCCATTTTGAGTGCTTCAAAATTGCCGCTTTGGTCTTTGAGTGCCATTTCTAAAAAGTCTTTCACAGGCAACATTTCTTTGGCAAATGCCGCACCTGCGTATTTGTGGGCGTTCTGCACTTCTTCTTGACGGCGGCGATCGGCGTTTTGACGAGCGGCGGCTAATCGCAATTCCTGATCTTGCAACTGGGCTTTTAAGTCTTCAATGTGTTGTTGCAAGTCTTCTATGGTGGGTTCTGCTTCTGTTGCTGTTTCCATTTGTTCAGCAATTAAATCTTCTTGATTTTCAATAGGATTGTTTTGTTCGTTCATTTTTTTACTCATCATCTGATTGATATTCTTTCAGGCTGCCTGAAAAGTTTAAAATGGTGTCATTGGCGTTTTATTCAAGCTAAAAACGCCGACAAACTGGCTTTTATGGCGTCTTCAATCGAAGAAACAGGCAGGCGAATGTCGTATTCGCTTGCCAAGACGCTGTATTTGGGTCGCACAATGGGCTGTTGTGTACTGTCGATTTTTTCCACCAATGCGGTGTCTAATCCTGCTGTCGCCACAATTTTGCGAGCAAAATCATACCATGACAACGCAACGCCACCTGTAAAGTGAATTAAGCCACGCAATTTGGGATAATCTTGCACCAAAGTGATTAACGCATTTGCCAAGTCGGCGGCATAGGTTGGACAGAAAATTTGATCGCCCACCACCGACAAGGTTTTGCCTTGTTGGGCGTGATTGAAAACGGCGGCAAGAAAACTGTTTGTCGCACTGCTAAACACGCCCGATGTGCGAACAATCAACATATCAGGATTGGCGGCGAGTGCCGCTACTTCGCCTGCGAGTTTGGATTTTCCATAAATATTCAAAGGGTTAGGATAATCGCTTTCGACATAGGGGGTGTATTTTGTGCCGTCAAACACATAATCAGTGGATAAATGCAGCATTTTTAAGCCGTGTTTATCCGCGGAACGAGCCAAATTCAACACGCCCTGTGCATTGATGGCAAAGGCTTTGTCTGAATCGTTTTCCGCACCTTCAACATGGGTATAGCCTGCGGTGTTGATGACAATATCAGGTTGAAAACCTGCAATCATTTGTTCCACTTTGTCCATATTGGTGATGTCGAGCGTTTTGGAGTCGGTGGCAATCAATTCCCAATCTTCGGGCAATAGTTTGCGGATATGCGTGCCAATTTGCCCACGCGCCCCTGTCATTAAAATTCGCATACACAATCTTTCTTGTCAAAAATGCTGTTGAATAAAAAATGTCATACTATAAGATTTCAGGCTGCCTGAAAAGGTTTATTTTTGCCATTCTTGTGCCGATTTTTGGCGTGCCGTTTCCAAGCGTTCAGGCGTGCCGACATCTAACCAATATTCCGTCATCAGCGTAGCACTGATGCGTTTTTGTTCGGCGGCGGTAAAGAGTAGGGGGGCTAATGGGCGTTTAATATGAGCCTCAACGCCGTCAAAAAATTCAGGACGATACACTGCTACACCGCTGAAAGTGTATTTGGGCGAGCCGTCTTTTAATAGCCAGCCGTTATCAAACGCAAAATCACCATTTGGGTGGTGCGGCGGATTTTCCACCAACCACAAATGAGCCACCATTTCACGGTTATGTGCTAATGCTGCGGCTTGATTTTTTACAGCAACAAAATCAATATCGCTAAAAATATCACCATTCACAACGATAAACGGCGTATCCCCCAACAAGGGTAGGGCAGTGGCAATACCACCTGCGGTTTCTAAACAACCGTTCTTTTCGCGTGAATATTGAATATTTACGCCATATTTTTCGCCATTACAAAGATGTTGTTCAATTTTTTCACCCAACCACGCCGTGTTGATGACGATTTTTTCAATGCCCGCCAAACGCAAACGGCGAATGTGGCGTTCAATCAGCGTTTCTTGCCCTAATGAAATTAACGGTTTGGGGCAAGTATCGGTTAAAGGTCGCAAGCGTTCGCCACGCCCTGCGGCTAATATCATGGCAGTTGTCATGGTTATTTTTCCGTAAAAAAAACGATATTCTTATTATTTGTTTAACTGCATATCTTATCATTCACCAAGATGTTTGGGGTTTTTCTATGTTGGGAAAAGCGTCTCAATGGATTGACAAAAATGCGTTATTCATCTTCTGAACAGAGCGAATTTTCACATTCGTTTATGCTCTGTTCAGAATAACGGTTGTTTTTCAGGCAGCCTGAAAAAGCATAATTACATTGTGTCCAACACTTCAATGCCCAATAAGTTTAAGCCCTGTTTTAAGGTGTTGCCTGTTAAGCGTGCTAATTGCAAGCGGCTTGCTTTGACGCTGTCTTCTGCGGATAAAATTGGGCAGTGTTCGTAGAAATGGGAGAACAGGGTGGCAACTTGGTATAAATAGGCTGCCAAGTAGTGTGGGCAGGACGATGTGGCAACGCTTGATAACACTTCTTCAAATTGCAACAAACACACAGCCAAACGGTGTTCGGCGGTGTCTTTTATTTTCAGGCTGCCTGAAACACAGCCCTCTGCTTTGCGTAATAGGCTGGCAACGCGTGTGTAGGCGTATTGCAAATAGGGAGCGGTGTTGCCGTCAAACGACAGCATATTGTCCCAGTCAAACACATAATCGCTGGTGCGGTTTTTGGATAAATCGGCGTATTTCACCGCACCAATGCCAACCACTTGGGCGATTTCTTGCACTTTCTCCGTTGATAAATCAGGATTTTTTTCTTGCACAATTTTGCTGGCACGAGAGACCGCTTCGTCTAATAAATCCGCCAACTTCACTGTGTCGCCTGAACGGGTTTTGAACGGTTTGCCGTCTTTGCCCAACATTGTGCCAAAGGCAATGTGTTCGGCGATAACACTTTCAGGCAGCCAATCTGCTTGGCGACACACGGCAAACAACGCCGCAAAATGTAGCGATTGCCGTGCATCAACCACATAGGCAATGCGGTTGGCGTGCAACTCATTCACACGAAAACGCAAACACGCCATATCGGTGGAAGCATACAAAAAGCCGCCGTCTTGTTTCTGCACGATAAACACAGGCGTTTTGCCGTCTCGTTCGGGGAAGTTGGGTAAATCGACTAACTTCGTGCCGTTGTCAATGCGTGCGATTTTTTTGGCTAATAATTCATCAACCGTTGGTTGTAAGTCTTTGTTATAAAATGATTCGCCACGCACATTTTCAGGCGTTAAAAGGGTATTCAAACGCGTGTAAATATTTTGGGCGTGTTGCAAGGAAATTTCGACAAAATATTGCCATAATTTCAGCACTTCGCTATCACCGCTTTGCAATTTAACAACGAACTGCCGTGCGGTATCGGCAAATTGTGCGTCTTCATCAAAACGCACTTTGGCGTTGCGATAAAATTGTTCTAAATCGGTTAATGCTATGTTTTCATTGCCAATTTTTTGTTGTTCCACCAAATACGCCACCAACATACCAAACTGCGTTCCCCAGTCGCCCACATGGTTTTGTGCGATGACATTTGCCCCCAAAAACCGCAACACACGGTGTAAAGCATCGCCGATAATGGTCGAACGCAAATGCCCCACATGCATTTCTTTGGCTAAATTGGGTGAAGAATAATCCATCACCACCGTTTGATTGTTTTCAGGCAGCCCCACATTAAGACGATTGTCAGACAAGGCTGTCTGAATATTTTTTTCAATAAAATCAGTAGATAAGGTTAAATTGATAAATCCAGGCCCTGCCACTTCCACTTTTTCAAACACAGGCGATTGTTTTAATTGTTCTGCCACACGAGCGGCTAATTCGCGTGGATTGGTTTTCAATTTTTTCGCCGCCCCCATCACGCCGTTGATTTGATAATCGCCAAAATCAGGATTGGAAGACGCTTTTAAAATGATTGGTTCATCGTTCAAATCCGCATTATTAAAGGCTTCCTGAACGGTTTTGCTTAATTCATTTAAGATATTCATTGTCAGTTAAATCGCATAAAAAGCGATATTTTAACTTGCCCCATACAAAAAGAGATAAAATATTGCGTCTTTGGCAAGAAAATTAAGTTAAAAAAATGACGGACAACAATAATCCCTTTACCTTTTGGCAACAATTTTGGCAAAAAACGGCTTCAACTGCCCCATTTTTTGGCGTGCCAATGACGGTGGAAGATATTGAAAAACGCCAGCAAGAACTCAAACACATTGAGTTGTTTTTGGACTTTAATTTACAAGCCGTGCGATCGCATCAGGCATTATTAGAACAGCAAAAACAATTTTTGCAAACTGCGGAAAATATGGCAAAAACAATGTATCAAGACAATATAAAAGATAAAGAAAATCAATAAGTAAATAGTATTTTAGATATGTCTTATTTTTTACCACTGCGATACAATACACTTTTTGAATTTGTGGAAATTTTAAACAATGAGCAAAATCGCTTGGGTATGGTGTGCCATTTTATTGGGCGTAACCGCTTGTCAAAAACAAGAACAAGCCACAGAAAGGCAGCCTGAAAACAACGCCGAAATTATCTCCGCCGAAATTGTCGATAAAAGTCAAGAAAATGCTGATAAAAGTGAAGAAAAAGACGCTTTTGGCATTCCGTCCATTTACGCCGAAGACAATCGTCCGCCGTTAGAAATTCGCACACACGCATTCAAAAAAATCCAACAAGATATGGAAGGTATGGCAAAAGTGGTCAATGGCGAAATGCCGTATGACCCTGATAAATTCTTGGAACAAGTGGTGGAATTTTTTGGCGATGCCCACGAACCGTTTCATTATTTTGAAGCCGAAATGCCGCCAGAAGACAAACGCGGCAAATCACGCGACACCATTTGGACAGATGAAGACGGCTTTTTCGATCAACAAGTCAAATTTGCCGAACGATCCAGTGAATTTTTGGAAGCCACTATTACCAACGATTTGGAAAAAATCAAACCTGCTTTCGCTAATTTAAGCCAAACTTGCAAAGCCTGCCATGATGGTTATAAAGTGGCAGATTAAAGGTTTTCAGGCTGCCTGAAACTGTTTTAATCACACAAAAAAACGACCGTTTTTACGGTCGTCTTTGTTTGAAAAATGTGTTCAGGCAGCCTGAAAATCAATCTACAAACCGTTTCATCGCTAACGAACCATTTGTGCCGCCGAAACCGAATGAGTTGGACAATATGGCGTTGATGGTCATTTCGCGTGCGGTGTTGGCACAGTAGTCCAAGTCGCAACCGTGTTCAATGTCTTGGTTGAAAATGTTGATGGTGGGTGGCGATACTTGGTTCGCTAACGCCAAAACCGAATACACCGCTTCAATGCCACCTGCACCGCCCAATAAATGCCCTGTCATTGATTTGGTGGAATTAACCACCAAGTTTTTAGCGTTTTCTTCGCCTAACGCTAATTTAATGGCGACCGTTTCATTCACATCGCCCAAAGGCGTGGAAGTGCCGTGGGCGTTGATATAGTCTATATCAGACGGATTTAAGCCAGCGTCCGCTAATGCTCGTTTCATTGCCAAAGCAGGACCTTCGGCGTTGGGGGCGGTAATGTGGTGTGCGTCTGAACTCATACCGTAGCCTGCCACTTCGGCGTAGATTTTTGCCCCACGGCGTTTGGCGTGTTCAAGTTCTTCTAACACCAAAACGCCTGCACCCTCGCCCATTACAAAGCCGTCTCGGTCTTTATCCCATGGACGAGAGGCTGTCGCAGGGTCATCATTGCGTGTGGATAAGGCTTTCATTGCGGCAAATCCGCCCACGCCAAGCGTACAAATTGCCCCTTCCGCACCGCCTGCAATCATAATATCGGCATCGCCATAGGCAATATTGCGAGCGGCTTCGCCTATGCTGTGCGTGCCTGTGGTGCAAGCCGAAACCATACCATAAGACGGACCACGATAGCCTTTCATAATGGTGATATGACCGCAGATTAAGTTAATCAATGCAGACGGAATAAAAAATGGGTTAATGCGTTTTGCCCCTTGTTCAAATACCGTGTTGGCAGTGGCTTCAATCGCTGGTAAGCCGCCAATGCCCGCACCAATATTCACCCCTACGCGTTCTTTATTTAAATCGGAAATATCGTCCAAACCTGCGTCAGCAATGGCTTGCAAGGCAGCGGCAATGCCGTAGTGAATAAACACATCCATACGGCGTGCTTCTTTGGGGGAAATATATTGACTGACATCGAAATTTTTCACTTCGCCTGCAATCGTGCAAGATAAGCCTGATGCGTCAAAACGCGTAATTGTGCCGATACCGCTAACTCCTGCGGTCAAATTTGCCCACGCTTCGTTAATATTGTTACCCACAGGGGAAACTTGCCCTAATCCTGTAACAACAACTCGTCTTGCGGTATTCATAAATTGCATTTTTCCTTAATTAAATGATTTTGCGATAAAACCACAAAAAGCCTTTGAACGGCAGCCTGAAAGGTTTGGTTCAAAGGCTTTTTATTGTGTGTTACGACAAACTCAAACCATTAGCCCAAATTGGCGGTTACATAGTCAATGGCTTGTTGCACAGTGGTGATTTTTTCGGCTTCTTCGTCAGGAATTTCGCAACCGAATGCTTCTTCCAAAGCCATAACCAATTCCACAGTGTCCAAAGAATCCGCACCTAAATCGGCTTCAAAAGCGGCTTCGTTGGTTACTTTGTCTTTTTCTACGCCTAATTGCTCGGCAACGATGTCTTTAACGCGTTGTTCGATGTTGTCCATTTGTGTCCAAACTTTCTGTGTTGAAAAAAATTTTAACCGCTATTGTAACAAGGGATTGCAATTTTGCAAATATCTTTTTAACTATATCCACCCTTTGAGCGGTGTTTTATTTTTAACTTATTGATAAAATTAAATATTATTCAATGATTTTTTATTTTCAGGCTGCCTGAAAAAATATACAGCCACACCAAGCAAGGCATCATTGTTTTGCGATGAAGTGCGTGTATTGAGTTATGTTAGAATACGCCATTTTTTATCTTTAAATAGGTGTTCAGATGAAAATTGCAGTCATCGGTGCAGGTGCTTGGGGAACGGCTTTGGCGATTCATTTTAACCGTTGTGGGCACACCGTTTCTTTGTTTGCCGAAAATCAGGCTATGGCAGATCAAATCAATCAACACGGCGACAATATTTTATTTTTCAAAGGGTTCAGGCTGCCTGAACACTTAACCGTTACTGCCGATTACCGTCAATTACAAAACGCCGATTTAATTTTATCGGTTGTGCCAACAGGGGCATTGAGACAAGTTGCCACAACGCATTTGCAACAATTTGCCCCCAAAACGCCTGTATTAGCTGCTTGCAAAGGCTTTGAAAAGAATACAGGCTTATTGCCACACCAAGTGTTGCAAGAAGTGCTGCCTGAAAACCCTTATATCGGCTTATTATCAGGGCCGTCATTTGCCAAAGAAGTCGCACAGGGTTTGCCGTGTGCGGTGTGCATTGCGTCTAATAACAACGAATGGGCTGACCAAATTTCCGCACAATTAAATAGCACGATTATGCGAATTTATGCCAATCACGACCCCATAGGCGTTGCGGTAGGCGGTGCGGTGAAAAATGTGATTGCCGTTGCCGCAGGCATTGCGGACGGCTTACAGTTTGGTTTGAATGCTCGTGCCGCCCTACTGACACGCGGCTTGGCAGAAATCTCGCGTTTGGCGTTGGCTTTGGGTGCAAACGCCACCACCATGATGGGCTTGGCAGGTATGGGCGACTTAATTTTAACCGCCACAGGCGATTTATCGCGTAACCGTCAAGTGGGCTTAAAATTTGCCGAAAACAAACCCTTACCGCAAATTTTGCAAGAATTAGGACATGTCGCCGAGGGCATTAACACCATTGCCGAAGTCAATCGTATGGCACAAAAACACGGCATTGATATGCCGATTACAGCTATTTTGTTCGATTTAATCAACGACAAAATCACTGCCCAAATGGCAGTAGAAGCTTTGATGTTGCGACAACCCAAGGAAGAATAAAATATTTCAGGCAGCCTGAAATATTTTCTTTAATAAAAACAATAATCTGCCGTAGCAGTTTAATTTAATCTTTCAGGCTGCCTGAAAATCATCATCGCAACATCATCATCAATAAAATTTCATTGCAGATGACGCATTACTCACTGTTTTTCAGGCTGCCTGAAAGGCTTAAATATGCTATAATCAGCAAGTTTTTTAAAAGAAAAAAATCAAAATGACTGACACTCAAAATCCGCAACAAAATCAAGTAAATGACAATTACGATGCGTCCAGCATTACCGTTTTGGAAGGCTTGGAAGCGGTTCGCAAACGACCAGGTATGTATATCGGCGACACGCAGGACGGCTCTGGGCTTCATCATATGGTGTTTGAAGTTTTGGATAACGCCATTGATGAAGCGTTGGCTGGGCATTGTAACAAAATTTCCGTTACCGTTTATGCGGACAATTCGGTGTCGGTGGAAGACAATGGGCGGGGGATTCCCACTGATATTCACCCCAAAGAAAACCGCTCCGCTGCCGAAGTCATTATGACTGTCTTACACGCTGGCGGTAAGTTTGATAACAACAGTTATAAAATTTCAGGTGGCTTGCACGGCGTGGGCGTGTCGGTGGTGAATGCTCTGTCGGACTGGCTGAAATTAAATATTTATCGCAATGGCAAGGAATATTTTGTTGAGTTTCGTCATGGTGTCGCCGTTGCTCCGTTAAAAGAAATCGGCACCACCGACAAACAAGGCACCAAAGTAACCTTTATGGCGGCAACGGAAACTTTTGGGGCGATTGAATATCATTTTGATGTGTTGGCAAAACGCATTCGTGAGTTGTCGTTTTTGAATAACGGTGTGGATATTGAATTAACCGACAAACGAGACGGTAAGCACGAAAGTTTTGCGTTAGCAGGCGGCGTGGCTGGTTTTGTAAAATTTATGAACCGCAATAAAACCGCTTTGCACGAGAAGATTTTTTATGTGTCAGGCGAAAAAGACGGTATGGGCGTGGAATGTGCAATGCAATGGAATAATTCCTATCAGGAAGCCGTGCAATGCTTTACCAACAACATTCCGCAACGCGATGGCGGCACGCATTTAACTGCCTTGCGTCAGGCGATGACACGCACCCTGAATAATTATATTGAATCCAACGATATTGCCAAAAAAGCCAAAATCGAAACCGCAGGCGATGATATGCGTGAGGGCTTAACCTGCATTTTGTCGGTGAAAATGCCTGATCCTAAATTTTCTTCGCAAACCAAAGATAAACTGGTGTCCAGCGAAATTACCCCTGTGATTAGCGAAATTTTGTCGAATGCTTTGCATGAATTTTTAGAAGAAAATCCTGCGGACGCCAAAATTATTTGCGACAAAATTGTCGAAGCGGCACGAGCCAGAGAAGCCGCTCGCAAGGCACGCGATATTACTCGCCGTAAAGGCATTATGGACGGCTTGGGCTTACCTGGAAAACTCGCCGACTGCCAAGAAAAAGACCCTGCCTTGTGCGAATTATATTTAGTCGAAGGCGATTCGGCTGGCGGTTCTGCCAAACAAGGACGCGACCGCAAGTTTCAAGCGATTTTGCCTTTGCGTGGCAAAATTTTGAATGTCGAAAAAGCCCGCTTTGAGCGTATGTTAGCCAGTCAAGAAGTGGCAACGCTGATTACCGCATTAGGTTGCGGCATTGGCGGCGAAGAATATAAACCTGAAAAACTGCGTTATCACCGCATTATCATTATGACCGATGCCGATGTCGATGGTGCGCACATTCGCACACTGCTTTTGACATTCTTCTATCGTCAAATGCCAGAGTTGGTTGAACGCGGACACATTTACATTGCCCAACCGCCTTTGTATAAAGCCAAATTCGGCAAAAAAGAACAATATTTAAAAGACGATAATGAACTCAATCAGTTTTTATTGTCTTTGGCGTTAGACAACGCAACAATCGTTTCAGGCAGCCTGAAAACAGACGGTGCGAAGTTAGAAATGGCAGCCAAGCAATATTTTAACGCCCAAAATGTCATCAAACGAGAAAGCAGAAGTATTGACGAAACTGTTTTAACCGCTTTGTTAAATACTACGCAAGCGATTGATTTATCAGATGAAAATTCCGCAAACGCCGCATTGCAATTATTACAATCAATCATCACAGATGACAAAATCGCCTTGCAAATGGTGTCTGAAAATGGGGCATATTTAATCAAAATCACACGCTCTTTATATGGCAATCAAATGGTGTCGTATTTAACGCAAACATTCATCGAAAGCGTGGATTACCAAGTCTTACACAAAACCGCCGAAACACTGGACGGCATTGTGATTGCAGGTTCGCTATTGGTCAAAGGCGACAAACAAACGCCGATTGCCAGTTTCGCCCAAGCATTAGATATGCTGATGAAAGACGCACAAAAAGGTATGAGCATTCAACGCTACAAAGGCTTGGGCGAGATGAACGCCGAGCAGTTGTGGGAAACCACCATGGATCCAGCCGTCCGCCGCCTGTTGCGTGTTCGCATTGAAGATGCAATGAACGCCGATGATGTTTTCGCCACCTTAATGGGCGACGAAGTCGAACCACGCCGAGCATTTATCGAAGAAAATGCACTGTTAGCGGAGATTGATACTTAATGGTGTAAGAGTAGGTAGGGTGGGTCTTCGACCCACCATAAAACTTTCAGGCAGCCTGAAACTTTCATTTAATTAAATATTCATCATTATGTTACTCATCAAAAACTTATTATTTTGGCTATGTTTTTGCGTATTTACCATAGCGATATTTCCCATTATATTATTATCTATTTTTTTGCCAGCACATCAACGGCTTAATATAGGTATTTTTTGGGTTAAAGTGGTATCATCTTTACTGAAAAATATCATTGGATTAGATTATCAAGTCGTGGGGGAAGAAAATATTCCTAATGAGCCTGCGATTATTTGTTGCAAACATCAATCCGCTTATGAAACCCTGATTTTGCATTTAATTTTTCCGCATCAAGCCAATATCTTAAAAAGAGAACTTTTTTATTTACCCATATTGGGGCAAGGTTTAATGTTGATGAATCCCATTGCCATCAATCGCAAAAGCCGTACCAAAGCCACCAAACAAATATTAGAACAAGGCAAAAAACGCAAAGACAAAGGCTTTTGGATTACCATTTTTCCCGAAGGCACACGCATGAAACCTGGTGAAAAAGGTAAATACAAAACAGGTGCGGCACGCTTGGCACAAAATTTACAAATGAATATGGTGCCTGTGGCTGTCAATAGTGGCACTTATTGGCCGAAAAATTCATTTTTAAAATATCCTGGCACAGTAAAATTTGTGATTCTGCCTCAAATTGCGTGGGATTTTGGTAGTGTAGAAGAAATGACCAAACAATGCGAACAACAAATTGAAACGGAACAAGAAAAAATAGAACAAATCGTGATAGCATAATAGAAAAATAATTTCAGGCAGCCTGAAAGACCATCGCCAAGTGCATTGGTTTTCAGCGAATATAAGTTATTGATTAAGTTTTTATTAAGTTTGTTACGATAATTTACGCACCGTGTTTATTGTTATACGACCAATATTTGAGGAAAAAATGGGAAAAACGCTCCGTTTTCTGCTGTTGATAACGGTTTTAATCACTTCTACGACAACATATGCGGATAAAAATCAAAGAAAAGTTTCTCCCAACCGCCAAGCGGTTGAATGTCGTGCAGATGATTGTGAAATTTCGCACCGCCGTGCCATCAATATTGCACAAAACTATGTGTATAAAGCATTCCGTGTAAAAGGGCGTGTGAGCGAAGTGGAATATAAACGCCGTTATATTGGTGCCAATTATTATGAAGTAGAAATCAAAGACCGCAAAGGGCATGAATACGAAATCCACATCAACGCACGCACTGGCAAGGTGATTGCCACGAAAATCGATTTGGACTAAAAAACGCTTATCATTGATATGATAAGCGTTTTTTCAGGCAGCCTGAATAATTACACTGCCACTTCTTCCTTACCCAATAAATACGCAATGGTTTCTTTGACGGTTTTCATTTTATCGCCAAAGGGTAGGGGGTCTTTTCCTCTGAAAAACAAGCCCTTATCAACTTCGCCACGAAATGCGGCGGCGAGTTTTAAATCAATACAAAATTGTCCCACTTTGTTCAAACCGTCTCGCAAACCGCACACCGACAGGCAGTTAATGCCTTGTGTGCAACGGGCTGGATCGGCTTTGGCGTTGGCTTGTAGTTTTTCTTCGCGTTTTAAGTAACTGTCTAAAAACTTGGTGCGAATGCCGCGTGCGGGTAAGCCTGCCACCGACATAAATTCAATGACTTGTTCGCGTGCCGCACCCAAAAGCGTGCGTTTGAAATTGTCGTGTGCGTCTCCTTCGCGTGTTACCGCAAAGGCGGTGCCGATTTGCACCGCATTCGCCCCCCATTCGCACAGGGCAGTTTTGACTTTTTGGGCGTTCGCCATACCGCCTGCCAAAATCATCGGAATTTTTTCGCTTTCCAAACCTAATTTTTTGATGACTTCTTTGGTTTCTTCTAAAACACGAACAAAATCAAAACGATCGTCTTTAACGGCGGATTGAATGGTTGCCGCTCCCAAATGTCCTGCGGCGTGGTTGGGGTGTTCAATCACCACAGCGTCAGGCAGGCGATTTTTTTTCATCCAGCGTTTTAGGATAATGCCGATACCCCGCGATTCCGACAAAATGGGCAGCAACGCCACATTTGGAAAATCTTCGGTCATTTCGGGCAAATCCAAAGGCAAGCCCGCACCCATGACAATCGCATGTGCCCCCGACTCGCAGGCTTGACGCACATGTAGTTTATGGTCTTTCACCGCTTTCATCACATTCACGGCAATCATACCGCGACCTTCGCTCATCGCTAATGCGGATTTAATTTCCCTATCCAAAGCAATGCAGTTGAGACGACTGTATTTTTCTTCGGACGGATTTTCTTTGGATTGTTCCAGCAAATCGGGGTGCAAATGGCGTAAATCAACGGATGCAATCGTGCCGATACAGTTTTCGCGAGCCACTGCAGACGAGAGTTTTGACGCAGAAATAGCAACCCCCATACCGCCTTGAACAATGGGCAGCAGGGTTTTTCCTTTGAATGAGAATAAGGGCAAGTCCATAAACAACCTATAAATCTGGGTTTGTTGGATAAAAGCGTGATTATCGCTGATTCTTGACTAAAACGAAAGAGAAAAGTGCAAGATATTTTTTTCAGGCAGCCTGAAAATTGTTTTATATTATCATTTTCTTGAATAAGTATTATCTAACTTGTTGAAAATAAGATATTTTTATTAAGACTGATTTAAGTTTTTAGCCATAGACTAATGCCGTTATTTTAAGCAATCAAAAAAGGAAAATGAAAATGCGTAACACACTTGTCGTTCTTCTGGCTTCTTTGGCGATGACTTCTGCGGTTTATGCCAAAGATTATCATCGATATTCTCGCCGAGCCCCACAAACACAGCAATATGCTCAATTTGTTAGCAAGCAACAAGCAGGTCAAGCGGCTTTGGACGCTATTTGGCAACAATATCAACAAAATGCATTTGTTGATGAAGTTGAATTAAAAAACAAAAATGGCGATGCTTATTACAAAGTGGAAGTCAAACTGTATTCAGGTAAAGAATACGATGTGTATGTTGATGCAAAAACTGGTCAAGTTAAACAAACCAATGTAAGTTATGACGAGGCAGGCAAAATCGCCGAACAAGCCGTTTTTGAACGCTATCAAACACAAGGCAGAATTGGCGATGTGGAATTAAAATACAAAAACGGTCAATCCTATTATGAAGTGGAAATCAAAACATTCAACGGCATGGAATTTGATGTCAATGTTGATGCACAAACAGGCAATGTATTGCGTATCAAAATGGACGACTAATCTGTTGATTAGCGTAGAAAAACAAGGCATTTGCCTTGTTTTTTTTTCAGGCAGCCTGAAAATAGGCAATTAAAAAACAGCAGGTAAAACCTGCCGTTTATAATATTGCAAAACGAATGCCATTATTTGTTTTCATTAACCTTGGTAACAATCGCATACGGCACATTGATGGTGTGTCCGCCTTCTAATTCCAAGTCAATACCGTCATTGGCTCTTTTGCCCAATGCCAAGTTTTCTGCCAAGCGATACGCTACGCGACCTTGTTGCGGTACATCTTGCAAAACTGAACCTGCCATTTCGCCTTTTTTAATGGCTTCTTGTGCTTCGTCAATCGCGTTTAAGCCAAATATTGGCAACAATGGTTTGTTGGCTTCTTTGAGTGCGTCCAAGCCGCCCAAAGCCAAATCGTCCGAGTTGGCGACCAAAATTTCCATTTTGTTGATTTGACCCGATTTAATCCATTTGGCAACCGCCTCTTTGGCTTTATTGCGTTCCCAGTCGGTGTCGGCAGTGGCAATGCGTTCCACTTCGCGTCCGTCCGCATTCATTGCATTCAAGAAATTTTTGGTGCGTGCAATTGTTTTAGGATTGCCCTCTAATCCTTGCAATATGCCGTACTGCACTTTGCCATCGCCATTTTTATCCCATTCGGGATATTGTTTCCACATATTCGCAACCATTTTGCCTTGATGCAAACCAGCGGCTTCGGTTGAAGACGATACCGAAAAAGCGTTGCCAAAACGAGAGTGAATGGCTTTGGGCAAAGGACGGCGTGCCGCAATAATATACGCCCCTTTGGATTGAGCATATTCAACAGACGCTTGTTGAATTTCTTTCATTTTTTTGCCGTTGGAAGTAATCAAAATAACCACTTTGGCACCTTGATCAATCAGTTGTTTGACTTGATTGATTTGGAAATCAGCGTCATCTCTATGTTTGCTGTCTTCCGCGTTGGCATACAGTAATTTTGCACCGCGTTCTTCTGCCACTTGTTTAATGGTATCTTCCACAGAGTCCATGGTTGAAATTTCACCACGAATACAACAATGAGCAAAACCAATCACCGCACCTTTACCAGGTTGGCTATTCTTTGTGGTTGCGGTGGGGGTTTGTGTTTGATTGCTTTTTTGGGCAGTCTGATCGCCACAAGCTGATACGGCGAGAGCTGTACATAAAGCGGCTGTTAAACTTGCGAGTTGCCATTTTTGCATTTGTGTCTCCTAACTTTAAGTGTTTGAGATTGTTTATGCAATGCAATTATTGCACTGCAACTAACATTATATAATTGCTATGAAAAATATTGCAAATATTTATTTCAGGCAGCCTGAAATGTATAAAATACTCAAAAAATCAACTTAATAAAAATTTTTATGCAAAATTTTCCCATTTTGTATTATTTTATTGCACAATAATGCCTAATTGATGAATGGAAAAAACAAATGAATACCTTTGATAAAACCGATTTACGCATTTTGAATGCCCTGCAACAGAATGGGCGGTTGAGTAATGTGGAATTAGCCGAACGCGTGGCGTTGTCGCCATCGCCCTGCTTGCGGCGTTTGAAGCAGTTGGAAGACAGCGGCGTGATTGAACGCTATTCGGCACAGTTATCGCCGAATAAAATCGGTTTAGGCTTGCAGGCGTATATTCGTGTTACGCTGGCAAAAAATAAGGAAATTCGTGCCGCCTTTGAATTAGCCGTGCGAGACTGGGAAGAAGTGTTAAGTTGCTTTGCGATGACGGGCGAAACCGATTACATTCTGCACGCTTTTTTTGTGGATATGGACGATTTTTCGCATTTTATTTTGGATACGCTTTTGTCGCGAACAGGCGTTTTGGATGCAAAATCGAGTTTTGTGTTAAAAGAAATCAAACACACCACTTCATTGCCGTTGAAACATATTTTGGACAATTAAGAATAATGGATAATATTTCAGGCAGCCTGAAACTTATTAACTAATTGAAGTAATTATGAAAAAACATTATCACGCTTATGTACCGTGCGAAGTGTGTGGGAAAGACACCGAACGATTTGACGGCAAAAAACGAAAATTTTTATGTCAAGATTGTAACCCACAGCCGCAAACGCAATTTCACAACCCACGCCATGAAGAAGAACCCTTGTCATCACAGCCTTTACGCATTGTGTGCCACAACTGCGGTTCGCCTGCCGAGTTTGATATTGTTGAGCAAACTTACTGTTGTAGTTATTGCAAACAAACCACAGGTTTGGAACAAAAAACAGAAAAAACAAATACTTGGCGAAAATTAGCGTTTGAAAATCAACGCGATAAACGGTTTGATTTACAACGACATTCTTGCCCTGCGTGTGGGGCAAAAGTGGTTTTTCAGCACAATGAAAGTATTGAGACCTGCGATTTTTGTGCGTCTAAATTAGTGCGTAGTCAATTTAATGATGATGAGCAGTTGCCTGATATAATTATTCCTTTTTTTATTACCGAAAATGAAGCCAAGCAACGCTTATTAGAATGGGCAAAACAACACAAAAGAAAAAAAGAAAGCAAAAATATTATCAATCATATAGATAAATTGCAAGCCTATTATTTGCCGTATCGAATGATTAACGGTGAATTAAATGGTTTGGTTCAAAAAGACGGTATTGAACGCATTTTTCATTGTAAAGCCCATATTAGAAATATGGCAGTCAATACTTCTAAACAATTAGATAATTTATTATTGAATGAAATTGAACCTTTTGATTGGTCAAAAGCACAAAACTTTGAATATGCTTATATTGCAGGTCATCGTGCCAAATTAACTGATATTTCTGAAAATCAAATTCATCACCGTGTTTTAGATGAAGCACAAGATGAATTTTTACCTGAAATACAAAAAACTTTCCATTCTCGTGGTGTGGATATTCAATTTACTGCGGATAATCATTTACTGAATAAAAATGCACTATTACCGATTTATTTTATTAAAGACGGTCATTTTAGTGCTTTTATGAATGGACAAACAGGCAGAATTTCTGCAAGTTGTGGTAAAGAAAAAAGATTTTTAAGTTCGTGGATTATTCATTCTGCTCTTGTTTCTGTAATTTCGTATTTATTATGTCTAATATTTTTGTTTAGTATTGGTGAAAAATCTTTGACTTGGAAAGAAGTCATAGAAATTTCAAGTGTATTTGCTGGAATGTGGTTGTTTTTTACTATTCTTATTTTTGGTTTATTTGCTGAAAATCAAAAACGATTTATACTTTATCGCAGAAAAACACAACAAGGAAGTAATACAAAAAGTTATCGTAAAGATAAAAAATTAGAAATAGAAGAAAATGAAAATGTAACAAATTATCATACATTGGTTTTTTATGAAGAATATTTTGAAACTAAATTAAAAACAACAAATATTAAAGATACTGTATTTTTTAATGAACAATATTCAAAACAAACAATTCCAGTAAGAATTAAAATTTTTCCATTAAAACGGATTAGAGATTTTTTATATAATTTAGTGATTTTTACTTTTTTTCCAGTTATTATTGCTTTAATTATTCGTCCTTTTGTAATGATAGCCAAAGGGGATATTTTAGGTATATTTCAATTTCCAAACTGGTCATTTTTATTCGGCGGTTTTATGTGGTATATGGCATTTTGTCCATTTTTTTATTTGTTTTATGCGATTAAAGTATTTAATCAACTTGCATACGAAAAACCATTTATATATCAAATAATGCCTGACGGTTCAGAACAACTGATTGGCACAAAAAAATCTCGTGATATAGGTTTATGGTCATTGCGTGATGATGAAAGATTTGTTAATTTATCAAAAATGTTAATATTGCCTGCATTGTTTGTATTGGCAATATCTATTTTTGCTACTTTAATGATGAGTATGTAATCTTTCAGGCAGCCTGAAAATTATAGACACAATAGGAAAAAACAATAAAATGAACGAGTTAATTCAAAAAATAGGCAGCCTGAAAGTTTCGGGTAGCCTGAAAACTTTACACGAATTGCACGCTAAAATAGCGATTGTGAATGAGTGCATACACATTGATTTGCCGTATCCCATCGGTTTTGCTGATGATTTAATCGCACAAATTGCCGTTTTAAGCGATAAAAAAGTTATATTAAATCAACAAATTATCACGCATAAGGTGAAACATGGTATCAAAACGCACCCTGAAATTAAAAATGTGATTGCAGTCGCATCTGGCAAGGGCGGTGTGGGTAAAAGCACGGTTACGGCGAATTTGGCGTTAGCGTTGGCAAAAGCAGGGGCAAAAGTGGGCATTATGGATGCGGATTTATACGGTCCTTCCGTGCCGACTATGTTTGGGGTAAGTGAAACTCGCTTAACGCCACAGGGGGAGCAGTTTGTGCCGCCAGTCAAACACGATATTCAGTTAATGTCCATCGGTTTTTTAATGGAGAAAAATCGTTCTTTGGTGTGGCGTGGGGCGTTGATAAATCAGGCGTTGCAACAAATGTTTTTTCAAACGGCGTGGCAGGGGTTGGATTATTTGCTGATTGATTTACCGCCTGGCACAGGCGATGTGCAACTGACACTCACGCAAAAAATTCCTTTGACGGCGGCGATTGTGGTAAGCACGCCGCAAGAAATGGCTCTGGCAGACGCACGCCGTGCGGTTGATATGTTTGCCAAAACCGCCATACCTGTTTTGGGTGTGGTGGAAAATATGTCGCTTTATATCTGCCCGTGTTGCGGCGAAGTGGCGTATTTATTCGGCAAAAACGGCGGCAATGAATTAGCAGGGCAGTTTGATTTGCCGCTATTGGGGCAACTGCCTATCCATGCAGCAATTTGCACAGCAATGGACAAGGGCGAGCCGCAAAATATTGATGAAAAAATACGCACAATGTTTCACAACACCGCCGCCCAAATCGCTTTTGCGATTGCCCAAATGGGCAAGGATTATAGCCAGTCGTTTGCAGGTTTAGGGGTGAGTGTGGAGAAGTAGGGGCGTAGCGGTAATGATACCGTTCAGGCAGCCTGAAAACCTTTGCTGTCATTTTGAGCCGTGCCATAAGGCATAGTAATCTTTCTGTTATGAAAAACGGACATTCCATAGCAAGGAGATTGCGTACGCATTGCTGTTAGCAATGTTCGCAATGACAGCAAATATTTTTGAATAAGGTTTTCAGGTTGCCTGAATGTTTATTGTGTTGCATTATTTATCACACAAAATGGCAATTATTGATTTTTTCTCATTATCTGCTTGCGGTGTGTGTGGAAATTGCGATACATTCAATCCTGTTTATTTTCGTTATTTATCAATTTTTTAGGAGAGTGTATGATGAAACGCATATTCAGCGTGATTGCCCTTGTTTTGGCTTTCTCTTTAACTGCTTGTTCCAAAGAAGAAGCCACCAAAAACTATTTCAACATAAAGAACAAAATCGAAGGAAAAGAAAAACGGGTAATCGTTTTACCGCCACTAACTGCTCCACAACCACCTGAATTTCCTACAAATGCCGAAATTCAAGCCAAAATTGCGGAAAATTTAGCATATATCAACAGTAAAATTGTCGAGAAAGACAGCAAAACCACTTATTATTTTGTCAAGAAAAAAGACAAAGACGGTAAAAATTTTTTTCCTTTAACTAATGATAAAAGCGTAGCCGATTATTATCGTGTGGTTTTGGGTAAAACAGCAAACGGCTATTGTGCTGTACAAGATTTTCACGCAAATGGCAATAAACAGTTTGAGCCGTTTATTGAACGAGATATTAACTATTGTAATTCATTTCTTAACAGTGAAAAAGAAAAAGATAGTTTGATTGAACTTTATTATAATAAAGAACAAAAAATAGAAAAATTAACATATTGGAATGTAAAAGATAAAAAAATGTTTTCATTTGGTTACGATGAAAATGAAAATAAAGATGGTGTATATATTTATGATTTATCAGACACGCCAAAATTAACTGAATTTTATTTTAATTCCAAAAATGGAGAAATAAAATCATACATACGAGTTTTTGAATTTAATGAAGAACAACTTGTTAAATTTACTGGGTTTTTCTACAAACAAATAAATCTAAAAAATATTGATCATATTGTACAACATAACTTTTTTGCCAACGACAAAAAACATATTTGGTGGCATCCGCAATCAGACGGAAATTTGGCTCAATATTTAGATAATAATCCAGGATATGAAAAGGAAAACAAAGAATTTTTTGAAAAACGCGAAAAATGGATAAAAGAAATAAAAGAAGAATTTAATTTCCGTTTATCACAAAAATTAAATAATTAACAGCCATAAAAATATTTTCAGGCAGCCTGAATAATGAATAAACACCAACAACGCCAACAATTACGCAATCAACGCAAAAACTTGCCTTTGTCTTTTAGAAAACAGGCAAGTTGCCAAATTTGTGAGCGGTTAAAAGCGTATTTGCAACGACATCGCAAAATTGCGGTGTATCGTGCGGTGGGTAGTGAAGTGGATTTGTCGGCGTTTATTCAGGCTGCCTTAAAGAAAAAAATACAAATATTTGAACCACTTATAGACAAAAACAGCCGCCGCCTGTGGTTTGTAAAATGGGGCAGAAAAAATCAACGCCACGCCAAGAAATACCGTATTGAAGATATGGCGGTGGCGTTGATTCCTTTGATTGGCATAGATAAAAACGGCTTTCGCTTGGGGCAGGGCGGCGGATTTTATGATTCGTCCTTGTCTTACGCCCAACACGGCAAACCGCACACAGTGGGCGTGGGCTTTACTTGTCAAATGGTTGATAAAATCATTACAGAACAACACGATAAAGCATTAGACGCATTTATTTGCGAAGAAAAAATTTATACGTTCAGGCAGCCTGAAAAAAAATCACTATCTTAAAGATAGTGATTTTTTCTTTATCCAACAATGCTTTGCAGATAATTATTCACGCCCATTTCGGCAATCAGCGATTGTTGCGTTTCCAAATCGTCCGCATAATCTTCGCATGCTTGCAAAAATGACAACAGAATATCACGCGACACAAAATCACGCACACTGCCGCAGGCTTCAATGCCTTTGCGAAACGCGGTGATACGGCGGTTTTCCAAATCCAAGTCGCAGGCAATCATTTCCGCTACACTTTTGCCGATTTTCAGGGTGCCTAAATTTTGCAAATCAGGCGTGTTTTCTAATAACAGCAAGCGTTCGGACAGGCGGTCGCATTCTTTCATACACTCAATCGAGCGTTTGTAGGCTTTTTTACCTAACTCACAAAAACCTTGATAATTCAATATCTTGGCGTGCATAAAATATTGATTGATGGCAATCAGGCTTAACGCCACACTTTGATTGAGTGCGTTAATCGCAGGCGTTTCAACTTTCATACGCACCCCCTGTTATTGCATAAGTTGCAGATAGTTGGGCAATCCCATAGCGTCAATCAATCGTAATTGTTGCTCTAACCAGTGGGCGTGGTCTTCTTCGGTGTCTTTGAGTTGTGCCAACAGCAAATCACGCGATACAAAATCCAAAGCTTTTTCACACAGCACCATACCTTGTTTGAGTGCATCGCGTACCGACAATTCTACCGCTAAATCAGACTGCAACATTTCTGGCACGGTTTTGCCCACATTTAAGGGTTCAGGGGTCATATCAGGCGTGCCGCCCAACATTAAAATGCGGGTGATGAGTGCGTCTGCATGTTGCGTTTCTTCGCCCATTTCGTGATCCAAATGTTCAAACAATTTGTGGTAACCCCATTCACGATACATTCGCGAATGAATGAAATATTGGTCGCGAGCCATTAACTCGCCTGCCAAAAGTTTGTTTAAATAATCAATCACTTGTGTGTCGCCGTTCATTTGGTATGCTCCTTAATTTGGGTGAAAAAAAAGCGGTATTGCACCGCATTATAATCAAAAACATAGGTTCAAATATGGCTATCTGCAACAGTTTTGATGAAAAACAATTTCAGGCAGCCTGTGGCAATTTATTGGCACAGTGCGTTTTTTGAGCATGGCAATGCACGCTTTTGACTTCGTCCATACAGCAACCGCAACATTTACCTGCTTTGAGTGTGTTTTGAATATCCTGCACACTTGCCCCTTGTGCCGACTGCTGGCGAATTTCATCGGCGGTTACGCCATAACATAAACAAACATACATTATCAAAAACTCCTAAAAAATTATTGAAATATCAAATAGAAATATTATTATTGATAGCGAATTTTGTTTGCATTATAACATATAAATAAAAATAATTCTTATTTATTTCAGGCAGCCTGAAAATGTTATTGGGAAAGTGCAATGATTTCTATCAAAAATTCTTGCGTTATCGGTGTTTTTCAGGCAGCCTGAAATAATTTATGGCACAATCGCTATTTAATTTTGCTTTGATGAAACAAAAATGAACCACACCGCACGCAAACGCTTTGGGCAGAATTTTCTGCACGACACGCACATTATTCACGCCATTATTCAAGCAATTAACCCACAACCTGATGATATTGTTGTGGAAATCGGTCCAGGTTTGGGGGCTTTGACCCGCCCACTTTGCACCTGCCTGAAACATTTAGCGGTGATTGAAATTGATCGAGATATTATTGAATATCTGAAAAATCAACCCTTTGCAGATAAACTGACCATTTATTCGGGCGATGTTTTAAAATTCGACTTTGCCCAAATTCGTGGCACAAAAAAAATTGTCGGCAATTTGCCGTATAATATTTCCACGCCCTTGCTGTTTCACTTGGCACACTATGCCGATGAAATTTCGGAAATGCACTTTATGTTGCAAAAAGAAGTGGTTAGCCGTATGTGTGCCGAACCCAACAGCAAACATTATGGGCGTTTAAGTGTGGCTTTGCAGTATTTTTTTGCGATGGAAGAAATTATCGCCGTGCCGCCCACAGCGTTTGACCCTGCCCCCAAAGTGGATTCGGCGGTGGTGCGTATGATTACGGATATAGGACGCATAGGTGTAGCACACAATTTCAACCATTTTTCGCAATTATTAACCCAAGCATTCAGTATGCGGCGAAAAACCATTCGCAATAATCTCAAAGGGTGGGCAGATGATGATGATTTATTAAACGCAGGCATTGAGCCGTCTGTGCGACCTGAAAATATCACACCGCAACAGTTTGTAGCGTTGTCGAATGATTTGGTGGAGAAAAATAAGGTTTAGTTGATACGAAGTATCAACCTTTATTTGCGAAGTAAATAAAAGGTTTGCGAAGCAAATAAACCGTAATTTCAACGAAGTTAAAATTAAGTTTCAGGCAGCCTGAAAAATATATGTGTATAAAAAATGAAATCAAAACAAGATATTATCCAAAAAATCGAACAAATTCTACCGCAAACGCAATGTCGCCGTTGTGGTTTTGCCGATTGTGCGGCTTATGCCAAAGCCTTGGCGTATCGCACCACGCAGGCGAATTTATGCCTTGTCGGCGGCGATAGCGTGGCACGGCAAATTGCCGAAATCGCCGATTTGCCTGTGTATCAAACCATCGCCGATGAAACAAAATTTATCATTCGCATAGACGAAGACGGCTGTATTGCTTGCACCAAGTGCCTTACCGCTTGCCCTGTGCATGCCATTAGTGGTGCTGCCAAGTTAATGCACACGGTGATTGAAAACGAATGCACAGGCTGTGGCTTGTGCTTGCCTGTTTGCCCTACGGATTGTATGCAAGCGATTGAAGTTAAAGATAAATTTTTACCACGCAACCGCTTTTTATCTTCACATAAAAACCCACAACAAGCCGCCGCCGAACACGCACGCTTGCGTTATCAACAAACACAAATATTCAGGCAGCCTGAACATCAGCACAACACCCAAACGCCTGTGAATATGACGCAATTATTGCAACAAGCGGCACAACACAGCAAAAAACGCATTGCCACACAATCGGACGCATTACGCCAACAGGCTTTGCAACAGCAAAAAGAACATTCTCATCAACGCAATTTACGCCGCAAAAAACAATACGGCTTGGCAGAATAACCCTTTTTTAGGCTGCCTGAAAAAACTTAATTTCTATAAATATCAATAAGATATAAAAAATCAAGCCTATTTTTTTGTGCAGTGCAACTAAAACCCCTCATTTTGTGCGATAATGAAAGCGTTTTAATATAGTCGATTTCACGAACAACACTTGTTTTGCCGTGCAATGACGACACAAACCACGCAATCATAGACTATTCATCGGAGGGGGTTATGCGATACAAACATTATCTTGAACCCTTATTTTCACCCACGCATATTGCGATTGTGGGTGCATCAGAACGCCCCAATTCTTTGGGGCAGACGGTTTTTTCTAATTTAATGGTGGGTAAATTAGCCAGCAATAATGAAGATTTGCATCTGTCGCCTGTCAATCCCAAATACAAAACGGTGTATAGCCTGCCTTGTGTGGAACGCTTGCAGGACTTGCCTGAACCGCCTGATATGGTGATTGTGGCTACACCACCTGCGGCTTATACCGAAATTTTAAGCGATTGTAAGGAAGCAGGCGTTACCTTTGCGGTATTTATTAAACCGCAGGACGAACAAAGTGATGACGCACAAACCATTTTTGTTGCCACGCGTATGGCACGCCGTTTGGGCATTCGTTTAATTGGTCCGACTTTTTTTGGGGTAATTCGTCCGCCTGCGGGCATTAACGCCAGTACTTACTGCGATTGGGTGCGTCCTGGCAATGTGGCGTTTGTGGCTCATTCAGCCAGCCTGTGTTCGGCGATTTTGGATTGGGCAGCTGAACGGCGAATCGGTTTTTCGGCGGTAATGTCGTTCGGTTCGGAAGCCAGCAGTTTAGAATACGGCGAAGTGTTGGACTTTTTGGCAAATGACCCTGCCACCGAAGCGATTGTCTTGCATATTCATCATGCGATGAACGGTCGCCGTTTGATGAGTGCCTTGCGTGCCGCTTCTCGCATTAAGCCTGTGCTGATTTTGCATTCGGGGCGAGTGGATAAACTGACTTCTTCCCCTGAACACCGTGTGGCTCACCCCATTTCGCATAATGAAGTGTTTGCCAGTGCAATGAAACGAGCTGGGGTGTTGGAAGGTGATAACTTCGGACAAATTTTCCACACCGTCGGGGCATTAGCCAATAAATTTCGCACACAAGGCAATCAATTATCGATTGTGTGTAATGGTTTGGGTTTAGGCTTGATTGCGGCTGATGACGCAGTGGATAATGGTCTTGAATTGGCTGAATTTGATAGCAAAACTTTCCAAGCCTTGTCGAAAAAACTGCCCAATTTGGAAATTGGCAATCCTTTGAATTTAGCCACTGTGCCAGAAGCAGAACAGTTTGGGCAAGCCGTGGAATTGTGTTTGAACGATAGCAATACGGACGGCGTGTTGGTGTTGTATTCGCCCCAAGGTTATGACCCTGTACGCTTCTTAAAAACCGCCGAAATTATGGCAGATTTGCAAAAAAAATCGCCTAAACCTCTGTTTTTATCGTGGGTGGGCGGTAAAAAAATTGAAGAAGCCACAACATTATTTACCAATAAAGGCTGCCTGAACTTTGCTCAACCTGAAAATGCCATTCATGCGTTTCGTGATTTGGTGCGATTTAACGAAAATCGCAAAATGTTGCGTTCTTTGTATGTGGAAAAATACCGCTCATCGTTCATTACGCACGAAGTGGGTAAAGCCAAAGAAATTATTGCCCAAGTCAAAGAACAAGGCAGAGTGGTGCTGTCGGAATATTTAACCAAAAAATTATTGGCGTGTTTTGATATTCAAAGCAATTACACCACAGTGGCAAAAGATAAGGAAGACGCTTTCAAACAAGCCGAGTTAATCGGCTATCCAGTGGCGTTAAAAATCGACTCGCCTGATGTTTTGCATAAATCGAATATCGGTGGCATTGCTTTGAATATTCAAAATAAAGAAGAGTTAGACGCAGCCTACGATGATGTGTGTAATCATGTGATGGTCAATGCCCCATACGCCGCCATAGACGGCGTGAGCATTCAAAGTATGCTGCCTGAACACCATATTCGTGAAGTCAAAATCAGCATTGTTCGCGACCCGATTTTTGGCCCTGCCATTGTGTTTGCTGCCAGCAGCAACATTGCTTACGACCGTGCGGTTGCCTTGCCGCCATTGACCGAAACCATTATCAATCAAATGATTGAACAAGCCAATGTGTCGGCAATGTTGGGCAATTACAAGCACATGCACCCTGTGGATAAAGACGCATTGTATGATGTGCTGTTTAATGTCTCCGAAATTGCTTGCGAATTGCCTGAAATTTCCGAATTAGACATAGACTTGCTTTTGTCGCCACAAGGAGCGATGGTGGCAGACGCAAGGGCATTATTGGGTGGCGTTGTACCTGATAAACCTTACGGACACACAGCGATTATGCCCTATCCACGCCATTTTGAACAATCTGTGGTGTTGCGAGACGGCACGCCTGTTCGCATTCGCCCCGTGCGTGCTTTGGATTCCGAACGCGTACAAAACTTTGTGCGTGGTTTGTCCGAACAAAGCCGCCGCACAAGATTTATGTCAAATATCAAAGAGTTATCCGAAGAAGTGTTGGTGAATTTCACGCGGCTGGATTACAACCGCGATATGGCGTTGCTGATGATTAACCAAAATCACGACATTTTGGGCATTGCTCGCTACGCCGCCGACCCTGATTTAAGTGCGTGCGAATTTGCGGTAACCGTGTCGGACGCTCATCAAGGCAAGGGCATTGCCACAATTTTGATGAACTCGCTGTTTTATGTGGCACGATGTCAAGGCTTCAAAACCATGTACGGCGAAGTGTTAGCCAACAATACCAATATGTTGGCAATGTCGGCAAAATTGGGTTTTATTCAACACAACGACCCTAACAGCGATGAAGAAATTGTCATCATTGTCAAATCGCTGATTGAACCCGAAGAACGCGTTTAAATGGTTTCAGGCTGCCTGAAACTTGTTTTCACACATTTTTTGCATGAACGGTAGATTTTGTATTTGTGCCAATAAACCGTTCAAAGGGTGATGGGGTGGTATTTTGTGTCTATTTTGTATGTTGATTAACAAGGTTAAGGCGGAGTCTTCCATAAATTGTTCCTTGATGACGGCTTGGGCGATTTGATTGTCGTTCATCAAGATAAATTCGGCGACTTCGCCGTCTTTGTTTTGTGGGGTGAAGTTTTCAGGCAGCCTAATGTCGTATAAATACAGAATTTCGCGGTGCAAACCACGATGAACGGGGCGTAGGCTGAATACTTGCCCGTTTTGGGTGAGCGTTTGGGTGAATGATGACGGCACGCCTGCTTCTTCCCAACTTTCGCGTACCATGGCGGTGTGCGGGGTTTCGCCTGCGGCTATGCCGCCACCTGCGGTGGTGTCTAATTTGTTTGGGGCAACGGCTTTGGTGCTGCTGCGTTTGCCTATCCAGTAATATCGCTCGCCTGATTTTTCTACCCAAGCATTCAGATGAATGGCGTGGCTTAATAAGCCCAAAGGACGAAAGGCGGAGCGTTCTAATGCAAATAGGTGGCTGCCTGAAAGGTCTTGGACGCTGTATTTTTCATCTCGCCAGCCGTTGTATAAACCGTTGTCGTGCCATTGGCGTGCTGTGTATTGCAGGGTGTCGGCGACTTCTTGCCACGACATATTATCCAATATAAAACATTCTTCATCGGTTACAATGGTTTCAATATCCTGCCCAATGCGGTTTACAAAGGTTTGATTGAGTAAGCCTAAATAAACGCCGTTAATGCGAAACGGCATAAAGGCTTTTAAGTCAGGTGTCAGGCGGTGTTTGAGTGTTTCAAAAACGCCATCGCATAAGTCAGTTGAAAGGTAAGTCATTGTTTTTCTTTATATAGGTTTGTTTTTCAGGTTGCCTGAATGGGGTTGAATTTTAACGCGTGGGCAACAAGTTGCCCACCCTACGCTTGTTGCCGTTGTATTGATTTACGCCACCCGAATAAATTGCTTAACGCAATTTATTCGGAGATTGCTTCGCCTATGGCTCGCAATGACGGCATAATTTTCAGGCTACCTGAAAAATTATATTATTTAATCATCAACGCAATCACATAATAAATCGCTCCTGCTAATACCATAGCGGCGGGGAAGGTGAAAAGCCATGCCAATAGGATATTGCGAATGGTGCTGATTTTTAAGCCAGATTTATTGGCAACCGCCGCTCCTGCAACCGCTGACGACAAAATTTGCGTTGTGGAAACGGGCAAACCTGCCACATTCGCCACGGCAATGCCTGCGGCTGTGGTTACTTGCGCACATACGCCTTGTGCGTAGGTCATGTGTTCTTTGCCTATGCCTTCGCCCACGGTTTTTACCACTCGCTTCCAGCCTATCATCGTGCCTAATCCTAATGCGGACGCAATGGCAAAAATCACCCACAAGGGGGCATATTCTGTGGTGCTATTTAAATCGGCATACAATTTTTTTAAATATTCTTGTTGAGCAGGATCGGTGTGTTCGTTGTCTGCCAACAGTTTGGCTGATGATGCCAAACACAATAAACTGCGGCGAACTTGCCAGCGTTGTTGATTATTCAAGGATTGAATATCGGGATTTTTGAAAGACAAGATATTTAATTGTTGAAAATGTTTTTGAATATCCGATACTTGGCAGTGATTGGCATTATTCACCACAATATGCGGCGGAAATTGTTGGCTAATCCACGCTTGATTTTCTTCGGCAAATAAAGCCAACTGCTGGGACGCATACAAAGAGCGTTCTAATTGATAACGATCGGCGTGGGTGTTAATCAAAAATTGCGTAGGCAGAAGACAAATAAGCGTCAGCATCATCAGACCAATACCCTTTTGACCGTCATTTGAACCGTGAGCAAAACTCACACACGCCGATGAAATAATCAACAAAACACGCGTCCAAAACGGCGGGTGTTTTCTGCCTTTGACATCGCTACGAAAATGCGGCGTTTGGTGTACTTTGCTGGTCGGCAAATATTTAAGCACCAACCACAATAAAATAAACGCCAAGAAAAAACCCAAAATTGGCGACAGCAATAAAGATAAGCCCACATCAATCGCCTTATCCCAGTTAATACCGTCAATCACCGAAGTGCCTGTGAGATAAGCGTGAATAATGCCCACACCCACAATCGAACCAATCAGCGTATGCGAAGAAGACGCAGGCAAACCAAAATACCAAGTGCCTAAATTCCACACAATCGCCCCAATTAAAATGGCAAAAATCATCGCAATCAAACCGCGACTGTCGCCTGATGTGAGTATATCCACAGGCAACAAATGCACAATCGCATACGCCACCGCTAAACCACCACTGACCACGCCCAAGAAATTAAATAAACCCGACATCGCCACCGCCCGCCAAGGCGATAACGATTGCGTATAAATCACCGTTGCCACCGCATTAGCAGTGTCGTGAAAACCATTGATAAATTCAAAAAACAGCACTAAAAACAAGGAGAAACACAGCAATGCCAAAGATTGCCAAGACAGTGTAAGTAATAGGTCGTACATAACGGCGAATCAGTGTTGAGAAAAACAATAAACCGCTATTTTCAGATATATCAAGCGATAGGTCAAATTTAATTGTTGTGTAGGGTGAAAAAAAGCGTTCAGGCTGCCTGAAAAATTTTTTCGCACTGCAATGTATTTGAAAATAATTTACATTTACAAAAATAGGTATTTAATGTATAGTTAAGGGAGTGTGCATATATTGTCAATGTGGCACGGCGTTTGCATTTAACGCTTGTGGAGGTGCGAATGGTTTTGTATCTCCTGTTGTGCAAACAGCACACACATTTGTTGAACTTCATTTTATGAAAGGTAAATAGCAATGTTGAAAAAAGGATTGTTGGTTTCCGCTTTGTTTTTGAGTGGTGCATTTGCGGCTGCTGCCGATTGTTCTTTCGATCTGAAAGGTACTGATGCAATGACCTACACTGACGCTGCGGGCAAACCCGTTCCAGAAATCGTTGTACCTGCATCTTGTGCAGACTTCACCATCAATATGGAACATGTAGGCAAAATGCCAAAAACCGCTATGGGACACAATGTGGTTGTAGCCAAATCAGGTGATGTAAAAGCCATTACTGCCGCTGGTGTTAAAGCTGGCGTGAAAGGCGACTACTTACCAGCAGGTGATGCCAAAATTGTTGCTGCGTCCAAAATGGTTGGCGGCGGTGAAAAAACTTCCGTGAAAGTTCCTGTGGCAAAAATTAAAGAAGGTGGTTATAACTTCTTCTGTTCTTTCCCTGGACACGAAATGAAAATGAACGGTAAATTAACCGTTAAATAAGTCTAATGGCAAATAACAATCGGATAAGTATTTTGCTTATCCGATTTTTATTTGATAAATAAAATATTTTTTTATTAACTATTTATAAAATATAGTAAAATTTTAATTATTATATAATTATATTTAGCATAATGATAAAATATTTGACATTTATTTATTTATCATTCAAAATAAAAAACTTGAATATTTATAGTTAATTCATACCCAAATTATGCGGCATTATTTTGCCTTGCTTGATTTAAGTTTGAATTGACTATTCAGCATTATTTGCTTATTCAAGTCATTTTTCATTATTTTTAGGATTAAACTTATGAAAAAAACCGTTTTGGCTTCTCTGTTAGCATTGACATTGATTGCCTGTTCGCAAAGCGAGCAAACCACACCGCCAGCACCTGCTGCACCTGCAACGGAAACCCCTGTGGCTGAACCGTCTGCACCTGCTGAAAGCACGCCTGCAGCAGAAACACCAGCTGCCGAGCAAGCAGCACCTACTGAAACTGTACCTGCGGCAGAAACCCCTGCTGCTGAACAACCAGCCCCACAAGAAACTGCACCTGCGGCAGAAACACCAGCACCTGCCGTTGCCACAGGCTGTTCCTTTGACTTAAAAGGCACGGACGCAATGACTTACGCCGATGCTGCTGGTAACGCTGTACCTGAAATTGTGGTGGCAGCCACTTGTGCGGATTTCACCATCAATTTTGAACACATTGGCAAAATGCCTAAAACCGCAATGGGGCATAATGTGGTGATTGCCAAAGCGGACGATGTGAAAGCCGTTGCCGCTAACGGTGTTAAAGCAGGCATAAAAGGCGACTATTTGCAAGCAGGTGATCCCAAAGTGGTTGCCGCTTCCAAAATGGTGGGTGGCGGTGAAAAAACTTCGGTGAAAGTACCTGTTGCTACCATTAAAGCAGGTGGTTATGACTTTTTCTGCTCTTTCCCAGGACATGAAATGAAAATGCACGGCAAATTAACCGTTCAATAAAGGTTCATTTTTTGATAAAAATCAGGCTATTATAGAGTAGCCTGTTTTTTTATTGTCAAAAATGATAATATTCATTGTCTTAATCAATATATTGAATTGATAAGCGTTCTTAAAAAGAAAGGAAAAAATGATGAAAAAGGGATTGTTGTTTTTGGGGCTACTGTTTTCAGGCAGCCTTGCTATGGCAAATCAGTGTGCCTTTGATCTCTTGGGAACAGATACACGAGATTATAAAGATAGCGAAGGTAATTTTGTCAAACAAATTATCATTCCGTCATCGTGTACTTATTTCACCATCAATCTTCGCAATGTAACCAAAATGCACAAAACCGCAATGGGACACAATGTGGTGATTGCCAAAGCCAAAGATGTCAAAGCCATTGCGTTAGACGGTGCGATTGCAGGGGTGGGCAAAGATTACTTAAAACCTGGTGATACACGCATTGTGGCTGCCAGCAAAATGGTTGGCGGTGGCGAACGCACTTCGGTACGCTTTGCTGTTTCCAAAGTCAAAGAGGGGGGCTATGACTTTTTCTGTTCATTCTTGGGGCATGAACGCAAAATGCGTGGGAAGTTGATTGTCAAATAAAAAATGATTTAGGGCAGAAGGGAAGTTTATTTGTTTCAGGCAGCCTGAAAAAAAGACGGCATTCAATTGCCGTCTTTGTCTTGAATGTGTGTGTTATTTTTTCAGGCTGCCTGAAACTTGCTCATAGCGTCTCTTAACGCCGTTCGCACGCCTTCTTCAATCACGGGGTGATAAAACGGCATATCAAGCATTTGTAGTATGGTCATTTGCATTTGGTGCGACCACGCCAATAAGTGAGCAATATGTTCGGCAGCAGGTCCTACCATTTCTGCCCCCAAAAATCGTCCTGTTTGTTTGTCGGCGTAAATTCGCATATGTCCGCTGTTAATGCCCATAACCCTTGACCTGCCTTGATTATCAAACGACACTTCGCCGATGACGATTTCGTCTGCACGGTCTTTTAAATTTACCCAACGCTCGCCTGCCGACATAATTTGTGGCTCGCTGAAAATCACATTCACACCACTTCGGCGTAAGCCTTTGTTGATATTCGGAAATGTGCCTGCATTTTCGCCTGCAATTTTGCCTTGGTCTGCGGCTTCGTGAAGCAGAGGCACTTGTGCTGATGAATCACCTGCGATAAAAATATGTGGCAATGAAGTTTGCATAGTTAATGGGTCAGCCACAGGCACGCCGCGAGCATTCTTTTCGATATTTAAGTTTTCCAAGCCGATATTGTCGGTGTTCGGCGTTCTGCCGATTGCCGCTAATAAATAATCGGTTTCAATTTGGCGTTTTTCGCCGTTTTGTTCAAACTCGATAACTACTTTTCCTTGATTATTCAAGGAAATGGTGTTTTGGGTATCGAAATAAATTTCTAATTCACTATTAAAAATATCTTGGGCTTTTTTCAATACCACAGGGTCGGTAATGCTGCCGATAAAACCGCCTTGTCCAAACAGATACACTTTCACGCCCAAGCGGTGTAGTGCTTGACCTAATTCCAAACCAATCACCCCAGTGCCAAACACCGCAACACTTTCAGGCAGCGTATCCCAGTTGAACACATCGTCATTGACAATCAGTTTATCACCCAATTTCAGCCAATCGGCAACCATTGCAGGGCGAGAACCTGTGGCAATCACGGCTCGTTCAAAAATGACTTGTGTTTGCTCTTCTCCGTTTTGCACAATCAGTGTGTGTTCGTCTTGGAATGTGGCTTTGCCTAATAATTTGCACTCTGCTGGAAAATCATTGACATCGGAAAGCACAAAGCCCACAAAGCGGTCTCGTTCGGCTTTTACGCGTTGCATAACCGCTTTACCGTCCGTTTTTACTTCGCCTTGTACACGAATGCCGAATAAGTCAGTGTGCTGTGCGTTGTGGCGAGCATTTGCCGCAGAAATCAACAGTTTAGACGGCATGCAGCCTACTCTGGCACAAGTGGTGCCGAAGTGGTTGTCTTCAATCAGCAATACTTTGTCGGTATGACGGCGAGCAGCACGAAAGGCACTCATTCCAGCCGTGCCACCGCCAATAATCGCAACATCTGTGTGAATGGTTTTCATTTTGATATTCCTTTCTATTCAACAAGTTAAATTTTATATGGTTTTCAACCCACCATATAAAGGTTTTAAATGTTTTCAGGTAGCCTGAAAGTATTTTTTCGTTTTGGTGGGCAAGAATGCCCACCCTACGCCTTACTTATTCAAATACGCCGCTAAATCTTCGCTACCGCCGACATATTCGCCGCCGATAAACACTTGTGGCACGGTGGTTTTGCCTGTGGCGGCACGAATAGCAACGGTTGTTGCGTCTCGTCCCAACACGATTTCTTCAAATGCCAAACCTTTTTCATTCAGCATGGCTTTGGCTTTCGCACAGAATGGGCAACCTGGTTTAGTGAAAACCACGATAGACGGCTGTTCTTTATAATCAGGAGCGATATAACGCAACATTGTATCCGCGTCCGACACTTCAAATGGGTCGCCTGGTTTTTCAGGCTCGATAAACATTTTTTCGATGACACCGTTTTTCACCAACATCGAATAACGCCAAGAGCGTTCGCCAAAGCCCAAGTCTTCTTTCATCACCGCCATGCCCATACCACGCGTAAATTCCACATTACCGTCAGGAATCACCGTGATATTATCGGCTTCTTGTTGTGCTTTCCAAGCGTTCATCACGAATGTATCATTCACCGAAACGCACACAATTTCATCAACACCGTATTGTTTGAACACTTTTGCCAGTTCGTTATAGCGTGGCAAGTGCGAAGACGAACAAGTGGGCGTAAAAGCACCAGGTAGCGAAAACACAACCACCGTGCGATTGTTAAAAATTTCGTCCGAAGACACATCAACCCACTGATCACCTTGACGAGTGTGCCATACACAAGACGGCACTTTTTGACCTTCTTTATTTGCAAACATTTTTTTGACCTTTCTTCATTTGCATTTCGTTCTTTTCAAAACAAATAAAAATATCAACCTGCCTTGTTTTGAAGCGAAACGACAATTTACTTTGTTAATCGGAAACAACATATCGGTTGTTTTTCGCTATTATGCAAGAAAAATTTTGCCTGTGTGGTGAAATGTTTTTATATAGTTAATTGCTATTAACTATTAAATGTTCATTTGTTTTGTTTATATTAGATAAATATGAATTATAAGAGAACGCAATACTGTTGTCAATATTAAATGTTTTAACTTCGCCTTGCGGCTCGCTCAAATTTCGGTTTGATTGCTTCGCAATCCTTTTATTGACTTCGTCAATAAAGATTTTAACTTCGTTAAAATAAACCTTATTTTCAGGCTGCCTGAAAACCTATGTCCATTGTTGCAAAAACAAGCGAATGTCGTTAATCATGGAAAACATTATCACCAATAAGCCTGCCAAGAATGTGGCTTGAATATCAACGACGGAAAAGTGGCGTTGTTTGCCTTTGGGTTCGGCAATCAGCCATAAAAAGGCGGTGAGAAATAAATGGCTGATAATCCAAAACACTGGGTGCAATAGATACAGTTTCAGCAAGGCGGGCATAAAGTAGGGTGTGTAGCCTTGTGGATATTTCCACGACAAAATCAGTAACACAATTAAAAACGCCAAATGCTGCATAAAAGCAGCCACTGCCCACGCACTTAAAAATGAATGGCTTTTTTGGGCATAAAATGTGCGGTTTTCAGGCTGCCAGTGCCAGTCGGAAATAAAAAAGAAAAAAGACGCAATGGTAATGTAAAAATAAGGGTGCAACAGCAGGGAAGATGGAGAAAATATGCCAAAAAATCGTAGTTTGAGAATCAGCAAAATGCCCACCATCATTGCGATTGTACCCGCTATCCAGTTTGTTTGACGCGATTTGAACGCCAAAAACATAAATAAAATAAAATACAACGAGGTGATGATGAGCGTTAGTGTCATTATTTGTTCAGTCCCATCATTTTGGCTAATGCGGCGGCAATCGATTCGCCCATTTGCGAGACAAATTCGGTGGGCGTATCAGGAGCGAAATAGGCAGGGTCTTTGTGTCCAATCACCAACACGCCAACCGTGCGATTGTTATATCGCAAGGGTAAGTGTAAAAAACTTTCTGCGTCAGGGTCTGGCAGGCGTTTGATGAGTTTTTCGTCTATCAACTTGTTGGCACATTTCGGCTTACTCAAACTTGCCAAGCGTTCTGCCAAAGCGTTGTCGTTTAATTGCATTTCAGGCGGAATGGTTAGTTTTTTGCGACTGTTTTCGGTCAGCAATAAACAAAAATTGGGCAGATTAAAATCGTTGTTCAGCCTGCCTGAAACGGCTTTGAGTACTTGGCTTACCGTGTTGCACGACAAGAGTGCTAAATTCAGTTGAAAAATGCGTTGCATGGTGCGTTTGTTGGCTTCGGCGTTTTGTGCCACTTGTGCCATATTGTGTGCAATATTGTCGATTTTCTTTTCGGCAGCAGCGATTTGTGCTTCGGCAAACGAACGCACTTTGCTTTCACTCACACGAATATTTAATTCAGCGGCATGCTGAATTAAGAATTCAGGGTGTTCTTTCAGGTAGCCTAAAACTTCATTCGCATTCATAATGTGATATTTCCTTCAAAAACGGTTTCGGCAGGACCAGTCATCAGAATATCTTGATTTTCCTGCCATTCAATCAACAAATCGCCGCCTGTTTGCGAAACCGTAACGGCGTTATCCAACAGTCCTAAACGAATGCCAGCAACCACCGCCGCACATGCCCCTGTGCCACAGGCTAATGTTTCGCCCACACCGCGTTCAAACACACGCAAACGAATGTGATTTTTTGCCAAAATCTGCATAAAACCCACATTCACGCGTTCTGGAAATTGCGGATGTCGTTCAATTTTTGCCCCCCATTGAGCCACAGGAGCGTTATCGACATCATCAACCAACACCACCGCATGCGGATTGCCGACATTCACGCACACCAAAGGAATGGAGAGCGTTCCTGCCACCACAATATGTGTGAGACGGTCTTTATCGGCAGATGAATCAGGAATAAAGGGAATTTCCGCAGGATTAAAGCGTGGGCTACCCATATTCACCACCACGCCATTATTTTCAGCCTGCCTTAACACAATCACACCGCGTGCGGTTTGCACCAAAATTTCGTCTTTTTGCGTGAGATTTTTTTCCTGCACAAAACGGAAAAAGCACCTTGCCCCATTGCCGTCTTGTTCCACTTCACTGCCGTCTGCGTTGAAAATGCGAGAGCGAAAATCGTAAGCAGGGTCGCTTGCTTTTTCCACCACCAACAACTGGTCAAAACCCACACCTGTATGGCGATTTGCCCAAGCCGAAATCGTTTCGGCATTGGGTTCAAACGACTGATGAATGCCGTCAATCACCATAAAATCATTGCCTAAACCGTGCATTTTGGTAAAGTGTAGTGTTGCCATTGCATGATCTCCGCTTAAATAATTGGCTATGATAGCCTAAACTGCGATAAGGATAAAGTGTTTTGGCTTATGCCGAACTTCGTTTCAGGCTGCCTGAAAGATTTAAAACGAATACCCTGTTGTCTCTTCGCTGTCTTTACCGCAAATTTCGGTTACGATTTGTTTGAAGGGGGCAAGTTCGTTGTAACGCCGTAAGGTTCGATGTAAATATTTGATAAATCTTGGAATTTCTGTGGCGTATTTATCTTTGCCGTCCCGATGTTTTAATCGTGCGAAAATGCCGATGACTTTCAAATGGCGTTGCACGCCTGCCCACTCGTAGGCTTTGTAGAAATCATCAAAATTTTGATGAACAGGTAAGTTTGCCGCTTTTGCTTTTTCCCAGTAGCGAATGACAATGTCTAACACAAATTCTTCTTCCCATTCAATGAATGCGTCTCGTGTTAAAGACAGCAAGTCATACACAATCGAGCCATACAATGCGTCCTGAAAGTCCAACACACCTGGTCGGTCTTTGCGTAACATTAAATTTCGCACGATAAAATCACGGTGTACAAACACTTTCGGCTGGTTGAGAAGTTCAGGCAGCAAGATATTTAAGCCATCGTTCCACAATTTTTGTTGTTGCAGGGTGAAATGGTGATTTTTTTCCTTTGGTGCATACCATTCAGGGAAGAGATTGATTTCTCTGGTTAAAGTGGCTTTGTCGTATTCAGGCAGCACACCTGCTTGTGATGATTTTTGTAAGTCAATCAGCGTATCGACGGCTTCCAACAACAGCGTTTTATGCACTTCGGGACGGTTATCCATTTGCATAGCTTGCAAAAAAGTGGCTCGTCCCAAATCTTCCATAATGATAAAACCTTGTGATTTATCAATATGATACAACTGTGGCACACGCACAGCGGAAAACACTTCGCGTACTTTTAAATAAGGTTCAATCGACATTTTGTCAGGCGGTGCGTCCATACAAATCAGCGTGTCGCCGTTGTCGAATGTGGCTCGAAAATAGCGGCGAAAATCAGCGTCTGCGGCGGCAAATTCAAGCGTAAATGGGCGATTGGGGTAATGTTGGGCAATCAGTTGTTGCAAGCAATTTTGTCTTTCCATAATGGTATTTTGGTTTAAAATAGCGAGTTTGAATAAAAGCGGTTATTTTACCGTTTTGGCGTGAGATTGATTAGAATATTTTTCAGGCTGCCATTATTCGTCATTGCGAGCCTTGACGCAGTCAAGGTGTGGCAATCTCCTTGCCACGGCGTGCTATAGTCGATTCATAGTAAAATCCTGCGGCGTTACTTCGCCTTGCCGTATTATTTATACTGTCTTCGGCTCGTTGCCTTGCATGCTTTTGCTTTGAATCGACTATAATTGATTTTCAGGCAGCCTGAAATATAAATAAAAAACATAAGGTTATCATTTTGCGATATTTTTTCTACTTTCGTCCAACCGTGTTGTTTTGTGCGTTGTCTGTTGTCTTTTCAGGCAGCCTGAAAGCCGAAAATACGGCGTGTTATGCACAAGGTAAGCACTTTGCCCCAGTGCCGAACGCTCAAAACAGCGGTATGCCCATTCCTGCCAACAGTGCGGTGCGATTGACGGCGGACGAAGTATCAGGGGTTGGTCAAAAAGAAGCACAAGCGTCAGGCGATGTGATTGTCGAACGAGACGACCAAGTCATCAATGCACACACCATTGCTTACGATGAAACCAGCAATCAAGTGGTGTCGCCCAACGATTTTATCTTACGCAATGGCGTTGCCAATCTTTCAGGCAGCCGTTTGGCTTACAATTTACAAACCGCCCAAGGCACAGCAGAAGGCGTGCGTTTTGCGTATAACGATGAAACGCAAGACGATTATCGCCGTATTGCACGCTTGCAAGGCGAAGCCGACAGTATGCAAATGTTTGGCAAAAATTATTATCGTATGAATAACGCCATTGCCAACACTTGCAACACAGGAGACGACAGCTGGTATATCAAAGCCAGTCAAATTGATACCGATCGTGAAAAAAATATTGGTGTGGCTCGCCACGCTCGACTGGTGTTCAAAGGCGTGCCGATTATTTATTCGCCGTGGTTGGATTTTCCACTCAATGGCAATCGCAAAAGTGGCTTTCTCGCCCCCACATTCGGCGGTGGTTCGGACGGCTTTGAATTGGCAGTGCCATATTATTTGAATTTAGCACCCAATTATGACGCAACGCTCACGCCGCATTATTACAGTCGCCGTGGTTTAGCAATGGCGGCAGAAACGCGTTATTTGTTTGAAAACTTTGGTGGCAAACTGTGGGGCGAATGGTTGCCTAATGACCAACTTGCCGATAAAGAACGCCGTGTGATTCATTTTCAACACAATCACGATCTTTCAGGCAGCCTGAAAATGGGGATTGATTATCATCAAGCAGGCGATGATAACTACTACCGTGATTTAGGCGGACGATTGGATTCGGCAGAAAATGTTAATCTTAATCGACAAATTTGGCTGTCGCACAATGGGCGTTTATTGGGCGGTGCGATTAACACCAAATTGAATGTACAACGCTATCAAACCTTGCAAGACGAACAACGCACCCTGAAAGAACCGTATCGCCTATTGCCACAATTATCAACACAATGGACGAACAATATCGACCGAGCCAAAATTTCCGTATCGGGCGAATTAACGCGTTTTGAACACCGCTCTTTGCAAGAGGGGACGCGTGAAGTGTTGTATCCCACGGCTCGTTGGGATTTTTCTAATCAGTGGGGCTTTTTGCGTCCCAAAGTAGGCGTGCATGCCACGGCTTATCAGTTGGACGATTATCAAAAAATCAAAGGACACAGCACCACACGCGTACTGCCGATTTTTAGCGTTGATTCAGGCGTGCAGTTTGAACGAAATACCCAAATGTTTGGACGCAATCTCACGCAAACATTAGAGCCACGCCTGTTTTACACTTATATTCCCACACGCGAACAAAATCATCTGCCCAATTTTGATAGTTCGGAAAACACTTTCACCTACGAACAACTCTTCCGTGAAAACCGTTTTTCAGGCAACGATCGCATTAACGCTGCCAATCAACTTTCCACCGCCGTGATGTCGCGTTTTTACGACAGCGATACAGGTGTTGAGCGCTTCAAAGCAGGCTTGGGACAACGCTTTTACTTAAAACGAGACGATGTCGATTTGTCAGGACACATCAATCAACGCAAAGAAAATCGCTCCGATTTTGTGGCGTTTTTGGGCGGTAATATCACCGATAAATGGTATGTTCAAGGCGATGTACATTACAACGAAAAACAAAAACGCACCGAAAGTTATGCCACGCATGCGATGTATCACCCTGCCGCTGGCAAAACCGTGAGCGTGCGTTTTGGCTACGATCGCAACAGTTCGTGGTATAGCGATGAAAAAAACGAACTCAAATTCATAGACGCAGGTGTCCAATGGCCGATTTACAAAGGCTTATCCGTGGTGGCACGGCAAAATTATTCACTCACCCACCACAAAGCATTAGACAGCCTTGCAGGTTTTCAATATGACGCAAAATGCGGCTGTTGGTCGTTCAAAGCGGTGGCACAACGCTATATCACCGACTACGACAAAACCAAAAACGCATTCTTTTTTCAATTACAATTACGCGGATTGGGCGGCTTGGGTTCATCAGCCGACAAAGAACTGCGTTACGCCATTCCTGGATACAGTTTAACCGATAAGGATTTAAGCCGATGAAAAACAACACAATTCGCACATTATTGAGTGTGGCATTGCTTTCCACTGTTTTTGTTCAACCCATTCTTGCCAAAGAAGTGCGTTGGGTCGATCGCATTGTGGTGATTGTCAATCAAGACATTATCACCGAACGCGATATTACGGATTTAATGGGCAGCCTGAAAGCCACGATGCCCAAAGATCAAGCCGTGAATGACGAAACCTTGCGACAAGCGGCGATTGAACAGTTAATCGACAAAAAATTAGTGTTGCAAACTGCCAAACGCATGAATATCACTGCCACCAATGCCGAAATTCAATCGCAAATTGAACAAATCGCCCAAAGTCAAAATATGAGTGTGGAAAAACTCTATCAAGTGGTTGCCAAAGAGGGCGTGAAAAAAGACGCACTGCACAAAACCATTGCCGAAAATATTGCCATTGAAAAAACCACCGCACAATATATGGCAGATGTGAAAGTTACCGACAGCGATGTGCAGCAATTTTTGGCACAAAACAACTTTCCCACCGAGTTGCCACAATATGCGGTGAGCCACATTTTAATTAAAACCGATGACAAAAAAAATGATGATGCCGTGCGAAAACAACTGTTAAACATTCGTGGCAAACTGTCGCAAGGTGTTTCGTTTGCCGACTTGGCACGCCAATATTCGCAAGACGCGTCATCTACCAACGGCGGCAATATTGGTTGGGTGAGTCAAGGTATGAGTTCGCCTGCCTTTGACAAAGCATTAAGTGGCTTACAAAAAGGCGAAGTTAGCCCGCCGATTAAAAGCGAATTTGGCTGGCACTTAATCCAATTAAACGACCAACGCATGGCAGCGATTCCCCCAGAACAACGCGTGGCGATTGCCAAAAACATTATCGCCCAACAAAAAGCCCCTATGGCATATCAAGGCTGGCTACAACAAATGCGTTCCGCCGCCTATATTGATTTTCGCAAAAAACCGTATTGATTGTGTAAGGTGGGTTTATCGCCCACCATTTTATTTATAAAATAGCCTTTCAGGCTGCCTGAAATACAAGGAAACACAAATGCAAACTTACCGCAAACCTTTACCCAACAGTGATTTAGAATATTTTGACGCAAAAAGTGCGATTAACGCAATCAAACCCAATGCGTATGAAAAAATGCCGTATTGCTTGCGTGTGTTTGCGGAAAATTTGTTACGCAATGCACACAAAGCGGACAATCTACAAATGGTGCAAACAGGCTTAAAACAGTTGGCGTTGCAGGAGAATACGGAAGATTTTGCTTGGTATCCTGTGCGGGTGGTGTGCCACGATATTTTGGGGCAGACGGCTTTGGTGGATTTGGCGGGTTTGCGTGATGCTATTGCTGCCGCTGGTGGTAATCCGAATGAAGTCAATCCTGTGGTGAAAACGCAGTTGATTGTCGATCACTCCTTGGCGGTGGAGTTTGGCGGTTTTGATAAAGACGCGTTCGCTAAAAATCGTGCGGTGGAAGAACGCCGCAATCATGACCGTTTTCATTTTATCAACTGGACGAAAACCGCGTTTGAAAACATAGATGTTGTGCCAGCTGGCAACGGCATTATGCACCAAATTAACTTGGAGAAACTCTCGCCTGTGATTACGGTAGAAAACGGTGTGGCGTTTCCTGATTGTTGCGTTGGTACGGATAGCCACACGCCGCATACAGACGCTTTGGGGGTGATTTCAGTCGGCGTGGGCGGTTTGGAAGCGGAAAGCGTGATGTTGGGGCGAGCGTCTATGATGCGGCTGCCTGAAATTGTTGGCGTGGAAATTGTGGGCAAACGAGCGGCAGGCATTACCGCAACGGATATTGTGTTGCATTTAACCGAATTTTTACGCCGTGAAAAGGTTGTGGGGGCGTTTGTGGAATTTTTTGGACAAGGTGTGGCAGATTTATCGGTGGGCGATAGAGCCACGATTAGCAATATGACTCCTGAATACGGAGCAACTGCCGCCTTGTTTGCGATTGATAAGCAAACCATTGATTATCTTAAATTAACTGGACGAGACAACGCCGATTTGGTGGAAAATTACGCCAAAACGGTAGGCTTGTGGGCTGATGATTTAACCGAAGTGGTCTATCCACGCACTTTGCGTTTTGATTTGTCGCAAGTGGTGCGGAGTATTGCAGGCCCGTCTCGTCCGCATGCACGGGTGTCGGTTTCCGAATTAGCCGATAAAGGCATTGCTAAAAAAGATTTCAGGCTGCCTGAAACGAAGTTCGGCGTAAGCCAAAATAATACGAATAATAACGCCGTATCATCTGCGGATTTTAGCGACTGTGAAATGCCTGACGGAGCAGTCATCATCGCCGCCATCACCAGTTGTACCAACACTTCCAACCCACGCAATGTGGTTTCTGCCGCACTCTTGGCACGCAATGCCAACCGCTACGGTTTAAATAGACAAAAATGGGTGAAAACATCATTTGCACCAGGTTCCAAAGTGGCAGAATTGTATTTACAAGAAGCGGGGCTGTTGCCTGAATTAGAAAAATTAGGCTTTGGCATAGTCGCTTTTGCCTGCACCACTTGCAACGGTATGAGCGGTGCATTAGACCCTGCCATTCAGCAACAAATCATTGAGCGAGATTTATACACAACCGCTGTTTTATCAGGCAATCGCAACTTTGACGGACGCATTCACCCTTACGCCAAACAAGCATTTATTGCGTCTCCGCCGCTGGTGGTGGCGTATGCCATTGCAGGCAGCATTCGCTTTGATATTCAAAACGATGTTTTGGGCGTGTATGACGGACGCGACATTCGCTTAAACGACATTTGGGCAGATGATGAAGAAATTGACGATACGGTTGCCAAGTTTGTCAAACCCGAACAATTCCGCAAGATTTATCTGCCAATGTTTGAACAAAAAACCGCAGAAAAATCAAATAGTCCCCTGTATGAATGGCGAGAAAAATCCACTTACATTCGCCGTCCGCCTTACTGGGAAGGGGCTTTGGCAAAAGAACGCAAATTGCAAAACCTGCGACCATTGGCGATTTTGCCTGACAACATTACCACTGACCACATTTCACCGTCTAACGCCATTTTGCCTGATTCTGCGGCAGGAGAATATTTGGCAAAAATGGGTCTGCCAGAAGAAGATTTTAATTCCTACGCCACTCACAGGGGCGATCACTTAACCGCCCAAAGAGCGACTTTTGCTAATCCAAAATTATTTAACGAAATGGCGGGCAAGCAAGGCTCATACGCACGCATAGAGCCAGACGGCAAAATCGTCAGAATGTGGGAAGCGATTGAAACCTATATGGGGCGAGAACAACCGCTGATTATCATCGCAGGAGCAGATTACGGACAAGGTTCCAGCCGCGACTGGGCAGCCAAAGGCGTGCGGTTGGCAGGCGTAGAAGTGGTGGTTGCCGAAGGCTTTGAACGCATACACCGCACCAACCTAATCGGCATGGGCGTTCTGCCGTTGCAATTTATGGGTGGCAACAACCGCCACAGCCTAAAATTAGACGGCACAGAAACATACAGCGTTTCAGGCAGCCTCAAACCAAAAAGCGAAATGATTTTACACATTCAACGCCAAGACGGAAGTGTTGATGAAGTCAAAATGCAATGCCGATTAGACACCGCCGAAGAAGTGTCTATCTACCAAGCAGGCGGTGTTTTGCAACGCTTTGCACAGGATTTTTTGGCAAAGGGGTAGGGCGTTTTGGCTGACAATGAACTTTGTTTCAAAATAGCACATAACCCCCTATTGACGGATTACTCGTTAAAATAACGCCTGATTTTAATTTCAGGCAGCCTGAAACGACTATGGACGCTCAAAAAGGTTTTATTTTATCGCTTGCCACTTTTGTAATGTGGGGCGTTTTTCCTATTTATTTCAAATGGATAGACGGTGTAGGTGCGGTGCAGATTTTGGCTCATCGCATTGTGTGGTCGTTTGTATTGTTGTTTTTCTATTTGTGGTTTTCTCGCCGTTTGCGTTCTGTGCAATTATTATTACGCCATAAAAAAACGCTGTTGGCTTTAATCACCACAGGCGTTTTAATTAGTATTAACTGGGGCGTTTTTATTTATGCTGTGGGCAAAAATCAGATATTAGAAACTTCCTTGGGTTATTTTATCAATCCGTTTTTTTCGATATTATTAGGGGCATTATTATTAGGTGAAAAATTAGAGACAACCGCTAAAATTGCGTCAGGTTTAGTGATTGTTTCTATTGCGATTCAGGTTTATGCTTTGGGAAAATTGCCGTTAATTTCTTTAATTTTACCTGCGTCTTTTGCTCTATATGGTTTTATTCGTAAAAAAATTGATGTACCGTCTTTTGCTGGCTTATTGATTGAAACGGCGGTGATTATGCCTTTTGCGTTAATGTTTTTAATTTGGTCAGCCAAAACAGGACAAAGCGGTTTGGCGTTAAATAAAAATGGTGTTTTATTGGTTTTAAGCGGTTTGGTTACCATTTTACCGCTTTTAACTTACACCGCCGCTACGCACTTTTTGCCGCTTTCCACATTAGGCTTTATGCAATACATTAGCCCCACTATCAGTATGTTGGTTGCAGTGTTTTTATATAATGAACCGTTGCCATTGACGCGATTATTGGGCTTTGCCTTGATTTGGTTGGGATTAGGCATCATGGCATTGGGGCATTTCACACATAAAAAATCCATTGTTGCAAAATCTAACCGTTAATTTTGCGTTACAATGAACACTATTTTTAAATTTTGTCAGATATTTAAAACTTATGTTTGGTTTATTCAAAAGAAAAAAGAAAATCGAAACCCCTGAAACCGTTGATACACCTGTCGTTGAAGAAGTTTCCAACGAGCAAACACCTGATGAAACGGTGATTGAGCATATTGAAAGCGAAATACAGCAAACGCCTGTGATTGAAGAAACACGGCAAGCTGAAACGATGACGGAAAATTTCAGGCAGCCTGAAAAGATTCACATACCTGATATAGAATCGTTCAGACAGTCAAAACAAGCGGCAATGTCTGTTGTCCAAACGCCTGAACCTGAACCCGAAACAGAGCCTGAACCTGCCAAAAAATCAGGCTGGTTTTCGCGTCTCAAACAGGGTTTAACTAAATCGCGTGATAAGTTAGGCAAGTCTTTGGCAACCGTGTTTGGTGGTGGTCAAATTGACGAAGATTTGTATGAAGAATTAGAAACCGTCCTGCTTACCAGTGATATGGGCGTGGAAGCCACTGAACGCTTGCTGTCCGATGTTCGCAAACGCGTTACACTCAAAGGTTTGAAAGACGCGTCCGAACTCAAACAAGCCTTAAAAGAAGCCTTGCGTGAATTGTTGCAACCTTTGGAGCAACCTTTGGTGCTGCCTGAAAAAGGGGACGAGCCGTTTGTCATCATGATGGCAGGGGTGAATGGTGCAGGCAAAACCACTTCCATTGGCAAGTTGGCAAAATTGTATCAATCGGAAAACCGCTCGGTTTTATTAGCCGCAGGCGATACTTTTCGTGCTGCCGCACGCGAGCAGTTAATCGAATGGGGCAACCGCAATGATGTAACGGTGATTTCGCAAGAAAAAGGCGAATCTGCTGCGGTGTGTTTTGACGCGGTGGAAGCAGCCAAAGCACGCAAAATCGACATTGTGTTAGCCGACACCGCAGGACGCTTGCCCACACAGTTACACTTAATGGAAGAAATCAAAAAAGTCAAACGCGTTTTGCAAAAATCAATGCCTGACGCACCGCACGAAATTTTGTTGGTTTTGGACGCGAATATCGGACAAAACGCCGTTAATCAAGTGGTGGCGTTTGATGACGCTTTGGGGCTAACAGGCTTGATGCTAACCAAATTAGACGGCACAGCCAAAGGCGGCGTGATTGCGGCATTAGCGGCGGTGCGTCCTATTCCTGTGCGTTATATCGGCGTGGGCGAAAGCATAGACGACTTACGCCCATTCGTGGCACGCGATTTTGTCGATGCACTGTTGCCTGATTGATCGCCAAATCCATCATTATTGGAAACCCTTGCAAAACTGGTAGCTGTGCGTACATTTGACGGCGTAGTAGCACAGAAATCGAAGACATATAGTCGTTAAACTTCAAAACAATAAAAGGCGGCTTTGCCTGCGACAGTATAAATAATACGGCAAGGCTCGGCATACGCATTAGTGTTTTGAAGTTTAACGACTATAACAAATAGAAAGGCTACGATTTCGAGCGTAAGCCCAACGCTTCAAATGTGCCACAGATGCCAGTTTTGCAGGTTTCTGTTGAGAAAGCCTTGCCGTATTATTTATCCAACCCTGCTTGCACCATTCTGACCGCTTTTACCACTGCCATGGCTTTGTTTTGTGTTTCTTGCCATTCCAATTCAGGGTCGGAGTCGGCAACGATGCCGCCGCCGCTTTGGATATACACGGTTTTGTCTTTGACCACTGCGGTACGAATGGCGATGGCTAAATCCATATCGCCTGAAAACGACAGATAGCCCACTGCACCGCCATACACACCGCGGCGTGCGGGTTCTAATTCTTCGATAATTTCCATAGCTCGAATTTTGGGAGCTCCTGACAGTGTGCCAGCAGGTAGGGCGGCGGCGAGAATTTGCATATTGGTTAAACCCTGTTTCAGGCTGCCTGAAACATTCGACACAATGTGCATGACATGCGAATAGCGTTCGACTATCATTTTGTCGGTAACGGCAACCGTGCCGATTTGGCTGATTTTGCCGACATCGTTGCGTCCTAAATCAATCAGCATCAGGTGTTCGGCGATTTCTTTTTCGTCCGATAACAGGTCTTTTTCTTGGGCTAAATCTTCGGCAGGCGTTGCTCCGCGTTTACGTGTGCCTGCAATCGGTCGCACGGTTACAGTGTTGTTTTCTTTGCGTACCAAAATTTCAGGCGATGAGCCAACAATGTGAAAATCGCCCAAATCGCAATAGATTAAATAAGGCGACGGATTAAGCGTCCGCAAGGCTCGATATAGGCTTAACGGATTATCGTCAAAAGCGGTATGCACTCTTTGCGAAGGCACAACCTGCATACAATCGCCTGCCAAAATATACTCTTTAATTTTTGTAACATATTGTTTGTATTGATTTTCTCCTGTTTCAAATACCACTTCATCAGACTTTGAACCCAAAGATAAAGGCAACGCAGGACTTTGTCGCAAGGCAAGTCGCAACTCTTCCAAGCGTTTTTTGGCTGCCTGAAAAGATGATTCATCGCCAGAGACAGCATACACAATCAAATAAATTTTGCCGCTCAAATTATCGACTACGGCTAATTCTGTCGATAACATCAGCAAAATATCAGGAATATCAATCGCTCTTGCTTGTGGTTTTTTGCCTAATCGTTTTTCGATATATTGCACGGTTTCATAGCCAAAATAGCCCACCAAACCGCCTGTAAAGCGTGGTAGATTAGGAATTTCAGGGGTTTTAAAGGCTGCCTGAAAATCATCAATAAATTGCAAAGGATTTTCAACTTTTTTGCTTTCTTTTAATGCAAAATTTTCATAAATATCAATGCGTTTTTCATACACTTTAAAAAACGAACCAGACGGCAGACCGATAAACGAATAACGCCCAAAGCGTTCGCCGCCCACCACCGATTCAAACAAGTAAGAATAAGGCTTATTCGCCAATTTTAAATATAAAGACAAAGGCGTATCCATATCCGCCAAAAGTTCGCTCACCACAGGAATGTGCGTAAAACCTTGCTTGGATTGGGCTTGAAATTCGGTTAAAGAAAGCATTTTTTTCTCGTTTTGAATAGATAATGTGGTGATTATATACAATGTTTCAGGCAGCCTGAAATATAAAAAAGGTGGGTTTAACCCACCTTACGATTAAATTGCCAAGTTATACGGTATTTCGTTATTATGTTGTGCCGTTTGTTGTTGATTGTAGGCAATTTGGCACACATCTTCGCCGATACGCCATTCGTTTGATAGTTGCAAACCTTCTTTTAACACTTCTGTGGCAGAACAACCCGATAACGCCAACAGGTGCAAAATATCGGTCAGCAATTTTTGCTGAAATTCTATCCAATAATCAAATGAAGTAGCCGTGTGGGTGATGCGTATATCCGAAAACAGTTGCTGTGCATTTTGCGGATTAAACAGCGAATAACCTTGCTCGTCTGCCAAGCGTAATTGCGTGAAATAATTGTTGTCATCAACCGTTTCACAATATTTTTCGATAATTTGTTTTTTACCGTTTGTCCAACGGTGTTGATATTTAAAAGCAAATAAACATAACAGATTGATAATATTTTCATTTTTACAAGAAATGATATTTTCATCTGTTTCGTTGAGATTTATTTGTTCATTTTGTTTTTTGCTCACCATGGTTTTGGCTTTATTGAAAGCCTCGGTTGCTTGTTGGCGAATATTTTTAATTTTTTTAAACATAGCGTTCTCTTGATTGTTGTCTGTTGGTTTTTACAGCATACAACAAAATCAATCAACTTGCCTAATACGGACACCATAAAAATGAAATTTTGTTTATTTTTATGACAAATTGCCTACTTATTATTAGAATGACAAACTTTATTTTAATGTTCAGGTTGGCTATGTTTGCAAATAAAACTGTTTATTTAGCGTCTTCCAGTCCTCGTCGCTATCGAATTTTGGCGGATTTAGGTTTGCAAGTGATTGTTTCACCAAGTCATATTGATGAAAGTCGAAAACATAATGAAACCCCTACGGATTTTGTGTTGCGTTTAGCAAAAGAAAAAAATAATTTTGATATTCAAAAACATCAACATTTACCTGTGGTGAGTGCCGATACGATTGTGGTGTTAGATGACAAAATATTAGGCAAACCTGCTGATGATGGTCAGGCATATGATATGTTGTATTCTTTATCAGGCAGAACACACCAAGTGATGACTGCCGTATGCGTGGCAGGAAAAAATTTTTGTCAAACAGCGTTAAGTGTGAGTGAGGTTACTTTTGCTGATCTTATGTTAGACGAAATTGTAGATTATATTTTTACGAAAGAACCTTACGATAAAGCAGGTGCGTATGGTATTCAAGGTTTGGGTGGGTATTTTGTTTCTCATTTGTCAGGTAGTTACACAGGTGTGATGGGTTTGCCTGTGTTTGAAACAGTCGATTTATTAAATCAGTTTTGGTATCAAATGTATGAAGACGAATGTTTTTAATTCGTAAATCAATTATTTTTCAGGCAGCCTGAAAGTGTAGAAATTGTTGCATTATTACAACAAAATTACGCTCAAAATCTTTTCAGGCAGCCTGAAATATTGTTTTTCTCTCAATTTTTATGGGGTTATCGTTTAGAATAAAACCTATATCATTTTGATTTAAGTTGATTTTATCGTGAAATGTCCCTTTTGTGGTAACAAAGAAACACAAGTCATCGATACGCGAACAGCGATTGATGCTTTTTCTATTCGCCGCCGCCGTCAATGTGGGCAATGTGGCAGACGGTTTAGTACCGAAGAAAAAGCCGAATTTCAATTGCCTGTCATCGTCAAAAAACACGGCGAACGCGAAGCGTTTGATGAAAGCAAATTACGGCGTGGCTTAAAAAACGCCTTACGCAAACGCCCTGTTTCTGCCGCACAAGTGGATAACATTATCGATTTAGTCAAACAATCGCTGTTTATGGAAGAAGAAAAAGAAATTTCTTCACAAAAAGTAGGCGAATTAGTGATGTTGCACTTGCGGCGATTAGATCAAGTGGCGTATGTGCGTTTTGCGTCCGTGTATAAACGCTTTAACGATGTGGCTGAATTTACACGCATTATTGCCGATTTATCGGACGAACCAGAATGTGATGAGGTGAAAAATGAAATATAACACATTGATTTCTTTAACTTTAATTTCTTTATTTTTCACTGCGTGTGGCGAAAAACCCGCGTCTTCGGTGTCTGATGAAGCCTTGCAACAAGCGGTGATTGAAACGGCTAATCAACCGATTGTGGCTGAAAAACCAGAAACAACGCCGCCTGAAACGCCAGCTGAAAGCGTTGCTGAAACTGTCGCCGAACCCAAACCCGTAGATAATAAAACCATACAAACACTCACCGACAGCACGGGACGCATTAGCATTGCGGTTACAGGTGCATTCACGGTGCGTCCTGATGAAGAAAACACTTCGCCCACCACTTTGTTTGCACAAAATCAAGACAATAATGCGGTTTTAACTGTTAGCAGTTTGGGCAAATTGCAAAGCAAGCCTGATGAATATTTCAAAAAATTAAGCGAACTGGTCAAACGGCAAGAAAGCGACAATCCGCAACAATTTTCCAAAACCAAAGTGGGTATTGCCACCAACAATCGTATGAATTATCGTTTTGTGCAAACCACTGCCAACGGCGAAACCGCTGAAATGTGTATGGCAATTATCGCTGGCGATGATTTGTATTCGGTGTGTGCCAACGGCGAAAATCTGTCGTTTGACGCTCTGAACACTTATCTGCAAGATGTGCGTATTGCAGGATAAGTGTCGCAAGACTTTTCAGGCAGCCTGAAAATTATCACTTTCAGGCTGCCTGAATTTTTATATAATCCAAAAATCCAACCATAGAGAAATACGATGTCCTTTTCTTCCTTTGACGAACAAATGATGCGGCAGGCTTTATTGTTAGCCGAAAAGGGTTTGTATTCCACTTCGCCCAATCCCAAAGTGGGCTGTGTGATTGTGAAAGACGGTGAAATAGTGGGGCAGGGTTGGCACGAAAAAAAAGGTGAGCCACATGCCGAAGTGTTTGCCTTGCGTCAGGCAGGAGAAAAAGCCCAAGGGGCAACGGCGTTTGTAACATTAGAGCCGTGTTCGCATTTTGGGGCAACGCCGCCGTGTGCGAATGCGTTAATTCAAGCAGGGATTAAAAAAGTAGTTGCCGCAAGCCTTGACCCCAATCCACAAGTGGCAGGGCAGGGGGTAACAATGTTGCAAAACGCAGGCATTGAAGTGGCGGTTGGTTTGTTGGAACAAGAAACGCGTGCTTTAAATCGTGGTTTTTTTTCGCTGTTTGAACGAGAGAAACCCTTTGTTACGCTTAAAATCGCCCAAAGTTTAGACGGTAAAACTGCGTTAAAAAACGGTGTGAGCCAGTGGATTACCAGTGAAACGGCACGATACAATGTTCATCAAGAAAGGGCGAAAAGTTGTGCGATTTTAACAGGCGTTGGCACGATTTTAGCGGACAATCCCCAGTTAAATGTGCGACACATTCAAACGCCACGCCAACCCATTCGCATTGTAGCAGACAGCCATTTACAAACGCCGACTAACGCTAAAATCTGCACAGACGGCGGTCGCACTATTTTGGCGTGTTTGCCTGATTTTGCGACTCACAAAACTTATCCTGACAGCGTGGAAATTCTGCCCATATCAGGCGATGAACACATTGATTTATCTTGTCTGATGAAGAAATTAGCCAAGCGACAAATTGGACAATTATGGGTTGAAGCAGGTTCTGTGTTGAACGGTGCATTGTTAAACGCTGATTTGGTTGATGACATCATCATTTACCAAGCACCGCTGATTTTGGGTGGTGATGCCAAAAACGCTTTCAGGCTGCCTGAAATCACGGCACTCAATCAAGCCTATCGTTTTGTTTTTCAAGATATTCAAACCGTTGGCGATGATATAAAAATCACTTTACGCCGTCAGGCGTAGGCTATAATAAGCAACTTTCAGGCAGCCTGAAAATAGAACAAGGACAGTATTTTGACACTCAAACGCTTTCGCCGTATTTTATGCTTGCTCATCGTTGTGCTGATGGGGATTTATGGCGGTTTATGTGCCAAAATTTTATACGAAGGTCGTTTGCAAACACCTGATAAAGCAGACGCCATTATTGTTTTGGGGGCAGCGGCGTATCACAAAAAACCGTCTCCTGTGTTTGAAGAACGCATTCGGCATGCGGTGAATTTATACCAACAAGGCAAGGCGAAAAAGATTATTTTCACAGGCGGCACGCCTAAAAAAGGTTATTCAACCGAAGCCGAAGTGGGAGCAAAATGGGCGATGAAAAACGGCGTTAAAAAACAAGATATTCTGTTAGAACCCACTTCTCGTAACACTTTTGATAATCTCAAAAATTCCGCTGAAATTGCCAAGCGTGCCAAATTACACACATTTATTGTGGTGAGCGACCCTTACCACATTGCACGCGCCAAGTTAATGGCACAAGACTTGGGGCTTACTGTGCAAATGTCGCCCACGCCCACTTCACGATTTAATAACGCCGCTTGGTCTGTGAAACTCAAATTTTTCTTCAATGAAGTGCATTATTACGCCATATACAGCGTATTACGCTTGCCACAAGTGTGGTGATTTTTCAGGCTGCCTGAAAGTATTTTTATTTCTGACAATTCGCACAAAAAAACGAACTGCGTTGATTTTGCACTATGCGTTGAATAAATGCACCGCAAACAGGGCAGGGGGCGTTGCTTTTGCCATATACTTGGTGTTGGTGCTGAAAATAACCTGCATTACCATTGCTATCAACAAAGTCTTGAATGGAACTGCCGCCTGCGAATATGGCTTCTTGTAGAACGCTTTTGATTGCGTTTGCCAAGCGATTGCATTCGCTTTTTTTCAGGCTGCCTGAAACTCTTTGCGGATTGATTTTGGCTCGAAACAAGGCTTCATTCGCATAAATATTGCCCACGCCAACGACAATTTTGCCATTCATCAAGGCTGTTTTGATTGATATGTTTTTGTGTTGCAATTGTTGATATAAAAACGCACCATTAAATTGTTCGTCTAATGGCTCTACGCCTAAATTTTGCAATATTGAAGCGTTTTCGCTTATGCCATAAAACCATTCAAACAGCCCAAAACGGCGTGGGTCGTGATAACGCAAAATAGTGCCGTCTGTAAAAAGTACATCAATATGGTCGTGCTTTTCAGGTTGCCTTATGTTGTTCGGCGAAATAATCCGCAAACCGCCACTCATTCCTAAATGCACAATAAGAACGCCTAAATCAAATTTTAAAACAATATATTTAGCACGGCGGCAAACTTGTTGTAAAACAGCGTTGGCTAAAATTTCAGACAAATCAGAACGCACTGTTTTGCGTAATCGACCATTGCGAATAATCACTTGTTCTACTGTTTTGCCGACAATGTGCGGCGTAATGCCTTGTCGAGTGATTTCTACTTCGGGTAATTCGGGCATAATCAATTCTTTCGTTTTTTCAGGCAGCCTGAAACACAATATTTTAAGTATAAAATAATTTTCTGTGCGTATAATCATAAAGTTTTTAAACAATGCAAAAGGGAATAACGATGAATGTAATGGGTATCGTGATTGCACTGATTATCGGTGCTGTGGCAGGCTGGTTGGCTGGCTTTATTATGGGCGGCAAAGGCGGCTTGATTCGCAACATTATTATGGGCATTATCGGCGGTATTGCTGGCTCGTTTTTGTTGAATTTGTTGGGTTTCAGTGCGTCTGGCGGTATTGTGGCACAAATTTTGGTTGCCGTATTCGGTGCATGCGTGTTAATTGCCGTGGGCAGATTTTTATTTAAGTAATAATTTTTTATGTCGAAACAACGCAAGTGTTATGCACTTGCGTTGTTTTTTTCAGGCAGCCTGAAACTATTGTATTGATTACTATAAATCGTTTAAAATCTCTCGTTTTAAATTTTTAATAGAAAGACAATATTATGGCAGGACACAGTAAGTGGGCGAATATTCAGCATAAGAAAGCTCGTCAAGATGCCAAACGCGGTAAGATTTTTACGCGTGTGATTAAGGAAATTACCATTGCCGCCAGAATGGGCGGCGGCGACCCGAATGCGAACCCACGCTTGCGTTTGGCGTTGGAAAAAGCGTCCGAATCGAATATGCCCAAAGACAATATTCAACGCGCCATTGACAAAGGCACAGGCAATTTGGAAGGCGTGGAATATGTGGAATTGCGTTACGAGGGCTATGGCATAGGCGGTGCGGCGTTGATGGTGGATTGTTTAACCGACAACAAAACCCGCACGGTGGCTGATGTGCGTCATGCTTTCACCAAACACGGCGGCAATTTAGGCACGGACGGTTGTGTGGCGTATCAGTTTGTTCATCAAGGTTATTTGCTGTTTTCGCCTGAAACCGATGAAGATTCGTTAATGGAAGCGGCGTTAAACGCAGGGGCAAGTGATGTTGTCAGCAACGATGACGGTTCATTTGAAGTGATTACCGAACCGAATGATTATCCAACCGTCAAAGCCGCGTTAGAAGCCGCAGGTTTCAAAGCCGAAGACGGCGATGTTTCGTATCGAGCCCAAAACGAAACGGAATTGACAGGCGATGATGCGGTGAAAATGCAAAAATTGATTGACGCTTTGGAAGATTTAGACGATGTGCAAAATGTCTATACTTCGGCAGTGTTGGATTTAGATGAATAAAATCAATTTAATTTTTCAGGCAGCCTGAAAGCCCTTATCGTCAAAAGCGAGACTTGAACAAAGTTCAAGTCGTGGCAATCTCCTAACTACGGAGAGCGAACTTATCAAATTTTCAGGCTGCCTGAAAGGCTTATTTTTCAACTTTTTATCAAGGAAAAAACAAATGAATACGCAACAAGATTTTGAATTGACTGCCGAAGAAATTGATGAATTAAAAAAATTTTTGGCTCGTCAAGATATAACAATCAATAATACCGATAAAAAACCTGATTTTTCTGCTTTAAATGAATTGTCAGAAATAAAACAATATTTATCAACAATTAAAACATTATTTGTTTATGGGGTAAAGGACGGTATATCTAAATTACCAAACAGCATTCAATATTTAACGCAATTAGAAGATTTAACGCTTTATTGTTGCAGAAGTCTAACCACGCTGCCTGAAACAATCGGACAATTAAAAAACTTACGCCGTTTAGATATAAATCTATGCGATATTAAAAAACTGCCCAATAGTATTGTGGCATTAAAAGAATTAACAGAATTACATATTATTTCTCCTGATTTATCTGAATTGCCTGAAAATATAGGTGAATTAAATAAAATTAAAAAATTATCTATTAGTGGCAGAATGGGAACAACCACTTTGAACCATTTGCCTGATAGTATTAAAAATTTAACCGATTTAAAAAAATTGCATATCAGTGGATTGCCCTATTTAACCGCATTGCCTGATAGTATGGGCGAATTGACTGCGTTAAAATATTTGGAAATATGGCAATGTAAAAATTTATCTTCATTGCCTGCAAGCATTGCACAATTACCCAAATTAAGAAAATTTGAAATAATTGAATGTCATAGTCTTAATGATATTCCAGAGAATATTCAACAATTAACTTGTTTTGCTTGTTATGCAAATCGTTCGGAACGACTGGAACGACCATTAACAGGGGAACAAAAACAAGCCAAAAAAGTGTTGTCGCAAATTAAAAAAGACACCGCCACGCCGATTATTAAAATCAAACCCAAAAAAGCCAAAAAACTGCCCTTAACTGCCAGCAAATTTGGCGGCGTGCCTTACTGGCTGCCTGAAATGCCGTATCCTGTGGATAAAAACGGCGAAAAATTAGCCTTATTAGCCCAAATTGATTTGGCAGAATTGCCGCCTTTGCCTGACTTTCCCACAACAGGCTTGTTGCAGTTTTTTATCAGCAATGATGATGTGGCAGGTTTGGATTTTGACAATCCGCTATCGCAAAAAGGCTGGCGAGTGATTTATCACGCAAGCGTTAATCCAAATATCAGCGAAAAAGAAGTGCTTAATTTGGCTATTCCGTTAGAAAATATGCCTTTGGGCGATACGCAATATCAACTGTCGTTTGATTTAGGCACGCAATCTATGGGGCTTGGCGATTATCGTTTTGAAAAATTGTTCAAAACAACCGCAGAAAAATTAAAAATCGAATTCGATGAAGATGATGAATTGCTTGATTTAATTGAAGAAGAAGCGTACGACAAATTGCATAACAGCACCGCAGGACACCATATCGGCGGTTACGCATTCTTTACCCAAGATGACCCACGCAGTGAAGAACAACTGGCAGAGCATAATATCTTGTTATTACAAATAGATAGCAAAAACGGTATTCTGTGGGGAGACGCTGGCGTGGGCAATTTCTTTATCACAGCAGACGATTTGAAAAAACGCGATTTTTCCAAAGTGTTATATAACTGGGATTGTGCTTAAACAGGTTTCAGGCAGCCTGAAAGATAAGGAAAACAAAAAATGTCATCAAAACAAAGTGTTATTGTCGGTTTATCGGGCGGTGTGGATTCATCGGTTGCCGCCCATTTGCTGTTACAGCAAGGCTTTGCCGTGCGTGGTATGTTTATGCAAAACTGGCAAGACGATGACGATGATGAATACTGCTCCATTAAGCAAGACTCAATGGACGCTATGGCGGTGGCGGATTTGTTGGGCATTGATATTGATTTGGTGAATTTTGCTGCCGAATATAAAGAGCGTGTTTTTTCGTATTTCTTGAAAGAATATTCAGCAGGCAGAACGCCTAACCCTGATATTTTGTGCAATTCGGAAATTAAATTCAAATGCTTTTTAGATGACGCACTCCGTCAGGGTGCAGACTTAATCGCCACAGGACATTACGCCAAAAAACGCATACAAGACGGCATACATTTTTTGTGCAAAGCCGATGACGACAACAAAGACCAGACCTATTTTTTACACCGTTTATCGCAAGCACAATTATCCAAGTCATTGTTTCCATTAGGCAATCTCAAAAAGCCACAAGTGCGAGAAATCGCCACACAACTGAAACTGCCCACTGCTCAAAAAAAAGACAGCACAGGCATTTGCTTTATCGGCGAACGCCCCTTTCGCGAGTTTTTGCAAAAATACTTGCCCACAAATAAGGGCGATATGAAAACGCCAGAGGGCAAGGTTGTGGGCGAGCATTGCGGTTTAAGTTTCTACACCATCGGACAACGCAAAGGCTTGAATATCGGCGGAGCAGGGGAAGCGTGGTTCGTTGCCGCCAAAGATATGGCAAAAAACGAATTGATTGTGGTGCAAGGACACAATCACCCCTTGCTGCTTTCAGGCAGCCTAAATATGACGGATTTATCTTGGACGCTGCCTGAAAAACCGCCAGCAGGTCGTTACACCGCCAAAACCCGTTACCGTATGCAAGACGCGGCTTGTGAATTAGTGTATCTGTCTGATTATCAAGCACAACTGATTTTCGATGAACCACAATGGGCAGTAACCGCAGGACAATCCGCCGTGTTGTATGACGGCAATGTGTGCTTGGGTGGGGGAGTGATTATGTGATTTTCAGGCAACCTGAAAAAATATTTTTTCATTAAAAACAATAAACAACATAATAAAACAAACGCACACTTGACGACACTTAAATGCTCTCGTATAATCCTGTGTTCTTTACGGAGGGATTCCCGAGCGGTCAAAGGGGGCAGACTGTAAATCTGTTGCGAAAGCTTCGAAGGTTCGAATCCTTCTCCCTCCACCACTATTCGATTGACGGGATATAAAGGCGGGTGTAGTTCAATGGTAGAACAGAAGCCTTCCAAGCTTATAACGAGGGTTCGATTCCCTTCACCCGCTCCAAATCGAATAAATTTTTTTGTAATTCTGCCCATGTAGCTCAGGGGTAGAGCACTCCCTTGGTAAGGGAGAGGTCGGCAGTTCAAATCTGCCCATGGGCACCAGCCTTTTTTATTTAACCTTGTTTCATTCATAAGGAAATTGCCATGGCAAAAGAAAAGTTCGAGCGGACGAAACCGCATGTGAATGTAGGGACCATTGGTCACGTTGACCATGGTAAAACCACATTAACCGCAGCATTGACCACGATTTTGGCGAAAAAATTTGGTGGTGCTGCCAAAGCTTATGACCAAATTGACAACGCGCCAGAAGAAAAGGCTCGTGGTATCACCATCAACACTTCACATGTTGAATACGAAACCGAAACTCGCCACTACGCCCATGTGGATTGTCCAGGCCACGCCGACTATGTGAAAAACATGATTACTGGTGCAGCCCAAATGGACGGTGCAATTTTGGTGGTATCAGCCGCAGACGGTCCTATGCCCCAAACGCGTGAGCATATCTTGTTGGCTCGTCAAGTAGGCGTGCCTTACATCATCGTATTTATGAACAAATGCGATATGGTTGATGACGAAGAATTGTTAGAACTCGT
>JAGBKK010000026.1 GCA_017934045.1 Neisseriaceae bacterium | reverse complement strand
GAGTTATTCCTGATATATACAGTGGAATCCTGACAGATGCCAAGGTATGCGAGGTCAAGAAATACGAAGCTGACATAGCAGACTCAGAGATACTGTCAATGTCTGATGAAGACTCCTTGATGAATCACAAATGGCACAAAACCAAACATTGCCACAATCAGTAATACCATTATTTTATCGCCCAAAAGTGAGCGAAACTCTTTGAATACTAACTGCCACAGGGTTTGGAAAAATTGCATAATATGCTGATGTTTAAAATCATAAAAGCGTTTTTTAGCTTATTTTCAGGGTGTCGTCAAACATTCTATTGCTATTGATAAAAAACTTAACTTTATCCCACATAATCGTTTAAAATAGTGAGTTTTTAATTAGAAAGCCTTTCAGGCAGCCTGAAAGTGTTGAAATTTATCATTCGGAGCCATTAAAATGGACGAAAACTTAAAAGAAGCCGCATTAAACTTTCACGAATATTTGCAACCTGGCAAAATTCAAGTAACGCCAACCAAGCCGTTGGCAACGCAATACGATTTATCTTTGGCATACTCACCTGGCGTTGCCGCTCCTTGTATGGAAATTTATGATGACCCTGCCGCGTCTTATAAATACACCGCACGCGGCAATTTGGTTGCCGTTATTTCCAACGGCACAGCCGTTTTGGGCTTGGGCAATATTGGTGCGTTGGCGGGTAAGCCTGTGATGGAAGGCAAAGGCGTTTTGTTCAAAAAATTCGCAGGCATTGATGTGTTCGACATTGAAGTGAATGAAACCGACCCTGATAAATTGGTGGATATTATCGCTTCGCTCGAACCCACTTTTGGTGGCATTAACTTGGAAGACATTAAAGCCCCCGAATGTTTTTATATTGAGAAAAAATTGCGAGAACGCTGCAATATTCCTGTGTTCCACGATGACCAGCACGGTACGGCAATCATCACTGCCGCAGGCGTTTTGAACGGCTTGCGTGTGGTAGGCAAAAAAATTGAAGATGTTAAATTAGTGTGTTCGGGTGCAGGTGCGGCAGCGATTGCGTGCTTGGAATTGTTAGTGGCACTCGGTATGAAACGCTCGAATATCACCGTGTGCGATTCCAAAGGCGTGATTTACAAAACCCGTTCTGACCGTGAAAGAATGGACGAATCCAAAGTGCGTTTTGCGATTGACGACAATGGACAACGCGTTTTGGCAGACGCAGTAAGCGGCAAAGACATTTTCTTGGGGCTATCTTCTGCAAATGTATTAAAGCCTGAAATGCTTAAAACAATGGCGGATAAGCCGATTGTGTTTGCTCTGGCGAACCCGCAGCCTGAAATTTGGCCGCCCGAAGCCAAAGCCGCAAGACCTGATGTAATTATCGGCACAGGTCGTTCTGATTTTCCTAATCAAATCAATAATGTATTGTGTTTCCCCTTTATTTTCAGGGGAGCATTAGATGTGGGGGCAACCACGATTAACGAAGCGATGAAACTGGCTTGCGTGCGTGCGATTGCCGACTTGGCAATGGCAGAACAAACTGATGAAGTATCATCGGCTTACGGCGGTCAAGAATTGTCGTTTGGTGCGGAATATCTTATTCCCAAGCCATTTGATCCACGCTTAATCATCAAAGTTGCCCCAGCAGTGGCACAGGCGGCAATGGATAGCGGCATTGCTACGCGTCCCATTACCGATATGAACGCTTATATCGAAAAACTGACGCAGTATGTGTATAAATCCAATTTATTTATGCGTCCAGTATTTTCGCAAGCCAAGAAAAACCCCAAACGCGTGGTGTTGTGCGAAGGCGAATCCAGCCGTGTTCTACACGCCACACAACAGATTGTCGCTCAAAAAATCGCCAAGCCAATTTTGGTCGGACGCACGCATGTGATTGAAGAACAATTACAAAAATTGGGCTTAACCGTTCGTCCAAATAAAGATTTTGAACTGATTGATGTCGAAAACGACAGCCGTTACGAAACCTACTGGCAAGAATATTACCACTTAACCAAACGCCAAGGCGTAACCGAAGCCGTGGCACGCCGCCGTTTGCTTACCGATACCACGCTGATTGGTGCGATGATGTTACGCCACGGCGATGCAGACGCTTTATTGTGTGGCACATTCGGCTCGTTTGACCAACATTTCGACATACTCGAACAAGTCATCGGCTACGAAAACAAAGACAACATTGCCGCCGCAATGAACGCCCTGATTTTGCCACAAGGCAATTTGTTCATCACCGACACCTATGTGAATGACAATCCAGACGCATACACCTTATCTCGCATTACCGCTATGGCAGCCGAAGAAATGCGTCATTTTGGTGTCAAACCACAAGCGGCACTGCTGGCAAATTCCAACTTCGGTGCACCGCAAAACGATGACGGCAAAAAAATGGCAGAAGCCTTAAAAACCATTCGCCAAAATACGCCTGAATTGGAAATTGACGGCGAAATGCAAGGCGATGCGGCATTGCTGCCTGAAATGCGGAAAAAAATCTTGCCAGACACCACTCTGCACGGTTCGGCGAATTTATTGGTTATGCCAAATATTCAGGCAGCCAATATCAGTTACAACCTGTTGCGTGTCTCCGCCGCAGACGGCGTAACCATCGGACCAATCCTAATGGGTATCGCTAAACCCTGCCATATTGTTACGCCAATTTCGTCTGTTAGACGAATCATCAATATGGTTGCCATCGCCGTAGTCGATGCACAAAGAGAACAGGTATAACTCATTGATTATTCATAATAAACGGACAGTTATCCATACTGTCCGTTTTTTTCAGGCAGCCTGAAAACAAGATTTACATTTATGCAAAGCATAAATCTTTTATTCGCATAGCGAATAAAAGTAGATGACGAAGTCATCAAATTGAAGTTTCAACGAGCCGCAAGGCGAAGTTAAAATCAATATCGGCAAAAAAATCCGCAAAAAATATCGCAAAATAATAGCATTTTCAGCAAAAACGCTGTATCTTTCACCCTTTTAAGTCTGACAAAAAATAAAGGACAGTCGCTATGAGAATTGCCGTATCGCAAGGTGTTGAATTTGCGTTCATTTCCGAATATAAGGTGATGAATATTGATATGACCGACTTCACCAATGTGTGTGCGGTAGTCGTCAAAGTGGCTGATATTGAAGCCGTTTGGAATGAGTTAGAGCGCATCGGTTTTAATATTCCGATTTTTGCCGCGGTGGAATATGGCGAAACTGTGCCAGCCGAGTGGCTGCCTGAACTCTACGGCGTGATTGAGTTGGCAGATGAGTTGAAATATTACAACGGTCAGTTAATCAATGCGGCGGCAAGTGATTATATCGACAGCCTTGATCCGCCGTTTTTCCAAGCCTTGAAAAATTATACTGATTACGGCAATGCGGCGTTTGATTGTCCAGGTCATCAGGGCGGACAGTTTTTCCGCAAACACCCCACAGGACGGCGGTTTTTCTTGTATTTTGGCGAAACGCTGTTTCGTGCCGACTCCTGCAACGCCGATGTGCGTTTGGGCGATTTGCTGATTCACGAAGGCCCTGCGTTTGAAGCCCAAGCCCACGCGGCAAAAGTGTATAACGCCGACAAAACTTATTTTGTATTAGGCGGCACATCTGCCGCAAATAAAATTGCCATCGGTGCTTTGGCTGCCAAAGATGATTTGGTTTTGTTCGACCGCAATAATCATAAATCGGTGCATCAGGGAGCCTTGTTGTTAAGCGGTGCCAAACCTGTTTATTTAGAAACTTCTCGCAATGCTTATGGTTTTATCGGCGGCATTACCGCACCGTCATTTGAAGAAGATTATATTCGGGCAGAAATTGCCAAAGTTGCTCCTGAAAAAGCAAATGAAAAACGCCCCTTTCGTTTGGCGGTCATTCAACTTGGCACTTATGACGGCACGATTTACAACGCTCGCCAAGTGGTTGATAAAATAGGACATTTGTGCGATTACATTTTGTTCGATTCAGCTTGGGTGGGTTATGAGCAATTTATTCCGATGATGAGCGATTGTTCGCCCTTGTTGTTGGATTTGAACGAAAACGACCCTGGTATTATTGTTACGCAATCGGTACATAAACAGCAAGCAGGTTTTTCGCAGGCTTCACAAATTCATAAAAAAGACAATCACATACACTCGCAACAACGCTATTGCAACCACAAACGCTTTAACAATGCGTTTATGATGCACGGCTCAACCAGTCCGTTTTATCCGATTTTTGCGTCTCTTGATGTGAATGCCAAAATGCACGAGGGCAAAGCAGGACGAATGATGTGGCGTGAGTGCGTGATTAACGGCATTGAAGCACGCAAAATGCTGTTGCAAACTTGCAAAATAATTAAACCCTTTGTGCCGCCTGAAATTGACGGCAAATTGTGGCAAGATTATGACAGCGAAGAAATGGCAGATGATGTGCGTTTCTTCCGCTTTGAAGAGGGGGCAAAATGGCACGATTTTGCCGAATATAAAAACGAACAATATTTTGTCGATCCGTGCAAATTGCTTTTAACCACACCAGGTATTGATATTGAAACAGGCGAATACGAAGAATTTGGCATTCCAGCGGCGATTTTGGCTCATTATTTGCGAGAACGCTTGGTAATTCCTGAAAAAGCCGACTTAAATTCCATTTTATTCCTTTTGACACCAGCGGAAAACATGGCGAAATTTCAACACCTTGTCGCCACAATCGCCCGATTTGAAGAACATATTGAAGCCAACAGTTTGGTCTCATCTATGTTGCCGTCTTTGGTGAAAGCGAAGCCCCAATACGCCAAAATGCGTATTCGCCAACTGTGTCAAAAAATGCACGATTTTTATCGCTCGCACAATCTCAACACCTTACAGCGGCAAATGTTTCAAAAACAACATTTCCCACAAATTGCGATGAGTGCGTCAGACGCACACAACGCCTTTATCCGCAATCAAATTGAGTTAGTGCCACTCTCCCAAATCAAAGGCAGAATCGCCGCCGAAGGCGCCTTACCCTATCCGCCAGGTGTGTTGTGCATTGTGCCAGGTGAAGTGTGGGATGGTGCGGTTTTGGATTATTTCTTGGCATTAGAAGAGGGCATTAACCAACTACCAGGCTTTGAACCCGAAATTCAAGGCGTGTATTTGGAAGAAGACGACAACGGCAAAAAACACGCCTTTGCGTATGTGGTGAAAGGGTAGTGTAGGCTGGGCAACTTATTGCCCACGCGTTTAATGCAATTTCAGGCTGCCTGAAAACCTATGCCAGCAACTTACCACGCAATGAAAAGGTAAAGGTTTCGGTAATTTCCACATCAACCATTTGATTGATTAAATCCGATGAGCCTGTGAAATTGACCACGCGGTTATTGGCAGTGCGTCCTTGCAGTTGATTGGGGTCTTTTTTGGAGACGCTTTCAACCAAACAGCGTTGCACCGTGCCTAACATCGTGCGGTTAATGCGTGCGGTTTCTGCTTCAATCACTTCGTTTAATGCTTCCAAACGGCGGACTTTTTCTTCGTATGGCGTATCATCAGGCAATTCTGCCGCTGGCGTACCAGGTCGGGGGCTGTATATAAACACAAAACTTAAATCAAACGCTAAATCTTTGACGAGTTTCAGGGTGCGTTCAAATTCTGCGGCGGTTTCGGTGGGAAAGCCAACAATAAAATCGGAACTTAAACACAAATCAGGTCGCACGGCACGCAGTTTGCGAACAATCGATTTGTATTCCAACGCCGTATAGCCCCTTTTCATCGCTGCTAAAACACGGTCAGAGCCGCTTTGTATGGGCAAATGCAGGTGCGACACTAACTTGGGCAAATCACGATAGCATTCAATCAAAGCATCGGTAAATTCGCGAGGGTGGCTGGTGGTGAATCGCAGGCGTTCTATGCCGTCAATGTCGTGAATAATGCGTAATAATGTGGCAAAATCACACATTTCACCGTTTTCCATTTCGCCTTGATAAGCATTGACATTTTGTCCTAACAGATTGATTTCTTTCACACCTTGGGCAACTAAATCCAAAATTTCGGCTAATACATCAACCACAGGACGCGAAAATTCTTCGCCACGCGTATAAGGCACAACGCAGTAACTGCAATACTTGGAGCAACCCTCCATAATCGACACAAACGCCGAACCGCCTGTGCTTTCGGTGTGCGGAATGTGGTCGAATTTTTCAATTTCTGGAAAGGAAATATCCACTTGCGGCTTGCCTGTTTTTTGGCGTTCTTCTAAAAGTTCAGGCAGCCTGTGCAAGGTTTGCGGACCGAAAACCACATCAACAAACGGGGCTCGTTGGATAATATTTTCGCCCTCTTGGGACGCTACACAACCGCCCACGCCAATCATCAACTTGGGATTGGTCTTTTTCAATTCACGCAAACGCCCCAAATCGGAAAACACTTTTTCCTGTGCTTTTTCCCTGACGCTACAAGTGTTCAATAAAATAATATCAGCCTCATCAGGCGTTAAAACCGCTTGGCTACCATCGTTATCAGCCAAAACCGCCATCATTTTTTCCGAGTCATACTCGTTCATCTGACAGCCAAAAGTGCGAATAAATATTTTTTTCATATCGTCTTAAAATAATAAATTCAGGCTGCCTGAAAAAATGGTTTCAGGCAGCCTGAAAAATAAAAGTTCTACCTAATATTACCGTGCTTGCTCTTGCAAGGCTTGTTTCACTTGTGCTTGCTCTTCTGCTTTTTGACGGAATGAATCAACTTCATAGTCGTTCAAAATCCAAATTTCTTGCAAACGCGTATTGCCCAAGCCTGCACCGCGTTTGAATGCGACAAATTTATCGTGGTGAAACTGCAATTTTCCACTGGGAATAAAAGTGTTTCTTTGGTCGCGAATTTTGGTTGCACGCGTCATTTGAAATGTTTGCGAATTATCTGCCAAACCCAAAGTCAGCCATTTTACCCAAGAAAAACCGCCTGATGATAATTTTACGGTTGGATATTGTGCCGATTCCAAATAAGCCACTTCCATGTCTTGTGGCAATTCACGAACGCCTTCAGCCGCCGCAGGTAATGCAAAAGCCAAACCCAACGCTAAAACAGATAAAACACGCTTCATTTTCAAATTTCCTTTGATAAATTAAATAGTGTTAAAGATAGCACAAATTCGGCGTTTTGTATTGTATCTTGCCAATTTCTTTTCATTTAAGTGAATAATTCCCCACACTTTTGCATTTTTGTTACTGCGACCATACACTATTTTTGCTATAATCGCCCATTCAGTCAGGCAAACGCCACAAGCACACACACGAAACACAGTCGCCACAACGAACAAGTTTCTATCGCCTTGATAATGCACGCAAATATCCTTTGAACGCATTTTCAGGCAGCCTGAAACCTATTTTTTGTGAAGGCTGTATTTTTATGAGTGCATATAAAAAACTCATTGTTTTTACTACATTTTTTACTCCATTATTTTCTTTTGCATCAAATAATGACGCACATCATTTAAGCTTATCTTGGGGCATTCCGTTTGTGGTTGTCCTGCTGTCGATTGCCTTGGGTCCTTTGTTATTCACCAAAATTTGGCACAAACATTTTGGTAAAATCGTAGGATTAGTAACGCTTTGTTTTTTAAGTCCTTTTTATATATTTTTTGGCTTTCACGAAACGCTGCATTTGGTCGCACACGCCATTATTGAAGAATATATCCCTTTTATTTTGCTGTTGGTGGCGTTATACACCGTGTCAGGCGGCATTCTGATTTGGGGCAATCTGCAAGGCACGCCCAAAACCAACACCAAACTATTGGCGATTGGCACAATCTTGGCTTCCATTATGGGGACAACTGGGGCGGCAATGTTGTTGATTCGTCCGCTATTGCGTGCCAACGAAAACCGCAAACATAAAGTGCATACCGTTGTTTTCTTTATCTTTTTAGTGGCAAATATCGGTGGCGGCTTAACCCCTTTGGGCGATCCACCGTTGTTTTTAGGCTTCCTGAAAGGCGTGGATTTTCTTTGGACAGTCAAACACATGTTTTTGCCCGTATTGATTAGTTCTATCGTTTTATTAAGCGTTTATTATTATTTAGACAGCCGTTATTTCAGGCAGCCTGATGAACTTCTGCCTGATGACGGTAAAAATAAACACAATAAAAAACAACTACTTAAAATTCACGGCAAAATCAATTTTATTTTCTTGGCGATAATTGTCGGTGCGGTGTTAATGTCGGGCATTTGGAAATCAGACGAAGCCATTACCGTTTTCGGCACAAAGGTTGGTATGGTGCAACTTCTGCGTGATACGCTGCTTATCATCATCACCGCTTTGTCGCTGTTTTTCACACGCAAGCCTGTGCGTGCAGGTAATGAATTTAACTGGGAGCCAATGCTTGAAGTGGGCAAACTGTTTTTGGCGATTTTTATCACCATTACCCCTGTTTTAGGTATGTTGAAAATGGGCGAAAGCGGACATTTTGCCCCACTCATTCAAATGGTAAAAACACAAGACGGTAGCCCCATTAACGCAATGTATTTTTGGATGACAGGTTCGCTGTCAGGCTTTTTGGACAACGCCCCCACTTATTTGGTGTTCTTTAATATGGCAGGCGGACAGCCCAATGTGCTGATGAGCGAACTTTCCACCACACTGTTAGCCATTTCAATGGGTGCGGTGTTTATGGGTGCTTTAACCTACATTGGCAACGCCCCTAACTTTATGGTGAAATCCATTGCCGAACAACGCAAAGTCAAAATGCCCACATTCTTCGGCTATATGGCGTGGTCGTTGGGCATTTTAATACCGCTGTTTTTATTGCATACGCTGATTTTCTTTGTGTTTTAAGGACTTTCAGGCAGCCTGAAAAATTAAAGGAATACAACCATGCGAATCATCACTGCCAATGTGAATGGCATAAGAAGTGCGGCAAGTAAAGGTTTTTTGGCGTGGTTAGCAACCACCAATGCTGATTTTGTATGCGTACAAGAACTCAAAGCCCAAGAAAATGATTTATCGTTTGATATGAAAAACCCTTGCGGTATGTATGGTGCGTTTGCTTTTGCCGAAAAAAAGGGTTATAGCGGCGTGGCGTTGTATTCTCGTCAAAAGCCCGATAGCGTACAAATTGGCTTTGGCGTGGAAGAATTTGACCGCGAAGGACGCTTTGTGCGAGCGGATTTTGACGATTTAAGCGTGATTTCGCTGTATTTGCCATCAGGTTCTGCGTCTGATGAACGGCAAGCGTCAAAATTCCGCTTTTTAGACGCATTTCGCCCCATTTTAGACGAACTTATCGCCGAAAACCGTAAAATTGCCGTTTGTGGTGATTGGAATATTGCCCACCAAAATATCGACTTAAAAAATTGGAAAGGCAACCTGAAAAACTCTGGTTTTCTGCCCGAAGAACGCCAATGGATAAGCGATTTAATCGCAAGTGGCTGGACGGATATTTGGCGAACACTCTATCCTGACATTGCAGGCTATTCGTGGTGGAGCAATCGTGGGCAAGCCTACGCCAAAGATGTCGGCTGGCGAATCGATTATCAAATGTTAAGCCCAACCCTTGCCCCATTTGCCCAATCCGCCTTGATTTATAAAGACGAAAAATTTTCCGATCACGCACCGTTGATTGTGGATTATGATTGGTAGGGTGGGTTTTGGCTAACGCCGAACGCTGTTTCAACCCACCAACAACAGCGTGTTAATAAAAACCATTCAGGCAGCCTGAAACACTTTTTCACAGGAATTTCATAATGTTAGATTTAGAAGACATTTGTTTGCTAATCATTGAAGACGGTAGCGAACACCAAAATCACTGGCTCAATCACTGGGCGTATGGTTATCCTGTGCATTTACGCATCAGCACGCCCAAAGATAGGCAGCCTGAACATAATGTATCCGCCATTGATGAAACGGTGAAAAACATTGTTGGCAATTTTTTTGTGGTCGCCCACGGTAATGCTTGCCCTGCCTTTTTGCAATGGCTGTTTGATAAAGATATTCAAATGCACCGCCATTTGTTAGGTGTGATTTTGGCAAATCCTTGCAACTGGTCGAACGATGAAAGTCTGCCTGAAAACCGTATTGTTATGCCCTGCAAAACCGCTATGGTCAATGCGTCAGACGATAATGTCGAAGTCATCGCTTGGACAAAAAATCAAGCCCAAAAAATTCACGCCAAACATTTAATTTCCCCCAACACCCCCACACTCAACGCCCCAATCGGCGGCTGGCAATGGGGTATGCGACTAATGCAGGATATGTTGTTGGCGTAAATGGTGCGGTGTTGTTACGCTGTCGGCAAAATGGATAAAAATGCTCAAAACCAGCAAACGGTCATTTCAACAAAAATTAAAATATTTTTCACGCTGACATTCAAAGTGTTTAAAATAACGCCTTTATTTGGCAACAAACGCATACGCTTAAAATGGCTTTACACTCTGATGACTTGTCGGTGAATACGGAAAAACGGCGGATTATTGACGCAACGCCCACCAATCGGCAGGAAGAACAATTTGAATATGCTCTGCGTCCCAAATCGTTGGACGAATATGTGGGGCAGGACAAAGTGCGTGAGCAGTTGTCGATTTTTATTCAGGCAGCCAAAAAGCGTGGCGATGCGTTAGACCATTCCTTACTGTTTGGGCCACCAGGTTTGGGCAAAACCACTTTGGCAAATATTATCGCTCACGAAATGGGCGTAAATTTACGCCAGACTTCGGGACCTGTGTTGGAACGAGCAGGTGATTTAGCCGCTATTCTCACCAATTTAGAAGCCTACGATGTTCTTTTTATTGATGAAATTCACCGTTTAAGCCCTGTGGTGGAAGAAATTTTATACCCTGCGTTGGAAGATTTTCGCTTGGATATTATGATTGGCGAAGGTCCTGCGGCTCGTTCGGTCAAAATCGATTTACCGCCTTTCACACTCATTGGGGCAACCACACGGGCAGGTATGCTCACCAATCCTTTGCGAGATCGCTTTGGGATTATTTCGCGTTTGGAATTTTATAATCATCAAGATTTATCGCATATTGTCAGCCGTTCGGCTCGTTTGTTGAATATGCAAATCAATGATGATGCGGCGATGGAAATTGCACGCAGGTCAAGAGGCACGCCACGCATTGCCAATCGCTTGCTACGCCGTGTGCGTGATGTTGCCGAGGTGAAATTCGCAGGTGAAGTGAGTGTAAAGGCAGCCGATACAGCGTTGAAAATGCTTGATGTCGATAACAAAGGCTTGGATACTATGGACAGAAAACTGTTGGAAGCCGTGCTACACAAGTTTTCAGGCGGCCCTGTGGGTTTGGATAATATCGCCGCCGCCATTGGCGAAAGCACCGACACCATTGAAGATGTGATTGAACCCTATCTCATTCAACAAGGTTTTCTGCAACGCACACCGCGTGGGCGAGTGGCAACACAGATTGCCTATCAACATTTTGGCTTAACCGTGCAAGAAGATAAAAAATGACCACCATCAAAAAAAGACGCAAACGCCGTGTTGCCAATTTATTGCACGCCAGAATGCACTATCTGCACGAAAACAACATTTCCTTTGCCAACTTCCGCCGTTTGGGCTATTTAATGGCATTTTTAGGCGGAGCAATCAACGCAGGCGGCTTTTTTGCCGTTGCCCACTACACTTCACATATGTCAGGCGAAATGGCAAACATTGCCGACTCTTTATATTTAGGACATTGGAAAGCCGCACTCACTTCATTTTTAATGTTATTAAGTTTTATTTTCGGTGCGGCACATTCCAGTTGGACAATTTTATGGGCAAAACGCCAACGCTTTCGCAGTTCGTTTGGTTTATCAATGTGGTTAGAAGCCTTGTATATGTTGGCGTTTGGGCTTTTGGCAACTTTAATGAACAAGTTTGGCGATGAATACTTATTATGGTCGCCCACAGTGATGACAATGTGCTTTATTATGGGTATGCACAACACGGTGATGACGATTTTATCCAACGGCGTAGTGCGAACCACGCATATGACAGGTTTTGCCACCGATATTGGCATTGAATTATCCAAAATCCTGTATTACCGCCGTTCCGACAACCCAAAACTGCCTGATGTGCAAGTGAATATCCCCAAAATCAAACTGTTTTCAGGGGTGATGTTTAACTTTATTTTGGGCGGATTTTTCGGTGCGTGGAGCGTCAATATGGTGGGCTATCAATTTGTTTGGCCTGTGGCGTTTGTGCTGTTTTTGGTAGGTTTCACTTCCATTGGCTACGATGTACAACTGCGGTGGCGAATTTGGTTGTATAAACGCAATAAAAAACGCCACCATACCAAGGCGTAAAATGATTTTTCAGGCTGCCTGAAAACTATTTTATTGTTTCACTTGGAATAGGTTGGGGTGGTTTTTGTTGATTTTGGATTTTGGGTGCGTTGTTGGGTATATAGTTCGAAGTGTTGGGAATATAAGGCAAAAGGCGTTTGCCCAAGTATTCAAAGGTAGAGGCGGATAAGGCGTTTTGCCATTCTTCATGATGTGCTAATGGCGTGTGCGATAAGGGAATAACCGCAACGGTTACACAGGCAATGCCTTTGATTGTGCCGATTATGCCACCTAATAGGCGGTTGATTTCGCCCAAGCCGATGAATTTAACCAACTTGGTTAAGCCTTTATTGAGAGCAAACATAAGCACGAAAACGGCACAGAATATCAGCAAAAATGCGGCGGCGTTGGCTAAATCGCGGTTTTGCATAAAGCCAAAAACTGTTGCCCCAACAAAGGGACAGAATGCCCAGCCCAAGGCTATGCCCAACACCCAGCGGGCAATCGACACCACTTCGCCAACAAAGCCGCGAAATACGGAGATGATGGCGAAAATGGCGATAATGATTAGGGCGATAATGTCGAATAAGGTGGGGGTCATTGTCGAGCAATCATGGCATCAAACTTGTGTTTTTTGGCAAGTGAGACGGTTTTGTCTGCGTCCGCTTTATTCAGGCTGCCTGTACGCACACGATACACGGCATTGCCGTTTTTGTCTTTGCCTTGTTGAATTTGCGATGAAATGCCCACTTGGGCGAGTTTAGCTCGCTGTGTGTCCGCTTGGGCGTGGGTTTTGAACGCACCCAACTGCACCACATAAGACGCGGTGGTTTTGCCTTCTAAAATATCTTGCGGCGACAGTTTTTCAGGCTGCTTTGGTGCAGGTTTTTCAGCTTGTTTTATAGGCTGTTTGGGGGCAGGTTTTTCCGCTTGTTTGGTAGGCTGTTTTTCAGGTTGCCTTGACACTGGTTTTTCTGCTTGCTTCTGCACAGGTTTTTCAGCCGCAGGTTGGGCAGGTTTTTGTGCTACTGTGGCAGGTGGTTCAGGCGTGTCGGTTACAGGTTCAAACGGTTCAGGCTGTGCCACACTGTCAATCACAATCGGTTCTTGTTCGGTGGCAGGTTTTTCTGTTTGCGGTTCTTCTTTGCCTGTGGGCAGATTTAACGGTTCAATGGGTTGTTGTGGTTTGCCTGCAATCGTAACTTCTGGGGCAGTTTGCGGTGCTTTTTTATCGGTAACCGCCAATAAAATCAAAGCAACAGCGGCAACCACAACAATCGCACCAATCAAACGATTGCGATTTTTGCGTTTGAGTTGTTCGTATTCTTCACGAGTATCCATTGTAGATTTTCCTTAAAATTTGCGTGCAACCATTGCCTCGGCAACGGTATGAAATGAACCAAAAACAATAATTCTATCATTTTCATCGGCATTCGTTAGGGCAGTTTCCCACGCTTGTTTCACGCTATCAAAAACCGTAATGGTATTTTCCTTGATATGACAATCGGTTAAGGCAGCCTGAATGTTTTCCGCTGTTCTGCCACGCGGTAAATGAAGCGGAGCAATATACCATTCATCAAATTCTTGTTTAACAATATCAATCACTTGATGAATATCTTTATCGGCAAGCATAGAAAAAACCGCAATGCGGCGTTTGGCAAACGGCAATTTGCGTAGGTTTTTTTTCAAAGCTCGTGCCGCATGCGGATTGTGTCCGACATCAAACACACGAATCGGACGACCTGCCAACACCTGAAAACGCCCCGCATTTTCTGCCAACAACAAACCTTGACGAATCGCCCCATTATCCACAGGCAAGTGATTGAATAAACATTCCACCACCGCCAAAGCAACTGCGGCATTGTCAATTTGATAATCACCACGCAAAGCAGGTAAGGGTAGGGCATTGCGTTTTCTATCTTTCAGGCTACCTGAAAGATGATTTTGTGGATTAAATTGAAAACTCCATTGTTTTTCATCGTGATAGGCAATATCAAAATCTTGCTTAAATGATAACAGTGGTGAGCCGATTTGTTGGGCATAATCCACCAACGATTTGGGCGGCGGATTCTGCCCACAAATTGCAGGGCGATTGGGGCGAAAAATGCCCGCTTTTTCAAACGCCACTTTCTCCACCGTATCGCCCAAAAAATGTTGATGATCCAAATCCACCGACACCACCACCGAAACATCAGCGTCCCAGGCGTTGGTTGCGTCCAAACGACCGCCCAAACCCACTTCCAAAATCATCACATCAACCGCTTGCTGCATAAAAATCAGCACAGCGGCGAGTGCGTTAAATTCAAAATAAGATAGAGCCGTTTTTCCACGAGATTGTTCAATTTTTTCAAAGGCTTGAATAATGGTGTCATCTTCCACGGGCGTGCCGTTAATGGCAATGCGTTCGTTAAACCGCAACAAATGCGGACTGGTCAGCGTGCCAACCTTGTAACCTGCCTGAACATAAATCTGCGTTAAAAACGCACACACCGAGCCTTTGCCATTTGTGCCGCCCACCGTAATCACAGGGCAAGTAGGATTTAACGCCATGTGCTGTTTAACTTGCGAAATGCGTTCCAAGCCTAAATCAATCTTACCGCCATAAACACCGTCTTCTAAATCGGTAAGCCATTGATTAAGTGTTTTGTGTTGAGTGTTCATTGAAAATGATTCCGTAAAAAGTTTCAGGCAGCCTGAAAATTATTTTGCAAACCGTTGAATTAAATCGTTTGCCACTTCTGGTACGCCAATAGCGGCGTTTTGGGCGGTGATTTGAATGCCTGCCAAACGCGTGGGGTTGGGGTCAATCAAGTGAATTTCGGCATTTTGGGGAGCGAATTGATAAAGTCCTGCGGCAGGATACACCGCTAACGAAGTGCCGATAATCAGCACAATATCAGCAGTTTGTACCAATTCGATAGCGTCATCAATCGCTGGTACGGCTTCGCCAAACCATACGATAAAGGGTCGCATTGGGTTGCCGTTTGGGTCTTGCAAATCATACGGTTGGTCGTCAAACCAGTCGATAATGTAATTTTTATCCACCGTGCTACACAGTTTATTCAGTTCGCCGTGCAAATGTAAAATGCTGCCTGAACCTGCTTTTTCGTGCAGATTATCGACATTTTGCGTGATAACGGAAACGCGAAAATATTGTTCCAAATCTTTGAGTGCCAAATGAGCGGCATTCGGCTGGGCGGTTTGGTTTTGACGGCGGCGAGCGTTGTAAAAATCAATCACCAACTGCGGATTTTTGGCAAAACCTTCGGGCGTGGCAACTTCATTGACATTGTAGCCTTCCCACAATCCGCCTGTATCGCGAAAAGTTTTTAAGCCACTGTCGGCAGAAATGCCTGCCCCTGTGAGTGCAACAATATGTTTTTTCACGCTTTTTTTCCTAACAATGCAACCATTACTGCTTTAATGGTGTGCATACGGTTTTCCGCTTGGTCAAACACAATAGACGCTTCGCTTTCAAACACTTCGTTGGTAACTTCCACGCCGTTTAAGCCGAATGTATCGACAATCCATTTGCCGATTTCGGTTTCATCATCGTGAAACGCTGGCAAACAGTGCAAGAATTTAATATTTGTGTTGCCTGACGCACGCATTAAATCGGCGGTTACACGATAATCTTTCAATAAATCAATGCGTTGCTTCCACGCCTTTTCAGGTTCGCCCATCGACACCCACACATCGGTATAGATAAAATCCACGCCCCAAATGGCTTGTTGCGGATTGTCGGTGATTTCGATTTTTGCCCCACTTGTTTTTGCAAGTTCTTGACAATATTGAACTAATTTTTCATCAGGTTGCAAAGATTGTGGGGCAGCAATTCTGCCTGTCATACCCATTTTAGCGGCAGCAATCAACAGCGAATTTGCCACATTATTGCGACCGTCTCCCACATACGCAAAAGCGATTTGCGACAAGGGTTTGTCGCAGTGTTCAATCATGGTAAGTAAATCCGCCAACACCTGCGTAGGGTGTCGTTCGTTGGTCAAACCATTAAACACTGGCACGCCTGAATAGCGAGCCAATTCTTCCACACGGCTTTGTCCAAAGCCACGGTATTCAATACCGTCAAACATTCTGCCTAAAACGCGTGCGGTGTCTTTCATCGACTCTTTATGTCCAATTTGACTGCCTGACGAGCCAATATAAACCGCATTCGCCCCTTGGTCGCTGCACGCAACTTCAAACGCACAACGCGTACGCGTGGAGTCTTTTTCAAAAATCAAAGCAATATTTTTGCCTTTAAGATACTGCTGTTCTGTGCCGTTTTTTTTGGCGAGTTTGAGTTCTGCCGACAAGTCAAGCAGTGATTGAATTTCAGCGGCAGTAAAATCTGCCAAAGTTAAAAAAGAAGTAGGTTTAAGGTTAATATTCATCATTAAAAAAGTGTTTCAGGCTGCCTGAAACCAGTTATTAAAGGCGTATTTTACCTGAAAAAGGCATATAAATGTTTAAATAAATGAAATTAAATAGGATTTTCTTCATCAAAAAATACGCATTCAACGCCCCATTGTTGTTGAATTTTTTGAGAGAGTGCTTGAATACCATAGCGTTCGGTGGCGTGGTGTCCTGCGGCGATAAAGGCGGTGTTGGTTTCATTTGCCAAGTGATATTGTGCTTCACTGGCTTCGCCTGTGATAAATGCGTCTATGCCATACAATGTGGCTGCCTGAAAAAAACTTTGCCCACCGCCTGTGCAAATGCCAATGCGATGAATGGTTTGGTTACCATCGCCAATCACCAAGGGTTGGCGTTTTAGGGTGTGTGTGATTTTTTGGGAAAGTTGATTAAGTGTTTGTTTTTCTTGTGAAATACATAAGGATAACAAACCTTGTTCTTCGACTTGTTGGCAAACGGTGTAACCTAATTTTTGTGCTAATTGGGCGTTGTTACCGATTTCAGGGTGTGCGTCTAACGGCAGATGATACGCCAGTAAATTGATATTGTTTTGTAATAATTTGAAAATGCGTTGTTTTTTCCAGCCGATGATGGTGGAAGGTTCGCTTTTCCAAAACATACCGTGATGAACAAGTAAAGTATCTGCTTGAATTTCAATGGCTTTTTCAATTACCGCACGGCTGGCAGTAACCGCACACAGAATTTTTTGTACATTCAGGCAGCCTTCCACTTGCAAACCGTTGGGGGCATAGTCTTTGAATTGTGAGACTTGTAGTAAATCATCAATCCATTGGGTGAGTTCTGTGCGTAACATTTTGTTTTTCCTTATTTTCAGGCAGCCTGAAATATCGTCAATTTAGACCAAAAGCATGCAAGGCAATGAGCCGCAGACTGTATGAAATAATACAGCAAGGCGAAATAACGAAGTAGGGTTTGGGTATGAATTGACGATACTTTATTCGCCACGACCCACCAAAACTTTGCGTTTGCCACTGCTGTCGGCAGGGGAAATGACGCCAGCGGCTTCTAATGCGTCAATAATGTTGGCTGCTCGGTTGTAGCCTATGCGTAATTGGCGTTGTAGGGCGGAAATGGAAGTTTTGCCTGTATCAATCACAAATTTAACGGACGCGTCATACAGTTCATCGGTTTCGCCGTCATTTAATGAACCTACTTCATTGCTGAATAAATCGCCGCCAGCCACACCTGCGGTAAGAATGTCTTCAACATATTGCGGTTCGCCAAATTGTTTTAAGTATTCCACAATGCGGTGTACTTCTTCGTCTGCCACAAAAGCTCCGTGTATGCGTTGAGGATAAGGCGAACCTGGTGGCAGAAACAGCATATCGCCTTGTCCTAATAGGTTTTCTGCCCCCATTTGGTCTAACACGGTGCGGCTATCGACTTTGCTGGATACTTGAAACGCTACGCGTGTGGGAATGTTGGCTTTAATTAAGCCTGTAATCACATCAACCGATGGGCGTTGCGTTGCCAAAATTAAGTGTATGCCTGCGGCACGCGCTTTTTGTGCCAATCGCACAATGCATTCTTCGACTTTTTTCTTATCGCCCACCATCATTAAATCGGCAAATTCATCGACCACCACCACGATAAAGGGGAATTTTTCCAAAGGTTCAGGGTCGCTTGGGGTTAGACTAAACGGATTGGCAAGCCGTTTATTGAGTTTTTCTGCTTCGGCGATTTTTTGATTGTAGCCAGCCATATTGCGTACGCCAAGATGACTCATCAGCCGATAGCGTTTTTCCATTTCATTTACGCACCAATTTAAGGCGTTGGGGGCGAGTTTCATATCGGTAATCACAGGGGCAAGCAAGTGCGGTATGCCTTCGTAAATCGATAACTCCAACATTTTGGGGTCAATCATAATCATACGCACTTCGTCAGGCGTGGCTTTGAAGAGCATTGATAAAATCATTGCATTCACGCCCACCGATTTGCCTGAACCTGTGGTACCTGCCACCAACAAATGGGGGGCTTTGGCTAAATCGGTTACCACAGGTTTGCCTGTAATGTCTTGTCCCAACGCCATAGTCAGTTTGGATTTACTGCTTGCAAAGGTTTCTGTGCCGAAAATTTCTGACAGGCGAATCATTTTGCGTTGCGGATTGGGCAATTCCAAGCCCATACAAGTCTTGCCTGGTATGGTTTCCACCACGCGAATGGCACTTTTGCCCAAGGCTCGTGCCAAGTCTTTTTCTAAATTGACCACTTGACTGCCCCTCACCCCTGTGTCAGGTTCGATTTCGTATCGTGTAACCACAGGACCTGCGAATGCGTCTATCACACGCACTTTGACACGAAATTCAGCAAGTTTTTCTTCAATGGTAATGCCTGATTGCAAAATTTCTTCTTCGCTTTGCCCCATTGAAAAATCTAATTGTGGCGGAATAAGTAAAGATAAATTAGGCAGTTGAAATTTACGCACCGATGAAAACAAGCGTTGGGTTATGCTGGGGGCATGCAGTTGTTCAACGCTAACAATGGGGGTTTTTTTTTCAGGCTGCCTGAACACTGGTTCTTCTGCTGTGGTTAAAGTATTTTCAGCTTGGTTTATTGGGGTGTCAATGGGATAAAAGGGCGTTTCAGGCTGCCTGAAATCGTGTTCGACTGTTGTATCATTTTGGGAAAGTTCGTTCTGCCAAACTTCTTCCATCGCATTGGGCGACCACATTTCATCTTCATCGTAATCAAACGATTGAGCGTGGCTTTCAGGCTGCCTGAATTGATTTTCCACCACAGGATTACTGCGTTTTTTGGGTTGATTGATAAACGGTGTAAATATCGAAGAAATGGGCTTTTCAGGCACTTTGTTTTCAGGCAGCCCATTGTCGTCCCAACGAGCTTCGGGCGGAATCACGCTGCGTACCACGGGTTTGACTGTTTCGGTGCGATTTTTGGGCGTTGATTTCGGAAAATTAACATAACGCAAATGATGTGGTAATTCGGCTTGTGGCTTGCCTAATCGTTCTGCGGTAATAACTTCCTGTTTTTCTGTTGCGGTATGCATGCGTTGCGATAAATTGCGGCGAACTTCATCATCACCAATAGTGCTTTGTTCAGGCGAATTGATGGGCGTATTTTTTTTCAGGCTGCCTGCGGCAATGGTACGCGTGGCTTGCTGTGTTTTGGGCGGATTAGAAACCGTAACACCAATGCGTCTGATGATTTCTTCGGCAGAAATAATTTCTTTTTCAGGGTAATCTTCAATAATGGGTTTAGCAGGTTTCACTGGAATTTGGCGTGAAATATCTGCGGCTGAAATAATTTTTGCATCAGGTTCAGGATTACTTAAATCAAAAGCTGGTTTTTCTTCTTTTTTATCTTGAATAACAACAGGTTGTTTAGGTTCTTCTGCGACTGTTTCAACTTCTTCTTCTATGTCGATTTCCATTTCCATATCCATAGCTGACGCATGCTGATAATGCAAATCGCGTGCAGAAATGGTTAAGGTATCATCTTGGTTATCGTCATGGTTATCATTAGGTTCCTGCGATAAGGGTTCGGCAGAAAGCACGGTTTCAGCCTGCTTGGTTTGGGGTAAAGGTTTTGAGGGAGCAACAACTTCTTTGCGTTCTTCATCAAAGGTTTCTTTTAGACGCGTTGCCGCATGTAATTGTGTATCTTTGGGTTTGGGTGCAGATGAAAAAATCGGTAAATCGGACAAATCATCATGCACAGGAGCAAAAAAATCGTTTTCGTTAATGCGGCGAGTGGGCTGTCCCAAGCGTTTAATGCCGCCAAACACAGGGGCAAGCGAGATTTTTTTGATTGGTTTAATGGGTGGCATTGCCCCATTTTTGCTGTGGCGAGTTAGGTAAATTAACTCCCACTCCCACTCTTTGCGGCTTTTTTCTTGGTACACATAAACCACCACCGAAGCCACTACTAAACAAATCAATAAAAACAACCACGCTAACATAAAAATTTAATCCGAGAAAATAATATCAAATAAAATAAAGGGTAAATTGTACCTGAAATATTGATAAATTTCATCTTTTCAATTTGACATTTTCATACAATAAAAAAACAATCCATCGTTAAATGTTGTATTCTTTGTTTTTAATTATTTGATTTAATTTATTTTTTCAAAAATAATTTTATCTTAATATTTAAAAAATAAAATTTGTTTGTTTTGTGAATTTTGATGATTTAATATAATCTTAATTTACATAATATGATACCAACGAAATGTTATCGTTTTCAGACTGCCTGAAAAAAGTTTAGGTGGTGTTTTTTATATCAATACATAATAGGAGTGATGCTATGAAAATTCAAAGCGTTTCTTTATTCGCCGCAGGTTTGGCTTTGGTGTTGTCAGGTTGTGTGGTTGATCCGAATACAGGTAATCAAAAAATTGCCAATACCGTAAAATACGGTGCAGGTGCGGCGGTTACTTGCGGTATTGTTGGTGCTTTAACACACGGTGGTAAAGGTGCCAGAAATTCTGCTTTGGCTTGCGGTGCGATTGGCGCAGGTGTCGGCGGTTATATGGATTATCAAGAAAAACTGTTGCGTGATAAATTAGCCAATACGCAAGTTGATGTGGCTCGTCAAGGCAATCAAATCACTTTGACTATGCCTGATAATATTACTTTTGCCACCAATTCTGCGGAACTCAATCCTGTGGTGGTCAGCACTTTGAATGATGTTGCCAATGTGTTAGCCACTTACAACGAAACCACCATTACTGTCGCAGGTCATACCGACAGCACAGGTACAGACGCAATTAACAATCCCTTGTCTGAACGGCGTGCGGCTGCTGTGTCTTCACATTTGATTTCACGCGGCGTGGCGGCTAATCGTATTCGTTCAGTGGGTTATGGTTCTAAAAGCCCAATTGCGGACAATAATACGGTGGAAGGTAAAGCCAGAAATCGCCGTGTAGAAATTCTGATTAACCCACAACCGCAAGCATAATCCACAACGGTGGGCATTTTTGCCCACCATTCACATCATTACGCAATAACAGTTTAGCAAATCAGCATAATCTTTTATAATCTCTCTTTTTGCCCATTTTCATTCTATGAAAAACGCTGATGCCAATTTTTCCAGCCAACTGAAAAAATCGTTGTTTTTTTTGACTGTGGTGTTGAGTGCGTGTTCGCATATAGAACAACCACCGCGATCAACGCCGTGGCTGCCTGAAAATACGCCTCCCAACTTTCATACCACAGGTAAGTTATCCATTAAAAATGATCAGCAAGGTTTTCAGGCAGGCTTTGCATGGGACAATGCGTCTTGGGTAAAGATGATTGACATTACCACGCCTTTGGGTAGCACCGTGGGGCGTTTGTGTCAAGATGAAATGGGGGCAACGGCTCAAAATGCCAAAGGACAGGTGTTTCAAGCTAAAACTGCTGGTGAATTAGCGTATCGCTTAACAGGACAAGAAATACCATTGGATTACTTGGATGTATGGGCTATGGGGCGTTATTCTCTTGATGAACCGCACCAAATTTTACCCAATGGTCATTTGATTCAAGCAGGCTGGACGATTGAACGCACTACCGATGAAAAAAACGCACCACGCCGTTTAATATTACAACGGCAAAATTTAAAAATCACTATTGTTTTTAAACACTTTAATGCTAATTATCGTACGGAATATTCACAATGCCCACGCTAAATCACAGCTATACATCACCTGCCAAACTCAACTTAATGTTAAAGGTTGTTGGCAAGCGTGATGATGGCTATCATTTGCTTGAAACCGTGTTTTGTTTGATTGATTTGTGCGACAGCATTGAGTTGCTTAATCGCACGGACGGTAAAATTGTACTGCACAATCCGCAACACGGTATTTTGCCTGAACACGATTTAACGGTGCGAGCGGCTTATGCTTTGCAACAATTTTCAGGCAGCCTGAAAAAAGGTGTGGATATTCGCATTGATAAAAAAATTCCCTTGGGCGGTGGTTTAGGCGGTGGGTCATCAAATGCTGCTACTGTTTTGATGGTATTAAATCATTTATGGCATTGCGATTTGGACACGCAAACGCTGATGAACATTGGGGCAAAATTAGGGGCAGATGTGCCATTTTTTATTTTTGGGCAAACCGCTTTTGCCCAAGGCATTGGCGAACAACTGACGGCTTTGCCAATCAAATTGCCTTATTTTGTGATTATTCGTCCCCCCATTGCCGTTTCAACCGCAGAAATATTTTCACATTTTTCCTTGACAAGTGTATCGCAGATCAGTAAAATTGACAGTCTTGAATTTGAGATACCGCTAATTAACGATTTACAAAAGGTCGCAGTTAATCGGTATCCTGAAATTGCCAAGGCTTTGTCTGTGTTACACAACTACGGCAAAGACGCAATGATGACTGGTTCAGGCAGTTGTGTTTTTCTTAAAGTTGATGATGGCGAAAAAGCACAACACATTGCCAGTGAAATTCAAATACTGCACCCTGAATATGGTGTGTGGGCAGTTAAAGGTTTAGCCCAACACCCTTTGAAACACATTGGGGAGTCGTCAAGTGGTTAAGACACTGGGTTTTGATCCCAGCATGCGAAGGTTCGAATCCTTCCTCCCCAGCCAATAGACAAACAAATTCCGCATTATTTTGAATGCGGAATTTGTTTTTTTGTTTTGAAATTGTTTTAATTATTTAATGCAGATTGTATAGCGTGGGCTGTTCAGCCCACTATTGTCTTGATATGCTTTTGGGTTTATCCCCACACCAACAACGCATGATTGCGTTTGCCGCGTTTAATCAGCGTATATTTGCCAAACGCTTGGGCAGTTTCGTCCAACAAATACAAATCATCAGGTTTTTCAGGGGCGTGGTTGGGATTGTTTGCCGTAGGCGTTTTGCCGTTAATCAACACCGCTGATGATTTCACAAACTGGCGTGCGTCTTTGTTGGAACTTGCCAAGCCTGTTTTGACCAAGGCTTCAACCACATTCAGGCTGCCTGAAACATTGAATGTGGGCAAGCCGTCCAAGGCAAGTTGAGCAAAATCACTTTCGGTTAAATCGCCGATTTGTCCGTCAAACAGGCTTGCTGAAATGCGTTGTGCGGCAGTTAAAGCGTCTTCACCGTGAATTAATCGTGTCATTTCACAGGCTAATATGCGTTGGGCTTGGGGTTTTTGTCCTGAATTTTTATCCGTCTCTTCAATTTGGTCAATTTCTTCAACCGATAAAAAGGTAAAGTATTTCAAAAACTTATAAACATCGTCATCAGCCACTTTCAACCAAAACTGATAGAATTGATACGGCGAAGTTTTGTCTGCCGACAACCACACCGCACCGCTTTCGGTTTTACCGAATTTAGTGCCGTCTGATTTGGTTACCAAGGGCAAAGTTAAGCCAAACACGGTGTTTTGATTGAGACGGCGAGTCAAATCAATGCCTGCGGTAATATTGCCCCATTGATCCGAGCCGCCGATTTGCAACACACAGCCATAGCGTTGATTTAATTGAGAAAAATCGTAGGACTGCAACAAACTGTATGCAAATTCGGTAAAAGAAATGCCCACATCATCGCGTGCCAAGCGTTGTTTGACGGATTCTTTATTGAGCATGGCATTGACGGAAAAATTTTTGCCAATATCACGCAAAAAATCCAAACAATTCATCGACATAAACCAATCGGCGTTATTTGCCATAATCGCCGCATTGCTGCCTTCAAACGATAAAAAGGGCGACAGTTGCGTTTTGATTTTATTCACCCATTCAGCCACAATTTCCGCACTATTCAATGTGCGTTCGGTCGCTTTGAAACTGGGGTCGCCAATCATACCCGTTGCCCCACCAACCAAAGCAATCGGCGTATGCCCTGCGTCCTGAAAGCGTTTCAGCGTTAAAACAGGCAACAAATGCCCAATGTGCAGACTGTCGGCAGTGGGGTCAAAACCGCAGTAAAGCGTAATTTTTTGTGTGTCTAAAATCTCGCCCAAAGCGGCTTCGTCCGTGGTTTGGGCAATTAAATGGCGTTGTTTTAAGTCTTGAATTAAAGCGTTCATTTTATAAAATGGATTTTCGATAAAACTGGACATTATATTATGTTTTCAGGCTGCCTGAAAATTAGGGGGCAACATTCAAACTCTGATTCATTGCTTGACGCAGAATTTGATTGAGCCGCGTTTGATAACCTTTGCCGTCTTTTTTCAGCCACGCCAAAATGTCGTTATCAATGCGAACCGAAACTTGCGATTTTTTGGGGCGATACAACGCACCACGCACGGCGTTTTGCCAAAATTTTTCCGTCAAAGGCGGAATATCGGAATAATTGATTTCTTCGTCTGGGCGTTGTGCTAATGCGTTGAGTTCGGCAATGCGTTGTTTGCTTAATGGCGGTATGTCTTCTTCACGGTATCTAACGATAGCCATATTTTTTCCTTTCTTGTTTATTTGCTCGTCGTGCAGAAATAATGCGAACAATTTCGGTATTTTCATCGTATTGAAAAGTGTGGGCAACCAACAGCAACATTAAAGACGGCGTAACCAATCCGATCGATTGCCAACGATATTCACCATTTTCAAAACGGTCTTGTTCGGTGTAAATATTCGGGTCTTGAAAAATGGTTACTGCATCTTCAAAAAGAATGCCGTGTTTGCGGTAATTGTTTGCCGCTTTTTCTTCGTCCCATTCAAAAATTCGCTGTTTATTCATATCGATTATTGTATATACAATTATGTATTTTTTCAATAAGATGAAAGGCTTTCAGGCAGCCTGAAATGCTTACGATTTCATCTTCAATAACTGTTCATACAATTCTTTTTTTCCTAATCCTGTGATTTGGGCGGCGATTTGGGCGGCTTGTTTGGTGGGTAAATCGCTTACGGCGGTTAAGATTTTTTCTAATGAAATATCAGTCGCTTGTGTTTTTTCTACTGGGTGAAAAATCAGCACCATTTCGCCTTTTTGCTGATTTTTGTCGGCGGATAAAATAGCGGACAATTCAGTCGCCGTGCCGCATAAAAAGGTTTCAAACGATTTAGTCAATTCTCGTGCGAGTGTGATTTTTCTGTTCGCCATCATATTTTCTATATCTTTCAGGCAGCCTGAAATTCTATGGGGCGTTTCATATACAATCACCGCACAGCCTTGTTGATTTAACTCTGCCAAGCGTTTTTGGCGTTCGTTTGATTTTGGGGGCAGAAAGCCTGCGAAGTAAAAATCGTCTGATTCAATGCCTGCGGCGGATAGGGCGGTGATGGCGGCACACGCTCCGCTAATCGGATACACAGGCAAGCCTGCATTGCGAACGGCGGCAACGAGTTTCGCACCTGGGTCGCACACCGCAGGCGTGCCTGCGTCTGACACTTGGGCAATGATTTTGCCGTCTTGCAATAGGTTGATAATTTTGTCGGCAACACTTTTTTCATTGTGTTCGCGAATGCTTTGCAAGGGTTTGTGTAAATGAAAAGCCGACAACAATTTGGCGGTTACTCGCGTGTCTTCGGCAAAAACAATATCGGCGTTTTTTAACACGGCTAACGCACGCAAGGAAATATCGCCTAAATTGCCAATCGGCGTTGCCACGACATACAACGCCCCTTTTTTCAAAGTGCTTTCGGCTTGGTGAAAATGCTGTTGCATAGCGGTTTTATCTTGGCTTAAAAAGTTGTTATCATAACGCATTAACAGTTTTTCAGGCAGCCTGAAATAAGGAGCAACAATGAAATCAAAAATATTTTTATTATTGTGTTTATGCGGTTTAACCGCGTGCAGTGAAAAAAAGAGCGAATTAGATTTAGCGTATGAAGCATTAGATGCGTGTTTGGATAAAGTCATATCAGACTCGCCCAAGCCGCAAAATACCGATGATTTACAAAAATTATTTGAAAAAGAAAAAGCCTATTGCATTGATAAAGCAGAAAAAATTGATGTTAAAGGGGGAAATTCTTTGCAATATATTCAAGAAAAAAACAATCAATTACTTTATTCACAATATTAACAATTAAAAAAAATGCGACTCAATCACCCCACAGGACAAGCGGCAGAAGACAAAGCCTGTGCTTTTTTGAAGAAGCAAGGGTTTAAAATTTTGCAACGCAACTGGCATTGTGCGTTTGGCGAAATTGATATTATTGCCACCCAAAAACAATTATTATTGTTTGTGGAAGTAAAATACCGCAAATCAGCCGCATTCGGCGGTGCGGCATACAGCATTACGCCATCTAAACTATTGAAATTACAAAGAAGTGTTGAATTTTATTTACAACAAAATCCCCACAAGGGCGATATTCGTTTGGACGCTATTTTAATTGAAGACAAAGAATTGTCGCATATTGAAAATATTTTGGGATAATTTTTCAGGCTGCCTGAAAACTTGACAACCGTGATAAAATCTCGCCGTGCTTTATTTGGGTTGAATGATTTGTTTTTATGAGAAAGTGATACTATGGAAAAATTAGTTGCATTAGCCAAAAAACATTTTGCCGAAAGTATTGCTGTGAAACAGCAATGCGAAGAAATTCTGCCTGAATCGATTACGATGGCGGCTCAATTAGTGGTGCAGTCGTTGATGAATGGCGGTAAGGTTTTGGCGTGTGGTAATGGTGGTTCGGCGGCGGACGCACAGCATTTTGCCGCTGAACTCGTGGGGCGTTTTGAACGCGAACGCATGGAATTGCCTGCGATTGCGATGACCACCGATAGTTCCATTCTCACCGCCATCGGCAATGATTATTCTTTTGACGATATATTCGCCAAACAAGTGCGTGCCTTGGGTAGAACAGGCGATATTCTGTTGGCAATTTCCACATCAGGCAATTCTGCCAATGTGATTGAGGCAGTCAGGGCTGCCCAGCAAAAAGATATGCGAATTATCGCACTTACAGGGCGAGAGGGCGGCAAAATCGCTGAATTGTTGCACAATAACGATGTGTTGCTGAATGTGCCATACCCACGCACCGCACGCATTCAGGAAGTGCATATTCTGATTATTCATACCATTTGTGATATGGTGGATAATATGCTGTTTGGCGAGACGGTGTGATTATTTTTTAATTTTTAGCCGTGCTGATATAGTCAATTCAGACTAAAAGCAGGCAAGGCGAACCAACGCTGCATGATTTTGGTATGAATTGACTATAATTTGATAAAATAAGCCGTTTTTTCAGGCTGCCTGAAATCATTTTTTATATTAGGAGAACACTTCTGATGAATAAATCCACATTTCGCACTTTATCGTTGTGTGTTTTATTAGCCGCCGTACCTTTGACAGGTTGCACGGCTTTGGCTGTGGGCGGCGTTGCCGCTGGCGGATTAGCGATTGCCGACCGCCGCACGGTGGGGGCACAAACCGATGATCAATCGATGGAAATGGCGATTAAATCGCAGTCTATGTCGTATTTCAAACAACAAGGCAGTGCCAATTCTACGGTTTCTGCCACTTCGTATAATCGCAATATTCTCTTGACAGGCTTTGTGGCAACGGAAGAAGAAAAACAAGCCATCGAACGCTTGGCACGCGCCCAAGCCGCCGTGCGTGAAGTGTATAACTATATCAATGTGGGTGGCACATACACAATGTCGGTGAAAGACTCGTGGATTACTTCCAAAGTACGCACCGTGTTGTTGAACCCCAAAGGCTATTCGCCCAACCATATTAAAGTGGTTACTTACAACGGTGTAACTTATGTTATGGGCATTTTAACGCCGTCCGAACAAAACGCAGCCAACCACGAAATCAGCACCACCAGCGGCGTGCAAAAAGTGGTTACGCTGTACGAAACTTTTGAACAGTAATGCGTAGGGTGGGTCTTCGACCCACCGAAATATTAAAACTTTTCAGGCAGCCTGAAAGCGTAGGGTGGATTTTCAACTCACCGAATAGAGTAGGGTGGGCATTCCTGCCCACCAAAATGTAGGTATAAATTTTCAGGCAGCCTGAAAGCGTAGCAATACACAAAGAGCAAACATTATGGCAAGAAAAAATCGCAATTTTGATGATGACTATGACGATTATGACGACCGCCCACGCCGTGCCGTTAAGAAAAAAGGTATGGGCTGGTATGGCAAATTTTTGCTGATTACCCTGTTGATTATGGCATCGGTGGTGGGCATTTGGTGTATCGCACTTACGAAATGCTGATTTCAGGCGAAAAAGAAACCTACACTTCGCCTGTGCAAGCCCAAAACAGTGTTAAACAAGGCGAAGTTGCCGTGATGACCCCCAACAATCGCAATGACGGTATGGTGGGCGATTTGCCTGTGGAAAATATGGCAGGCGTTGAACAGCTGACCCCAGAAGAAATTGTCGCTCCTAACGAAAACGCAATGAGCGACAACGCTCCAATGGATCCCACCAATCGCAGTTTCGATAAAGATTTAGAAAATTTATTCTAACCATCCACCACGCTCAAAATGCGTGGTTTTTTCAGGCTGCCTGAAAAACGGAGCAGAACAGTGAATCATCAAAATAAAGAAGAAAATCCATACGCACCGCCGAAAACCGCATTAGATTTTAAGCCTCCTGAAAAAGGGACGAAAAAACAACGCATTGCAAGGGTGTTGCTTGGGGCATTTACTGTCCCTGTCATAATGACTATGGTGAGTTTTTTTGTTTGGTACAGTTCTTGGATCAATGAGAGAGTGCTTGATGTCATAATGATGTTTTTTATGGGATTATTGGCTTTTATTTTACTGTTTATTATTCCAAGTATTATTTTTTCAGCAATTATTGAATATTTATCATCTAATCAAACAAATAAAATAATTATTTCATTGATAGCAGGTGTTGCTATACCGTATTCTACATTTTTTATAGGCTTTTTAATTTTTGACGGACAATTTCAATTATGGCAGTCGAATTTAAGTAAATGGTTTATCTGTGGTGAATTTGCGACATTGATTAGCCTTTTTATTATGCATAAACACCGTATTCGCTACGACCGTCAAGCATTATCGATACAGTCCATTTAAAGGAGAAAATAAAATGAAACACCCTTATCGTTTATTACTTTCTTTTATCGCCACCGCAACCATTATTGCAGGCTGTTCTTCGCCTACCCCCAAACCACAACCCACGCCCACGCCGCAACCGACAACGCCTGAAACCGCTCCGCCGCCCATTTCCACGCCACGCTTTCCAGTCGGACAGTCGTTTGTTTCTCCAAATGGCGGACAATATACGGCAACGGACTACACCGCCTTGCCGTCTTGGCAAAAACAAGATTTTTCAGGCAGCCTGAAATCTTTTCAGAATAGTTGCAAAGCGTTAGGTAATCAGCCACAGTGGGCGGAAGTGTGTCGCATTGCTAATGCTACGCCGTTGTCGTTGGCGAAAAACTTTTTTGAACAAAACTTCACCCCTTGGACGGTGAGCCAAAACGGACAACTCGCAGGCACGGTTACAGGTTATTACGAACCTGCATTAACAGGCAATCTCACCCAAACTGCCACTGCCAAATACCCCATTTACGGCGTGCCAAACGATTTTGTAACCGTGCCTTATTCAGGGCAAACAGGACGCGTTCGCATTGCCAAAACAGGGGAAAACAGTGGTGTAATTAGTGCAAATGGTGCTTATGTTGCGAATACGGCAGATTTTCCAAACCGCAGCAAAAGCGGCAAACTGAAAGGCAGATTTTCAGGCAGTCAATTTGTGCCGTATTACACACGAGCCCAAATCAACGCAGGAGTCATTAACGGCAAAGCCCCCGTGTTGGCGTATGCCGACAATGCCGTAGAATTATTTTTCCTGCAAGTGCAAGGTTCAGGGCGTTTAATCACCCCTGACGGACAAAGCGTCCGCCTATCATTTGCCGACAAAAACGACCACAATTATGTTTCTATCGGCAAATATATGGCAGACAAAGGCTATTTGCCACTCGCCCAAACCAGTATGCAGGGCATTAAACAATGGATTGCCGAACACCCCAATCAATTAGCCGAAGTTTTGGGCAAAAATCCCAGTTTTGTGTTTTTTGAAAAAGGCGATAACAACGCCGAAGGACCCAACGGAGCATTAGGCGTGCCGTTAATGGGCGAATTTTCCGCCGCTGTGGATAAACGGCATATTGTGTTAGGCTCGCCGATATTTGTTGCCACCACCGACCCACGCAACGGCAAAGCCCTAAACCGCCTGATGATGGCACAAGACACAGGCAGTGCGATTAACGGAGCGGTACGCATTGACTTTTTCTGGGGCTTTGGCGATAACGCAGGACAAATCGCAGGCAAAATGAAACACACAGGCTATGTTTGGACATTGCTACCCAACGGTATGAAACCTATGCCGTAATCATGCGTTTCAGGCAGCCTGAAAATAGATAAATCGCTTATAATAACGCCTTTTATTTAACCCCTTTCAGGCAGCCTGAAAATAAGGTTTATTTGATACGAAGTATCAAATCTTTATTGACAAAGTCAATAAAGGGTTTGCGAAGCAAACAAACCGTAATTTCTGCGAGCCGTAAGGCGAAGCTAAACTAACATTTGAAACATTATGAGCGAATATCTTTTTACATCGGAATCTGTGTCCGAAGGACACCCTGACAAAGTGGCCGACCAAATTTCGGACGCTATTTTAGATGCCGTTTTAAGCCAAGACCCCACCGCACGCGTGGCGGCGGAGACTTTGGTGAATACGGGTTTGTGCTTACTTGCGGGCGAAATCACCACAACCGCGAATGTGGATTACATTAAAACCGCACGCGAAACCATTAAAAAAATCGGCTATAACTCGTCCGAAATGGGCTTTGACGCAGACGGTTGTGCGGTAATGGTTTGTTACGACCAGCAATCGCCCGACATTGCACAGGGCGTGAATGAAGGACAAGGTTTAGACTTAAATCAAGGGGCAGGCGACCAAGGCTTAATGTTTGGCTACGCCTGCGATGAAACGCCTACGCTGATGCCGTTTGCCATTTACTACGCACACCGCTTAATGCAACGCCAAAGCGAATTACGCAAAGACGGACGATTAGCATGGTTGCGTCCTGACGCAAAAGCCCAACTGACGGTGATTTATGACGACACCACAGGCAAGCCTGTGGGCATTGACACGGTGGTTTTATCCACGCAACACGAACCTGATATTGCGTATGACACTTTGAAAGAAGCGGTGATTGAAGAAATTATCAAACCTGTTTTGCCGCCTGAAATGTTGCGTGGCGACACCAAATATTTAATCAACCCCACAGGTCGTTTTGTCATCGGCGGACCACAAGGCGATTGCGGTTTGACAGGACGCAAAATTATTGTCGATACCTACGGCGGTGCGTCTCCACACGGTGGCGGTGCGTTTTCAGGCAAAGACCCAACCAAAGTCGATCGCTCTGCCGCCTACGCCTGCCGTTATGTCGCCAAAAACATAGTCGCCGCAGGCTTGGCAAATGCTTGTCAAATTCAAGTGTCGTATGCGATTGGCATTGCCGAACCCACTTCGATTGCGATTGACACTTTCGGCACAGGACGCTTACCTGAAAAAGACTTAATTGCACTCGTGCGAGAACACTTTGACCTACGCCCCAAAGGCATTATTCAAATGTTAGACCTACAACGCCCGATTTACCGCAACACCGCCGCCTACGGACACTTCGGACGCGAAGAACCTGATTTTTCTTGGGAAAAATTAGATAAAGTGCCTGTGTTAAAAGCGGCGTTGTAAGTTGTTAAGATGATTAAACCGCTGTGAATACGGCGGTTTTTTAGATTTCATGCAGCCTGAAAGGATAGTTAAGATGAAATATTCAATGGAAGAATATTGGGAAGAATTTCAAAAATTACCTAAATTTAAAAAGATATTAGATATTTCCTTATCAGTTTTTCTATTTCTTAATATTGGTATTGCGGCTTATTTAATAGGTAGCAATAATTATTACACTAAATCATTTTTTACTTTATTTGGTATATCTATTTTAATTGCTTTTATTTTATATATTCCTACCATAAATAAAATATGTCCCACAGATAGAATAAATAAAATTGAAGATAGACTCTTCTTATTTGCTATTTATGTTATGATTATTTTCCCCTTTATTTATGAAATTGCTTTTTTCCATTTAAAATATACTCATACTCCTTATTATACAACTCACGCATTTGTGCATGAATATACTATGAAAAATGCAAGATGGTATCGTTATGGAAATAGTCCTACTTATCATATTTCACATGACTTATATTTTTCGGATAGAGATAAGCGAATTATAGGAAAAGCAAGGATTGATTTATATGTTCCAAACAATACAGGAAGATTAAAACAAAGAATGCCAAAGAGTTATCATTGTTATCTTGTGGCATATCGTCAAAATGTATTATTAGTTGAAATCCGTGAAGTTAAAAATCTCGGTGCAATGAGTAAGCAAGAATGTTTGAGACAATCATAATTCAGGCAGCCTGAAAGTCAAACTCTCATTGCCACGACTTGAACCAAGTTCAAGTCGTGGCAATCTCTTTGCTACGGAGAGCAAGCGTATCGTGTGCAACTTTGAAGCCCCACGCGTTTTAATCATAATTTTCAGGTAGCATACCAAACGCATATTATGATGAAAAATAAAATATTTTCAATCTATTACAATGCGTTGGGGTAAGTTGCCCCTATCTTGCTGTTTGTGTGAGAGATTGTTATAATGAAACCGTTACATTTGACTTACATTTGATATACATTTTTAACATTTAGGAGACGCAAAAATGGCAACAACAACCACAAATTATAACTTACGCATTGATAAAGAAATTAAAAATCAAGCATTTAAGGTTATTGAAGATTATGGTTTAACACCGTCAATGGTGTTAAAAGCGTTTTTGAAACAAATTGCGGATAGAAAAATTTTGCCACTGTCTTTTGATTATCAAGCAGATGAGCCAAATGAAGAAACCAAACAGGCAATATTGCAAGGCAGAGAAGATTACGCCGCAGGACGCTTGAAAGGTTATAAAGTCAATTCTGTTGAAGAATTAACGGCAATAATGGAGAAAATTTATAATGAATGAATTTAACTTCTCCAATCAATTCAAGCGAGATATGAAAAAACAATCGTTTGAGTTGTTTTTGTCCCCCGAATAGATTGAAGTTGCAAGTTGCTTGTTAAACGGTAAAAAAATGGCAAAAAAATATTGCGATCACGACCTAAAACACGATTGGAAAGGTTGTCGTGAATGCCATATTCAACCTGATTTGCTGTTAATTTATGAATATCAGAATAATCATATTCTGTTGCAAAGAATAGGCTCGCATTCTGAATTATTTGGACACAAACGCTATTAGGCGTTTTTTTTGATTGATTTCTATAATAAAAAATTTGACAATGCAAAAAAAGCAAGCATAGGGCGGGCAACAAGTTGCTTTCTCTACACTTGTTAATAACAACAATGAAAAACACTTTTCAGGCTGCCTGAAAAAAATATTTTGAAAATGGTTAGCATTATGGAAGAACAGTATATCCCCACACTATCATCAAAACTCTTTCGTGCAATACTCGGAGCAGTTTTGGTGTCGTGGATTGGCTATATTTTTATCATCGTGTTTAGTGGGTTAGTATTTAAAATTAAAGAAATAAATGATTTTGTTGGAATGATTTTTACTTGGTCTATTGCTTTTATTTTTGCAGGTTTGCCTACTTTGGTAATATATTTAATTGCAGAATTTTATCCAGATAAAAAATTATCCACTCGTTTTATTTATGCAGGTATTTATGCTTTAATTTTAGGTGTTTATTTAGAAATACTTTTTTCTTTTGTAGAATTAAATGGTTTATGGCTCATTGGTTCAATTATTGCTGTGATGATTACTGAATTTATTTTGTATTGGCATATCAAATATTGTGCTAAAAAAGATAAATTTGCCGCATTTAATTATGCCAAACAACAAATGCACAAAAGAAATCGTCAAAAACAAATACAAGAAACAGATTAAATAACACTTTTTAGGCAGCCTGAAAAAACTCACGCCAACAACATATCCTGCATTAACCGCATACCCCATTGCCAGCCGCCGATTGTGGCGTTTAAGTTTGGTGTATTCGGTGGATTTTTGTCCAAGCGATTATTTATGCATTATCTCTGTCGCATTGACTATAACAGTTTTGTACAGCATGACAATCGCTTTTCAGCTTGCCTAAACCAAATCCACATCAAACCAGCCACGCAGGGCATTGCCTATGCGAATGCTTTGGGCGTTGCGTAGCATTTCTTGGGTGATTTTTGTTTCGATAATGCGGTGGTGTTGTGTCCATTCGCTTCTTGCGATGGACGGTAAAATATGCAAAGATAAATCAGGCGTAAGCCATTGATTTTCTATTAAAATCATCACGCTACTGCGTCCGCCTTCTAATAAAAAACCGTCTTCGTTGAACAATAAAGCGTCAAAAGCTCCGTGTTTTTCGGCGTTTTGCCAAGCGGTGTCGAATGCTTGGCGGTGGGTGATTTTGTGGCAACGCAAGGGATCTTGATTTTTTAAGCGAATGGGGCTAATCATTACTTTTTGCTTGCCAATCAAAGGGTTAAGTATGGCGTATTCTGTTTTCAGGCTGCCTGAACGATGAAGTGTTAATTTTAATCGATATATTTCTTGATGAGACAATGTGGATAAAATGCTTTGAATACAAGAAGTTGCGTCATCATATGAAAAAGGAATATTCAAAGCGATTGCCGAGTGTTGCATTCGCAATAAATGTTTGTTTAATAATGGAATTTTGCCATTTTCTACACGCATAGTTTCAAATAAGTCAAAATTTGGACGCAAGTGATTGATGATTTGCGACTTCCACAAACATTCTTGATATTCAGCGTTAGCATCGCTATCCATCACAATGCCACTGCCCACGCCATAAATGCCTTGATAAGCACCCTGATTAGGCGTTAATTGTAGCGTGCGAATAGCCACATTCAGGCAGCCTGAAAAATTGATAACTCCTTGTTTTTCATAAGATAAAAAACCTATGCTGCCTGTATATAAATGTCGTTTTTCTTTTTCTAATTGATGAATTATTTCCATACTTTTGCGTTTGGGCGCGCCTGTGATACTGCCGCACGGAAAAGTCGCCTGCACAATATCTGCAAAGGTGGTTTGTGGCTTTAATTGGGCGTGAATGGGCGTGGTCATTTGCCATACGCTACCAAAATCACGCACACAAAAGATTTCTGGCACACAAACGCTGCCAATTTCAGCCAAACGCCCCAAATCATTGCGTAATAAATCGACAATCATCATATTTTCGGCACGATTTTTAGGGTCATTTTGTAAATCGTAGGCTCGTTGTTGATCGTGTTCATCGTGCAAAATCGGTGCAGTGCCTTTCATCGGCTCGGCGGAAATAACGCCGTCTGCGTTAATCCGCAAAAATAATTCAGGCGAAAAACACAGTGTCCAATGTTGATGTGGCAATGAAGCCAAAACGCCAAACGGAATTTTGGGGCGTAACTGGCGATACAACGAAAATGGCGAGCCATATGCTGTGAGCAGCAAACGCACGGTATAGTTAATTTGATACACATCGCCCTGTTGAATATGCTGATGAATTTTTGTAATTGCTTGATTATATTCGTCTTTTGAAACATTCATTTGCGGCGTAGAAATCGCACAAGGCGTGTTTTCGGCATTTTTGGACAACCATTCGTCAAGCGATGATACGAGCGTTTTTTGAGCAAACCACAGAATGTTCAGGCTGCCTGAACCCAAATGTGCTAATTTTTGCAAAGGCAAACCAAATTCATAATCGATAAACAACACCGCATAAAGCGATTTTTGCCAACCCTTGTGCAATCTATCATCGATTTGATCTAATTGGCTCGGCAACAGCGTTTCTTGCCCACAAAAATCATCAAACAAAATCGCACGGTTATTTTGGCTGTCGTCAAATAAAACAAATTCACGCATAAACACAATAGTCATCAAAAAAATGGGCGAGTATAGTCGCAAAACTGCAAAATATACAGCGTTAGTGTATTTTATGGTCGCCAAAATTTTTCAGGCAGCCTGAAAGAGACCTCTGCAAAACTGGTAGATATGGATACAGTTCAAGGCGTAGTAGCACAGAAAAACGAAGACATAACAGGTAGTTAGGCAAGTTTTTCGAGCAACGCACAATGAAGAAATGTGCCATATATGCCAGTTTTGCAGGGGGCTCTGAAATATTTTTATATACCAAAAACCCCACTCAATCGAGTGGGGTTTATTTTCACACAATCACAGCGAATTAGAATTTAATGCCAATTTGCATACCAGCACCTTTTCTTCTGCCGCCGTAGCCTTGGATTGATGTGTCAATCTTGGCTTTGCCTGCTTTCACCGATACGCCTAATTCGCCTATGGTTGTGCCGCCTTTCACGGTGGGTGTGGGCAACCTGAAACCTTGCCATGTAGCGTTGGCTTTGCCGTCAAATTCGTGTTCGTATGCTACACCTGTGAATATGTTGGCTTTGTCGCTGTCCGCATGCGTTAGACGTGTGCCTACGCGAACACGGTGCGATTCAACACTGTCAAAGCAAGGTAGGGTGGGCAATTTATTGCCACGCTGTTTTCATTTTTCAGGCAGCCTGAAAAAATAGAAATAAAAACCGCTCAAAATAGGGTGGTTTTATATTTTCAGGCAGCCTGAAAGGTTTTTTATTGATAAACGCCACCTGAATAAATCGTTTTTACCGATTATTTGGATATTGAATTATGGTTGGATTTTTGCAAGTTTTTAGGAAAAATTGACTGTTTGTAAAGCAAGGAATACTGTCAGAAATAGTTTTTAGACAGTATTCACTAAATATTTTCCCATATAGCAGGTAATTCTCTTTTTACTGCCTCAAATAATGCTTTTTCCCAAGAGTTAGGGGATTTTATAGATTCTATGCCAGAATCTATAAACTCTTCAAGATCGTACATTGATAGTTCTTTCGATTTAAGTAGTTTTATGTAGCCTAATAATTTTCCTAATTCAGTCACTGAGCGTATGGCAAATCTTTCAGCTAACTTAAATTGTTCAAAATGGATTTTTACTTTTTCTTTTTTATCTTCTTCCCAATTTAAAGGTGGATCAACATAAAATTCAATAACTGATTTTCCTTCTATATCAGTTGGATCCATAATAAATTTAGCATATAGCCATTTTTCATTAAAAACTTGCTCATTGTCTAAATAAGGGTGTATTAGTTGTTTATTTTTATCATTTGGACAAAATCTTTTCTTATAAATTTGATTGCAATCTTTACATATTGGAATAAGATTATAAGGGAAAATAGCATAATAGCTAAAATCTTTTTTCGGTAAAAAATGATCTAATTCATTTGGGGAATTAATACCACCACAAAATGGGCATTGTATTTCAGGGTTTTTAGCATTGTTGATAATTCTATCATAAAAACCACCACATCGATGATTTACGAAATATTGATCATATATTTTTACCATATCATCATTAGTTAATTGATTTCTCATGTTAATAAGGGTATTTCCCATACGACATTTATATAATTTATATAATTTATTTGTTTCACCCAATTTTATATATAATTTTGAAATCCTAATTAAATCATACTTATTTTCATCAAGTTTTTCTTTTAAGATATTATTTTCTCTCATTTTATTAATGCAAGAATCTATAACCTCTTGGTAATTCATACAATCGTTTGGCAAATCTAGTTTAATCATTATAAATACCTTCCTTATTGATCTCTCAAATGAATTAGAATTTTTAGTAACAATCTTCCTTCTCTACCTAATTGATTATCATAACTTTTTAAAATATCTTCATATGTTCCTCCTCGTTTAACTGATTCAGTTAATAAGTTATGAAATCCTGATTTTTCTACTTCAAGTCCAAAAATTTCACTCGTTAAAGTGCCAACATTCTCACCAAATGTTTCAATTTTGGGTCTAAATGAATCTGTTATTGCACCTGTACGCTCAATTTTCCATACACATGATTTAGGAATTTCTTGCAAAACTACAGGTGAATGAGTAGCAATGATTGCAACTCCATTTCTATTATCCAATAAATTAGATAAAGCTCTGATAAAAGCAGATAATAGCGGTGGGTGTAGATGGCTTTCAGGCTCATCAAGAAGAACAAGAGTTTTTTCTTCTACTGTTGCAACTAATTGAGTCATAATCAATAAAACAGATGCGTGACCAGAACTCATTTGTTTAACAACTTCCAATATTTCTTCTTTAGAGAAAGATTCATTCATGAATTCGCTTAAATTCATTTCTGCAAAATTATTATCTGATTCAAGATGTTTAATCGTACTTAACCATCGTTCCTGTTTAGCAAAAAGAGATTTACATAGAAAAAATGATTCCCAAAAATCCTGTTTAAAATATTCTTTTGGCTCTTTTAGTTTTTCATTAGTTTTTTTTAATCCAATATAATGATAATGTTTAAACTCATCATTATTCGGAATAAATGGATCAAATACACTGAAAGAAACAGCAACCAAATGACTAAAATAATCATTTCCAATTTTTTTAAATTTTTTGGTGTTTCTTACATAAAATGCACCTTTATCATCATGACTTGTACCAATAAATGATTTAATCATTCCGTTTAATAATGTTGTTTTTCCAACACCATTTCTACCAATAATTGCATGTATGTTTGTACTCGGCTGTGAGTTAGCTTTAACCTTAAATTCTATGTTTATTTTCCCCATTTTTTCTATTTCATCTCTAATGAAATAGAACTCAAAATCGCTTAATGGAGCATTACCATTTAAAACTCTGCGAAATTGTTCAATTATAGTTCGTTCTCTAATACCTCTCATCAATGAAGTATTAAAAACAGATTCATTTTGAATTTTAGATAAAATGTCAGAGTTATAAGCAATATCATTTAATTTATTTAGAATCTGTTTTCCTATACCATTAGGTAACTCCATTAACTTTACATAAAAATCAACATCTTGACCAAGAGAGAAAAAATTATCAGGTAGTGAGTCAAATACATTATTAGGGAAGTTTTCTTGAATCTTCTCATAAGTAGCTATTGATGTTTCTTGTCCTTTAAATCCAATTTTAATATTTCCTATGCTATGCTTTTCTCCATTATGATCAAATACATTCATAAAAAACATAGTAACAAAGGAATAGTCATTCCAATGATCTATCGTTAAACACACTTGATCTATAGCTCTATTAGGTTTATCCTTTCTTTCAAATAATTTAAATTGCATATAAATTCTCCTTAACTATCTAAAATAATTCTCAAAAATTCCCTTAAACTCCAATACTGCACACCGTCAAAAGTATTGAAACGCTTGCGACAAATACACTGTTTGCGATTGTCCTGCGGTAGAAATTTTGGCAATTTGCATTTTGCTTCTCCTAACGAAACATTAGGCTGAAAGTATAACAAAATTAAGGCTTTTATAGATAGATTTTAGATTTTCAGGCAGCCTGAAAAAAACGCCCCCATCGTTCAGGGAGCGTTTATTGTTAATCAATCAACAATATTACTTAACCGTTTCTGCGACTTTTTGGTAACTTTCAATTTGGTTAAAGTTCATATAACGGTAGATTTTATCGCCGTTTTCGTTGATTGTGCCGATATTGGCTTTGTATTCTTCTACTGTGGGAATGCGTCCCAAGATAGAGCAAATGGCGGCTAATTCGGCTGAACCTAAATAAACGAAAGTGTTTTTACCCAAGCGGTTGGGGAAGTTGCGGGTGGAAGTGGAAATCACAGTCGCACCTTCGCGAACTTGGGCTTGGTTGCCCATACACAATGAACAGCCTGGCATTTCCATTCTTGCACCTGCTCTGCCTAATACGCCGTAGTGTCCTTCGTCTGACAATTCGCGTGCGTCCATTTTGGTGGGCGGTGCCATCCACAAACGCACAGGAATATCGGCTTTGCCTTCCAACAGTTTGCTTGCTGCTCGGAAGTGTCCGATATTGGTCATACAAGAACCGACAAACACTTCGTCAATCTTCGTGCCTGCCACTTCGGACAAGACTTTTACATCATCAGGGTCATTCGGACACGCCAAAATCGGCTCTTTGATTTCGTCCATATTGATTTCAATCACGGCGGCGTATTCTGCATCTTTGTCGGCTTCGAGCAACTGCGGATTCGCTAACCATTTTTCCATATTTTCAATACGGCGTTTTAAGGTGCGTGCGTCTTGGTAGCCGTCTGCAATCATGTTTTTCATCAATACGATATTCGATTGCAGATATTCAATAATCGGTTCTTTATTGAGTTTCACGGTACAACCTGCGGCAGAGCGTTCTGCGGACGCGTCTGTGAGTTCAAACGCTTGTTCCACTTTCAAATCTGGCAAGCCTTCGATTTCCAAAATGCGACCCGAGAAAATGTTTTTCTTACCTGCTTTGGCAACGGTAAGCAAGCCCATTTCAATCGCTTTTAAGGGAATGGCATTCACCAAATCACGCAAGGTAATGCCAGGTTGCATTTTGCCTGAAAAACGCACTAATACAGATTCAGGCATATCCAAAGGCATAACGCCTGTTGCGGCAGCAAAGGCAACCAAGCCTGAACCTGCTGGGAATGAAATGCCGATTGGAAAACGAGTGTGCGAGTCGCCACCTGTGCCAACGGTATCAGGCAAGAGCAAGCGGTTTAACCACGAGTGAATTACGCCATCACCTGGACGCAAAGCCACACCGCCACGCGTGGAGATGAAGTTTGGCAAGGTTTTGTGGGTTTTCACATCAACTGGTTTGGGGTAAGCCGCTGTGTGGCAGAACGATTGCATTACCAAATCAGCAGAGAAGCCCAAGCACGCCAAGTCTTTGAGTTCATCACGCGTCATCGGACCTGTGGTGTCTTGTGAGCCGACTGTGGTCATTTTAGGTTCGCAATAAGTGCCTGGACGAATACCTTGTCCTTCTGGCAAGCCACAAGCACGACCCACCATTTTTTGTGCCAAAGAGAAACCGCGTCCTGTG
>JAGBKK010000025.1 GCA_017934045.1 Neisseriaceae bacterium | reverse complement strand
CTCACTGCCACAGGCGAGACCAAGTTAGGAAATAAATTCACGGTTGCGAATGACGGCACAGTTACTTACAGCAACAGTAATCCGACCAATGCCAACGAAGTGGTGAATAAGACATACGCCGACAATTTAGGCTGGGATTTACAAGTGAATGGCGTAAAACAAGGCGAGACCATAACCAATGGTAAAGCAGTGAATTTTGCCAACGGCAGCAACACCACAGTTGAATTTGCAGATAACGCTGTTAAAGTGAATGTGAATACCACCACACTCACTGCGACAGACGGCAAGGTAAATAATCCCACATCAGGTGGCGACAACCTAACCACGGCTCAAAATGTAGCGGATATGATTAACCAATCGTACTGGATTGCCCAAGACGGCAACGGTAAGCAAACCCAAGTTAAAGCAGGGGACGCGGTTACTTGGCAAGGTCAAGGCAGCCTGAAAGTGGAAAACACCAACGGCACATTCACTATTTCGGATAACACCACTTATGGTAGCAATGTGGAAGGTTTAACGTTGAGCAAACAAGGCGACCAAGTTACTTTGGGCGGCGATTTAACCGACTTTGTTAATAAAACTGTTAAACCCTTGCAATTTGCAGGTAATAGCGGTGATACGCTCACCCCAAGCCACGGCGATACGGTGAATATTGTTGGCGACAACAATATCAATGTGGTGGGTGAAAACGGCAAATTGAATGTCAAACTCAATCCAAATGTGGATTTGGGCGAGCAAGGCAGCCTGAAAACAGGCGACACGCTGGTGAATAATGACGGCATTACTATTAACAACGGTTCGGCAGGTGCTCCTGTAACGCTTACCAAAGACGGCTTAAATAACGGCGGTAATAAAATTACCAATGTTGCCGCAGGGGTTGATGATACAGACGCGGTAAATGTGAGCCAGTTGAAAGAAGCGGTGCAAAACCAAACCACCCAAGTGAATGCCAATATCAACAAAATTATTTACGGCGAAGACAATCCAACGGACGAGCGTAAAAAAGACTTGTTGAAAACTTACAATGCCGACACTGATGGTGTGCGTACCACCAATTCGGTGGCTGAAGCTATTCATAATATGAATGAGTATGGTATTAAATTCTTCCATACCAACGATGGCATGGCAAACCCGCAAGCGGACAGCACCAACACAGACGATAGCATTGCAGGTGGTCAATACGCAACCGCAATCGGCTGGCAAGCTCGTGCTAATGGCGAAAATGCTTTGGCAATTGGTAATGGAGCACAAGCCACAGGCGTAAGTGCAATTTCGATTGGCACAGGCAATGTGGTGTCAGGCGATCGCAGTACGGCTATCGGCGATCCAAACACCATTTTAGGCAGCGACAGTCATGTGTTGGGTAACAACAATACCGTTGCCACCAACAAAACAATGGTGGTGGGTAATAATGTTACACAAACCACGGACAACTCCGTCTTCTTGGGCGATAGCTCTGCTTACACTGCCGCAGGGAAGACAACCGCTGGTACGGAAGCGTATGCCACCAATGCGGAAAACATTATGACCACAGACGGTTCAGGTGTGGCGATTGCCAAAGGCGAATTAAAATTTGCAGGAGCAACCCCAGCAGGCGTGGTTTCTGTGGGTGATGTTGGTGAAGAACGCCGCATTCAAAATGTCGCCGCTGGTTTGGTAACCGCCGATTCCACAGACGCAATTAACGGTTCGCAACTATATAGTGTTGCTCAAAAAGTAGGGCAAATTGCCACAGGTGGTGCAGGTATTGTGCAGTATTCCAATCTTGACGCCCCAACCACACCGAATGGTGGCGTAGCGACCAACGATGTAACGCTGGTGGGTGCAGACGCTGCTGCTCCTGTAACCATTCACAATGTGGCACCAGGGGTGCATCCAACAGACGCGGTGAATGTTGGTCAGTTGAACCAAGCCGTAGGCGATATTCACAATCGTATTGGCGATGTCTCTAAACACGCCGATGCGTCTGCTGCGTCTGCGATTGCGGTTGCGTCTATGCCACAAGCATTCTTACCAGGTAAAAACTTGGTTGCCATTGGTGGTGGCACTTACCACGGTCAAACAGGTTACGCAATCGGCGTTTCCACCATTTCCGATAACGGACATTGGATTGTCAAAGGCACAGCCACAGGCAACTCCAAAAACCGCTACGGTGCAGGTATTGGTGCGGGTTATCAATGGTAATGGTTTGATTGTGTGAAAAAAAAAGCGTTCCTAAAATGGGAACGCTTTTTTATTTCAGGCTGCCTGAAAACATAATACAATAGCCACTTATGCAATTTTTCAGGCAGCCTGAAAGATTATTCTCTCAACCAACATAAGGAAAAATCGCTATGTCAGAAACAACTCTTCCCAAAGCCAAAAAATCTGTTGCTTTATCAGGTGTGCCAGCAGGCAATACTGCACTTTGCACAGTAGGCAAGCACGGCAATGATTTAAGTTATCGTGGCTACAATATTTTGGATTTAGCTCGTCATTGCGAATTTGAAGAAGTGGCGTTTTTATTGATTCACGGTCATTTGCCCAATGCGTATGAATTAGCGGCGTATAAACGCAAATTATTTAGTCTGCGTGCTTTGCCTGCGAATGTGTTGGAAGTATTGGAACGCATACCAGCTGCTGCTCACCCAATGGATGTGTTGCGAACAGGCGTTTCTATTTTAGGAGCAACGCTGCCTGAACGCGAAACGCACCCTGAATCAGAAGCCAAAGACATTGCCGATAAATTATTGGCATCAATGGGCAGTATGTTGCTTTATTGGTATCATTTTTCGCACAATGGCGAACGCATTTCTTTGTATAGCGAAGAAGACAGCGTAGGCGGTCATTTCTTGGACTTACTGCACGGCGTGCCGCCCACTGACGACCAAATCAAAGCCATGCATATCTCTTTGATTTTATATGCAGAACACGAATTTAACGCTTCCACCTTCACTTCACGCGTGATTACAGGCACGGGTTCGGATATATATTCAGCCGTGGCAGGAGCGATTGGTGCGTTAAAAGGGCCAAAACACGGCGGTGCAAACGAAGTGGCATACGATATTCAAAGCCGTTACCGCACGCCAGACGAAGCCGAAGCGGACATTACCGCACGATTGGAGAAAAAAGAAATTGTCATTGGATTTGGACACCCTGTTTATACCGTAGGCGACCCACGCAATGTGGTGATTAAAGAAGTGGCTCGCAAATTGTCGGAATTGGGCGGTGATATGACGCTGTTTAATATTGCCGAACGCATAGAAAGCCTAATGTGGGACAAGAAAAAAATGTTCCCCAACTTGGATTGGTTCAGTGCCGTGTCTTACCGTCAATTAGGCGTGCCCACGGCAATGTTTACCCCACTGTTCGTGATTTCTCGCATCACAGGCTGGGCGGCGCACATTATCGAACAACGCAATGACGGCAAAATCATTCGCCCGTCTGCCAACTACACAGGTCCAGATGACTTGCCATTTGTGCCAATCAATCAACGATAATGTTGTACGCACGATAATAAATTTTCAGGCAGCCTGAATGTTTTTCAGGCTGCCTGAAACAACGAAATAATTTCAAAATTACGCTTTTAACGCAGTCAATACGGCGTTTTTCACGCTTTCTACGCTTTGTGTGCCGTCAATTTTAATGTATTTCGGTTTGCCGCCTGCTTGTTGCGACAGTTTGCTGTAAAAGTCAATCAGCACTTCGGTTTGTTCATGATAGACTTTCAAGCGTTTTTTCACCGTTTCTTCTTTATCGTCTTCGCGTTGAATTAAAGGCTCGCCCGAAATATCGTCTTGACCTTCCACTTTGGGTGGATTGTAGCGAATGTGGTAAGTTCTGCCTGATGCCACATGAATGCGTCTGCCTGACATTCTTTCGACAATGTTTTCATCAGGAACACTGATTTCAACCACGGCATCCAATTCAATATCCGCGAATTTTAAGGCTTCGGCTTGGGCAAGTGTGCGGGGAAAACCGTCAAACAAAAAGCCATTCGCACAGTCGGGCTGACGAATGCGGTCGCGAACCAAAGAGATGATAATATCATCACGCACCAAACCGCCTGCTTCCATAATTTTTTTGGCTTCCAAACCTAATGGAATTTGGGCTTCAATAGCGGCACGCAACATATCGCCTGTGGAAATTTGCGGAATACCGAATGCTTCGGTGATGAAATGTGCTTGTGTGCCTTTACCTGCACCAGGCGCACCTAATAGTAAAATCTTCATAGGGGTTTCTCCGTCTGACTGAAACAAAACAAAGTCTCATTGTATCACCTGTGCCGTTGTGCCACAAAGCATTGCGACAAAAAATCAAGCAAGATACGCAGGTTTGTGCCAATCTTGCCTAATTTTGAGCGTTGAACGGATTGTTATTCTGTCAAACCGTGTTGTGCAAACAGTTGATTGACTTTTTCACGCACCAATTCATCTTTGCGTTGGGTTTCTAAACGGTCTTTGATTTGTTCAAAGGGGGGAATTTTATTGCCCTTGCGTGTATCGGTGATTTTCAGCAAATACAGCATATTTTGAAATTTCACTGCGGTATCGGTGATTTTGCCTTTATCCATATCATCTAATGCAGTGGCAAATTCAGGCGGCAACATTTGTGCACTGATAAAATCAGGCGGAGACGCAGGTTGTTCAGGCAGCGTGGCGATTAAATCAGAAAAACTCATACCTTTTTTGAGTTTATCTTGGGCAGCCTGAACTTCTTCGCTATTCTTAAATGCAGCCATTTGAATTTTCACTTCGCGTCCTAATCGTGCATAAATTTCACGCAATTCTTCTTCACTGACGCTGACATTTTTTTTCAAATGTTCAAAATATTGAGCCGCATAGAATTGGGCTTCAAAGTTTTGATGAGCTAATTGCACTTCGGGCTGTTTGTCCAAGCCTGCTTGCAAGGCTGCGTTTTTCAACACTTCCGAGCGTTGCAATTCTTGCAAAACCTGTTTCTGCACTTCGGCTTTTTGTTCAGGTGCAATTTTGCCACCTGTGGTTTCATACTGTTCAAGCACCAAATGAACGCGTTTTTCGTCAATTTTCGGTGCGTCAGCCGCATAAACGGCAAGTGCCGCAGCACTTGCCAAAACAAACAATAAGGGTTTGATGTTCATATTTTTAACTCAACATTATTTAATTTGTGCTTTTTTAAGCAACTCTGCCACGGCTTGATCCACCCTTTGACCTTCTAATTGGGCGGTCAATGCGTTTTTCATTTGCTCAAATGTTGGCACTTTGGCATCTCGTTTGTCTTGCACAGAGAAAATTGCCCAAATATTGTTGGTGCCTTGAATGGGGGTTTTGGTGTAATCGCCTTTTTTCATATCTTTAAGGGCGGCGTGTAATTGCGGAGCTCCCGCTTCCATATCTTTTAAATTGATATAACCTTGGTGCATGCCACCGTTTTTCTTACCGACTTCATCAACGGTGTGGGCTTTGGCAACATCGGCAAATTTTTTGCCTTTTTTCAGTTCTGCCAATGCTTTTTGTGCATCTGCTTCGCTACGAGTTACAATTTCAGCGATTTGTACTTCTTGCGAACCTTTGTAGAAGTCGTTGATTTGATTATATTCTTTACGAACTTCTTGTTCGGTTACTGGGTTTTTCTTCAAAACATCAATCGCAAATGCTTGCTCTAACAAGTTTTCTTTGAAGTTTTCAAAATCTTTTTTGAAATCTGGCTTTTTGGATTCGCCGCGTTTATCCGCATCAGCTTGGGCTTGGGCAATAAAGTTTTGGTAATCTTTATCTTCGTCTAATTTGCGTTTTTTAGCTTCTTGCACAATAACGGTATGCACCACTGCTGCTTGTTTTAAGCGTTCGCGTAATTCAGGGCTGTCTTTAATTTGTCCGTTGCTTTGTTTGGATAAATCGGAAACTTGACGGTCAATGATGGCACTATCAATTTTTGTGCCATTGACGGTTACCACGGTTTTGGCAGAAACGCCTGCCATACTTGCCATTAGGGCGATTGCTAATAAAGTTTTTTTCATCTTTATTCCTTTGTGAAAATTAAAAATTATTTCTACCTGTGGTAGAAACGCTCAATCAGTGTGTTTTCCCAAATATGCAAAAAGGTGTTATGGTGCGGTGATTTGTGTTTTTTGTCAATAAGAAATTTTAAGCCGTTGTTTTTTCTTCACTTAATTGGCTTTTTTCCATGCTGTTAATTACCCCTTGCATATATATGGCTTGGGCAATGAAAAATAAACCCATTAAACCCATTACGCCAAACACTTTGTAGGTAACCCAAGTGTCGGTAGAAAAATTCCACGCCACCCACAAATTAGACGCACCTAATAAGGCAAAAAATACCGTCCAAACCCACATCATTTCATTCCAAATGTGGTCAGGCAATTTGATTTCCTTACCCATAATGGCACGCAGAATATTCTTTTTGGTTAGGCTACCAAACAACATAGCCAACGACACCAACCAAAATAACGCCGTGGGCTTGAATTTAATAAACCAGTCATTTTGTAAAACAATGGTGAGTCCGCCAAAGATAATAATTAAGCCTAAACTCACCGCTTGCATAATGTCCATTTTGCCTTTCATTAAGAAAGTGATGGACGCTTGAATAATGCCTGCGACTACCGCCAAAATGGTGGCAATAAAAATATCATGCGTTAAAAAATACGCACCAAAAAACAGCAACAGGGCGAGAATATTTAACAGCAATTTCATGATACTTCCTTTACATACTACTTTGGCGGTTATACTTGGTTAATCTTAAAGTGGGCTTACAGGCATACCAAACATCGCCCGTGCGGTATTCAGCATTTGACAGGAGAAACCCCATTCGTTGTCATACCACGCCAACACTTTCACCAAGTTGCCATTCGACACCTTGGTTAAGGTGGCATCAAAAATAGACGCTGTGGCACAGTGGTTAAAGTCGCCTGACACCAAAGGCATTTTGTTATAGCCCAAAACGCCTTTTAACGCACCGTTTGACGCGTCTAACATAATTTGATTGACTTCATCAACGGTGGTGTCGCGAGCGGCTTCAAAAGTTAAATCCACCATAGACACATTGATGGTTGGCACACGCACCGCAAAGCCGTCTAACTTGCCTTTGAGTTCAGGCAGCACCAAGCCGACTGCTTTGGCAGCACCTGTTTTGGTGGGTACTAAATTTTGCACTGCACTTCTTGCACGGCGTAAATCTTTATGACGCACATCGGTTAAAACTTGGTCATTGGTGAAAGCATGAATGGTGGTCATCAAACCTTTAACAATGCCTAATTTATCTTGCAAGGGTTTTGCCACAGGGGCTAAACAGTTGGTGGTGCAGGACGCATTCGACACCACCGTCATTTCAGGCGTTAAAACGCTGTGATTGACACCATACACCACGGTGGCATCAACATCTTCGCCGCCAGGGGCGGAAATCAACACTTTTTTCGCACCGCCTGCCAAATGAATAGAGGCTTTTTCTTTGGAAGTGAAAGCACCCGTGCATTCCATCACCAAATCCACGCCCAAATCGCCCCAAGGCAATTCGGCAGGATTACGGGTAGAGAAAAACGGAATTTTGTCGCCGTTGATGATAATGTGTTTGTCATCAAACGAAATATCTGCATTAAAACGACCATGCACCGTGTCAAACTGGGTTAAATGGGCATTGGTTTCTAAACTGCCAGACGCATTGACAGCGACAATTTCAAACTGGTCTCGCAAATTGTATTCGTAAATAGCACGGACAACTTGTCGTCCGATACGGCCATAACCGTTAATGGCGATTTTAATCATAGTTAAATCCTGAAATTTCAGTGGGTTATTGATCATATTTTTTTCAGGCAGCCTGAAAAATAAGGTTTCAGGCTGCCTGAAACTTGTCTATTTTACAACATTTGCTAAAAAATAGCGTCTTTGAATTCACTTAACGGACAATTTTGCTTGATAAACGGTCGTTATTCATTACTATGTGTCATAAAAACAGCGTAAAATAATGCCCCTTTAATGAACATAATGTGCTTGTAATACAATGAATATTTATTTAGGACAATCGGCTTGCCCACACTTTGCAAACGGCGTTGCCTTGACGATTGGCAACTTTGACGGTGTGCATTTGGGGCATTGTGCCATTCTCAAACAACTGCGACAAGCCGCTGACGAGCGAAACTTGCACACAGCAATTATGTTGTTTGAACCGCAACCTGTGGAATATTTTTCTCGTCTTAAAAAGATACAAAAACCTTTTCGTCTCACGCCGTTACGCGATAAATTACAATTGTTAGCAAACAGTGGCTCGATAGATAACGCATGGGTGGTTCGTTTTAATCAATCATTTGCACAACAAACAGCCGATGATTTTATTTACAAAATGTTGATAAAAGGATTAAATGTCAAATACTTATTGATTGGCGATGATTTTCGTTTTGGTCGTCAAAGACAAGGAAATGTGGCATTATTACAACAACAAACACACTTTGAAACCGCACAAATGTCGTCTGTATTACTGCAAGGCAGGCGTGCGTCCAGCACCGCTGTGCGACTTGCCCTATCCACAGGCGATTTATTGCAAGCACACCACTTATTAGGCAGACCTTACACATTGTCAGGACGAGTAATGCACGGCAAAAAATTGGGCAGAACCATCGGCTGTCCCACTGCCAACATTTATTTATCCCCACATCATTACCCTTTGAACGGCGTTTATGTGGTTGATGTATTAGGGGATTTTGGTCGAAAACGCGGTGTTGCTAATTTGGGATACAATCCCACCGTATCAAACAACACACAACAACATTTAGAAGTTCATCTGTTTGATTTTTCAGGTGATTTATATGGAAAACGCTTGCAAGTGGTGTTTCTTTCTAAAATACGAGACGAACAAAAATTCAATCATTTAGATGAATTAAAACAACAAATTCAACATGATATGAATACCGCACGCCATTTTCAAATAGACGAACAAATGTATGCGGTTTCTTCGTGTTGTGAATAACTTTCAGGCAGCCTGAAAAATAAAAAAAGGTCAAAAATGAAATTAACCATATTTAAAAAAATCACTGTTGAATGGCTGATTTTTACCTTGTTTATGCTTATCATTATGATGGCTGGACGATTATGGCTTTTTTTTCACTATACCGACCAAACCATACGCACGCAATATCGACAAGATATTATTAAATTATTATTCAATGGTTTGCGTTTTGATATAAAAATTTCATTGATTGTTTTATCATTGTTTGTATTGATTGCTTGTGTTTTATTGATTTCTCAAAAAGGATTAGAACGCTTTTATCGTATTCAACGATTTCCGTTAATTTTCTTTATTGTATTAACATTTATTATTACCATTTTAGACATTTTTTATTATAAAACATACGACAGACAATTTGATGTATTTGTTTTTGGTCTGATTGATGAAGACACCAAAGCAGTATTAAAAACCATTATGTCTGATTATCCCATTATTCCAATTATTTTAATTACTTTATGTTTTACATTTTTATGTATTAAATTGTTTTCTTATATTCATCGTTATTATAGTAAAAAATATATTCGTCCAATTCATTGGTCAAAAGGTTTATTATTTATTTTAATGATTATATCTGTTTTGGTTATTGGTATTCGTGGTTCTTTTGGTAAATTTCCATTACGCCGTGATGATGCCACCGTTTCCAATTCCGCAACACTCAATAAAATGGTTGCCAATGGTATTTTTTATCTACAATGGGCAACAAAAGATTATAAAAAAAGCACGGCTTTTCACCCTGTTTCCGATGAAGATGGCGTGCGTTTATTTTCTGTTTTATTGGATAAACCTGTTTCATCAGCCAATATTGATGAATTATCTGTTCATATTCCCACAAATGAAATAGTAGAACAACAAAAACCCAATGTGGTTTTTTCCTTAATGGAAAGTATGGGGACGCATTTATTGCAATTTGACAATCCCAATAATCGTGATTTATTAGGAGCATTAAGACCACATTTTGAACAAGATTATCTTTTTTCGCGTTTTGTTAGCGAAGGAGACGGCACTGCTGATACATTACACCGTTTATTTATTCGCAGTATGTCGCCTGATATTTCTCAAAGTAAAATGCGAAACAAAGCATTTCCCACCAATGTTTTTTTACCCTATAAACAAGCAGGTTATCGTATTGTTTTTATTACCGCTGGTAATGGCGGTTGGCGTAATTTACGCGAATTTTCTCACCATTTAGGGGTTGATGAATTTATTGACGAACATTTTCTAAAACAACATTATCCACAAGCACAACAAGAAAGTGCCACTTGGGGTGTTCCAGATAAATATATGTTTGATTACGCCAATGAAATATTAACAAATACACAACAACCCGTTTTTATTTTTACTTTATCTATTACCAATCACCCACCATTTAAGTTACCAAGTAGTGCCAAAAGACAACATTTTATTTTTACAGCACAAGAACAAGAACGATTAGCAAAATTAAATGAAAATATCGCCGAAGTATTTAATACTTTTCATTATGCCAATAATGCTTTGGGTGAATTTATCGGTCAAGTCAAACAACAAGGTAATACCGTGATTGCTGCCACAGGAGACCATAATATTCGCGGTATTGGTTATACCAATCCTGCGGAATTTGCATTAGGTCATGCTGTGCCATTTTATGTCTATTTACCACCACAATATACCCATAATGTACAATACCGTAAAGAACGCTTTGGTTCGCATAAAGATATATTTCCCACTTTATACGCCCATACACTGTCTAATCAAAGTTATATCAATACAGGTTGTGATTTATTATCTGAAAATAATAATGCGTGGTGCAATTATGGTTACAATAATGAAATCACTATTTTTAATGAAGGATTTATTGAAAATCGCAACCGTCAATTTTATGCTTGGCAAGATGCGGATAAATTATTAGCTTTTTCGCAATCATCAGAAATGCCAGAAAAAAGTCTGCCTGTGGTTAAAAAAGCAGAGCATTATGCTGAATTTTTACCGTGGTTAATCAATAGAATGGTTACACAATAATTTTTCAGGCAGCCTGAAAATAATAAAATGTTTCAGGCTGCCTGAAAAAAATATCAATAACGCAACAACATTGCTCCCCATGCAAAACCACCGCCGATACCTTCTAATAATAAATGCTGTCCGCGTTGAATTTTGCCTGTGCGAATGCCCTCGTCCAATGCCAAAGGAATACTGGCAGCAGAAGTGTTGGCGTGTTCGGCAACCGTGAGAATGACTTTTTCGCGTGGCAAGCCCAAATGTTCGGCAGTCGCGTCAATAATGCGGCTGTTGGCTTGGTGTGGCACTAACCAATCGATTTTTTCTGCTGGAAAATTGGCTTCGTTAAGGGTCTCTTGGGCCACTTCGGCTAACGATTTGACCGCAAACTTAAACACTGCTTGACCGTCCATATTGATGAACTTCGCCCCAGTCCATTCGCCGTTATTCATTCTGCCGTTCATATGTAAAACCGATTCAAACGCACCATCGGCACACATTTTAGAGTGAATAATACCAGGCTCGTCAGACGCTCCCAAAACCGCCGCACCTGCTCCATCGCCAAACAACACGCAGGTATTGCGGTCTTGCCAATTGACAATGCGACTTAATGTTTCCGCACCGATAATCAACGCTTTTTTCGCCAAACCGCCACGAATATAAGCGTCTGCCATCGTCATCGCATACATAAAACCCGCACAGGCTGCCTGAATATCAAACGCAGGGCAACGGTTGGTAATGCCCAATTTTTGTTGCACCAAGCAGGCGGTTGATGGAAAAGCATAATCGCCTGTAACCGTGCCAACGATGATTAAATCAATTTCGTTAGGGTGGATATTGGCTTGTGATAAAGCGTTTTGTGCGGCTTTGAGTGCTAAATCGCTGGTTTTTTCGCTGTCATCGGCAATGTGGCGAGCCTTAATGCCTGTGCGTTGTGAAATCCATTCGTCCGAAGTTTCCACCATTTGGGCTAAATCATCGTTGGTTATGCGTTTGGTAGGCAGATAACTGCCGATACCTAAAATGCGAGAATAAGTCATTGTGTTCATCATTGATAAAGTCAAAAGGTAGAATGATAGGGCGAATAATGGTATTTGTCTATTTTCTGATATTTGATATATCATAACGCCCATTTCAGGCAGCCTGAAAAAATATTTTACACAAACCGAAAGAATTGATATGCCCACCATTACTGTCTTACCGCACGCCGAACTTTGCCCCCATGGTGCTGAACTGAAAAACATTGCCCCAGGCACCAAAATTGTTGATGCACTGTTAGACAATGGTATTGAAATTGAACATGCTTGTGAAAAATCCTGTGCCTGCACAACTTGTCATATTATTGTGCGGCAAGGTTTTCAGTCGTTGTCTCCTGCCAGCGATATTGAAGAAGATTTATTAGACCAAGCATGGGGTTTGGAAGCCCAATCAAGATTAAGTTGTCAAGCCACCGTTGCCGATTGCGATTTAACCGTGGAATTGCCACGCTACACCATTAACCACGCACGCGAGGGTTAAAGTTTTTCAGGCAGCCTGAAACAGCATAATGCCGATTTTTTTTTGCAATGCGTGATATTCTGTTACAATGCTTGCTGTGATTGACTATTCAAGCATTATCACCGTTTTATCAACAGAACAGCAGGTTTTATTATGTTCAGCAAACTAACCAAAAAAGACAACTCAACACCCCAAAGCGAAACTCAAATTTCTGCCGCTACCGTGATTGGCGTAGGGTGTGAGATTTACGGTAATCTTTCTCTTTCTACGCCTTTGCAATTAGACGGCAAAATCGAAGGAGATATTGTGTCTTCCGATTGTGTGATTATCGGTGAAAAAGGTTGGTTGCAAGGTAATGTGGAATGTCGTGAAATTGCCGTTTTTGGGCAGATGACTGGCGATATTAACGCCCGTCATGTGCATTTACAGCCGTCTGCGGTGTTTTCAGGCAACATCAACACCGAAACACTGAAAATTGAACAAGGTGCGGTTTATCAAGGCAACCTGAATATGAATCCGCCTACCGTAGAACCTGCGATTGAGGCAGCAAAAGAAGCCAAAGAAAAAGCCGAAAAAGAAGCCGCAGAAAAAGCCGCTGCTGCGAAAGCTATGGCAGAAAAACAAATCGCAGAAAAAAAAGCTGCTGCTGTCAAAGCCCAACAATCGACAAAACAAACTTCTCAACCCCAAACAATATCGCCGAAACCGCAAGCTAATGATAGTGTTATCAATCCTGCCATTTTAGCGGCAGCGGCAAATCCCAAATCTCCGCCAGAACTCCTACAACAGTTGGCATATCACAAAGAATTGCGTCCTGTTTTGGCAGAAAATCCAGCCACTTACGAGGGCTTGTTGCAATGGTTGGCAGGCTTAAACGACCCTGCTGTCAATGCCGCATTAGCCAGACGCAAAGCAAAAAAGAAATAGAGTAGGGCAGAAAACACCGCATCATTGCGGTGTTTTTGTTTTTCAGGCAGCCTGAAAGGGTTGTTTATAGGGTTTTCAGGCTGCCTGAAACAGCGTTCAACGAACGGAGTGAAGTTAAAATCATTTTTGAGTTGCCGTTCTTCTTGTGTGCAAAGATTACTATGTCTTGACTGTGTCAAGGCTCGTAATAACAGTATGGGGTGTTGCTAATCTATTATTTGATTTCGTTTTTGTTCTGAATTGCGACAGATTACATAATGTATGCGAACGGCAATGGTGTTGATTGTGGTGATAATGCCTAATGGTACAAAAAGCAATGCCATCATCAGCATTAAAAATGTTCCCAAACCATCATCGTCTGGTATCAAAGCCAAGAAAAAAAAGAATAAAGCAGGTGCAAAACCGATAAATATATTATTACCAATCATTACCCAAGTATCTTGCTTTTGCAATACTTCTGCGATAAACATAAAGCAAAGCAAAAATATTGCAGTAATAGAAATAAATTTGCTATTAACCGACACCATTCCCCAAAGTTTTCCGCCATTTGCTTGGGCAATCAGATAACAAATAAACAATGAAATAAAAGACATAACTACCCAAATCATAAACCGTATTATCGGTGCATTTGATGAATGGGATATTTCGTTTTCTTTCATATTATTCTCTTTTCAGGCTGCCTAAAAATTTTGATTACAACAAAAACAAACTCGCCAAACCCAAGAAGATAAAGAATCCGCCTGAATCGGTTACGGCGGTAATTAACACGCTGCTGCCGAGTGCTGGGTCTTTGCCTAATTTTTCCATAGTCAGCGGTATTAACACGCCGAGTGCGGCGGCTAATACTAAATTCAATGTCATTGCGGCAATCATCACCAAACTTAATCCGATTTCTTTATAAATAATAAAAGTAATCAAGCCCATAGCACTGCCCCACAAAACGCCATTGGCAAGGGCTACGCCGATTTCTTTTTTGAATAATTGCAAAGGTTGCGTGCCGTTGAGTTGTCCTGTGGCTAACGCACGCACAATCATCGTAATGGTTTGGTTGCCTGAATTGCCGCCTATGCCTGCAACAATCGGCATTAACGCCGCCAAGGCAACAATTTTTTCAATTGAACCTTCAAACAAGCCAATCACACGGCTGGCGACCAGTGCAGTGCATAAATTCACTGCCAACCACACCCAACGGTTTTTCACCGAGTCAATCACAGGGGCGAACAAGTCTTCTTCTTCTTGCAAACCTGCCATATTCAACATATCGGCTTCGGATTCTTCACGAATCACATCGACAATTTCATCAACCGTTAGTCTGCCGATGAGTTTCTGATGTTCATCAATTACAGGTGCGGTAATTAAGTCATATTTTTCAAACGCTTGGGCGGCTTCTTCGGCGTTGTCTTCGGGGTGAAATTTCACCACATCACGCGACATGACATCGGCAACCAAGTCATCAGGGTCGCACACCAACAATTTGCGAATGGGCAGAACGCCTTGCAGAATATCGTCTTCATCAACCACAAAAATTTTGTCGGTGTGATCAGGCAGAATGTCAAAACGGCGAAGATAACGCAGCACCACTTCGCAGGAGACATCGGCACGAATGCTGACCAACTCATAATCCATAATCGAACCGACCGTGTCTTCTTCATACGACATCGTCGATTGAATTTGTTGGCGTTCTTCTTCATCGCGACTTTCCAAAACTTCGCTCACCACATGTTGCGGTAAATCGGGGGCAAGTTCGGCAACTTCGGCAGCGGGCAAATCTTCCACCGCGGCGATGAGTTCTTCTTTACCCATCGTTTCAATCAAAGTTTCACGAACAGAATCAGAAACTTCCAACAAAACTTCGCCGTCATCTTCGGGCTGGGCAAGTTTCCACACCAACACCCGCTCTTGCAAAGGCAGCGACTCCAACACCGCCGCCATATCCGCAGGGTGCAAGTCGTGCAGTAATTCAACTAATTGAATATAATCAGAATTTTGCTCAATATTCGGTTGAGCATAGTAAGGCAGTAAGCGTTCTGCCAAGTCCTGAATTTGTGTAAATTGCTCCGAAATGCTGTCAGGAGCATAGTTAAGATTAGGTTCGGTCATTTGTGTATCCTAAAATAATCACACCACAAATGACTCAACCATTTGGGCAAGATTATTGTTTAATTTGTTGATTTTTAATATAAAAACTACAACTGTCTGTTTCCATAATAAAAGCCCGTAAGGTTACGAGTGATTAAAAAAGAGTGCGAATTATAGCACTATATTTATTTTTCAGGCTGCCTGAAATAATATAGTCAAACAACTTCAAAATTGAAATGCGTTGGCGTGTCTTGCCGTATTATTTATACTGTCGCAGCCAACGCCGCCTGTTTCACTTTTGAATTTATTTGACTATAAAACTATTGAATACTGTGCTATTTTTGATAAAATCAACAATCTTAACGATTTGTTTTTATTGCTATGAGTATTGCGAATAATAAAAAAGCCTTTCACGACTATTTTATCGAAGATAAAATAGAGGCTGGGCTTGTGTTGCAGGGCTGGGAAGTCAAAGCCATTCGTGCAGGACGCGTGCAGTTAAAAGAATCGTATATCCACTGGAAAAAGGGTGCGTTTTATTTGGTGGGTTCGCACATTACGGCACTGCCTACGGCTTCCACGCACATTAAATGCGACCCAGTTCGCCAACGCAAATTATTGCTCAAACAAGCAGAAATTAACAAATTGATTGGCAAAACCGAACGCAGTGGTTATACGCTGGTGCCGTTGGATTTACATTATTCGCGTGGCAATATTAAAATGCAAATGGGTTTAGCCAAAGGCAAAAAACAACACGATAAACGCCAAGCGTCCAAAGATAAAGATTGGCAACGCGAAAAACAACGCTTAATGAAAAATGCACAATAGCAAATTTCTTGATTTTTTTTCAGGCAGCCTGAAAAATAATTAGTGGTTCATTCATTGTAGGTGGTCAGTTTAATTAAAGGAGCAGGACATGCGTCATATTATTATCGGTCTTTCGCCTGAAAGTACGGATTGCTTATTGCGTACCGAACAATTATGTAGCCGTTTGCCTGATAATGCCCAACCTGTGTTATTTTATGTGGGTTGTTCTGATTTTAATCATCAAAATAAAAATATTCAGTCCATTGTTTTTACGCCTGAAATGTTTCAGGCTGCCTTAAATCAATCCGCTCAAAATACGGCTGATTTAACCCAAGCTGAATTATCCGAGTATATTCAAAATGAAATGTACAAACATCGCCGTGTGTATGCGGAATGTTTGCAACAAAATTTAAGCATTTTTCAAAATAAAATCAAAGAGTTATGTAGTAATGATTGCATATTCTACCTGATTGTTAATTTAGCATCGGCTGAATCATCAGGTATGCTGACTGTGATGATTAACGCTTTAAATGATTGTGGGGCAGAAAAAATTAAAATCGCTTTATTACTGCCCACAGGCGATTTAGCGGAAATTCAGGCAGCACAAATTTATGCCTCGCTTTTAGAATGTCGTTCGGTGATGTCGCAAAAAGTCAGTATGACTTTATTTGGCTTTGATAATAGCAAAGCATCATTAAGTCGTGCTGTTACGGATACGGCGTATCGCCTATTTTCCAATATTGCCGCACAAGATTTTCAATATCCTTTGCCGATTAACGAAGAACCGTCATTTTGGCAAACGCAGGAAATCACTTTATTTGCCGATACGCCACAAATGTTGGAAATGTTGGGCAAACAAAGCATTGCGGGCATTGTTAATCGTATGTTTTACGGTGAAAACCCCAAAGACAAACAAGAAGAATCCTTGGCTTGGCTTGAAGATTTATTCAGCGATAAATCGTGGTTGATGACCGATAATTATTTAATGAAAGATGAAGATATTATCGAAAAATTGCCGCAAACTCGCCGCCGTAAAGAAGCACCCACGCCGATTGATGAAGAATGGACAAGTCGCACCCAATTCTTTTTAGAACAAACACAAAAATTAGACTGGAAAGAACGCATTGATTCTGTCGCTGCGTCCTTAAATGAGGTGGCACAACGCCATTTTCGTGGCAAGGGTATTGCCATGCATTATGCCAGTAGCGAGGGTATTATTGCTGAAATTGCTGGCGTTATCGTTGAACGCATTGAACAAGCAATTATTGAAGAATGGCGTGCAACGCATTGTTCTTTAAATATATTTGTGCAGTGGTTTGGTGATGTGGCAAACACCATTGAACCCAAATTAACGCATTGGAAAACGCAACAGCAAGAACATAAAGACAAAGCTCAAAAAACGCTCACTGAATATCAAGATATTCTTAATCAGTGGGAAAATGCGAACAAAGGTGGTAAAAAAGATATTCAAAAACAACACGCTGCGGAAAAAATGGCAGATTTATTGGCACAGCATTATATTGCCGATTGCTTTGCCAAAGCCCATTCTTACGGTTATCGTTTGTTGGGGGCAGTGATTGATGAGATTAACAGCATTGTTAATAAAATTAAAAAATATATTCAAGAAAAACAAGATGATATATCCAAAAATCTGCCTAACAGCAATCAAATGGCAGTGAAAACAGCTGTGAGTACACATTGCACGGTGGAATATCATTTAGCCTTGGAAACGAATATGGCGTCAGCCCTGCCGCCTGTGTTCCAAAAATCGGAAACCGCATTGTATCCTAAATTGCGTACGATGTATGTGGATAACATTGACGCACAGCAAGGCATTGACGGCTTGATGGCGATTTTTGATGATAAAAAATTAAATGAAAATGTTGCCAAATATATCGCCAAAAATCATCCATTTTTGGTTAATCACGCACAAGATACCGAGCATTTGTTGTTTTGGCGTGTGATGGCGTCAATGGCAGATCAATGTCCTGCGAACGATACTTTGAAAAAATGGCAAGAAAAAAACAATGAACAGGCATTGTCCGTGCATTCTTGGCAAATACCCGAATGTCCGTTTGGACAACCTGTCTCTGACCGTATTTCTGATATTTGCAGCAAAATGACGAACAACAGCATTGTGCAAACCAGTGTTGCTTTGCGTCCGCAACATGTACATTATCGTTATACTGAAAGTGTGTCATTTGGCGATATTGTGTCTATTAACCAATGGGCAACACATTACGAAAATACTTTATTAACTGCGGACGGTGCTGCTTTATCTTATCTTTTACATTCTCAAACGCAAATGCTGTACCCTGAATTTATTGCAGGCAAAGCTGCCAATATTAAAATTGATGATATTCGCCAACAATTATTACAAGGCGAAGTTTTTGGTGTGGTTCAAGAAATTGAAAATGCCATTTATATGCAAATAGCAAACACTTATATTCCTTTGGGAACAGTATATTGCGAAATTCCCAATCAAATAGGTTCATTTAAATTCAAATTATTATCAACGGCAGTGGAAAATGCCAAACAAACTGTGCAATTGGATAATGAAACCACCGTTGCTTTATTAAATGAACGCTTGGAAAAAATCAAATTGTATTGTTTGAATGGTAAAACCGATTTACGCAAAGCCGATTGGAAAGAAGCAGGCAATTATATGCCGTGGGGACGACAAGTTGATAAGGCTTTACAAAAATTAAGTCAATAACACAATTTCAGGCAGCCTGAATATTTTTCCATAAAAAATGAATAAACCACTGAAAATAGCGATTTGTGCAGGTGAAGTGTCAGGCGATTTACTCGGCGGACATTTAATTAACGCACTCAAACAGCAATATCCTGATTGCGAAATTTTTGGCATAGGCGGCAAACAAATGATTGCCGCTGGTTGTGAAAGTTTTTTTAATCAAGAACAATTAGCTGTGCGTGGCTTGGTGGAAGTATTAAAAAGGCTGCCTGAAATACTTTCTATTCGCAAAAATTTAATTAACATTTTATTAAACAAAAAACCCGATATATTTATCGGTATTGATTCGCCTGATTTTAATTTTTCGATTGAAAAAAAACTCAAAAAAGCAGGCATTAAAACCGTGCATTATGTCAGTCCATCTGTTTGGGCATGGCGTGGCGGACGCGTGAAAAAAATTGTCAAAATTGCCGATATGGTTTTATGCCTTTTTCCAATGGAACCAGAACTTTATCAAAAAGCAGGGGGAAATGCCGTTTTTGTGGGACACCCATTAGCACAAACCATTGATTTAACACCCAATACACAAAATGCCAAACAATTTTTCAGGCTGCCTGAAAATAATCCCATATTCACCCTTTTGCCAGGTTCCAGAATGAGTGAATTAGAATATTTGGCAGAAACCTTTATTCAAACCGCAGGCGAAATTGTCAATAAAATTCCAAACACACAATTTTTATTACCAGCGGCAACTGAAAAAGGTTTTCAATATTTACAAAACTTACTTAATCAAGAAAAATACCGCCATTTACCTATTCACTTAATCAATGGTCAAGCACAACAAGCGATTATCGCTGCCGATTGCGTTTTGGCTGCCAGTGGTACGGTAACTTTGGAAGTGGCTTTATGCAAAAAACCGATGGTGATTGCCTATAAAATTTCGCCAATTACATTTGCCATAGTCAAACGTATTTTTCAATTACCTTATATTGGTTTACCCAATATTTTACTTAAAAAATTTGCTGTGCCTGAATTATTGCAACAAGACGCTAATCCGATAAAATTAGCCGATGAATTATGCAAACAATACCAACAAAACCAACAATCATTAATTGATGATTTTTCATTATTACACAAAGAGTTAAAACAAAACACCAATCAAATTGCCGCCAATGCCGTATTGTCGTTAATCAATAAAGAATAATTTTTCAGGCAGCCTGAAATTTTACGATTGATAGCGTTGGGCGAAATTCTGCACAATTTGGGCTAAATCGTCTGGCAAGTAATCAAATACTTTGTTTTTTAAGTCATCATCAATGCCGTAAAACGCTTCGGCAATGCTGCCGCAAATGGCTCCTGTGGTGTCGGTATCGCCGCCAAAAGAAACCACTGTGCGAATGGCGTCTTCAAAATTTTCGCTGATTAAAAAGCCGATAATTGCATCAGGCACGGAGACTTCGCAGGCGACTGGATTATGTTTGCCTAATCTATATTTTGTGCGAATTTCTTCGGCTGTGGCAGAAAGATTGTAGCCAAACTGCTGTTCTATATAGGCTTTAATTTTGGACTTATCGTCCCCATTGCGTGCCATAAAAATCGCCGCCGCAGTGGCACATGCACCTTTAACTCCTTCGGGGTGATTGTGGGAAATTTCTGCACTTAATTTCGCCAAATGCAACACTTTATCTAATGTTTGACCTATCCAAGCGACAGATGACACTCGCATCGCCGAACCGTTGCCAAAACTGTTATAGGCTCTCGGATTGTCCGACAGCAAAAAGCGAATAAACTTGCCGCCATAACCTGCGTTAGGATAGGCACGCCCCCATTTTAAAACCGCTTGCAACAAACGCTGGCGAATGGTGTTGTCGTCAAGAGATAAATCCACATTCATCAAACCGTCTGCAATCGCACAGGTCATCACGCTGTCATCCGAATAATGGCAATCTTTTGAAAATAATACAAAATCTTTTGTTTGCGGTTGCGGTCGCATAAATTCAAACGGCACGCCAATAATATCGCCTAAAATCGCACCAAACATAATAAGTTTTCCTTAATAAAATCAATAAGTCATATTATATACTTATTTTCAGGCAGCCTGAAAAGCCCACACTATCATTGCGAGACTTGGCGATAGTCAAGGCGTACGCAATCTTCGCACGCAAGGAGAACAGATTTTAATCTTTCAGGCAGGGTACAATAAAGCAAGGTAGGGTGGGCAATTTATTGCCTACACTCGTTATCCGAGAAACGGCAATGCAACGAAAACCATTTGAATATGCTAAAATTAGCACAATTTTTTTGGTAATTTGGACAATTTAATTTTCAGGCAACCTGAATATTATTTCAGGAAATAAAAGGATAAAAAATGACGAACGAACAAAATTGTAACACTAACAAATTAGAATATGAAGAAAAAAACGGAAAAATCAAAGCATTATTAGAAAAAGATAAATGGCTTGTCAAAAAACCAGAAGAAGAAGTTCGACAAAAATTTATTGCTCGACTATGCAATGAATATGGTTATTTTCCTGAACAAATGGAGCAGGAAAAAAATGTCAGTTCAAAAAGCAAACGCGGCACAGGTAAAGCACAAGCCGATATTGTCATTTGGAAAAGTGCAAAAGATAAACAAGAGAAAAAACACGCCTTTATGGTTGTGGAATTGAAACAAGAAGCAATCAATTTAAAAGTAGAAGACTTTTTTCAAGGAGCAAATTATGCGTCTTGGTGTCATGCTAAAATTTTTATTATTAGCAATGGTAAAAATATCAAAGTTTTTCGTACACACGATGAAAAATTACCCACAGAATTCAGCGAAATAGCCGAAATTCCCCACGCTTCAATGTTGCACAATGAAAAGCAACTCAATGAATTTTTAATTAAAACTCGTGAATTTAAAGGTGATGAATTTGCAAACACTTTAAACGCCTGCCACGATATTATTAGAAATACAGATAAATTGGACCCTGCCGAAGCCTTTGATGAAATTTCAAAAATATTATTTTTAAAAATAATGTACGAAAGAGTACCTGATGATGATTATCTTATTTTCTCCAAAGAAAAAGTAGAAAAAGATATGAAACAGTATGAAAACGAAATTGAACGAAAAGAGACAAGTCAAACCTATATAGAAAGAAAATTCAATGGGGTAAAAAATAGTTTCAAAGAAGATAAAATTTTTGAAGATGAAGACAAAATTAAAATTTCACAAACGGCTTTTATTCGTATTGTCGAAAAATTACAAGCCTATAATTTAACCGCAACAAATGAAGATATTAAAGGCATTGCCTTTGAAAATTTTTTAGGTAAAACCTTTCGTGGTAATTTAGGGCAATATTTTACGCCAAGAACCATTGTTAATTTTATTGTGGAATTACTTGACCCAAAATTTGGCGATTTAGTGTGTGTCCCTGCTGGTGGTAGTGGCGGATTTTTAATTAAAACCTTTGAGCATATCAAAGAAAAGGTGTTAAAAGAAAATGCACAATTAAAAAATGATAAAAAAATTGAATTATTTGGTCATTTTGAATTATTAAGCGAAGAAGAAGAACAAGCATTAAGCAAAGAAGATAAAAAAACTTATGAACAACAAAAAGAAGAATACAATAAAAAGTTTCAAGAAAAATCATCAGAATATGAAGATTTTATCAATCAAATCAACGAACAAGAAAAACAACAAATTGAACAATTAAGCCATAAAAGTATTTTTGGCATAGACGCAAATCCAAGAATGGCAAGAGTGAGCAAGATGAATATGATTATGCACGGAGATGGGCATAATGGCGTTCATCATCACACAGACGGATTATTAAATATCAATGGCATTAAAGAAAATAAATTCGATTTTGTCATCACTAATCCGCCATTTGGTATGACTTACAGTACGAATGATGAAAGTCAAAAAACAATCCGAGATAAATTTGATGTTGGTGATACTACTGGTGAAGTAGCAAATTTATTTATTGAACGCTGTATTAACTTGTTAAAACCAGGTGGTAAATTAGGTATGGTTTTACCCGAAGGCAGCCTGAATAATTCTAATCTCAAAAAAATGCGAGAAATTATTGAAAGCAAAGCCAAAATTATTTTGGTTGTTTCATTACCTGATGAAGTATTTAAAAATGCAGGAGCAAATGTTAAAACTTCGTTATTATTTTTACAAAAATTTAGCGAAAAAGAACAAGAAATTTATCACAGCACCAAAACGGCATTAGAAACTATTCATAAAGAACAATTTCAAAAAGAAATAAATAATATAGATAAATTATTATCTATTCGTGGCAAAAAGTCTTTGCCAAAAGAAGAGAAAAAAATATTGCGAGAACGCAAAAAAGAAATTGAAAAAATCATTGAAGAAAATACACTCAATGACCTAAAAAAAGAGTTAAATTATGATATTCCTATGGCAAAAATCAATAAAGCAGGAATTACAGCCACAGGAACAGAGTGCGAAAATGAATTGATTGATTTATTGCACAGTTTTAGAGAATATCAACAGGTATAAGGTGATTGGTATGAGTTTATTGAAAATTGTTCAGTGGCGTGATTTGGAAAATTGGAGTGCTAATTATTATTTTAGAGATATAAAAAGTATAAAATTTACAGAAACAAAACTTTCTTCATTCTTGAAAAGAGTTAAAAAAGAAATAATTGTTGATGACAATGTAACATATAAAAGAGTTACTATTAAAACAAAAAATCAAGGAATTTATTTAAGAGATGAATTGATAGGTAAGAATATAGGCACAAAAAAACAATATATTATCAATAGCAATCAATTTTTAATATCAAAAATTGACGCAAGAAATGGGGCTTTTGGTATAGTTCCAAATGAACTTAATAATGCTATTATTACAGCAAGTTTTTTAAATTATGAAATAAATGAAGAAATTATAAATCCATTATATTTGAACTTATTTGTTTCAACTAACTATTTCATAGAAATTTGTGAGAACAATAGTTCAGGTACGACTGGTAGAAGAAATGTTAGTGAAGAACTGTTTTTAAATTCTACAATTCCACTTCCTCCACTTAATATTCAAGAGCAATTTGTTACTAATTACCAAGAAAAAATTGCAAAAATAGCACAATTACAACAAGAAATTGAACATATTGAAGAAGATAGTAAAAACTATCTTCTATCTATGCTTGGTTTAGAAAAAAATATATCAGAACAACAAAAAACAAAAGAAAATTTACTTTTCTTCAAAAAGTGGAGTGATATAAAAGATTGGGGAGTAGAAAGTAATTTATTGAAAGAATTTAATGCAACCAGTAATTATCCTATTACTGCAATAAAAGAAATGGCAGAAATAAATCCAAGAACAGAATTAAAAAATTTAAATTCTTGTTCTTTTTTACCTATGGAAGCAATATCTACTGACGGATTTATTCTAAAAAACGAAGAACAGAATACGAAAAATAGTAAAGGTTTTACTAAATTCCAAGAAAACGATATTATTTGGGCTAAAATTACTCCTTGTATGCAAAATAAAAAATCAGCAATATGTAAAAATTTAATCAATGGAATTGGGTTTGGTTCTACGGAATTTTATGTTTTTAGAATAAAAGAAAATACAAACTTAAATTTTCTATATCATTTTTTAAGAAATGATTATTTTATAAAAATAGCAAAGAAAAATTTTAAAGGTTCAGCAGGACAACAAAGAGTTCCCAAATCGTTTTTAGAAAACTTTCAAATTCCATTACCACCATTAAATATTCAACAAGAAATTTCATCGCATTTAGATGAATTACAAGAGCAAATAGATAAGAAAAAAGAAGAAATGGCATATCTTGAAATGTTGGCAAAAAGCGAATTTGAACAAGCCGTATTTGCTTGAAATTAACTTTCAGGCTGCCTGAAACAGCAAAGTTAAATCAAGATTTTTGTTTTATAATGGACGGCTTATCATCATTTATTTTGTGTGCGATGAAAAAACTCAAATCATTACGGCAATTTTTGCAATTATCAATGTCGGTAATGCAACGCTTGGACGCTTGGTTGCCGCCTGTTTTGGATACGCCTGACTGGAATGCTTGGGCTTTTCGTTGGCAGAAAATTGGGCAGAAAGGGGTTCTGCACGCCTTGCCTAATCCGCATTCATTTCCGCTGAAAACTTTGGCGGCTGTGGATTCACAGCGGCAAAAACTGATTCGCAATACTGAACAATTTTTGGCAGGCAGAAGTGCTAATAATGTGCTGTTATCAGGTGCAAGGGGGACAGGAAAATCTTCTTTAATCAAAGCCTTATTACATGAATATGCCGAACAAGGTTTGCGTTTGATTGAAGTCGATAAGGACGATTTACTCACCCTGCCGTATTTATTGTCGCTGTTATCCGAACGCCCTGAAAAATTTATTGTTTTTTGCGATGATTTGTCGTTTGAAGCACATGATGACGGCTATAAAGCACTCAAAACCGTGTTGGACGGCGGTTTATCGATGCGTTGTCAAAATGTGCTGGTTTATGCCACTTCCAACCGCCGCCATTTAATGCCCGAATTTATGGCAGATAACACCGCCCACACGGGCGAGAAAGGCGAAGTTCATCCGCAAGAAACTGTGGAAGAAAAAATTTCCTTATCCGATCGCTTTGGCTTGTGGTTGAGTTTCTATCCCTTTGATCAAGAAGCCTATTTATGGGCAGTTAAAAACTGGTTAGCCGCCGAAAACTTACCGTTTGACGAAACGGCACAAAAAGCCGCATTAAACTGGTCTTTACAACGCGGCAACCGCAGTGGTAGAACCGCACGGCAATTTGTTGATGATTGGGCAGGACGCTTGCCAGAAGAAAGGGTTTTGGATTAGTTTTCAGGCAGCCTGAAAGATTAACATTATGCTAACACGATTAGGATTTTTATTTTTATATCTTATTCACTTTTTACCCATTAAAGCAATATGGGTAATTGCCGAAGTGTTTGCTTTTATTGCTTATTATTTAGCACATCGCCGCCGCCGTATTGGAGCAATTAACTTGGCAAAATGTTTTCCTGAAAAAACAGAAGCCGAAAGAGAGCATATATTAAAACGCCATTTTTTTCATATGATGGCAATGATTTTAGAATTAAGTGTCGGTTGGTATGCGTCTGATAAACGATTATATAAAATCACCGAATATAAAAATAAACATTATTACGATGACGCATTAAAAACTGGTAGAAAAATCATATTGTTATATCCGCATTTTTGTGCTATGGAAACGGTGATTGCCAAATGTAATCAAGATATTGGCTTGATTAGCATTTATTCACAACAAAAAAATAAAATAATGGACAAAAGGGTTTTAAAAGGCAGACACCGTTACAATAATGTATTTTTATTAAAACGCACCGACAGTTTATTAACCATTATTCGTGCCATTAAGAAAAAAGATATGGCGTTTTTATATTTGCCTGACCAAGATTTAGGTGAAAAAGATTCGGTTTTTGTACCGTTTTTTGGTATTCCTACGGCAACGGTTGATGGTTTATCTCGCATTGCCAAATTAACCAATGCGATTGTGGTGCCAGCGGTTGCCGAACGATTGAAAAATGGGCGATTTAGAATGACATTTTATCCGCCGTTTGAGCCTTTTCCAACTGATGATACGGTTGCGGATACCGCACAAATGAATGCCTTTATTGAAGAGCGAATCCGTGAAATACCCGAACAATATTACTGGCTGCATAAACGCTTTAAAACTCGTCCGAATAATGAACCGTCTTTTTATGATTAACTTTTTGGAAGTAAAAAATGAATACCACAATCACCTGCCCACATTGTCAAAAAGAATTTAGTTTGGATAATAACGAAGCCCAACAATTATTTTCTGAATTAAAAGATAAAGCGTTTAATAGTGAATTAGAAAAACGCCTGATTTCTGAAAAAAAACATATTCAGGAAAAATGTCAATCGCAGTTTGATTTATCTTTAAAAGATAAAGACAATATTATTGCCAATTTGAAAAGTGAATTAAAACAACAACAAACACAAATAAAAATTGCCGTTCAAGATAAAGAAAAAGAAATGCAGGCAAAAATATCTGATTTGCAAAGTCAATTAAAAATGGAACAAGTAAAATTAGATAATGCTGTGTTAAAAAAAGAAACGGAAATGAAAGAAGAAATTTCTTCATTAAAAAATAATTTACTGATTGAACAGCAAAAAAGTCAAAATTTATTAAATGCTGAAAAAGACAAATATCAATCAGCATTAAAACTAAAAGATGAACAAATTGCTCAATATAAAGACTTCAAAAGTAAAATGAATGTTAAATTATTAGGCGAAAGTTTAGAGAAGCATTGTTTGATTGAGTTTAATAAATTGCGTCCCTTGTTATCAGGCAATATTTATTTTGAAAAAGATAATGATATTTCAAGCGGTAGTAAAGGCGATTTTATTTATCGTGAAACGGATAATTCAGGTATAGAAATTCTTTCGATTATGTTTGAAATGAAAAACGAACAAGATACCACTGCTACCAAACATAAAAATGAAGATTTTTTAGCCAAATTAGATAAAGACCGTAATAATAAAAATTGCGAATATGCGGTATTGGTTTCATTATTAGAACAAGACAATGAATTTTATAATAACGGTATTGTTTTATCTCATCAATATCCGAAAATGTATGTTATTCGTCCGCAGTTTTTTATTCCGTTATTAATGATTTTACGCAATTCGGCAATGAAATCATTGTTATATAAACAAGAATTAGCCAATATTCGTAATCAAAATATTGATATTACCAATTTTGAAAATGATATAAATGAATTTAAAGATAAATTTGCACGCAATTATCGATTAGCCAGTGAAAAATTCAAAACAGCAATCGATGAAATTGATAAAACAATTAGTCATTTACAAAAAACAAAAGAAGCCTTACTATCTTCTGAAAATAATTTGCGACTTGCTAATAATAAGGCGGAAGATTTAAGCATTAAACGCTTAACCAAAAACAACCCCACAATGAAACAAGCATTTGATGAATTGAATAAAGGAAAATGATGATGGCAAACGTAGCCCCTGAAATTTTTAAAGCCTACGATATTCGTGGTATTGTCGGCAAATCGTTAAACGATGAAGCGGCAACGCTGATTGGCAAAGCGATTGCCAGTGAAGCGGTAGCCACTGGTGTGAAAGAAATTGCCGTTGCACGAGACGGACGACTTTCAGGCAGCCACATTGCAGAATTGTTAATGCAATCCTTAACAGACGCAGGTTTGAGCGTTGTGTATTTGGGGGCAACCACCACACCCATGCTTTATTTTGCCGCACACACGCACACAAATGGTACTGGCGTGATGATTACAGGTAGCCACAATCCGCCCGATTATAACGGCTTTAAAATGATGATTGCAGGCGAAACTTATTCAGGTGATAAAATTCAAAATCTGTTAGCCCGAATACAAAACGATGATTTTTTAAATTATCCTAATTGTTCAGGCAGGTGCAAAGAAGTCAATATTACCGATGAATATATTGACTATATTGCCAGAACGGTTCAAGTGAAACGACCGATAAAAGCGGCAATAGATGCAGGCAATGGTATTGCAGGTGCATTTGCTAAAAAATTATTTGAAAAGATTGGTGTCAATGTGTTAGAACTCTTTTGCGAAGTTGATGGCAACTTCCCCAATCATCACCCTGACCCTGCCAAACCTGAAAATTTACAAGATTTGCAAAATACCTTAAAAACAAGCGATTGCGAAATTGGTTTGGCATTTGATGGCGATGGCGACCGTTTGGGCGTGGTAACAAAAGACGGCAATATTATTTATCCTGACCGTCAGTTAATGTTATTTGCCCAAGATATTTTAACGCGACAAAAAAATGCCAAAATTATTTTTGATGTCAAATGTTCTCGCTTGCTGAAAAAAGTGATTTTACAAAATGGCGGTGAGCCTATTTTATGTAAAACAGGGCATAGTTTTATTAAAGCCGCCATAAAAGAGCATCATGCACAATTAGCAGGGGAAATGAGTGGGCATTTATTCTTTAAGGAAAATTGGTTTGGTTTTGATGACGGTTTATATGCAGGTTGCCGACTTTTGCAAATATTGTCGCAATATGACAATCCAAGCGAAATTTTGAATAACTTGCCTAATGCGTTTTCTACGCCAGAAATCAATATTAAAATGGCAAAAGAGGGCGATAATCACGCTTTAATTAAAGAATTACAAGCCACAGCACAATTTAAAAATGCCGAAGAAATTATTACCATTGACGGCTTGCGTGTGGAATATAAAAATGGCTTTGGTTTAATTCGTGCGTCCAACACCACACCTGTTTTGGTATTGCGTTTTGAAGCCGATAATGAAGAATCGTTGCAACAAATTCAAAAAGAATTTGCGGTGATATTAAAACAATATGGTATTGAGTTTAACTTCGTTGAAATTGCGGTTTGATTGCTTCGCAATCTGCTTTTATGAACTTCGTTCATAAAAGGTTTTAACTTCGTTAAAACAAACCTTATTTTCAGGTAGCCTGAACATGTTAAATAGAAGTATTATTATCTGTGCTATATTTATTGGAATAATCTCAATTTTATTGGGATATTTCAATAATATAGTATGGATAAAAACTATTGGCGTTATTATTTTTGCTATTGGTATTTTGTTGTCTTTTTATTATCAATTATATCTTCAACCACAACAAATTGAAGAAGATTTTTCAAATAATTTATATGTAGATACTTTAACTTTAAAAAGTTCAAACGATAACTACACAAAGGGACAGATATTTCTTCAAATTTTATTATGTACTTTTTTATTTCCATTGATAATGACGATAGTGTTTCTTATTTTCACAATAATAAATGAAGGATTATTTAATGGTTCCATATTGGATACTTTGATAATGTTGGCATTTTCATTTATTTTTGTTTTTATTTTCCCATTTTGTATATTCTTATTTATTCCTGCACTGATTGCTGTTTGTTTTTTAAGATTATTACCTAAAACATTTAAAATATATTATGAAATATCAACAATCGTTTTAGGTTTATTGATTGGTTTTTATTCATATTATATTTTTTCAAGTTATAACGGACAAGTACGGGGTTTTCTCTTTACGATTGAAATGCCGATATGGTTGTGGTTTGTATCTTCTTTATTTTCTATGACCATAGTTTCTTTTATATCATATAAAATGAGTGATTAAGGAATAAAAACAATGAATTTATTTTTCAGGCAGCCTTAAACTATGTTAGAAACCGCTACAATTATTGAAGATTATGGACGGCGTTTTGTTGTTCAAACCGATAACGGTTTATTATTAGAAGCCAATACACGCAAAAAACGCACTGATTTTGTGTGTGGCGATAGGGTGCATATTCAGCAAATTAACAATCATCAAGCGGTGATTGAAGATTATTTACCACGCCAAAGTTTATTGTTTCGACAAGATGAAAAACGCACTAAATTATTAGCGGCAAATGTAACGCAAGTATTTGTTGTAACAGCGATTTTGCCTGAACCTAATTTAGATTTAATTCAACGAACACTATTATCAACCATTGCCGCTAATATACCAACATCTTTAATTATCAATAAAATGGATTTAGCTGAAAAACAAATATTGGAAATAGAAAATTTTTATACGCAACAATTAAAAATTCCAGTTATTAAAACAGTCGCAATCAATAATGATATTACCGATTTACGAGAGAAAATGCAAGGACATTGTAATATTTTGGTTGGACAATCAGGCGTGGGTAAATCACAATTATCTAATGCCATTTTAGGAGAACAAAAAGCCAAAACAGGCGATATATCGTTAAATGAAAAAGGCAAACACACCACAACATTTAGCAAATTATATCAAATTGATGAACATACTTCTTTTATTGATACACCTGGTATGCAATCTTTTGGCTTAAATCATTTAAGTATTGACGATATTTTATATTATTTTCCTGATATGCAACATTTAATCGGAAAATGCCGTTTTCATAATTGCCGCCATTTACAAGAACCCGATTGTGCCATTAAAAACGCGGTGCAGAATAATGAAATATCAACAGAACGATTATTGTTTTTACAAAAAATTATTCAAGAAAAGATTTAATCTGTTTAAGATAATTTAAAAATAATCATCTATGATTTTGAATGTGTTGTTCATATTTTTCGTTTATCGATTCAGGATAACGCAATTTATTGTATGATTAGCTTTTTATTTTCACTTCAAAAAACGCAATGCCGATAATCACTTTCCCCAACAGCCCTTTCAAACTCAATCAGCCTTTTCCCCCTGCTGGCGATCAGCCTGTGGCGATTGCTGAATTGTTGGCAGGTTTGCAAAACAATTTCAAAGCCCAAACACTGTTGGGCGTTACGGGTTCGGGCAAGACTTATACAATGGCAAATGTAATTGCACAAAGCGGTCGTCCCACGATTATTATGGCACATAACAAAACGCTGGCGGCTCAACTTTATGCGGAAATGCGGTCGTTTTTTCCTGAAAATGCAGTGGAATATTTTGTGTCGTATTACGACTATTATCAGCCCGAAGCCTATGTTCCTGCTCGCGATTTGTTTATTGAAAAAGATTCGTCCATTAACGAACACATTGAGCAAATGCGGCTGTCGGCAACCAAAAGCCTATTAGAACGCCCTGATGTGATTATTGTGGCAACGGTGTCGGCGATTTACGGTATCGGCGACCCTGATGAATATTCGCAAATGGTGTTGCACATTAAAGAACACGGCAAAATGTCGCAAAAACAAATCATTGCTCGCCTTGTCGCCATGCAGTATGAACGCGGCGATATGGATTTTCAACGCGGCTCTTTCAGGGTGCGTGGCGATGTGATGGATATTTACCCTGCGGAAAGTCCTGAAACGGCGGTGCGGCTGTCGCTATTTGATGATGAAATTGAAAGCATTACCCTATTTGACCCGCTCACAGGCGGCACGAAAAAACGCGTGGGGCGTTACACGGTTTTTCCGTCCAGTCATTATGTTACGCCACGCGAAACGGTTTTGGCTGCCTGCGAAACCATTAAAGCCGAATTGCGAGAACGGATTGAATTTTTTCAAAAAGAAAACCGCATTGTCGAAGCCCAACGCATTGAGCAACGCACACGCTTTGATTTAGAAATGCTGTATGAAATGGGTTTTTGCAAAGGCATTGAAAATTATTCCCGCCATTTTTCTCGCCGCAAAGAGGGCGAGCCGCCGCCCACGCTGATGGATTATCTACCCGATAACGCTTTGATTTTTATAGATGAAAGCCACACAACCATACCACAAATCGGCGGTATGTTCAAAGGAGACGCGGCACGCAAACAAAATTTAGTGGATTATGGTTTCAGGCTGCCTTCCGCACGAGATAATCGACCGCTTAAATTTTTTGAATTTGAAAAAATTATGCCACAGGCGATTTTTGTTTCTGCCACGCCTGCACAATATGAAAGCGAACATTCGCAACAAACCGTAGAACAAGTGGTGCGACCCACAGGCTTAATTGACCCTGAAATCATCATTCGCCCAGTTGTAAGCCAAGTTGATGATTTAATGGCAGAAATTCGCAATAGAACAGCCAAAGGCGAACGCATTTTGGTAACCACGCTCACCAAAAAAATGGCAGAACAACTGACGGATTATTATGCGGATAATGGCATTAAAGTACGCTATTTACACAGCGACATTGATACCGTAGAACGCGTTGAAATTATTCGCGATTTACGATTAGGCTTATTCGATGTTTTGGTGGGCATTAACCTTTTGCGAGAGGGTTTGGACATTCCCGAAGTGTCGTTAGTGGCGGTTTTGGACGCAGATAAAGAAGGCTTTTTAAGAAGTTCCCGCAGTCTTATTCAAACCATAGGGCGAGCGGCAAGGAATATTCACGGCACAGCCATTTTATATGCCGACAAAATCACCGACTCGATGAAAGCGGCGATTGACGAAACCAACCGCCGACGCAAAAAACAGCAAGATTTCAACCAACAACACGGCATTACCCCCAAACAAATCGTTAAAAAAGTGGAAGATTTAATTGACGGTGTGTATCACGATGACAAGGCGAAAAGCAAAATAAAAGTCAATAAAATCAATAATGAAGAAGACGCATTGAAAGAAATCAATCGTTTGGAAAAAGCTATGATGAAAGCCGCAAGCGACCTACGCTTTGAAGAAGCCGCCGAAATCCGCGACAAAATCCGAGCGATTAAAGAAAATATGTTGTTTGGAGCGGTGTCGTAAGGTGGGTAACTTGTTGCCTATGCTGTTTTATCGTTCATTCAGACCAAAATCAATACGGCGTTGGTTCGCCTTGCCGTATGCGTTATACAGTCGCAGGCAAAGCTATCTGTTATAGTCAAACAACTTCAAAATTTAAATGCGTTGGCTTGTCTTGCCGTATTATTTATACTGTCTTCGCCACGCCGCCTGTTTCACTTTTGAATTTATTTGACTATATTGTTTTGAAGTTTAACGGCTATATAGCCAAAATATTAAAAAATCTCATCTTCCATATAAAAAATTCATTATTTCAGGCTGCCTGAAAGGCTGATATTTATTTATTAACGCTTGCTTTTATATTAAAATTACCGTTTTTAAAACACACAAAAAGCACGCCACTATGGAAACGCAAAACCGCATTCGAGAAATTCCTTACAACTTTACTTCTTATTCTGACCGTGAGATTGTCATTCGTCTTTTGGGCGAAGACGCTTGGCAGACGCTTGATGGTTTGCGAGAAGTTCGCCGTACGGGGCGGTCTGCTCGAATGTTGTTTGAAGTGTTGGGCGATATTTGGGCGGTGCGGCGTAATCCTTATTTGCAGGACGATTTGTTGGAACACACCAAACGCCGTGCCGCTTTGGTGCGTGAGATGAATCACCGTCTTTCGGAAATTAAAAAGCGGCGTGATAATCGTGATGATGTGTTGGCGTTGGTTGAAAAAGCCCAAAACGCAGTGAATGATTTTGACGCAGAATTTAATCAAATCAAAGACTTGCGTGAGAAAATTACGCAAAAATTATCCAAAATCACGCATAAAGACAATATTTGTTTTGACGGGCTTTCTCGTGTGTCGCATGTTACGGACGCAACCGACTGGCGTGTGGAATATCCGTTTGTGGTGCTGACACCTGATACGGAAGATGAAATTGCTCCGTTAGTGCGTGCTTTGGCGGAATTAGATATGTCGATTTTACCGCGTGGCGGCGGCACGGGTTATACAGGCGGGGCGATTGTTTTGCATAATCGCTGTGCGGTGATTAACACCGAAAAATTAGATTATATTTTGCCGATTGAGTCTTTTGCTCTCCCTGAATTAGACGGCGAATATCCGTTGGTGCGTTGTGGCGTGGGTGCGGTAACGCGTCGTGTGGAAGAAGCGGCAGATAAGGCTGGGCTTGTGTTTGCGGGTGATCCGACTTCGGCGGATTCGTCTTGTGTCGGCGGCAATATTGCCATGAACGCAGGCGGTAAAAAGGCGGTTTTGTGGGGCACGACACTCGATAATCTCGCTTACTGGAAAATGGTGTCGCCTGACGGTAAGTGGAAGTTGATTGAACGCGTCAAACACAATTTCGGCAAAATTCATGATGAAGAAACCGCCGTGTTTGATGTGCATACGCTTGACGACAACGGCAAAGACATTGTCAGCACAGAACGCTTGGAAATTGCAGGCTCGAAATTTCGCAAAGTGGGCTTGGGCAAAGATGTAACCGATAAATTTTTAGCAGGCGTGCCTGGTGTGCAGAAAGAAGGCACGGACGGCATTATTACTTCGGCGGCGTTTGTGCTGCACCGTATGCCCAAATACATTCGCACCGTGTGTATGGAATTTTATGGCACGGTTGCCAACGCCACGCCGTCCATTGTGGAAGTGCGTGATTATATGTTGCAACACCAAACCGTGCGGTTGGCTGGTTTGGAACACTTGGACTGGCGTTATGTGCGTGCTGTGGGCTACGCTGCCAAAGCCGCAGGGCGTGGGCGACCGAAAATGATTTTGCTCGCCGATATTGTTTCGGACGATGAAAATGAAGTCGATAAAGCCGCCCTACATATTGTCGAACTTGCCAAAGCAAGAAGCGGCGAAGGTTTTATCGCCAAAACCGCGGAGCAACGCAAATTATTCTGGTTAGATCGGTCAAGAACAGCGGCAATCGCCAAGCACACCAACGCTTTTAAAGTGAATGAAGATGTGGTGATTCCACTCGAACGCTTGGGCGAATATTCGGACGGCATTGAACGCATAAACATTGAACTTTCCGTGCAAAATAAATTAGCCTTGTGTGATGCCCTGATTGCTTATCTTTCAGGCAGCCGTTTGCCGATTGATAAAATGGGCAGCGACTTGCCGTCTTCGGAATTATTAGGCAACCGAGCAAAATTTGCTTTGGATTTGGTGGAAAAAGTCAAAGAACGCTGGATTGTGTTATTGCACAATTTGAACGCACCTGTGGGCGATTATATCAAGCATTATCCCGACACCGTTTTGGAAGACGAAAAAGCCATTAACCGCAAAGGCAGTTTGTTTGAGGCAATGCGTGATTTTCATCTGCGTGTGTCGGTCAAACGCGACATTATGCAGCCTTTGTATGAAATTTTAAGCGGTGCAGGCGATGAACAAATCCGCAAAGCGTTGGGCGATATTCATAAAGCGGTGGTGCGTTCTCGTGTGTTTGTGGCATTGCATATGCACGCAGGAGACGGCAATGTGCATACCAATATTCCTGTTAATTCAGACGATTACGAAATGTTGCAAACCGCCTATCGTTCAGTCGATCGCATTATGGCACTCGCTCGTTCTTTAAACGGCGTGATTTCAGGCGAACACGGCATTGGCATTACCAAAATCGACTTTCTCACCGATGAAGAAATGCAACCTTTTTGGGAATACAAAAAAACCGTTGATCCCAACGACTTATTCAATCGTGGCAAATTGCAAAGGGGGGCGAATTTAGACAACGCTTACACGCCGTCATTTGAACTTTTAGGGGCAGAATCCTTAATTTTGGAAAAATCGCAATTAGGCGAAATTTCCAGAATGGTCAAAGACTGCTTGCGTTGCGGCAAATGCAAACCTGTGTGCAGCACCCATGTGCCACGAGCCAATTTATTGTATAGCCCACGCAATAAAATCTTGGGCGTTGGGCTTTTAACCGAAGCGTTTTTATACGAAGAACAAACACGGCGAGGCATTTCTTATCGACATTTCAAAGAGTTAGATGATTTATCCGACCACTGCACAGGTTGCCATAAATGCGTTACCAAATGTCCAGTCAAAATCGACTTTGGCGATGTAACCACCAATATTCGCAACTTCTTGAATAATATCGGACAAAAACACCTGAATATCCCTGTTTCTATGGGTATGGCGTTTTTGAATGCCACCGACCCCAAAATGGTCAAAGCCCTGCGTTTGGGCGTGATAAAAGGCGGATTTCGTGGGCAGAATTTTGCTCATAAAATGGCAAGTAAAATGCTTTCAGGCAGCCTGAAAGCAGGAAAAGAACAGCCCCGAGCCACCATCGGCAGACCGAATGTGGTTGAACAAGTGGTGCATTTTGTCAATCGCCCCTTACCCAGCGGCGTGCCCAGCAAAACCGCACGGCAATTATTAGACATTGAAGACCGTAAATTTGTGCCGATTATCCGCAACCCACAACTGCCAGACGACACCGAAGCCGTGTTCTATTTTCCAGGTTGCGGCTCCGAACGCTTATTCAGCCAAATTTCAATGGCAGTTTTGGCAATGCTGTGGCAAGCAGGTGTGCAAACCGTTTTACCACCAGGCTATGTGTGCTGTGGCTACCCACAAACCGCCACAGGACGCAAAGACAAAGGCGATGCATTAGTTACTGCCAATCGAGTGCTGTTTCACCGAGTGGCTAACACATTGAATTATTTAGACATAAAAACCGTAGTCGTCAGTTGCGGCACCTGCTACGACCAATTATTAGAATACCATTTTGAAAAAATATTCCCTGATTGTCGCATTATCGACATTCACGAATATTTATTAGAAAAAGAAATCAGGCTGCCTGAAAACGCACAGGGTAAGCCGTATTTGTATCACGACCCTTGCCACAGCCCGATTAAAACCACCGCTCCGATGAATGTCGTCAAAGGTTTAATGGGAGACGGCGTGATTTTATCCGACCGTTGCTGCGGCGAAAGCGGCACATTTGCGGTTAATCGCCCCGACATTGCCACCCAAGTGAAATTCCGCAAACAGGAAGAAATCAACAAAAATTTGGCAAGTCTTGAAAACCGCGATAATGTCAAAATACTCACCACCTGCCCAGCGTGCCTACAAGGCTTAAACCGCTACCGCTTGGATACAGGCGTTGAAAGCGAATTTCTCGTAGTCGAAACCGCACGCCTATTATTAGGCGAAAACTGGCACGCCGAATATTTAGACAAACTACAAAACGGCGGCGTGGAGAAAGTGTTGTTGTAAGGCGTAGGGTGGGTTTCCAACCCACCAAACGAAAAAATCATTCAGGCAGCCTGAAAAAAATACGGTCATTACGAGCATTAACAAAGTTAATGCGTGGTAATCCCCTAACTACGGAAAACAGATTTTTTATAAATTTTCAGGCAGCCTGAAAGATATGGAAAATAAAAATGGAAGAAGAAGTTGTTATTGTAGAAAAAGACCCATTTTTTCATAAATTCACCCGATTTATGTTAATCGGAGTCTTTCCGATTGGATTGATTAATTATTCTTTATGGGGATTTAAAACCAATCACGACAATTTTATTATTCATATTACCATTACATTGTTATTGATGCTCTATTTAGCCGTTAATATATTTATTTCATGGAAAGAGTTTAGTTTTTTTAGAAAAGTTGTCGGTATATTATTTTTTTCAATGTTTTATTTTATCAATGTTTGGTGGCTATGTAATATTTTTGGGGCAATAATAACAATATTCCAACCTGCTGAAATACATCAAGTTTATGTCGATTATGTAAAAAAAGAAAGACACTATAAAAGTTGGACACCAACTTATTATCATTATTTTATATTTGATAATGGCAAAAACGAAATGTTTTCTTTTAAAACAGAAAATTATTCAGAAGACAGTTGTCTTCAAGTAAAATATAAACAAAATTTATTTGTAAAATATATATACATTACAAATAAATTAGATTATAAAAATAAAACAGATTGTTTATCAAAAAAATAATTTCAGGCAGCCTGAATTATGCAAAATACAATACAACTTTTTGAAAACCAACAAATTCGCTCTATTTGGGATAGCGAACAAGAAAAATGGTATTTTGCCATTGTGGATATTATTGCCGCATTGACGGAAAGTCTTGACGCACCTGCTTATTGGCGAAAACTCAAACAACGCTTAAAAGCCGAAGGTAATGAAAGCGTGACAAATTGTCACGCTTTGAAACTGCCTGCCGCAGATGGCAAAATGCGTTTGACCGATGTGGCTGATATTCAACAACTTTTGCGACTTGTGCAGTCTATCCCCAGCAAAAAAGCCGAACCGTTTAAACTGTGGCTTGCCCAAGTGGGCAGTCAATTTTTGGACGAAAGCATAGACCCCGAACTGTCGATTGATCGAGCCGTACAAAATTATCGTCATTTGGGTTATAGCGAAAATTGGATAAACCAACGCATTAAATCGATTGAAGTGCGTAAAAATTTAACCGATGAATGGGATAAATCAGGTGTGAAAAAAGGTAAGGAATATGCACAACTGACTGATTTAATGTATCGCTCTTGGGCGGATATGTCATCAAAAGAATATAAACAATTCAAAGGGTTAAAAAAAGAAAACTTGCGTGATAATATGACGAATATTGAGTTAATTCTCAATATGTTAGCCGAAGCGTCTGCCACAGAATTGTCGCAAAAAATGATGCCAAAAAATTTACAACAAAGTGCCAAAATCGCCATTTCAGGGGCAGAAGTCGCCAAAGACGCACGACAATCATTAGAACAACGGGGCGTAACCGCCATTAGCCCAAAAACCGCCAAAGAATTAGGCATTAAAGAGTTACCATTTGAAAACAAAGCAGAAGAAGATAATTTTTAATCTTTCAGGCAGCCTGAAAATGAATGCAAATCAAAGAAAGCAATTTTTTCATATTTTATCGCAACACATTAAAAATCCGACCACGGAATTACATTATCGCAATGAATTTGAATTATTGATTGCGGTGATTTTATCGGCACAAGCGACTGATGTTTCTGTCAATAAAGTAACGCCTGCTCTTTTTCAGGCTGCCCCTAATCCTGACAAAATGGCGGCGTTGGGCGAAAATGGCATTATTCCGTATATTCAATCGATTGGACTGTATCGCAACAAGGCACGGCATATTGCGGCGTGTTGCCAAACATTGGTAGAAAAATTTAATGGTCAAGTGCCAAATAATCGTGCTGATTTAGAAAGCCTTGCAGGCGTGGGACGCAAAACCGCTAATGTGGTGCTGAATACCGCTTTTGGCGAACCTACCATTGCGGTGGATACGCATATTTTTCGTGTTGCCAATCGCACGGGTTTGGCGGTTGGTAAAACGGTGTTGGCAGTAGAACAAGGCTTACTGAAAAACACGCCTAAAAAATATTTAAAAGACGCTCATCATTTGTTGATTTTGCACGGCAGATACACTTGTAAAGCACGAAAACCCTTGTGTCATCAATGTGTTGTGCAAGAATTATGTGCTTTTCATCAGCAAGCAAACTGAATATAGTCGCTAAACTTCAAAACACTAATGCGTTAGCACGCCTTGCCATATTATTTATACTGTCGTAGGTAAAGCCGCCTGTTATTGTTTTGAAGTTTAACAACTATAATATTGCCAATTCCCAAGCGTAAAATATTTTTTTCCGCCCCCACACTTGAAAAACGCCAAACACCCCCTATCTTGCTTTTCAATTGAAATTGCATTGAATTTTTAAGGAGCAAACATTATGGCAAAAGTCATTGGTATTGATTTAGGTACAACCAATTCTTGTGTATCTATTTCCGAAGGCGGTAACACCAAGGTGATTGAAAACGCCGAAGGTGCAAGAACCACGCCGTCTATTATTGCTTATACAGATAACGAAATTTTGGTGGGTGCGCCTGCCAAACGCCAAGCAGTTACGAATGCGAAAAACACGGTGTATGCGGTGAAACGCTTAATCGGCAGACGCTTTGAAGACGCGGAAGTGCAACGAGACATTGAAACCATGCCGTTTGAAATCATCAAAGCAGGCAATGGCGATGCTTGGGTGAAAGCACAAGGCAAAGAATTGTCGCCGCCACAAGTATCCGCCGAAATTTTACGCAAAATGAAAAAAGCCGCCGAAGATTACTTGGGCGAGCCTGTAACCGAAGCGGTGATTACCGTTCCTGCCTACTTTAACGACAGCCAACGCCAAGCCACCAAAGACGCAGGTCGCATTGCAGGTTTGGAAGTTAAACGCATTATCAACGAACCGACAGCCGCCGCATTAGCGTTCGGTATGGACAAAGGTGAAAAAGGCGACCGCAAAATTGCGGTGTATGACTTGGGCGGCGGTACTTTTGATATTTCGATTATCGAAATTGCCGATGTTGATGGCGACAAACAATTTGAAGTATTAGCCACCAACGGCGATACATTCTTGGGCGGTGAAGACTTCGACCAACGCTTGATTGACTATATTATTGACGAGTTCAAAAAAGAACAAGGCATTGATTTGAAAACTGATGTAATGGCTTTGCAACGCTTAAAAGAAGCCGCTGAAAAAGCCAAAATCGAATTATCTTCGGGCTCGCAAACCGAAATCAACTTGCCTTATATCACGATGGACGCAACAGGTCCTAAACACTTGGCAATGAAAATCACCCGTGCCAAATTTGAAAGTTTGGTGGAAGACTTGGTTGCCCGCTCGATTGAACCGTGCAAAATTGCTTTAAAAGACGCAGGTTTGTCGGTGAATGACATTAACGATGTGATTTTGGTCGGCGGTCAAACCCGTATGCCCAAAGTGCAAGAAGCCGTGAAAGCCTTTTTCGGCAAAGAACCGCGTAAAGATGTGAATCCAGACGAAGCGGTTGCTGTGGGTGCGGCTATTCAGGGAGCGGTATTATCAGGCGATAGAACCGATGTTCTCTTGCTTGATGTAACCCCATTGTCGTTAGGCATTGAAACTATGGGCGGTGTGATGACCAAACTCATCAACAAAAACACCACCATTCCCACCAAGCACTCGCAAGTGTTTTCGACTGCGGAAAACAACCAAACCACGGTTACCATTCATGTGTTGCAAGGCGAACGCGACCGTGCGTCTGCGAATAAATCGTTAGGACAATTCAATCTCACCGACATTCCACCAGCACCGCGTGGCGTGCCACAAATTGAAGTAACTTTCGACATTGACGCCAACGGCATTTTGCATGTATCCGCCAAAGACAAAGGCACAGGCAAAGAAGCCAATATTACCATTCAAGCGTCCAGCGGTTTGAGTGAAGAAGAAATCGAACGCATGGTGAAAGACGCAGAAGCCAACGCCGAAGAAGATCGCAAATTAACCGAGTTGGTGCAAAGCCGCAACCAAGCCGAAGCCCTGATTCACTCGGTGAAAAAATCGCTTACCGATTACGGCGACAAATTGCCTGCGGACGAAAAAGCCAAAATCGAAGACGCTTTGAAAGCCGCCGAAGAAGCCGTTAAAGGCGATGACAAAGCCGCGATTGACGCAAAATCCGAAGCGTTAGCCACCGCCAGCCAAAAATTAGGCGAAATGATGTACGCCCAAGCACAAGCCGAAGGTCAAGCCAATGCAGGTGCGTCTGACGGCGGAGCGAAAAAAGATGACGATGTGGTCGATGCAGACTTTGAAGAAGTGAAAGACGATAAGAAATAATCATCTGTAATAGTCGATTTAAAACCCTTTCAGGCTGCCTGAAAGGGTTTTTTATGTTTCAGGCAGCCTGAAAAAAAATCTCCCCACAATTTGTGGAGAGATTTTTTCATCAAAACAAATGATTATTTGCCTTCGGCTAATGCCGCTTGTGCCACTTCGCTTTTGCGTTGTAAAAATTTAATCACAATGGGTGCTAACAATACGATATACACCATTTCCACAAAGCAAACCACAGCCGCACCTAAACCTTTGTTGTCGAACGCACCACGGAAAATCGGATAGATGATTTTGTAATAAATGTAATACAAAAACAAGCAGAATACCAAGCGTTCCAAGCGTTCCATTGTGGTGCCTGCGGTGGTGAATTTCACAAAACGGCGTTCAATGACAAAAGAAATAAAGAAACCGATTGTCCAACCTACGGCTTTGTAAGTGTCGGTTGCCATTTTTTGACCTTCAACCAAGATTTTGCCTGATTCGTCATAATCCACAGGATATTGTTTGGTTGCAGCAAACCAAGCCACTAACAACGCCAAAACCACAGCCACAGCGGCAACAATAATATCCAAAGGACCGTCAGACGCTTCAATTTTATTGAACAACCAAATGCCAAACCATGCTGCACCAAAGCCTAATGCCATACCGACTACCACATCTTGTGGCGTATGCACGGATAAGAAGTTGCGGCTAAATGCCACAATCAGCACAATCAACACCAACAGTATGGCGAAACGGCGAGAAGTTTCCTTTTGCATGGCAATACCGCCAAAGCACGCCGCCGCCGACATACTATGCCCACTGGGGAATGAATAACCTGTTGCCCCTGCTTTGATTTTGGGGTCAGGTTCAATGCGTGCGTCCAAAATCCACGGACGGTAAATACACGCCCAAATTTTGAAAAAGCCCAACGCCAATCGCCCTGTATTCCAACCCATTAACAGTTGTTGCCCCATGCGTTTATCGACTGCCCAATAAATGCACGCCATAATCAACAGAATGGTTTGCATACCCGTGTAACTGGTTGCTTGTGAAAAAAATGCCGACCAGCCATCGCTGTGTTCAGCACGCCACTCTTGCAATGCAATCAGATATTGCATACCCGCATCTTGCAAAAAGATTTTGTTTGCCATTTTTTTAAAACTCCATTCTTAAAACGACAGTGCGAAATATAGCAAATTAAACATAATATTAGCAATTTATATTATTTATTATCATTAAGAATATTAACAAATGCTAACTTATGGTAAATTAAATAGATTTCAGGCAGCCTAAAACATCAAAATCGTAATACAATAGTTCCTTTTTATGAAGAAATAAATCAGGACATTTTGTGATGAAAATCGAAACCCAATCCATTCACGCAGGTTACACGCCTGAACCGACCACGCATTCGGCAACTGTACCGCTTTATCAAACCGTTAGTTACACATTCGACAACGCCCAGCACGGTGCGGATTTGTTTGATTTGAAAGTGCCAGGCAATATTTACACACGCATTATGAACCCCACCGCCGATGTGTTGGAAAAACGCTTGGCAGCGATGGAAGGCGGTATTGCAGGGCTTTGCACTTCCAGCGGAATGTCGGCGGTGTTGTATGCCATTCAAACCATTGCCAAAGCAGGCGACAACATTATTGCGTCTTCCGCTTTGTATGGTGGCACTTACAATTTATTCGCCCACAATATGAAAAATCAAGGCATTGAAACACGCTTTTTTGATGTCGATCACCCTGAAAAAATCGCCGAATTGGTTGATGAAAACACCAAGTTAGTGTTTATCGAAAGCATTAGCAATCCTGCGGTGATTGTGGCAGACATTCCCAAAATCGCCCAAATCGCCCACGCACAAGGGTTGCCGTTGATTGTGGATAACACCGTTGCCAGCCCTGTTTTGTGTCGTCCGATTGAATTGGGGGCGGATATTGTGGTGGAAGCCACCACCAAATTTATCAACGGACACGGCAATGCTTTGGGCGGAGCGATTATCGACAGTGGTAAATTCGACTGGACGCAAAGCCGCCGCTTTGAAGCACTCACCACGCCAGACCCAGCCTGTCACGGTGTTGTGTATAGTAAAGACTTCGGCAATGCGGCGTATATAGCACGGGCAAGGGTTGTGCCGTTACGCAACACAGGAGCGGCACCCAGTCCGTTCAATGTCATGCTTACCTTGATTGGCTTGGAAACTTTGGCGTTGCGTATGGAACGCCACAGCAGCAACACTCTGGCAGTGGCAGAATTTTTGAAAAAACGCCCCGAAGTATCGTGGGTCAATTATCCAGGGCTGCCTGAAAGCAAATACAAAGCCTTGATTGACCGAGATTATTCAGGAATGGCATCAGGCGTGATGAGTTTCGGCATTAAAGGCGGCAGAACCGCAGGTGCGAAATTCTTGGATTCCTTGCAAATGCTGTATCGTTTGGTGAATATTGGAGACGCTCGCTCTCTGGCAACGCATTCAGCCAGCACCACGCACCGCCAGTTAAACGATGAAGAACTCGCCACCGCAGGCGTGTCGCCTGATATGGTGCGTCTGTCGATTGGCTTGGAACACATTGACGACATCATCGCCGATATTACACAGGCGTTGGAAAAAGCAAGCAAGTAAATATATTTGTTATATAACAAAAACGGTATTCTTTTGAATACCGTTTTTTTTCAGGCAGCCTGAAAATCAACAGAAACGCCGTAGGGTGGGTAGCCTTGCCCACCACAATGCTGCGAGAAGTTGATAACAACCACAATCAAACCTGCGGTTTGACGGTGGGCAAGGATACCCACCCTACGGCAGAAAATTAAAATTTAACCGCGTAGGCAACAAGTTGCCCACACCCTACACTTGCTTCAAAAATCCCTTATAATCCCCATTCCCACTGCAAAAAACAGGAAACTTAAAATGCTCACCCAAAAACAGCAAAAGCAAGCCGCCAAAGCCTTTTATCAGCACTGGAAAGACAAGCAAGGTTATGAAAAAGGCGAGACGCAAGCGTTTTGGAATATGCTTTTGCGAGATATTTTTGGTGTAGCAAAAACAGAAGACATTATTGAATATGAAAAAACCGTTCAATCCAAATCACGCAATTTTATAGACGCATACATTGCCCCGACCAAAATTCTGATTGAACAAAAATCCGCCGACAAAGACCTATTGAAGCCTGCCAAGCAGTCGGACGGCAGCATGCTCACCCCATACCAACAAGCCAAGCGTTATGCCGATGAACTGCCCTTATCTGCCAAGCCACGCTATATTATTGCCTGCAATTTTCGCGAATTTCACATTCACGACATGGAAAAGCCGCAAGACGCACCGCAAATTGTTTTACTCAAAGACCTACAAAAAGAATATCACCGCTTATCGTTTATTATTGATAACCACAGCAATGCCCACATACAAAAAGAAGTCGAACTCTCCATAGAAGCAGGCAAAATTGTCGGATTATTGTATGACGCAATCGCCCGTCAATACAAAGATATGAGCAATCCCAAATCAATCGAAAGCCTAAACAAACTGTGCGTGCGATTAGTATTCTGCTTATATGCCGAAGACACCGACATTTTTCACGCCAAAGATGCCTTTCGCGATTATTTACTCAACCACAGCCCCCAAAGCATGCGGCAAGCATTGATAGACCTATTCACCGTCTTAAACACCCCACAAAACCAGCGACAAAACCTATATTTATCAGACGACTGCTTACAATTTCCCTATGCCAACGGCGGATTATTCACAGGCGACATAGAAATACCCTTGATGAATGACGAAATTTACCGTCTCATCACCACCACCGCCTGCGAATTTGACTGGTCAGAAATATCCCCCACCATATTTGGCGCCGTATTTGAAAGCACCTTAAACCCCGAAACACGCAGAAGTGGCGGCATGCACTACACTTCGATTGAAAACATACACAAAGTCATCGACCCCTTATTTTTAGACGACTTAAAAGACGAATTAGCCCAAATTCTGCAACTCAAACAAAAAGCCACCATAATGAAACGCGTAGCAGAATTTCAGCACAAATTAGCGTCATTAACCTTTTTAGACCCAGCCGCAGGAAGTGGGAACTTTTTAACCGAAACCTACATCTCATTAAGACACATAGAAAACCAAGCATTAGCCTTTGCCTATGGCGGACAAAAACAACTCATCGACCCGATTAAAGTATCCATTAGCCAGTTTTACGGCATAGAAATCAACGACTTTGCCGTATCGGTTGCCCAAACCGCCTTATGGATTGCCGAAATACAAAGCAAACACCAAACCGAAGAAATTTTTAGCGACACGCAAATAGAATACCTACCACTCAAAACCCACGCCACATTTGTCGAAGGCAATGCTCTGCGGATAGACTGGAACAGCGTTATCCCTGCGAGTGAATTAAATTATATTATGGGCAATCCGCCGTTTGTGGGCTACTCCTTACAAAACAAAGCACAAAAAGACGATTTATTAAGCGTTTTAATTGATGAAAACGGCAAGCCCTTAAAAACCGCAGGCAAAGTAGATTATGTTGCAGGCTGGTATTACAAAGCCTGTGGCTATATGCAAGGAACAAACATTCAGGCAGCCTTTGTATCCACAAACTCCATTTGTCAAGGCGAACAACCTGCATTTGTATTCAAACACTTAAAAGAACGCTATCAAATACAATTTAATTTTGCCTACCGCACATTCCGTTGGGACAGCGAAGCCTACGACAAAGCAGCAGTGCATTGCGTGATTATCGGTTTCAGCCTTTCAGGCAGCCTGAAAAACAACAGAAACGCCGTAGGGTGGGTTTCCAACCCACCAACAACGCCGACAGGCGTTGATAAAAACCAAATGAATACAAACAACCTTTCAGGCAGCCTGAAAACAAACAACAACACCGCCGAACCCCCTACCGTCATTGCGAGCGAGCAAAGCGAGCGTGGCAATCTCCCTGCTACGGAGAACGCACCGAACAACAATAACGACAAAGCCGTAGGGTGGGCTTTCCAGCCCACCACAACGCCGACAGGCGTTGATAACACAAATATCATTACAGATAATGCAAACATTGATTTTGCACCTAACGGTGCAATGGTGGGCAAGGATGCCCACCCTACAACGGAGCAATCAATGACGGAAAACCTTTCAGGCAGCCTGAAAACAAATAACAACACTACCACTTCCGTCATTCTGAGCGATAGCGAAGAATCTTTATCAAACAATCGAGATTCTTCACTTGCTACGCAAGTTCAGAATGACGAAATGTTTTCAGGCAGCCTGAAAAAACAAAAAATCATTTATGACGGCGACAAACAAATCACCGCCAAAAACATTAACGCCTATTTAATTGACGCACCACCTGATATATTGATTGAAAGTCGCAACAAACCTATTTGCAATGTTACAGACATACTAAAAGGCAGTATTCCTGTTGATGACGGAAATTTCTTTTTCACAACCGAAGAAAAAGAAGATTTTTTAGTAAAAGAACCCAAAGCGGAAAAATATATTAGAAAATTCTACGGAGCGAGAGAGTTTTTACACAATGAAGAACGCTGGTGTTTGTGGCTTATCAATGCTACACCAAGTGAATTAAAATCAATGCCCAAAGTTATGGAAAGAATAAAACGAGTTCAAGAATTTAGGTTAAAAAGCACAAAAGCCGCAACAAGAAAATTTGCAGATTATTCAACACGATTTATGGAAATCAGGCAACCTGAAACAAATTATTTACTGTTTCCAAGTCATTCTTCTGAAAATAGAAAATATATTCCTATCGGGTTTGAAAAACCTGAAACCATTTGTGGAAATGCAAATTTACTAATCCCCAACGCCGATTTATATATGTTTGGCGTATTAACCAGTTCCGTGCATATGGCGTGGATGCGTGCGGTTGCTGGGCGTTTGGAAATGCGTTATCGCTATTCAGGCAATATTGTGTATAACAACTTTATCTGGTGCGAACCCGATACCGCCCAAAAAGCCAAAATCGAACACACCGCACAGGCGATTTTGGACGCACGGGCAAATTATCCGACCAGTTCTTTGGCAGATTTATACGATGAACTCACCATGCCGCCCGATTTACGAGCCGCCCACAAAGCCAACGACACCGCCGTATTAACCGCCTACGGCTTGCCCAAAACAATCACCGAAGAAGAAATCGTGGCGTTTTTAATGCAGGAATATCAAAAAAGAACTTCTAAAAATTGATTTTTCAGGCTGCCTGAAAGGCTTTTTGCGTTGTCGTTGTATTTGATAGGCTACCCTGAAACAGTTTTTAAACTCGCTTGTCGCTCGTTTAAAAATTGTTTCAGGAGATTGCCACGCCGTGCTTTTGGCACGGCTCGCAATGACGATATGGGCTGCCTGAAACCTAAATTTAACCCTGCGTGTCATTGCGAGCCTGACGCAGTCAGGCGTGGCAATCCACTCAATGACGCTGTCATTGAGCAACGCCGATAGGCGTTCTAACGGCATTGCATTAAGCCTTTCAGGCTGCCTGAAAGTAAATCACCTTAAATCATTGATGGCTAATTGAGTTAAATAATTGCTACGGCTTTTGTATAACGCTTTGTGTGCTGCCACTTTCTCATCAATTTTGGTGATTAAAAATTGCGGTAAAGTAACATTGATTTTATGGGTTTTAATATCGTATTTAGACAAATCAACATCAACCCAAGCCCACATACAGCCTTGATATTTGGGATTATTTAAGTGTTTATCAAAATTTTGCGGTAAAGGAATTTTTTCACCGTCTTCGGCTAATCCGCTAAAATGCAGGTCTATAAATTCATTTGCCATTGTGAGCATATCGGATAATTCATCGCAACAAGTCGCTCCATTTTCTATATCAGGAAAAATAATGGCGTGTGCGGTTTTTTCATCACCTTTAAAAACGGCAATCGGATACAACATGTTAATCTCCTAATCCTGCTTGTTTCATAATGCTGTCAAAAGTCGGCTTGGGAATATCCTTTTTAGGGTGCGGCACGGTAACACGCCCTTTTTTAATGGGGTGCTTGAATTGCCTGTGGCTGCCTGAATTAGATTTAATTTCAAACCAACCATCGGCTTGTATGATTTTAATAATATCTCTACTGCTTGCCATTTTGACAACCTGTTCATTTACTCTTTTGATTATACTTCTGGGGGTATGAATAATCAATACGATTGATTTCAGTTTTCAGCCGTAGGGGAGACGATTGATTAAGTCCGTTCTCCGTAGTTTGAAGATTGCCACACCGTGATTTCATCACGGCTCGCTTTTGACAGTAGGGGCGTAGGGTGGAAACTTGCCCACCACGCGTTTCATAATATTTTCAGGCTGCCTGAAAGCATTATTTACGCCATTGATAATTTATTAGAAATCAAACGGTTCATACTGATTTGATTTTCAGCGGCTTCAATCGCTAATGCTCGGTGCAATGCTGGCGGAATGCGAATGTTGAATTTACCGCTGTATTGCCGTTCGGATAAAGGTTGCGGTATGGGTTCGTTATTCTCTTGCATATCTGCAACCGTCTCATCAACTAATTGTTGCAAGGCAGAAACAGCGTTAGCAGGTGTATCGGCTAACCAAGATAAAGACGGAAATTCGGCACACAAAGCAACAAATTCTTGGTCTTCATCACTCCAAAAAACACGGTAGGTGTAGTGGTTCATGATTTATGTCCTTTCAATTTATCAATCGCTGATAAAACTTGTCGCACTTGATAGGCTTTTGCTTTATCCCCTGATTTTTGAATGTTAATGCGTGGGTCGCCTTGCCACGGCGTTTTGAACACCGTATGACTGCTCCCAGTTTGGCGTGGCTCACCAAAAAATGCACGACAAACAGCCAATAAATCCGCATAACGCACATTCTGTGGGCTATTTTTCATCGCTATTAGGATTTTTTCGATTTTGTCCATAGTGTTTATGGTATCAGTATTAGTATCATAAGTAAATAATTTAACACTTTCAGGCTGCCTGAAAACTGCGTGGGCAACAAAGTTGCCCACGCTACGCTGTGTTTGCTGGCAGAGAAACCCACCTGCCCAATGATTGATTTACTTTTTCTTGCCCCATTCTGCCGCCGCAGTGAAAATCACATCGGTTGATGAGTTCAGGGCGGTTTCGGCGGAGTCTTGGATTACGCCAATAATCATACCGATACCGATGACTTGGGCGGCAATGGTGTTGTCGATGTTAAACAAACTGCACGCCAAAGGGATTAACAGTAACGAGCCGCCTGCCACGCCTTACGCTCCGCAGGCACACAAAGACGCAACAATGCTTAATAATAAGGCTTCTAAAAAGCCCACTTGCATACCCAGCGTATTGGCGGCGGCTAATGCCATAACGGTAATGGTAATGGCGGCACCTGCCATATTGATGGTCGCACCCAAAGGTATGGAAACCGAATAAGTGTCTGGATTTAAGTTTAATTTTTTGCATAAATCCATATTCACAGGAATGTTGGCAGCAGATGAGCGGGTGAAAAACGCCGTCAAACCGCTTTGAGACAGACAAGTTAAAACCAAAGGATAAGGGTTTTTGCGAATTTTAACAAATACAATCAATGGGTTAAGCACTAATGCGACAAACAGCATTGCACCGACTAATGCGAACAGTAATACGGCATAGGTGCTAACAAATTCGCCAAATGAAGTGTTTGCCAAAGTTTGTGCCACCAAGCCAAATACGCCAAAGGGCGCTAATCGAATAACGATTTTTACCATAAACGAGACTGCGTCTGATAATTCGCTTAAAAACACTTTGGTGTGTTCGGACGCTGATTTTAAGGCAAAACCAACAATGCTTGCCCACGCTAAAATGCCAATATAGTTAGCATTGGCAATGGCGGAAAAGGGATTGTCGGCTAAATTCATCAGCAGATTTTTCAGCACCAACACCACGCCGCCTGGTGCGTTGGACGCATCGTATGCTTCGATATTCGTCAAAAGCAGGGTGGGTTTTAAGATAAAACACGCCGAAACCGCACACAAAGCCGCCGCAAAAGTGCCGATTAAATACAACACCAAAATGTCGCGAATGTTGGTGGGGTGTTCTGAACGGTGCTGGGCAATGGCAGACAGCACCAAAATAAACACCAACACAGGGGCAACGGATTTTAAGGCTTTTACAAAAAAATCACCCAAAAACGCCACACTATTGCCCACATCAGGCAGAGCAATGCCGACAATTAGCCCCAACACAATGCCGATGATAATTTGCAACATTAAATTAACTTTGCACCACTGATTAAATAACGCACGCAACATTTTGCTATCCTTTTGACGACAATCAAGCCAATAGCCTACCATAAGTGTGAAATGAATTATTAACGATTATCAAATAAAGACTTTTCAGGCTGCCTGAAAATAAAACAGCGTTCTTAATAAATTGCTTACTCTGTGGCTGTTTTGTTGATAGATTTATTCTGAATAGCAAGAAGATGACTACGCCGTAGCGTTGCTACGGCTTGTAGTAACAGTAAATCTGAAAACCTATGCCAAATGTTCATACAATGGCGTGGAAAGATAGCGTTCGCCGTAAGACGGAATTAACACCACAATGCGTTTGCCTGCGTTGTCAGGGCGTTTGGCAAGTTGCAACGCTGCCCATGTGGCTGCTCCTGACGAAATACCTGCCAAAACGCCTTCTTGCTGTGCCAAATTTCGTGCGGTTTCAAAAGCATTGTCACCTGAAACGGTGATGATTTCGTCATAAATAGCGGTGTTCAATACTTTCGGCACAAAGCCAGCACCAATGCCTTGAATGGGGTGCGCTCCTTTTTGTCCGCCTGATAACACGGGCGAAGTTTCAGGTTCAACGGCGACAATTTTAATATTGGGATTTTTTTGTTTTAACACTTCGCCCACGCCTGTAATCGTGCCGCCTGTGCCGACACCTGCGACAAAAATATCCACTTTGCCGTCTGTGTCTTGCCAAATTTCTTCTGCCGTAGTTGCTCGGTGAGCGGCAGGATTGGCTGGATTTTCAAACTGTTGCAAAATGATATGCGTATCAGGATTTTCTGCTACTAATTTTTGTGCGGCGGCAATCGCTCCTGCCATGCCTTCGGCAGCTGGTGTGAGAATTAACTTCGCCCCAAAGGCACGCATTAACATTTTGCGTTCGCGACTCATCGATTCGGGCATAATAATTACCAATTTATAGCCTTTGGCGGCACACACCATTGCCAAACCAATGCCTGTATTGCCACTGGTGGGTTCAACCAAAACCGTATCAGGCGTGATTTTGCCTTGTTGTTCTGCGTCTGCAATCATCGCCGCTGCAATGCGGTCTTTGACGCTGTTGCCTGGATTAAAAAATTCCAATTTCAACACCACTTCTGCTTGGCTTGTATTTAAGCGATTGAGTTTCAAAAGCGGCGTTTTGCCGATTAAATCGGTAATGCTGTTGGCAATTGTCATGGTGTTTTTCCTTATTGAATAAAATGAACAGGACAAATGATAAGGCAGCCTGAAAAAAAGTAAAAGAATACTTTGGGCTATGTTTATGATTTTGGGTTATATAGAAATTTCTACCAAACGCCACGACAGTATAGTCGATAAACTTCAAAATGATAATGCGTTCTTTCGCCTTGCCGTATTATTTATACTGTCGCAGGCGTTACGCCTTTTCTACTTTTGAAGTTTATCGACTATAAAATGGCGTTTTTGGGTAATTCCATTTGGGCGAGTGTCGTAAATAATGTATAATACCCCCCAAATTTTTGTTGATTATTTACTGTTTCAAACAAGCGTATGAAGTTGTCCGATTTATTGACTCGCAGTGTGTTGCTTTTGACTGTTTGCACTTTGGTGTCATTCCCTGTGCAAGCCACACCTATCACCGATACGCTGCCATTGCCCACAACCAATCCACTGCCACCGTCTTTACAAAACACACCTGATAACGCTCAAAGTCAAGATACTGTTCATCAATCTTCATCGGTTGTTAAAACCGCTAATAAGAAAAAGAAAAAAAAGAAGAAAAAATCCACCGTGCGACCGATTGCACCGCCTGCCAGTTCTGTTCAAGCACACGAATACGATGAAGATAATCCTGCGGTGTATAACAAAGAACGCGCAGACGATTTATTGATGAGTGCGATGAGCCTGATTGGCATTTCCTACCGTTGGGGTGGCACTTCGCCCAAAACTGGTTTGGATTGTAGTGGCTTTATTCAATATGTGTTCCGTCAAGCGTGGGGGGTGAATCTGCCGCGTACTTCGTCCGAAATGGCAAAAGTGGGTATGCCTGTGAAAAAAGCTGATTTGCAACCTGGCGACTTGGTGTTTTTCTCGCGTTACGGCAGACGCGTGGGGCATGTGGGTATGTATATTGGCGATGGCAAGTTTATTCACTCGCCACGCACAGGCAAACGCATTCAAATTGCCAATTTAGAAAAAGCCTATTATATCAAACACTATGTCGGTGCCAGACGCATTAACCCTAACCGTCCGCAATTATATTAAGATATGTCGCTTCCTGCTTTTCCGAAATGGCACGATAAACACGGCAAAACCGTGGCTTGCACTGAAAAAGTTAAAGTGATGCAAGAAAATATGACCGAACTTTTTCAAACTGCCCAAGACGCTTTTGAAGACGCACTGTTAATGGGTTGCGATGAAAGCCAGGTGCGTCAATTTTTGTTGCAAATGATGAATCATTTGGAAAATCCGTATGAATAAACTGTCTGTGTTAATTGTTGCTCGTAATGAAGAAAAAAATATTGCCGATTGTATTCAATCGGTTAATTTTGCTGATGAAATTGTGGTGATTGACGATTTTTCTACGGATAAAACAGCAGAAATTGCCACTTCATTGGGAGCAAAAGTGGTGCAACGAGCGATGAACGGCGATTGGAGCGGACAGCAAAATTTTTCCATTCAACAAGCCACGCACGATTGGGTTTTACTGATAGACGCAGACGAACGCATTACGCCCCCTTTGGCACAAGAAATTCAACAAAAATTGGCAGACGGCGAACCGTTTGCGTATCGCATTAAACGCTTAAATCATTTTCACCGCAAATTGGTGCGTTTTGGAGCGTTACACCCTGATTTTGTAACACGATTACTGCCCAAAAAGGATTTTTATCTCACAGGACAAGTACACCCCCAACTGCATTATCCGTATCCTGAAAAAAAATTAAAAAACCCAATGTTGCATTACACTTACGACAACTGGGACGCTTATTATCGCAAGTTTGACCAATACACCAAACTGATTGCTATTCGCTATCACGAAGAAAACAAAAAATCCGTTTATTTTCTGCGAGATATTATCTTGCGACCGTTGTGGGCATTTATCAAGGTGTATATTTTTCACTTGGGCTTTTTAGACGGCAAAATCGGTTGGATTTTGGCGGTGAATCATTATTTTTATACAATGACCAAATATGTGCGGTTTGCTGAACATAAACATTACCCCAAAGACAATCCATAAAGTTTCAGGCAGCCTTTTTCAGGCAGCCTTTTTCAGGCTACCTGAAACATTTTTTTACCGATACCCATTGGGATTATTCTTCTGCCAGTTCCATAAATCTCGCATCATATCTTCCAAACTGCGTTTGGCTTGCCAGTTAAGTTCCATTTTGGCTTTATTGGGATTGGCATAAAACTCTGCCAAATCGCCGTCTCTTTTGGGGGCGATGCGATAGGGAATTTTCACTTGATTAACTTTTTCAAAGGCGGCAATCATTTCCAAAACGCTAATACCCTTGCCTGTACCTAAATTCCAAATATGCACACCGTTGGGGTGAGCAGGATTTTGCAGAAAATCCAACGCCGCACAATGTCCTTCGGCTAAATCCATAATATGAATAAAATCACGCACGCAACTGCCGTCTCGTGTGGGGTAATCATTGCCAAACACCGCCAATTCAGGCAATTTGCCGACAGCGACTTGCGAAATAAACGGCATTAAATTATTGGGAATGCCCAATGGGTCTTCGCCTATTTCGCCTGTTTCAATCGCCGCAACTGGGTTGAAATAACGCAGTAACGCAATTTTCCATTCGTCATCGCTGTTACTTAAATCTTGCAAAATTTGTTCAATATGCAGTTTGGTGCGACCGTAAGGATTGCTTGGCACGCCAGTCGGCGTTTGTTCGGTATAAGGAATGGGTGCATTGCCATATACGGTGGCTGATGATGAAAAAACAAATGTTTTTACGCCAAACGCTTGCATTGCTTGCAATAATGTTATTGTGCCAAACACATTGCAATGATAATAATCTAACGGTTTGGCGTAACTTTCACCCACGGCTTTTAAGCCTGCAAAATGAATCACTGCTTCAATGGTGTGTTGTTGAAAAACATTGTCTAACAAGGCACGGTCGCGAATATCGCCACGAATATAAGGGCATTTTTTGCCTGTGATTTTTTCTATGCGTTTCAAACTTTCAGGTGATGAATTGCAAAAATTATCCACCACCAACACTTCATAACCCGCACGCAACAGCACTACTGCGGTGTGTGAGCCGATATAACCAGCTCCGCCTGTCAGTAAAATCATTGAGTTTAATCCTTGATATATTATGTTTTTCAGGCTGCCTGAAAAACATTGCACTGCAAAATAATACAAAAACGACTATAATTCTAACAATTTTTATCCACAAACAGCGAGTAAATGAAAATGAGCGACAAACGACTGATTAAAAAATACCCCAACCGCCGTTTATATGACACTGCCATTAGCAGTTATGTAACCATTGCCGATGTCAAACAAATGATTATTGAATATGAAGACATTGAAATTGTTGATGCCAAAACAGGCGAAGATTTGACGCGTTCGGTGTTTTTGCAAATTTTGTCGGAAGAAGAAGCAGGTGGCACGCCGATTTTAAGCAACGAAACCATTTGCCAAATGATTCGTATGTATGGCAAGGTATCGCAAAGTTTGTTTGCTCCTTTTTTGGAACAAAATATGAAAATTTTTGCTGATTGGCAAAATCAAATTAAAGATCAATCGCGTGCGATGAACCAAGCAGGCAAATGGTTTGACCCTTTCCGTCAATTTGATATGAAACATATTCCCTTTATGGAATGGCAAAAATCCTTGCAGCAACAGGCATTAAGCTTTTGGAAAAATGTAGGCATTGTGCCAAAAGATAAGTAAAATCAACTTGATAAGGTGGGTTTTTAACCCACCAAAACTATTTCAGGCAGCCTGAACAATGATTAAGGAAAAACAATGCAGGATACACCGCAAGTTAATGATTTATATCATAAAATCAGTGTATTGATTGAGCAATCGCATGCTCGCATTGTAACCACAATCAACACTGCCGAAGTTTATACCAAATATGCGATTGGACAGTATATTGTTGAAGATGAACAGCAAGGTCAAAGCCGTGCCCAATATGGCAAACAAGTGTTGCAAGATTTATCTGACCGCTTAACCGAACGCTTTGGCAAAGGCTGGTCAGTAGAAACATTAAAATTGTGTCGTTTGTTTTATATTATCTATACACCGATTGATTTGAATTTGGTAAACAGTGTTTACCAAATTTCAAAAACAAAAGAAAAACAACAAGTTATAAAAAAACAATCGAATCAACCACAATTTTCTTTATCTTGGTCGCATTATTTAATTTTAATGCGTATAAAAAATGCTGATGAACGTAAGTTTTATGAAATTGAAAGCCAAAAACAAAATTGGAGTGTGCGACAATTACAACGACAATATCATTCCAGTTTATATGAAAGATTAGCGTTAAGTCGAGATAAAGAAGAAATTATGCGTTTATCCATTGACGGACAAACCATAGAAAAACCGTCCGACTTAATTAAAGACCCTTTTACATTGGAATTTTTAGGATTAACGCCTGATATTGCATACAGTGAAAATAAATTAGAAAATGCCATTATTGATAAAATGCAACATTTTTTGCTGGAATTAGGCAAAGGATTTTTATTTGAAGCACGACAAAAACGCTTTACATTCAACGAAGAACATTTTTTTGTGGATTTAGTTTTTTATAATCGTTTATTACAATGTTATGTATTGATTGATTTAAAAGTTGGCAAACTTACGCATCAAGATTTAGGTCAAATGCAAATGTATGTTAATTATTACGATCGTTATATAAAACAAGAATATGAAAAACCCACAATCGGCATATTGTTGTGTAAAGAAAAACAAGACGCATTAGTTCAATTAACGCTGCCTGAAAATGCCAATATTTATGCGTCTGCTTATGAATTATATTTACCTGATAAATCTTTATTATCTTCTAAATTAAAACAATGGATAGAAGAATATAATCAGGCAAAACAACGGTAATTAACTATTTGTTCAGGCAGCCTGAAAACAGAAAAAACGCTATGAAATTTATTGACGAAGCCAAAATTGAAGTGTCCGCAGGCAATGGCGGTAATGGGGCGGTGAGTTTTCGCCGTGAGAAATATATTCCAATGGGCGGTCCTGACGGTGGAGACGGCGGACGCGGCGGCAGTGTGTTTGCCGTGGCTGATGAAAATATCAACACGCTGGTGGAATATCGTTTTGTTAAAAAATATGCGGCGAAAAACGGCGAAAAAGGACACGGCTCGGATCGTTACGGCAAAGGGGCAGACGATATTGAACTGAAAATGCCGATTGGCACGCAAATTAAAGACGCAGACACAGGCGAAGTGTTGGGCGATTTAACTCGCCACGGACAGAAAATCTGCTTGGCGAAAGGCGGCAAAGGCGGTTTGGGCAATATTCACTTCAAATCGTCCGTTAATCGCTCCCCCAAACAAGCCACACCAGGCGAAGAGGGCGAACAACGCCGTTTGTTTTTAGAACTCAAAGTATTAGCCGATGTTGGGCTTTTAGGTATGCCCAATGCAGGCAAATCTACGCTTATCAGTGCGGTTTCTGCGGCGCGTCCGAAAGTTGCCGATTATCCATTCACCACGCTGCACCCTAATTTAGGCGTGGTGCGTTTGGACGATAACGCCAGTTTTGTTATGGCGGACATACCAGGCTTAATTGAGGGTGCCGCCGAAGGTGCGGGCTTGGGACACCGCTTTTTGAAACACTTATCACGCACAGGCTTGCTGTTGCATTTGGTTGATATTGCTCCGTTTGACGAAACCACCGACCCTGCGTATGAATATAACGCCATTATTGACGAACTTCGCCGTTATGACGAAGATTTATACCAAAAGCCACGCTGGTTGGTGATTAACAAAACCGATATGCTGCCTGAAAACGAAAAAGACAATAAAATCAACGCATTTTTGCAGAAAATCAACTGGCAACACAATAAGCCCAATGATGAATTTGCATTCGACACGCAAACGCCACGCCTGTTCCAAATCAGTGCCTTAAATCACACTGGTACGCAGGATTTGGTGTATGCCATTAACTTGTATTTGCAGGCAATGAAAAAACACGCCTTGGCAGATAAAAAATCAGATGAAAAAAATTCATTATGATAAATTTTCAGGCAGCCTGAAAGTCTGTTTTTAAGATACCGTGCGGAATACGAATGCATATTAGAATTAACTTGATTAAAAGCGTAACTATTTAACATAAATCAAAAAAAGAGTATAATTCCGCTCGAAAATTTCGCAAGAAATTTCGATTATTTGTGCATTTTCTAATATACATAAATTCGCACAAACCATTTCCACTCACTACAACTTAACTCAAACATAAAAGGAAACAAAACAATGGCAAGTTCTCTGCCCGCTATGCCTGTGCCTGAAAAGCCGCACGAAGTGCATACGCTTAAATATTATGGTGATTTTGAACACACCGTTTATACCACCGATGAGGAAACCCTTTTTCCCGAGGGTTATTTAATTGTCAGCCGCACCGATTTGGACGGTGTGATTACCCACGCCAACGAAGCCTTTGTGCATATGAGTGGCTGGGAACGCGATGAACTCATCGGTACGCTCCACAGCATTTTACGCCACCCTGATTTGCCCAAAGCGGCTTTCAAAGGCTTGTGGGACGATGTGAAAAGTGGCAAAAAATGGCACGGCTATGTGAAAAATCTGCGTAAAGACGGCGGTTTTTACTGGGTTTATGCCACCATTATCCCCAATGTACGAAACGGCAAAATTGTCGGCTACACTTCGGTTCGCCGTCAGCCATCACGCGAAAAAATCGCCGAAATGTCGGCGTTATACAAAGAATTAAAAGCCCAAGAAAACGCTTAAAAATCAAATTATTGCATTATAGGGAAGACACAATGACTAATCCAATCCAATCCGTAGGAGGCGGCACTATGCCCAATTTGTTAATTGCCCCCGATTTTCCGCCAGAACACTTTGGCGGTTGGCATATTTTCAACACCACGCTACAACGCGATACTGACAACAATATTCACCTTTTAACACCGCATTCAGCAGAAGAACAACAACAAATATTGGAGCAAAATCAAGTAGATATAATTTATGCCAATCCATTTGATGCCGCTTCTTTAATTCGCGACAAAAACTTTCTGCCTGTGGTCAAACCTGTGAAAAATCCAGATGAAATGGTGATTGCTGCAGGTTCTGCGTCAGGTTTGGCGAAACTTACCGACTTAAAAAAAGGTATGAAAATTGCGATTACCAACAATCGTGATGTTAAGTTAATCGGCTTGCGACTGTTAGAAGCTGCCAACTTAACCGAAGCCGATTTAGAATGGGTGGAAGTTCCCAGTTTTCAGGCAGCCGCACGACACGCCATTCAAGGCAAAGCAGATGCGGCATTTTTTGTGGCAAGTTCGTTTCATTCATTATCCGAAATGACCAAAAACCAAATGGCAGTGTTAATTGAAAGCCACATTACCGACATTACGCATGTCATTCTAATGCACCCTGAACAAAGCGAATTTCTGCCCACAGTTCGACAATCCATTATCAATATGAAAGACACAGACGCAGGTCGCCGTGTTTTAAGTGAATTAAATATGCCAGACGGCTTTGAAGAACTGACCGAAGAAGAAACTGAATTTATGATTGATCTGATGGAGACACTGTTGGATTAGTATTTTGCAGTATGAAAACAAGGCAACTTGAAAAATTTTCAGGTTGCCTTTTTTGTTTTCAGGCTGCCTATTTGAGATCATCATTCGTCATTTTGAGCGTAGCGAAGAATCTCATTGTAAAACAATAAGTTGAGATTATTCGTTTTCCTATGGAAAAGTCAAAATGACGAGTTTTGCAGTACTTTCTGTTTATTTATTGATGATATTAGGATTAACAAACAGCACAATGGTGTCTCTGCCGCGTTTGCCACGCGTGCCGTGCCATAGAATTTGTGCATTTTGTGGAATATCCAACACGCCTTGTTCTGATGCGGTTATGCGATAGTGGCATTGTGCATTGGGGGTTGGTGTATAAAAAAGTTGCGATACGCCCACATATTCATCTAATGCCGTCAGTAGGGCGATATTGTCGCTATCAAGACAAGCTTTGCCTTGGGTTAAATCGTTGATGAGAAAATCAGGGGCGTTGTGTTGAATATCTTGGGCAATGGGACGGTAACTTTTGAGACTTTCTATCCACGGCAAAAATAAACTCAATAAAATTGTCCAAATCAGTGTCATACCTGCTGCCCAGTTGGTGATGGCTTTTCTGCCACGAATATGACGGCGCGTTACTGCCCATAACCAAATCGGCGTGAATGACAGGGCTAAAATCATGGGAAAATAATTCCAATCAGGCGAAAAATAGGGATTAAATCGGCTTGCCCATTCGGATAAGCGATAAGGCACGCCGTAGTTAATGGCAAAGAACATTGCCCATAAAAATAAGGCACAAAAGCCAAAAATCATTACCCCAAACCAATTGAAAAAAGCAGCGACACCGCGTTTAATATCGTCCAAACTTGCCGCACCGATAATGGCTAATGGTGGCAAAAGCCAAATCAGTTGTCGGTTGTCAATATCTTTTTGAAAAATAAGAATAATGCTTGCGGTGATTAGCCAAGTTAAGCAAAACCAGCCTGTGGTGTTGGTGAGTATTTTTCGGCGATAAATCGCCCACAAGGCAATCAGCCACGCAGGTAGTGCAAACCACAACAAATCTTTTAATAGTTTGAGCGGTGAAAAGCCGATATTGTGTTGCGACATACCGCCAAAAATACCCAAAATATGGTGATTGAACCAAACTTGAAAAGCAATGGGATTATAGTGCTTTAATAACAATGGCAACACAGGCAATAAGGGTAGGGCGATGAGTAAGGCAAGGGTGATGGCACGCAAATAACGGCGAGTTCGCCATTGCAATGAAAATGGTAGTAGCACCGTGATGAGCCATAAAAAGAATAAGGGCGGTAAATTGCCTGACCAAAACGCCAATAACCACGATACACCAATCAACAAACCGCCAAAAACCGTTTTTCTGCGTGATAAGGCAACGCCGTAAATAAAACTGCAAAATGCACTAAACAGCATAATGGTGCTGTCCAAAGAATGCCCAATCACCAACACGCCAGGGCAACCGATTAAAATCAGCACCACACTTCTGCCGTTGTATTTGCCTAATAATTCGCGTCCAGCCCCGCCCATTGCCCACAGGGATAAAACCGTCAATAAAGTGGTGGATAGCCGTGCCGCCGTATAGCCTGACATAGAGAATAAGGCGGATAATTTTTGCAACGCCGCCGCAATCCACAGATAAACAGGCATATTGGGAATATAAGTTTCCCCATAATGGCTTGATATAAAAAGATTATTTGTTTGTTGTATATGTAAAATACTGCTGTATAAAGCTGATTCTAAATTCCATAAATCACGATGAATCACACCTGGCCACAGCCAAACAAATGCCAACAACAACAGCACCCAAGGATATTCCACAGGTTTTACCGTTTGTTGTTGTTTGCTATCAAAAGTAAGCATGGTGTGTCTTTCTGTGTGTTTTCAGGCTGCCTGAATATTTTAAACCGTTCGTGTAACAATGCAAAATTTTTAATGAAAAATAGTATATTGAGATTATCAACAATAAGCCAATTTGTTATAATTGAACGCTTTAATGTAACACATCAAGCAATTTAAAATAATATGAAAAAAGCGTCTTTTACGATTGATGGTATGTCTTGTCAGGCTTGTGCGGCAAGGATTGAAAAGGTTTTAAATAAAAAAGAAGCCATTTCATCTGCCGAAGTCAATTTTGCAGGGGAACGCGCCATTGTTTCGTTCGATGAAAACAGCACCAATACCAAACAAATTGAAGCGTGGATTAACGCCGCAGGTTTTCAGGCAGCCTTGGTGGCAGATAAAGCTCCACCGCCACAAAAATCCGCTACGGCAATTCCTTGGACTGCCATACCTGCGTGGTTGATTTTGATTCCCTTTTTAGTGGGTATGGTGGGTATGGCGTTCGGTAAGCATTCTTTAATGATGACTGCCCCCATTCAATTTGCTTTGGCAACGATTGTACAATTTGTATCAGGTTCGGTATTTTATAAAGGTGCGTTTTCCGCACTCAAAAGCAAAGCACCCAATATGGATGTGTTGGTGGCATTAGGCACTACTGTGGTTTGGGCGTATTCTGTATTGATGTTGGTCAAGGGTGATTGGCACAATGTGTATTTTGAAGCGTCTGTGATGGTGATTGCTTTGGTGTCGTTAGGTAAATATTTAGAATTACGCGTCAAACGCCAAAGTTTGGACAGCATTGGTTTGTTAATGCAGTTAGTTCCCAAAGAAGTGGAAGTGTTACGAGATAAAGAATGGCAAACGCTGCCATTAGATCGCATTCGTATCGGCGATGTGTTGCGTGCTAAACAAGGCGAAAAAATTGCCGCAGACGGTGAAGTAATGGAAGGTGCGTGTTGGTGTGATGAAAGCCATTTAACGGGCGAACCCGAAGCAATTGAAAAACAAGTCAAAGCCAAATTATTTGCAGGTGCCATTGTCGGTAATGGCAGTGTGATTTATCGTGCCGAAGCCGTTGGATCCGCCACCATGTTGGGTGATATGGTCAAAGCCTTGGACGAGGCTCAAAACAGCAAAGCACCTGTGGCGCGTTTGGCAGATAAAGTCGCCGCTGTATTTGTACCTGCGGTGGTGGCGATTGCCGTTTTAACCTTTTTGGGCAATTATTTCTTTTCAGGCAGCCTGAATATCGCTCTTATGCGAGCGGCGGCGGTGTTGGTGATTGCCTGTCCTTGTGCGTTAGGATTAGCCACACCTGCGGCGATTATGGCAGGTATGGGCGTTGCCGCACGCTATGGTATCTTATTCAAAGATGCGGCGGCATTGGAAAACGCAGGCAAAATTGATACGGTTATTTTTGATAAAACAGGTACACTCACCCAAGGTAAGCCTGAAATTGTGGCATTCAGGCAGCCTGAACACGCTTTTATTTATCAAGAAAACGATTTTCTACAAGCAGCGGTGGCTTTGGAACTTCAAGTTTCACACCCCTTGGCAACGGCGATGATTAACGCCGCCAAAGCCAGAAATTTACCCCTACTCACCGCCAATCATATTCAAGTAGAAGCAGGCTGTGGGGTGGTGGGCAATGTGGTGAATTTTGGTGAAGTCAAAGTGGGTACGCCTGAATTTTGCGGTTTCAGGCAGCCTGAAATTGCCGAATCACCTTGGAATAATGCGTCTATTATTGGCGTATCAATGAACAATGAAACCGCTGTTTTTGCTGTGGCAGACGCTTTGCGTTCGGACAGCAAAACCGCCGTTTTCCGCTTACAGCAACAAAACATTCAAGTGGGTTTAATGAGTGGCGACAAACCACAAGCCGTACAAAGTGTGGGCGAACAATTAGGCATAAGTCTCGCCCAAGGCGGTTTGAAACCACGCGACAAAGCTGCCAACATACAAAAAATGCAAAAACAAGGTGCGAATGTGGCAATGGTGGGCGATGGTGTAAATGACGCACCAGCGTTATCGGCTGCCAACACAGGTTTTGCAATGAAAGGTGGCACAGATATTGCCCAACACACCGCTTCCGCTACGCTGATGAACGGCTCTGCCAATCAAGCCGCCGATGCGGTAATCATTGCTCGCCAAACACTGAAAACCATTCGGCAAAACTTATTTTTTGCCTTTATTTACAATATCATCGGCATACCTTTGGCAGCGATTGGCATATTAAGTCCTGCGATTGCTGGTGCGGCAATGGCAGCCAGTTCGATTTCCGTTTTGGGGAATGCGGTTCGTTTGAAAAGGTTTCGCGTTAAATAAATTTCAGGCTGCCTGAAAAGGCAGCCTGAAAAATTTTATTCAGCGGTTGGAGTATCACTTTTATTGGTAACGGCTTTTTGTATGGGGCGGTGGCGATGATAGCGGTGGTCTTTTTGATAAGTACCGTCTTCATAATAAGTGGGTGTGCCTGTGGGATATTTTTGTCGCCAACGCGTGTGTCCGTTGTCGTCATACGACACCCAAGTGCAGGATGCTAACCATAAAACAGCGGTCAAAGCACAGATTTTTTTCATACTTGCATTCCTTTTGGTTGATTTGTGAAATGTTGAATAATACTACAAAACAAATTTAATCTGCTCGTGCGAAGTGAGTGTGCGGTAAATATTGTCTAATTGTTGTTGCGAAAAGGCGTGAATTTTAATGGTGGCAGACAAAAAATTGCCTTTGCCACTTTCTTTTAGTGTGATTTGTGAAGATTGCGTATCGGGGGCGTGTTGTTTGACCAAGCCTAAAATCAAGTCGGCAAAATCATCAGACGCAAGCCCCACGGCTTTAATCATAAATTCGCAAGGGAATTGTAACAGTGGTTGTTCTTGATTCATTGTTTATCCTTGTTCAGGCTACCTGAAACACTTTCACCGCACCTTGCGGTGCGTTGGTGGGTAAGAATGCCCACCCGACAACGAGCATTCAAATTATTTTTCAGGCTGCCTGAAATTTTTGTAACAGCACTGCCGCTTGGGCTTCAATCGCTTCACTTCTGCCCAAATAGCCTAAATTTTCATTGGTTTTGGCTTTAATGCCGATATTGTGTTCGGAAATTTTCAGCACTTCGCCGATTTTTTTCTTCATTGGCGGAATAAATTCGGCTAATTTCGGCGTTTGGGCGATGATGGTGGTATCGATATTGTTAATCTGCCAGCCGTCTTTTTGAATTTTTGTCCAAACTTTTTGTAACAATTCAGCACTGTTGGCATTTTTGTACGCTTCATCGTTGTCAGGAAATTGCGTACCAATGTCGCCCCAGCCAACCGCACCCAACAAAGCGTCTGTAATGGCGTGTAACAGAGCGTCTGCGTCTGAATGACCTTCCAAACCTTTATCAAATGGAATTTCCACACCGCCCAAAATCAACGGACGACCTTCCACCAAGCGATGAACATCGCAACCTTGCCCCACACGCATTTGCATATTTTGCTCCAACAGTTGTTCTAAAAACGCTTTATCTTCGGGACGCGTGAGTTTAATATTGTTCAGGCTGCCTGAAATCGCTTGTGGCTTGCGTCCCAATTTTTCCACCGCAGACGCTTCATCGGTGATTTCGCTCAAATTGGCTTTACTCATCGCTTCAAACAGTAAGCCTGCTGGAAAGGCTTGCGGTGTTTGGGCTAACCACACATTTTCACGCGATACGGTGTCTGCAATGCGACCGCTTTCATCTGCCACTTTCAGGGTATCCGCACAGGGGAGTGCCAAAATTGCACCGTCAGGACAGTCGCATTTTAATAGACGCTGAATATCATCAACATTCACATAGCACCGTGCTGCGTCATGCACCGCAATGGTGTCGTCTTTGTCCAACCATTTTTCTTCCATTAAAAATTTCAAACCGTTAGACACACTTTCTGCACGCGTTTTACCGCCCATTTTCAGCACCATTAACGGTATTTTGGGTGTGCCAAATTCAAAATTTTTATCTAATAAAGCCACATTTTCAGGCAGCCTGATTTGTTCAAAATGTGTATCATCAGGTGATATAACCACGGTTAATAAATCAAAAGATTGTGTATCAGCCATAGCTTTTAGTGTGCGAAACAACACACTTTCACCTGCTACTTCAACATATTGCTTGGGTAAATCGCCAGCAAAACGCATACCACGACCTGCGGCAGGAATAAGTGCAACGGTGCATGCCCCTGTTTTTGGATTCATAATGGTTTATCCCTTTGTTTGATTTTTTTGTTCATCAGCCGATAAAGCTGAATGAACGGAAATTTCGTTTTCAATATATTGTTCTACCGATTTTTCGGCTTTTTTCAGTTCTCGTTTGAGTGAATTATTCTCGCCCCGCAAAGTGAGAATACGCCCCAACATAGCAAACATACCAAACAATGCCCCCACCGCAAATGCGATAAACATTAAGGCAATTAACGGCAAACGCACGCCACCTTTGCCAAACCAGTAAAAATCAACCACTTGCGTGTTTTGTACTGCAAAAAACAACAGTATCAGTAAAATGATGATTTTAATGGCTAAATAAAAGGTTTTCATGGGCTGTGTCCTTTTAAGAACGGAAATATGGGGGATTTTATCCGATTTTGTTGCTTTGTTTGGGTTTATTTTTTCAGGCAGCCTGAATAATATTTTGGACGAAAAAGATTTATACTACACCGCTTATCAATAAAAAAAGTATTGGATTTTATGGAAAACTACATTGCACAATGCGTTATTCGCCGTCAAAAAGTGCTGGATAAAATCGGCACAGACGGTGTGGCAGTGATTTACGCCGCTCCTGAACGCCGCCGCTCGAACGACACTTATTATCCGTATCGCCAAGACAGCAATTTTTTCTACTTAACAGGTTTTAACGAACCTGACGCGGTTTTGGTGTTGGACGGTGGAAAACGCGAAAGTATTTTATTTTGTCGCGATAAAGACCCACAACGCGAAATTTGGGACGGTTTGCGTTGTGGCGTGGCAAACGCTTGTGGGCAATATCGTATGGATAAATCGTATGATATTGAACAGTTCAAAAAACGCATTTCAGGCTGCCTGAAAGGTCATAAACGCTTGTTTTTTATCTCAAAACAAAATCGTAAATTAGATAAAGAAGTGTTGCGTCCGTGGTTTTCTTTGCAAACCAAAAAACATAAACCGCAAGAAATTTGTGCGGATTTGCAAGCCATTTTGCGAGATATGCGACTGATTAAAGACGCTGTGGAATTGGATTTTCTGCGTCAAGCCGCCAAAATCAGTGCGGCAGGACATATTCAGGCAATGAAATCTGTTCGCCCCAATATGTGGGAATATCAAATTGAAGGTCTTGTTTTATCAGCGTTTTTTCAATACGGTGCAAGAAATCCTGCGTATAACACCATTGTGGCAGGCGGTAAAAATGCGTGCATTTTGCATTACATTGATAATCAAGACAAATTAAAAAACGGCGATGTGCTGATGATGGACGCAGGGGCGGAATGGCACAATTACGCAGGTGATATTTCGCGTTCGTTTCCTGTGAATGGCAAATTTACGCCTGCTCAAAAAGCGGTGTATGAAGTGGTTTTGGCAACCAATAAAGCGGTGATTAACGCCGTGAAAGCAGGCGTTGCTTACGAAAAACTGCACAAAGTGTCCGAAGAAATGCTTACCCAAGGTTTGCTGGATTTGAAATTACTTTCAGGCAGCCTCAATATGTTATTGAAAAAACAAGCGTTTCGCCGTTTTTATATGCACGGTATTGGGCATTTTTTGGGTTTAGATGTGCATGATGTGGGCGAACGCAAAGCCTTGCAGACAAATATGTGCTTAACGGTGGAACCTGGTTTGTATATCCCTGATGAACCTGATATTCCACCTGAATTTCGTGGCATTGGCATTCGCATTGAAGACAATGTGATTGTGGGCAAAAACGCTTGCGAAGTTTATACAGCGGACGCACCCAAAGAAATTGATGAAATTGAAACGCTGATGGCAGCCTGAAACTTTAAATATGATGACTCACTATTTTATTTCCCAAGATATTTTCCACAATCGTGAAATTTATCGCCGTGCGTGTGATGATTGGCAGACGACTGAACAACAAATCGCCCACTTACGCCGACAGCAGGCGGATTTTGCCGTGGCAAATATTACGCAACGCACAAAAGCCTTGTCTTCCTTTGCTGAACGCTTGTCTCAAAATGCCGAACGCATAGCCAATGCCATTTGTCAGGAAGTCGGACGCTGTTTGCCTGAATGCCGTGCGGAAGTGCAAAAATCGTTGGCGTTAATTCAGTATTATGTTCATCTTGCCCCTGAATTGTTGGCTCGCAAAACTGTGGCTACGACTGCGTCTTTAAGTCAAATTGCGTTTGAACCGTTGGGACTGGTGTTGGCGGTGATGCCGTGGAATTACCCCGTGTGGCAAGTGTTGCGTTTTGCCGTGCCTGCTTTGTGTGCAGGCAATGCGTGTTTGGTGAAACCAGCACCCACCGTGGGGCGAGTTACTGAAATGCTGTTTGATTTGGTGGGTGAAGATTTACCTTTGCAGGCAGCCTTTTTATCGCACGATGATATTGAGCAAGCGATTGTCAATACAGACGCTTTGGCTTTTACGGGTTCAGCCAAAACAGGACGGCATTTGGCACAAATTGCAGGCAAATATTTGAAAAAATGCGTTTTGGAATTGGGCGGCAGCAATGCGTTTATTGTGTTAAAAGACGCAGATATTCAGGCAGCAGCAAAAGACGCTTGTCATTCACGATTTCGCGATGCAGGGCAGTCGTGCAATGCCGCCAAACGCATTATTTTAGTGCCTGAAATTGCGGACGATTTTATGAGCGAATTTTTGCGTCATTGCAAACAATTGCAATCAGGCGACCCTGGCTTACCTGAAACCACGCTGGCTTGTTTGCATTTGGATAACGCCGCAAGGCAAATGCAAGACTTGGTTGATGATGCGGTTGCTTGCGGTGCGAAATTATTATTGGGCGGTGTGTTGCCTGAAACGCCGCATTCGTATCCTGCCACGGTTTTAGACTGCGTGCCACTCTCTGCCAAAGTGGCACGCGAAGAAGTGTTCGGCACAGTCGCCGCCGTGTTTCGAGCTGATAATGCCGAAAATGCAATCGACATTGCCAACCACAGCCCCTTTGGTTTGGGTGCGTGCATTTATTCTGCCGACACGAACGCCGCTTGGCGTTTAGGGCAGAAACTCAATGTCGGCAGTGTATTTATCAACCGCCACACCAGCAGCGACTTGCGTCTGCCGTTTGGCGGTGTGAAATCATCAGGCTTCGGACGCGAATTATCGGAATTTGGTTTGTATGAATTTGTGAATATTAAAAGTTATTGGCAGAAATAAGGAAAATAGAGCGTTTCAGGCTGCCTGAAAGGATTAAAAAATGAAAAAATTACTGTTGGTTGATGGTTCATCTTATTTATATCGTGCGTATCACGCCGCTCCGCCTTTGACTTCGCCACAGGGTGAACCGACTGGGGCGTTGTTTGCTATGCTGAATATGTTGCGAAAATTAAGCACGCAAACCACTGATTATACTCATTGTGCGGTGGTTTTTGATGAAAAAGGCAAAAATTTTCGCCACGATTTGTATCCTGAATATAAGGCGAATCGTCCGCCTATGCCTGATGATTTGCGTCCGCAAGCGGAAAAAATTCGTGTTTTGGCTGCATTGTCAGGCTGGCATGTGTTGGGCATTTCTGGCGTGGAAGCCGATGATGTGATTGCGACTTTGGCAAAAAAAGGGCGTGAAAACGGTTTTCAGGTTGCCATTTCTTCGGGCGACAAGGATTTAATGCAGTTGGTGAATGACGAAATCACCATTATCGATACAATGAAAGACGCAGTCTATAACCGAGACGGCGTTTTTGCCAAGTTTGTGGTATATCCTGAACAGATTGTCGATTATTTAACGCTGGTGGGCGACAAAGTGGATAATGTGCCAGGCGTGGAAAAATGTGGGGCGAAAACGGCGGCAAAATGGTTGGCAGAGTTTGGTTCGTTGGATAATTTACTGGCAAATGCGGACAAAATCGGTGGCAAAATTGGGGATAATTTGCGTTCTGCTCTACCGCATTTACCTTTATCTAAACAATTGATTTTATTAAAAGATAATGTTGATTTGCCGTGTTCTTTGGACGATTTGGCAAGAAAAGATGCCGATTACACGCAACTTTTGCCGCATTTTCAGGCGTTGGGTTTTAAAAGTTTAATCAAAATGGCAGAAGAGGCGTTATCTTCTTCTCAAACGATTGTTAGCCTGCCTGAAAATAAGCAAACAGATGATTTATTTGGGCTGCCTGAACATATATCTGAACAATCTTTCAGGCAGCCTGAAAAAGTGGAAACGCATTATCTTTGCGTGAAAAATCAACACGATTTAGATGATTTGTGTCATCGTTTGCAAAACGCTCAAAAAGTGGGATTTGACACCGAAACCACTTCGCTTAATCCGCAAGACGCACGGCTGGTGGGGTTAAGTTTTGCGTTTGCCGCAGGGATTGCGGTGTATGTGCCGATTGCCCATACTTTAACATTTTTAGATAACTTATTGACAGAAAAAGAAATTTTATCCGCTTTGACCCCATTTTTACAAAACCCAAACTTACACAAAGTCGGACAAAATTTAAAATACGATCGCCATGTTTTGGCAAATCACGGCATTGATTTACAGGGCATTGTGGGCGATTCTATGTTGGCTTCTTATTTGTTGGAAAGCCACTTGTCGCACAATTTAGACGATTTGTGCGAACGCCATTTTCAGCACACCACGATTAAATTTGAAGATTTATGCGGCAAAGGCAAAAAGCAAATTTCCTTTGCCGAAGTGCCGTTGGAAAAAGCCTGCGAATATGCTTGCCAAGACGCTGATTACGCTTTGCGTTTGGAAAACTTATTGCGTGAAAAAATGAATTCAGGCAGCCTGAAATTATATGAAGAATTAGAATTGCCTGTGGCAAATATTTTATTTCAAATGGAACGCACTGGCGTTTTAATTGATAAAGATGAATTATATAAACAAAGTAATGAGTTAGGTTCGCAAATCTTGCAATTAGAACAGCAAGCGTATCAACTGGCAGGACAGCCATTTAACTTAAATTCACCCAAACAATTACAAGAAATTTTGTTTAATAAATTAGGCATTCCCACCAAAGGGGTGAAAAAAACGCCCACAGGTGAATTTTCCACCAACGAAGCCGTGTTAGAAAAGTTGGCGTTGGATTATCCACTACCAAAAATTATTTTAGAAAACAGGGGCTTGGCAAAACTTAAATCCACTTATACCGACAAACTGCCGCAATTATTAGACGCAAACGGCAGAGTGCATACCACTTACGCCCAAGCAGTGGCGGTTACAGGGCGATTGGCGAGCAACAATCCCAACTTGCAAAACATTCCCATACGCACCGAACAAGGCAGAAAAATCCGCCAAGCCTTTATTGCACCGCCTACGCACTGCATTATTTCCGCCGATTATTCACAAATTGAACTGCGAATAATGGCACATTTATCAGGCGATACAGGCTTAATCACCGCCTTTAATCAAGGTGAAGACATACACCGCAGAACCGCCGCCGAAGTGTTTAATACGCTGCCTGAAAAGGTGTCCAGCGAACAACGCCGCTATGCCAAAACCATTAACTTCGGCTTGATTTACGGCATGGGGTGGTACGGATTAGCCCAAAGTTTGAACATAGACCCACAAGACGCACAAAACTTTATCGAACGCTATTTTGCTCGTTATCCAGCGGTTGCCGAGTATATCGAACGCACCAAACAACAAGCCCATCTCAACGGCTTTGTGGAAACCCTGTTTGGCAGACGGCTGTATTTGCCCGAAATCAACGCCAGCAACAAACTCAAACAAGCCGCCGCCGAACGCGCCGCCGTCAATGCCCCGATGCAAGGCACCGCGTCCGATATAATTAAAAAAGCGATGATTGCGGTTGATGACTGGTTAATTTCAGGCAGCCTGAAAAGCCAAATTATTATGCAAGTGCATGACGAATTGATTTTACAAGTTCCTGAAAATGAACAAGAAATTGTCTGCCAAACATTACCCAAGTTAATGGCAGGTGTAGCAGAATTGTCCGTGCCATTGTTAGCAGAAGTTGGCGTAGGTGAAAATTGGGAAAAGGCACATTGACAAAACGGCTACGCTTATAATACAATCCACCGTTTCTACAAGTGTCGGAGAATTGGCCGAGTGGTCGAAGGCACTCCCCTGCTAAGGGAGCATACGAGCTAAAACTTGTATCGAGGGTTCGAATCCCTCATTCTCCGCCAAATCTCTCGTTTAAGTCGTGTTCTTCTCAATTGACCATTCAAAGGTTTAAGGTAATGAAATCTCTATCCGATTTAATTCGTGCCGATATTTTGGCGTCATCTGCCTATCATGTGGCGAATGTGCCTGAAAATTGTGTGAAATTGGACGCAATGGAAAGTCCGTATGATTTTCCGCCTGATATGCAAAGCGAATTGGGCAAACGCTTGATGAACGCTCCCATTCGGCTGTATCCCAATATTGCGGCGGACGATTTTATTCCTCAACTCAAAGCCGCTTTTCACATTCCACAAACGGCAAGCGTGGCTTTGGGCAACGGTTCGGACGAGTTAATTCAGTTTATCACGATGTTGCTTGCCAAGCCGAACGCCAAAGTTATGGCGATTGAACCCACATTTGTGATGTATCGCCGCAACGCCGAACTCTTTGGTATGCAATATATTGGCGTGCCTTGTAATGACGATTTAACGCTGAATTTAGATAGTGTTTTAGAAAAAATCAAACAGCACCAACCTGCACTTATTTTTATCGCCTATCCCAACAACCCCACAGGCACGCGTTATCCACGCGAAATGGTCGAACAAATTATTCAGGCAGCCACAGGATTGGTGGTGATTGACGAAGCCTACGGTGCGTTTTCGTCCGATAGTTTTTTATCCCAAGCTGGCGAAATCGATAATTTATTGGTATTACGCACATTCAGCAAAATTGGCTTTGCAGGATTACGGATTGGTTATGTTTCAGGCAGCCTGAAAATCATCAATGAACTCAATAAAATTTTGCCGCCTTACAATATGAATCAGTTAAGTTTAACGGCGGCAAAATTTGCATTAGAAAAAATAGATTGGATTAACCATAATATCAATCTATTAAAATCAGAACGAGAAATAGCATTCGCTAAATTAGAAGATATAAAAGGCGTTACAGTTTATCCGTCCGAAGCCAATTTTTTAACCGTCAAAGTGCCGAATGCCGAAGAGTGTTTTAATTTGCTGTTGCAAAACGGTTTTTTAATTAAAAACTTATCCAAAATGCACCCACTGCTTAAAAATTGCGTCCGCATTACCATTGGCAAACCAGAAGATAATGCAAAATGGTTAAGCGTATTGCAAAAGGCGTATGGGTGATTTTCAGGCAGCCTGAAAAGTCAAAATATGCTACACTCACCCTCCCTTATTGGACAGGCAAGCAGTCGCTGTATTCTTCAAGAATAGGGAGGAAAGTCCGGGCTTCGCAGGGTGCAATGCTATCTAACGGATAGGCATCGTAAGATGACGGAAAGTGGCACAGAAAATAAACCGCCCCTTGTGGGTAAGGGTGAAAAGGCGTGGTAAGAGCACACCGCACGCACGGTAACGGGCGTGGCAGGCTAAACCCCATTGGAAGCAAGACCAAACAGAACACCATGCTGCGACCCGTAGCGTGTTCGGGTAGGTCGCTTAGAATATGTCGGCAACGGCATATCAAGATGAATGACTGCTCAACGACAGAACCCGGCTTATCGCTTGTCCAGTAAGGTTTTTTATCATCAACATAATCCATCTTTTCAGGCAGCCTGAAACACAAAAAGGACACAACAATGTTGCAATTTACCGTTTTACCTGTAACCCCCTTACGCCAAAATGCAACGCTAATTTGGGACGATGAAACGCAAGACGCGGTTTTAACTGATGTTGGCGGTGATGTGGATTATTTGTTGAATGAAGTGGCACAACGCAATCTTAAATTAACGGCGGTATGGCTCACGCACGGACATTTTGATCACATTGGCGGTGTAGCAGAATTATTGAAAAAACAATCGGTTACCGTGTATGGTTGTCATCGTGAGGATGCTTATTTATTTGCTATGCTGCCTGAAATTGCAAGCCGTTACGGTATGCGTGCCGAAGCATTTTCGCCCACACAATTTTTAGACGAAAACGACACCGTGCGTGTGGGTAATTATCCGTTCAAAGTGCTGCATATTCCAGGACACACGCCAGGTTCGGTGGTGTATTACTGCGAAGCGGCAAATCTGTTGATTGCAGGCGATGTGTTGTTTTATGAATCCATTGGCAGAACGGATTTTCCGCGTGGCGACAGTGCCGCACTGTTGCACGGCATTACGCACAAATTATTTAGGCTACCTGAAAACACACAAGTCATCACAGGACACGGTGCATTAACCACAATCGGACACGAAAAACAGCACAACCCTTTTTTTTTAGACACCACTTGGGTCAATCGATGTTAAAAGCCGTTTTATTCGATTTAGACGGCACACTTGCCGATACCGCCGTTGATTTATGTAAGGCACTGAATATTCTATTAAAAAAAACAGGGTTGCCTGAACAAACATTTGACGCATTTCGTCCGATTGCAGGAGATGGTGCAGGAGCATTTGTGCGACAAGGTTTTGGTATAGACGACACGCACCCTGATTTTCAACGCTTACGCCAAGAATATTTAACGGCGTATGATGAATGTTGCGATAAAAATCCGCAACTTTTTGATAACATTGATCGTTTAATTCGTGTTTTGGTGCAGAGCAACATTCGCTGGGGCATTATTACCAACAAAGGTAAGCAATTTACACAGCGTGTGGTGTCGAAATTGGATTTCACCTTTGCCCCCGAAGTGGTGGTGTGTGGCGACACGCTGTCCGTATCCAAACCGCACCCTGAACCTTTGTTGTATGCTGCACAACAACTTGGCGTAAGTCCGCAACAATGTGCTTATGTGGGCGATTCTTTGGGCGACATACAAGCCGCCAACGCCGCGAAAATGGTAAGCATTCTTGCCAATTGGGGCTATTCCATGAACGACACCGCACGCCAAACCGCACACCACATAGCCCAAACGCCGTATGAAGTGTTGCAGAAATTAGGCTTTCAGGCTGCCTGAAAGGCTTTCTTTTTCCACTCACGCACAGCGGCAATGCGTGCCAAGCGGATTTCATCAGGGAGTTTGGATTTATCGGCGACTGATTGAATAATGCTTTGAATATCAACTGCTTGGCAAATTTTTAACACTTCTTGCCATTGTTCAAATTGCGGGTAGGGGGCGTTTTCAAAGGTTAATCTGCCCCGTGTGTCGGCAAAACCGATTTTAACAGCGGATATAAACCGTTGCACCTGCCTGAAAGCGTCTGTTTTATGCAGAATAGCCACAATTGTGGCGGCTCGTAGTTCGGCAATGGAATGAAATAGCCCATGATTTTCCACCACCATTAACGCTAATTTCGCACAGTTTTTGGGAACATTCAGCCGTTTATTTAAGGTTTTAACAGGTTCTATGCCTGCTTTTTCGTGTCCGTGATGTTTGGGCAGAATGTCAGCAGGCGTTAAAGCCTTGCCCAAATCGTGCGTCAGCGTGGCGTAGCGTTCAGCAAGATTAAAATCGTGTTGGGCGGCGTAATCGACTGCCATTAAAGTATGCACCGCACAGTCAATTTCTGGGTGATAATCCGCTCTTTGTGGCACGCCGTAAAGTGCATTGATTTCAGGCAAAATAATTACCAACGCACCGCATTCTTTTAACACGGCAAACATTTTGGACGGCGTTTTTTCCATTAAACCACGCGAAATTTCTTGCCACACGCGTTCAGGCACAAGAGCATTGACTTCGCCATTTTCAACCATAGAACGCATTAACGCTTGGGTTTCAGGAGCAACGGTAAAACCGTAACGAGCGGCAAAGCGAGCCGTGCGTAAAATACGCACAGGGTCTTCGGCAAAAGCAGGGCTGATATGGCGTAATATTTTGTTTTGTAAGTCTTTTTTTCCACCAAAAGGATCAATCAGACAGCCTGAACTGTCTTTGGCCATCGCGTTAATGGTTAAATCACGGCGAGACAAATCTTCTTCAAGCGAAACTTCTTTGGAAGTATCAAACGCAAAACCAGCGTAACCGCGTGAAATTTTGCGTTCGGTGCGAGCGAGTGCATATTCTTCGTGCGTTTTGGGGTGCAAAAATACAGGAAAATCACGCCCCACAGGCAAAAAACCTTGTGCCATCAGTTCATCAGGCGATGAACCCACCACCACCCAGTCGCGGTCTTGCACCGTTTTTCCCAATAATTGATCGCGAACCGCACCGCCGACTAAATAAATTTGTGCCATGATTGAACTGTTTTGATAATAGAGTTGAAATTATATAATGATTGATAAAATGAATGCTTTTAGATAATCTATTGATGATTTGTTTTTTTCAGGCTGCCTGAAACTGAATATTGTATATGACCACACTCACGCCCACGCTCACTCATCATTTTCTCATCGGCAAACAGGATTTGGCGGTGCATTATCGCACGCATCAAAATGTGCATTCTTTTTTTTCAGGCAGCCTGAAATTGCGAGACGGTGTGATTAAGCAATTATCGCAAAATATTTTTCATCACAATGAGATAGCCATATTAGCCACAGGCGGCTTTGGGCGTGGGGAAATTTACCCTTTTTCGGATACCGATATGGCGATTATTTTGCCTGATAATGTTTCAGGCAGCCTGAAAGAACAAGCGGCGGAATTTGTGCAAGCGTTGTGGGATATTGGTTTGTCGCCTGCGGTCAAAATCGGCACGGTTGATGAGTTGTTGCATGCTGCCCAACACGATTTAACGGGCGATACGGCGTTAATGGAGTGTCGCTGGTTGTTTGGCAATCAAAACACGATGCAAAAATTGCAAAAACAGTTGATGTTACAACGCGATATTGTGGGTTTTATTGACGGCAAATTATCGGAATTAGAGCAGCGACACGCCAAATCGCAGGGTTCAGGCAGCCTGTTAGAGCCGAATGTGAAAACTTGCCCAGGTGGCTTGCGAGATATTCATACGATGATTTGGTTAGCCAAAGTGCAGGGCTTGCCGTTTGATTTTGCGTCTTTGGTTGGGCGTAAAATTCTCACGCGTGCGGAAGCCTTGTTGTTGGTGAAAAGTCATCAAACATTAGCCAAAATGCGGATTGAGTTGCATTTGGCGGCACAAAAAAGTGAAGATAAATTATTATTCGACTGGCAAAATAAAATCGCTCAAACGCTTGATTTGAAAGATGATTCTTTTTCACTCAAAAGTGAAAAATTGATGAAAGCGTTTTATCGTGCGGTCAAAACCGTGCGGCAGTTAGACGGCATTATTTTGCCTATGCTTAAAGAACGCGTTTTTTCGGCGTATCCACGCCATTTTTCGGTTATTAACGCACAATATGAACAGCACGGTCGCTTGATTGCGGTGCGAGATAAGCATTTGTTTCGTAAGGACGAAAAGCAGATTTTTAATATCATTCGTCTATTACAGGATAATCCTGATATTGACGGCATTGACGCACAAACTCTGCGGCTGTTTTGGAATGCGGCTCAAAAAATCGGACGGCGGTTTCGCAAAAATCCTGCCAACCGCAAACTGTTTATCGAATTGTTTAAAAACGGCAAGCGTTTGACGCAAATTTTGCGAACGCTGAATTTATACGGCGTGTTGGGTAAATATCTGCCACAATTTGACCGTATTGTCGGCTTGTTGCAGCACGATTTATTTCATATTTATCCTGTTGATGACCATATATTAACGGTTGTGCGTAATTTACGCCGTTTGGCAAAAGACGAATACGCCCACGAATTTCCCTTTGCGTCTGCCCTAATGCACAATTTTCAACGCAAAGATATTTTGTATTTGGCAGCGTTGTTTCACGATATTGCCAAAGGACGCGGCGGCAATCACGATATTTTGGGGGCAAAAGACGCACGGCAATTTGCATTAGACCACTTTTTAACGCCTGATGAAACAGAACTTCTGGCGTGGTTGGTTGAACACCATTTATTGCTGTCAATGACGGCACAAAAAGAAGATATAGCCAACCTGAAAACCATTGCCAAGTTTTGCCAAGTGGTTGATAATCCAGAAAAATTATCCGCATTGTATTTACTGACTGTCGCCGATGTGCGTGGCACCAACCCTGCCATTTGGAACTCGTGGAAAGCAGGCTTGTTTGAAAATTTATTTCAGGCAGCCTTGCAATATTTACAAGGCACAAAGAATAATCAAGTGGTGGTGGCAGGGCGTAGGCGACAAATTGCGATGAACGAACTGACACAACTTGCGGTTGATGAAAAACAACAAATCAAACTGTTTCATCTGTTGGGCGACGCTTATTTTGTGCGTTATCAAAAAGCCGATATTCGCTGGCATTTACAGCATATCGCCCAGCACCCCCAAACCGCCTGTTTTGCCTTGCGTTTTTTAGATAATAATGTTCTGCAAGTGTTGGTATATATGCCCAACGCTGAACGCCTGTTTGTGGGACTGTGTCAAATTTTCAGTCATTTTCGTTTGGATATTGTGCAAGCGAATGCCTATTTAACCGAGCATGATTTTATTTTAGACACCTTTGTTTTATATCCACCGCCAATGATTGATGATGACGAATTGCAATATATTTCAGGCAGCCTGAAAAACGAATTACAACAATTTTTAAGCAGTAAAAAGCCAAGTAATTATCTGCACGCGCCAAAAACCCTGCCCAATCGCCGAGCTAAACATCAGCCGATTGCCACCACCGTTTCCATAGACGAAAGCGATGACGGACAATTCACTCTGTATGTCATCACCCACAACCGCCCTTATTTACTTGCCACCATTGCCGATACGCTGTCGCAACAAGGCATAAACATTCGCCACGCCCAAATCAACACCTTGGGCGAAAGAGTGGAAGATAGTTTTTTAATTGACGCACCGCAGTTGGTTGAAATAAAAAATCGCACTGCGTTGAAAAATAATCTGTTGCAAGCAATTGATACATAAAATAAGTATTATCTAATTTGACTATTATCAAATAAATAAAAATATGATATAATGGCAAGTTTCTTGCTTGACAAGAAATTTTTTTCAGGCAACCCTGAAATATAATGACGATTAACTTAAAGGAATACAAATCATGAATAAAACCCTGTTCGCAGTTTTAACCGCTTTGGCTTTAACTGCTTGCGGACAGCAACAAGCTGCTGCTCCTGCCGAACAACCTGCACCTGCGGTTGAACAAGCCGCTCCTGCCGAACCTGCTCCTGCTGCCGAAGTGGCTACCGCTCCTGCCGCTGAACAACCCGCTGGCGAAGTGGATCATGTGAAAGCACGCCAAGACGCATTCAAGAAAGTTGGCGAAAGCATGGAAGGCATTGGCAAAATGGCAAAAGGCGAAACACCTTTTGACGCAGAACAATTCAAAACCTTGGTGGCTGATATGCAAACCGCTGGCGGCGAAGCATTCCAACACTTTGGCGAAGGCACCCAAGGCGGTAATGCAAAAGCTGAAATCTGGACTGATATGGCTAAATTTGAAGCAGGTCGTGATCAAATGGTTGCCGCAGTAACCGCTTTGAATGAAGCCGCTCAATCTGGCGATATGAAAGTGATTGGCCCTAAAATCGGTGATGTTGGCGGTTCTTGTAAATCTTGCCACGACGCATTCAAAGAAAAAACCAACTAATTTAAGTTGATTAACCATAAAATAAAAAAACGGTAGCAAATCTACCGTTTTTTATTTTGGCTTTATTGGATAGCGTTATTTCAGGCAGCCTGAAAAAGCGGTAAAATAACACCTTTTAAAATCATTTCAGGCAGCCTGAACATTTGATTGATAAGGGAAAATTCAAAAATGGCTTTATTCAATGAATTAGGACTATCCACCCCCATTACCACAGCTTTGGCAGACTGTGGTTATACCGAACCCACCGCCATTCAAGCCGCCGCCATTCCGCACGCTTTGGCAGGCAACGATATTTTAGCCGCCGCCCAAACAGGCACAGGCAAAACCGCAGCGTTTATGTTGCCGTCCATTGAACGCCTGCAACACCATGCCAACAGTAGCGTTTCCCCTGCAATGCACCCTGTACGAATGTTGGTTTTAACGCCCACACGCGAGTTGGCAGATCAAATTTATGCTAATAATAAAAATTACTTAAAAAACATAAACTTGCGTCATACCGTGATTTTTGGTGGTACGCCAATTGAACCGCAAAAAACTGTTTTACAACAAGGTTGCGAAATTGTGGTGGCAACCGTGGGACGATTATTAGACCACTGGGAACAAAAAAGTATCTCCTTGAATAAAGTTGAAATTTTAGTGTTGGACGAAGCCGATCGTATGTTGGATATGGGCTTTATTGACGATGTGCGAAAAATCATCAAAATGCTGCCTGATAATCGGCAAATTTTGTTATTTTCAGCCACTTTTGCTCCTGAAATTCGCAAATTGGCAGAAGATTTTATGCACCAACCGCAAATCATTGAAACCGCAGCACAAAATGCCACGGCGGATAATGTCGAACAACATTTAATTGCGGTTGATGAATGGCGAAAAAAAGATTTATTAGCCACTTTAATTCACGGTTTGAATATTCCGCAAGCGATTGTTTTTTGTAATAAAAAAATCACCGTCAGTCAAATTACACGAGATTTACTCAAACGCAATATTGCAGCGGCAAGTCTGCATGGCGATAAATCGCAAAGCGAACGCTTAAAAACGCTCGCCGATTTCAAAAAGGGTGATGTGCGTATTTTGGTGGCAACCGATGTCGCCGCACGCGGCTTGGATATTAGCGAATTGCCCTTTGTTATCAATTACGAACTGCCACAGCAGGCGGAAGATTATGTACATCGCATTGGCAGAACAGGGCGTGCAGGGGCGAATGGCGTGGCTTTATCCTTAATTGCGGACGCAGAACAAAAATTATTGGACGCTATTTTGCGTTTGACTTCACAAGATTTGAAATTAGAACAAATCGAACATTTTGAACCGTCTTGGTTGGGCAGCTCTTATCAGTCAAGGCAGCCTGAAAAAAACAGTGCAATCAAAAAAATCAGCGACAAAAACGATCCTGCTGCCAAATGCGAAAAAATTCCAGGACGCAAACGCCTGTTGCGTGGCAGACAAGGCGAAGTGTGTGCCTTGCTGTTGCCGAATTTTGGCGTGCGATAATCTTTCAGAAACCCCTGTAAAACTGGCATTTGTGGCACATTTCTTCGTTATGCATTGCTCGAAAACATAGCCTAACTAATTGTTATGTCTTCGTTTTGGCTTCGCCGAAATTGCATTTTCTGTGCTACTATAACTTTGAAATCTACCACATCTACCAATTTTGCAGGGGTTTCTTTCAGGCAGCCTGAAACACAATATGGCGTTCTTGTTGTAAGGCGTAAGTCAATGCAGGATACGATGATAACGGCACACGCACAGTTAAGTGGCAATCCATTTGCAAATCTTGTTGCACGATAGCGGCTTGATATTGTTTCGTTAAACGCAACACCGTATTGAGTGTGGCATAATCACATTGAATTTGAAGTGTTTTTTCAATATTTTTTGTAATAATTTCAGCGTTCTGTAATGCGTTATGTGTCGCCGTTTTGTAAGCGTTAATCAATCCTGGCACGCCCAATAATACACCGCCAAAATAGCGTACCACAATCACCGCAGTATCGGTGAGTTCAAAAGAATCAATCTGCCCCAATATCGGACGCCCCGCACTGCCTGACGGTTCACCGTCATCATTGGCACGAAAATTCGTGCCGTCATAGCCCAAACGATAAGCAAAACAATGGTGCTTGGCTTTGAAATGTTCTTTTTTTAACTGTTCTAACTGTGTTTTAAAATCATCAGCCGTTAAAATTGGAAAAGCAAACGCCAAAAAACGGCTGTTTTTGTCTTTAAATTCAGCTGTACTCTGGTGTGCTATGGTTTGATAAGAATGCGTATTCATTGTTTTGTCTATTTCCAGACACTGTTTGGGGAATATTCTAACATTCGCAGAACCGCTTGTGATTATTCTTTATTTTTGCTTATCAATAGTTGCCAATAAATAGCGTATAGCGAAGTGCAGAATTTTTATTTTAAGATTGAGATTTTTCGTCTATGGGTCAGAATAACGAAATAGCAAAGGTTTCAGGCAACCTGAAAAATATTTTTCGTCATTACGAGCCAACATTGTTGGCGTGGTCATTTCCTTGACACAAAGAACGGATTTAATAGATTTAACCTTTCAGGACGAAAGCATTGTAGAGTGGGTTTTCAACCCACCGCAAAACCGCAAGGTTTTGATTGTATAGTCGTTAAACTTCAAAACACTAATGCGTTGGTTCGCCTTGCCGTATTATTTATACTGTCGCAGGCAAAGCCGCCTTTTATTGTTTTGAAGTTTAACGACTATAAATATTTCAGGCAGCCTGAAAAACAACAGAAATGCCGTAGGGTGGGCATTCTTGCCCACCTAACGACAGAATGCCGTAGGGTGGGTTTCTAACCCACCGCAAAACCGCAAGGTTTTGATTGTAAATATTTCAGGCAGCCTGAAAAACAACAGAAATGCCGTAGGGTGG
>JAGBKK010000004.1 GCA_017934045.1 Neisseriaceae bacterium | reverse complement strand
TTTCACTTTTAACACTCACCGCCTGTGGCACGATGACGGGTATTCCTGCACACGGTGGTGGCAAACGCTTTGCGGTGGAGCAAGAGTTAATTTCTGCGTCTTCTCGTGCGGCAGTTAAAAATATTGATTTATCCACCCTGCAAGGCAAAAAGGTTGCCGTGTTTGTGTCGATGATTGGCGATCAGGGTTCAGGCGTGATGACTGGCGGTCGTTATTCGATTGACGCTTTAATTCGTGGCGAATATCAAAACTTGCCGAAATCCATTACCCACAATATTTATCCCACTTATGACACCACCGCCAAAACCGATACGGACGGTTTAACAGGCACTACACAATCTACTTCTGTATTGAATGCACCGTCTTATTCAATCAATCGCAATGAAGGGCAAAACACGCGTGCGGGTTTGGGTATCAATGCAAATGGTTTAGGCGATTATAAAAACGAAACGCTGATACAAAATCCACAAGACGGTGCGTTTTTCTCTCGGCTGATACAAACCGTTCTATTCTTAAAAGGCATTCAAATTGTGCCAAGTGAATACGCTGATGTCGATTTATTTGTGAATGTTGATGTTTTTGGCACAATTCGTAGCCGCACCGAATATCATCTATACAACGCCGAAAGTCTGAAATCACAAACCAAAATTGAATATTTTGCGATTGATAAAAATTCTCGCCAAGTGATTGTAAAACCTACGGTTTCTGCCTTTGAAAGCCAGTATTTAGAAAAATATATTCTTTGGACAGGACCGTTTAAAACCGTTAAAACGGTGAAGAGTGCCGATCCCTTAATGGTGGATTTTTCGGATATTACGCCTAATTCAACTGTTTCAGGCAGCCTGAATAATAATTTTCAAAATGAAGAAAACAAAACAGGCGAATTACCAAGCAATGAAGTCATTAAAAATCGCAGAAGATAAAGGGGAAATAAAATGATAAAAACAATTAAAAAATGTCTTTCAGGCTGCCTGAAACTTGTTCCAATGCGTCATTCTGAACCTGCCAAGCAGGTGAAGAATCTTAATGCGATGAAAAACAAGATTCTTCGCTTATCACTCAAAATGACGGATAAATGTTCAGGCAGCCTGAAAAACCTACGGCTGTTGATGATTTTATGTTTATTCGCCCACACCGCTTATGCTCAAAATGATATTGCCAAAACAGAAAATTACCTACCCAACGGCAAATATCGTCTATTTGGCAGTGGTCGGGGCGAAGTGCAAAATATTAACAACCACATTCGCTTGCACGGTCAATTAACGCAACAGGCAGGCAATTTATCCATAGAAACAAGGCTTTATCAAGGTGATTTGTCGTATCAACAGCATTTTCACCATCACGGTCATTCCGTGCATGCACCGTTTGAAAATAAGGCACAACGAAATTTTAGTGCCAAAACAGGCAGCGTGGTGCAAGGCGGAGCAACGCTCACCGATTTAAGCGTTACAGGCTATGAAATTCACCCAGCAGACGCTTATGACGGTGAGCAAGGCGGTGGCTATCCTGTGCCAACTGGGGCAAGAGATGAGTATTTATATGAAGTTCAAGGCAAGGAAGTCAGCGTTAAGGTGGTGGCTTTGGATAAATTGCCACCAAAAGCGAATGACAATCAACTGTTGCAAGCAGTGGGGATTGATCCGACAGCGTATAATCAGCCACAAACGCAAGACAATCATACAC
>JAGBKK010000024.1 GCA_017934045.1 Neisseriaceae bacterium | reverse complement strand
TTTTGGCATATTTGTGGCGAAAAATACCACACTAATACAGCGTTATGATTTTTCAGGCTGCCTGAAAATAACACTTTCAGGCTGCCTGAAAACAATTTCCCAAGCCTCATAAAATGGCATACAATCAAGTATTTCTTCTGTTTTCAAAATACCTATGTCCATCGAACAACACTTAAACCTACCTGATTTAGAAACCCAAGCCTTGCAACGCCTATGCGGTGCTTTGGACGAAAATTTGCAACTTTTGGGACGCACATTAGAAGTGCAAATTATTCGCCGTCATCATTCGTTTTCGGTTTCAGGCAGCCTTGCTGAACAAACCATTTCCGCCTTGCAACAACTGTCCGAAATTGCCCAACAGCGAGACATTTCGCCTGACGATATTCAACTGGCTGCTGTGGCGGCACGCACTTCGCATAACGAAACCGCAACACATTCATCTGCCAAAGGTTTCAAAACACGGCGTGGGCAATTAAACGGCAGAACGCCACGGCAGGACGGCTATATTCGGGCGTTGTTGAAGCACGATATTGTGTTTGGCTTGGGTCCTGCTGGCACGGGCAAAACCTATCTTGCCGTTGCCGCCGCCGTTGATGCGATTGAACGGCATTTGGTTGAACGCATTGTTTTGGTGCGTCCAGCGGTGGAAGCAGGCGAAAAATTAGGCTTTTTGCCAGGCGATTTAAGCCAAAAAGTTGATCCTTATCTACGCCCTTTGTATGATGCATTGTTTGATTTAATGGGCTTTGATAAGACGACCAAACTCATCGAAAAAGGCTTAATCGAAATCGCACCGTTGGCGTATATGCGTGGGCGGACGCTGAATAACGCTTATATTATTTTGGATGAAGCCCAAAACACCACGCCCGAACAGATGAAAATGTTTCTCACCCGCATAGGCTTTGGTGCAAAAGCGGCGATTACAGGCGACATTAGCCAAATCGACCTGCCACGCCATATTAAAAGCGGTCTCAAAGACGCACGCGAAAAATTAGACGGCATAGACGGCATTTATTTTCACACTTTCACTTCCGCCGATGTGGTGCGACACCCACTGGTGCAGAAAATTGTTGATGCGTATGAAAACGCAACAGAGTAGGGCGGTTAAAGGGTTTTCAGGCAGCCTGAAAAATTGTATCCCCTAAAAATCTGTTATAATTTTGCTTATTTTCTAATCCCCTTGCGTGTTATTGCGTGGTGTGATGTAAATTTTAAATTGTGGGGTGTTGCGTGAATATCAATAAATTGGGCGTGCGTGTTACTAAATTTGGGGAAAAATTCAAAGATTCTGCGTTAAAAACAACAGGAAACTGGAAAATTGACGCACAAATCAGGGAATTGCAAAACGAGATTACGGACGCGTACCGTATTCTTGGCTTTGCTTATTATGAAAAAATGAAAACAGATGACCCTGCTGTTCGTGATAATTTCAGCGTCAAATCCAAAAATCTCATAGACGAAATTGACAATAAGTCAAATCAATTAACCACACTTGTGGAAAGCAAAACTTTGTTGGTACAAAAGCGGTGCAGTCAGTGTAGTAAAGAAGTGCCTGATGACAGCCTATTCTGCCCATACTGCGGTGCATCATGCAAAGAGAGTGCTGTTGATGAATAATTCGATTTTGAAAAAATGTTCGCATTGCTTTGCGGTGATACTCCACAACTGGCAATATTGCACACATTGTGGCTGTGATGTTAGCCAAAATGGGCAGTATAAAATGGCACTCTCTTTCCCTGTGGTCAAAACCGAGTGGGGGGAAGCAAAATTAAAAGAAATATACAAAGAAGAAGTTGCTTTTTTTGCCACCAGTACAACGCTGAAAGAAATTAAAAATTCTGTTTCTAAAATGCTGTTTGAAGATGAAAGTGTCGCCGAACAGGCAAATAATGAAACCAAGGCATTACCCGTTGATATTTCGGATAAAACCGAAAAACCAAACAATAAAGAAAGGGTTTTACCCTTTAAGGGCATTAAAGATTCTGTTTCCAAAATGTTGTTTGAAGGCGAGATTGTTGAACCCATAGATTTAGGCACAGATGAAAAAAGAGAACTCATTGTTGATATTACCGACCGCACAGTCAAACAAAATGGCAAAGAACGGGTTTTATTGCAAGATATTCATCTGAAAGTTGCCGATGGTGAAATGTGCTTAATTTTAGGCGGTTCGGGTGCGGGCAAAACCACTTTCTTAAATGCGGTGATGGGCAGCGAACGGGCAAATGCCCAAGTTACCTACGGCGGTATTGATTTATATGAAAGTTATGATCGACTGAAACATTTTATCGGTTATGTCGCCCAAATGGATCCGTTGCGAATGGACGACACGGTTTATATGACGCTGCACAGTGCCGCACAGTTAAAACTGCCGCGACAAATTGTGGAAGACAAAGAACAGTTAAATCAACGCATTCAAATGGTTTTGGAAACCGTGTCGCTTACGGAAGAATCGGAAAATTTGGTGCGAAAATTAAGTGGCGGTCAGAAAAAACGGCTGAATATTGCGGTTGAATACATTACAAATCCGCACTTATTCTTTTTGGACGAGCCTGATTCTGGGTTAGACGGCAGTCAAGCGAGAATTTTAATGGAAAATTTAAGACGCATTGCCGATACAGGTAAAATTGTGATGTTAATTTCGCATGTGCCTGACCGCGTGCTGCATTTATTCGATAAAGTGATTGTGTTAGCCAAAGATAAGCGTTCGGGTGTGGGCACGCTGTCATTTTTTGGCAGTGTGGCAGACGCTTTGGCTCATTATCAAACCCAAACATTAGAAGAAATTGTTTCGGTTTTGGATAAACAAAGTGGTGTGGCATAATTAGGGAAAAAATTGTCATGATGGAATATTCGTCTCGCATTAAACAAATTCAAATTTATTTTGGCAAACGCAAACGAGAATACTTAAACGGCAAAGGGCTGTCGCGAACGATTATTTACACGCTTGTCATCGGCTTTTTGCTGGCTTTGGTTTTGGGCGAGCAAATGTTTAAAGAAGAGCAAATGTCCAAATCAGGTTTTTTTATTCTTGCCACGATTTGCATTTTTTACGGCGTTTTTAACTCGGTGCGATTAGTGTGTGCGGAACGCGAAATTATCAAGCACGAACACCGCAGTGGTATGCACATTTCTTCTTATATTTTAGGCTATGCCGCGTTTGATTTCTTTATCTGCCTACTTCACGCATTTGTTACTTGGGGCATTATTACGGCGTGGTATTTTTCTGCCATTATGGGTGCGGGCGAAGACGGTGCCTATTCGCATTCGTTTATGCGGCTTCCTGCTTATTTACTCACCATGATTATCATCACCGTTGCGGCAGACGCAATGGGGCTGTTTGTTTCGTCTTTCTTAAAAAACACCTTTGACGCAATGAAAGCCATGCCGTTTGTGATGATTTTACAAATTGCCTTTGCGGGCATTGTGTTGCAGTTACCCAAAATAATGACTTGGGTGAGCAATCTCACTTTAAGCAAGTGGGGAACAAACGCCATGATGGCGATTGCTTTTCCCAAAGAAAACCCGAATTTACTCTCCTGTTGGGGCGTATTAATTTTATTCACACTTGTTTTTCTGGCTTTGTCTATTTTGGTATTACAGTCGATTGATAAAGACCAGAGATAAAGATAAAAAGTCAGGCGGTTTGGGGTTTTCAGGCTGCCTGAAATTATAAAACACTTTGCAAAACATTTCAGGCAACCTGAAAAGACTATATAATGCCCTTTCATTTTGATTTCATTTTTAAGTAACATAATGACTGCTCTTTTTCTTGCTAACGAACACGCTACTTTGGCGTTGGCTGAACAGTTTTCAGGCTGCCTGAAAAAGTTTAGCCTGCCTGAAAATGGGCTGACGCTTTATTTAGACGGTGATTTGGGGGCAGGAAAAACTACTTTTGTGCGTGGCTTATTGCGATCGTTGGGGTTTTCAGGCAGCGTGAAAAGTCCCACTTATTCGTTGTTGGAAGAATATCATTTGTCTTGTGGATTAACCATACAACATTTTGATTTATATCGTTTTTCTACACCAGAAGAATGGGCAGACGCAGGCTTTGATGATTTAGAGATAAACGCCATTCGCTTGATTGAATGGGCAGATAAAGGGGGCGATTTTGTGCCACCGCCTGATATTCGTTTGGCATTAAGCGTTGAACAATCAGGCAGAAACGCTGTATTTACCGCACACACCTTAACAGGAGAAAACTTTTTATCACTATGGCAAGCTTAAACAGACGACAATTTATTACCGCCGCAGCAGGTTCTTTGATTTTAAGCGTGCTACCTGAAAACGCCACCGCTGCCGAAGTGCAAAAGTTTGTGGCTGTGCGTTATTGGCCAGCAAACGCTTATACGCGTGTTACTTTGGAATCAACCTTACCTGCCCAGCACGCTTTTTCGGTAGAACAAAATCCGCAACGCATTGTTTTAGATATAAAAAATGTTAAATTGCAAGGCGTTTTGGAAACCTTGCCTGCCAAAGTGTTAAATCGTGATCCTTATGTGAAAAAAATTCGTGTCGCACAACACGACCGCAACACGGTACGCATTGTGATGGATTTGAAAACCGCTGTTGAACCGCAAATTTTTACCCTTGCCCCTGTGGCAAATTTTAAAAATCGTTTGGTGGTGGATTTGTATCCTGCGTCTGTGGCTGATGAAGAAGATCCGTTAATGGCTCTGTTGCAGGATTATCGGCGTGGTGATATTGGTTCAGACGGCTCAAATACACATCAAAAACATTCATCGGACGATATTTTGGGCGATAAAATTCAAGATATTTTAGCACAAGAAAATAGCAAAAAATCGCAAGGAATCAATCATTATCAACGCAAAAAACGCCGCATTATTGTGGTGTTAGACCCAGGACACGGCGGTGAAGATCCTGGTGCGGTAGGACCTTCGGGCTTAAAAGAAAAAAATGTGGTGTTGGCGATTGCTCGTGAAACGCGTCAATTATTGCAAGCCAAAGGTTACAAAGTGTATATGACTCGCAATGAAGATGTGTTTATTCCCTTGCGAGTGCGGGTTGCCAAAGCACGCTCGGTGAAAGCCGATGTGTTTGTATCCATTCACGCCGATGCGTCAGAACGATCGAGTGCTCGTGGCACAGGCGTGTTTGCGTTAAGCCAAAAAGGGGCAACCAGCGAAGCCGCTCGTTATTTAGCCAAAACCCAAAATGCGGCTGACAGCATTGGCGGTATCATTGAAAAAGTCGGCAATAAAATGGTGGATAACACGCTGTTCGATTTAACCCAAACCGCCACCATTAACGACAGCCTAAAATTAGGCAAAATTGTGTTAAATTTATTAGGTAAAATCAATAAGTTACATCAAGGTCGGGTTGAACAGGCAGGCTTTGCCGTGCTGAAAGCGCCTGACATTCCGTCTATTTTGGTGGAAACGGCATTTATTTCTAATCCGATTGAAGAGCAAAAACTTGCCAATCAAAAATTCCGCACACAATGTGCCAAAACCATTACCGAAGGCATTGATACTTATTTCCGCCAAGGTGCGGCATTAAGGGGGTAATGTGAAAATTATCTTAAAATAATCTTAAAAAATATAATTTGAACAAACTGTTGCAAAATTATCACTTAATTGTTTTTTATGACATTAAAATTTTGACATTTCTCAAAAAAGGGGTGAGAATGACAGTTTCAATGTTGCCTTTCACGGTAACACATTTTTTTGTATCGTGAAATACATTGATTTTCATCGGCAATACCGCCGAAAACATTTGTTAATCTTTAAATTTAGGAAGAAACACATGAAAAAAACTGCTCTTGCTTCTTTGTTAGTTTTGGCATTGGCTGCCTGCTCTCAAAGCGAACAAGCATCTCAACCTGCTCCTGCTGAAAACAACAACGCAGTAGAAGTTATTGAAAACGCCGCTCCTGCTGTGGAAAATGCGGCACAAACCGCTGGCGAAGCTGTTCAAGACGCTGCTGCTGCCACAGGTGAAGCTGTACAAAATGCAGCAACTGCTACGGGTGAAGCCGTACAAAACGCCGCAGACGCTACTGCTAACGCTGCCGCTAACGCAGTTGATGCCACCAAAGACGCTGCTGCTACCGCCGCAGACGCTACTGCTAATGCTGCCGCTAATGCCGTAGAAGCAGGTAAAGAAGTTGCCGCTGATGCTGCTAATGCTGTTGCAGACACTGCCGCTAACGCCGCAGAAGCAGTTAAAGATGCTGCTTCTGAATTAGCTCCAGGTTTAGAACCAGCACCTGCACAACAAGAGCCTGCTGCACCTCCTGCTCAATAATTTGTGTATTTAGATATAAAAATGCCCTGTTTTCACAGGGCATTTGTTTTTTCAGGCTACCTGAAAAGTGTTTTTTATTTTACAGGCGGTTCGATGACTTCGCTATACCCGCATTCTTTCACAGGGCAGACTTTTTCTGTGCCACGCCGTTTGGTGGTTTTGATGGTGAGAATTTTGTTGCCGCATTTGGGGCAAGGTTCTGCCACTGGTGGGTTCCACACCGCACATTTGCAGTCTGGGTATCGTGTGCAACTGTAAAACACTTTGCCGTAGCGGCTTTTTTTCTCGGCTAATTGTCCTTTGCCGCATTCGGGGCAGGTAACGCCTGTTTCTTTGGGTTTTTCCAAAGGTTCAATGTGTTTGCATTTGGGGTATGCGGCACAGCCGATAAATTTGCCGTATCTGCCTTGTTTATACACCAACGCTCCGCCGCATTTGGGGCATTCTCGACCTTCTACGGCTTGGGCTTCGGCTTTGGCGTTTTGTTCGGCTTCTTCGGCGGTTTGATTGATATTGCGTGTGTAATCGCAGTCTGGATAGCCTGTGCAAGCGACAAAGCGTCCTCTTCTGCCGAATTTAATTTGCAGTTTTTTACCGCATTTGGGGCAGTCTTCGTCCATTTCTTCGGTGGTGATTTTGGCGCGTTCAATGCCTGCTTTTTCTTTCACTTGTTGCGAAAAATTCTTCCAAAACGCTTTCATCACTGGCACGCGTTGTTTTTTGCCTTGTGCGATGTCGTCTAATTGATTTTCCAATTTGGCGGTGAAATCGTAATCGACATATTGCGTAAAGTGTTCGGTTAAAAATTTATTGACGATTTCGCCTGTGTCGGTGGGAATAAAGCGTTTTTGGTCAATCACGACATATTCACGGTCTTTCAGGGTGCTGATAATGCCTGCATAAGTCGATGGTCTGCCAATACCAAATTCTTCCAAGGCTTTCACCAAAGACGCTTCGGAATAGCGTGGCGGTGCTTGGGTGAAATGTTGTTCGCCATAGACTTTGTCCGCTGGCATAGTTTCGCCAACTTTCATTTCAGGTAGCCGTGTTGTGTCTTCATCTTCGGTATCGTCTTTACCTTCTTCATACACCGACAAAAAGCCTGCAAAGGTTTGCACCTGCCCTGTTACACGGAATAAGCCTTTGCCCAAACTTAAATCAACGGTGGTTGCGTCAAACTTGGCTGCCGCCATTTGACACGCCACCGTGCGTTGCCAAATCATTCGATATAATTTGAACTGGTCGGCAGACAAATACGGTTTAACGCTGTCAGGCGTGCGATAAACCGAAGTCGGACGAATGGCTTCGTGGGCTTCTTGGGCGTTTTTCGATTTGGTTTTATACATATTTGCCGACTTGGGCAGATATTCTTCGCCGATTTTTTCACCAATATATTGTCGAATTTCCGCTACCGCTTCTGCCGCTAAATTGACGCTGTCGGTACGCATATAAGTGATTAAACCCGTCGTACCACTGCCAACATCAATGCCCTCATACAGTTGCTGTGCGGTTTTCATCGTGCGGTCGGTGGTCATCGACAATTTACGCACGGCTTCCTGTTGCATGGTTGAAGTGGTAAAAGGTGCGGCAGGATTGCGAGATTTCTTTTTCTTTTCAATATGTTCAACGGTTGCCGTATCAAAACCTTTCAGGCTGCCTGAAATATCGTTATGCGTTTTTTCATCAGGAATATCAAATTGTTCTAATTTTTTACCGTCAAAATGCGTGAGTTTGGCGGTGAATGTCGCCTTATTTTTATGACTGTCCAAGTGAATTGTCCAATATTCTTGGGCGACAAACGCTTTGATTTCATTTTCGCGTTCGCAAATCAAACGCAGGGCAGGACTTTGCACACGCCCTGCGGATAAACCTGTGCGAATTTTTCGCCACAACAAGGGCGACAAATTAAAGCCCACCAAATAATCCAAAGCACTGCGTGCCTGTTGGGCTTCAACCAAAGGCATAGACAATTCGCGTGGGTGAGCCACCGCATCCAACACCGCTTTTTTGGTGATTTCGTGAAACTCCACGCGTGGCATAGGTTTTTTGCCCAAACCGCGTTTAGTACGCAAAATTTCTTGCAAATGCCAAGAAATGGCTTCGCCCTCGCGGTCGGGGTCGGTGGCAAGATAAATGGTGTCCGACTCTTTGGCGGCTTTGACAATCGCGTCAATATGTTTTTTATTGCGTGGCGTTTCTTCGTATTTCATCGCAAAATCGTTGTCGGTATCCACCGAGCCGTCTTTTTTTACCAAATTGCGAATGTGTCCGTATGACGCTAACACTTCAAAATCGCTGCCCAAATATTTTTTCAGCGTTTTGGCTTTACTGGGCGATTCGACAATCAATAGATTTTTACTCATATTTGAATGTTCCTAATTATTTTATGTTTTATAGTCGATAAACTTCAAAATTATAATGCGTTCTTTCGCCCTGCCGTATTATTTATACTGTCGTAGGCTAAACGCCTTTTCTACTTTTGAAGTTTATCGACTATAACTTCACTTTGTTCGTTAAACTGCGTTTCAGGCTGCCTGAAATTTCGTTCAATGAACGAAATGAAGTTAAATTATTTTTTGCGTTTTTTCATATATTTTTTAATATATGATTGTGTGTATTTTATTGTTTCATCTTCCATAATAATAATAATATCACCGTTTTTTTCTCATTCTTTTCATTCCCTGTGTGCGTATCTGCTTTTGCCAAAATATTTTCTAATGGTACGGTGATTTCTGTTTCCATTATTTTCCCTTATTGATCAAATTGTTTCAGGCTGCCTGAAAAATCCTTTATGTATGCAAATGGTGGGTCAAAGAATTTAATGCAACACATTGTTTTTGCGATCAAAAACGCTTAATAATTTTTCTCCTGTTTCTAACGACAACATTTCCACCGCATTGTTCAAACGAATCAGCATTAACAATTTAGCGTTTTCTACGGTGATTTCGTCATCGGGCAGGTTCATTAGGGCGTGGATAATGCGTTCTCGTTCATCGTATTGAATTTCGCCTGTGCGTGTTACCGCGTGCAGAAAATCTTGCACTTCCACAGGCAATACGGCTTGTTCTTCACGCGAAAAAACACGCACTGCCGTGTTGGTGGGGTTGTGCGACTGCGAAAAAAAAGCGTTGTTGCTAAACAAAGCGTCAATGCAGGTGGTGGCACAGCCAATCTGCCACGGCTCGTGTCCGTTGGCAATTAAATGTGCCAAAATCGATTCATGCGACACTTGTTCGCTTTCACAAAAATAATTAAACAAAGTTGAAAAAACTTCAAACATTGTTGTTGGGGTATCGTTCATTTTTTTATGCTTTTCAATCAGTTATCTTAATCGTTGGTATTGTCCTGTACGCGTGGTGCTGACTTGACCGTCCAATTCCAATTCTAATAATATAGCATATAAATCCGCAGGGTGCAGATTTAAGCGTTGTGCCAAGGAATCAGGGTGTATGGGATCAAAACCCATTGCGTCTAACACCATTGTGCGGTTCGTATCTTCCTGTTTTTGCGGCGACAGGTCAAGCGTTTTTGTTTTTTCAGGCTGCCTGAAAGGCTTTTTGTTTTTGTTTTCAGGTTGCTTGTTTTCAATCTTTTGTGATGATTGAAATAAATCCACCGTGTTGTTTTCAGGCTGCCTGAACGGTTTTTTGTTTTCTGATGGGATAAAATCTATCGTACTGTTTTCAGGCTGCCTGAAAGATTGCAAGGCGTGTTCGCATTCAGCCAAAATATCAGCCACACTGGTAACCAACGCCGCACCATCGCGAATTAACTTATGGCAACCTGCGGCTTGTGGATTAAAAATCGAACCTGGTAGTGCCATCACATCGCGTCCCAATTCTCCTGCCAGCCGTGCGGTAATGAGTGAGCCTGATTTTTCTGCCGCTTCAATCACCACCGTGCCTAATCCCAAAGCGGCAATTAAGCGGTTGCGGCGGGGAAAATTCTTTGCCACAGGCGTGGTTTGCAAAGGAAATTCAGACAACAACAAACCCGATTGCGACATTTCAACCGCCAAATCCTGATTTTTGGCAGGATAGACAATATCAATACCAGTGCCAAGCACGCCAATCGTGCTGCTTTTGCCTAACAATGCTCCCTGATGAGCGGCAGCGTCAATACCGTCTGCAAAACCTGAAACCACGGTGATGCCTTGATTGGACAACTCTTCACCAAACTGTGTGGCAATTTGCAACGCTTGCGGTGTGGCTTTTCGAGAACCCACAATGGCAATTTTCGGCTGTTCTAACAGAGCAATATTGCCGTGCAGAAACAACACGGGCGGCGGTCGCATGCCTTGTGCTAAACTCATCGGATAATTGTCGTCCATAAGCGTCAAAATATGCCGATTACCGCCTTTTTCTAACCATTGTAAAGCGTGTTCTGCTGATTTTTCTGCCGTTCGATTAAGCAATAAAGGCAATGCTTTATCCGCTTGCTCCAAACAAGGGCTTAATTCATCGGCAGACGCACGCAAAATCGCGTCAATCGTGCCTAAGCGTTTCATCAATACCGCAAACGAAATCGGCCCTAAATACGGCGTTAGGGCAACGGTTAAATAATTCAATAAATCATCACGGTTCAGCATATTTTTCCATATCAAGTATAGTCGATTCAGAGCAAAAGCATGCAAGGCAACGAGCCTACGACAGTATAAATAATACGGCAAGGCGAAGTAACGCCGCAGGATTTTGCTATGAATCGACTATAAAGGTGGGTTGAACACATAGCCTACAAAAAAGGCGTATGCCCCCAGCACACGCCTTTTGACTGCAAACACGCAATTAGTGTTTGTAAATTGCACCTGCACCTGGGTTATTGACGCTTTCAGGTGGGAAGTTTAAGTCTTCCAAGTCTTGACCAGGATTACCTGCCAAGTCGCCAATAGAAGCTTCACTGATGGCGTTCAACAAGATAGCGTATGACAAGCGTTCGCTGGTACGATAAACCATAGCTTGTGCAATTTCTTCCGCAGGAATCACCACATATTTGGTTTTGCCGCCTTCATTGCGTTTCACCGCTTTGTGGTTTTTATATACGCTCACAATCGCACCGCGGTCTAAACCATCGCGTTCGCCACGGTTTAAGATAACGGTTTGATTAGAACCTGCTTCACTTACGCCATTGAATACACGAATCACACGAGCTTTCACTTCTACTTGTGGATTGTGTGGTGCAAAGTTGAAACGATCGTGGCTACCCATAGGAATGTATTTCAAACGGTCGCCTTGATTGATTTCAGAAATAATTTTGGTGATTTCAAAGGGTTTTGCCACGGTGGCAGGAGCTTTCATTAAGCCATTGACTTGATGATAGCGTTCGCCTTCACCTAATTTTTCGGCTTCCAAGGCTGTTTGTTGTACTTTGGGACCGCCATTACGCGACATCAGCGTTGCCACTTCACCGCTATACACCACTTCTTGACCTAAAACTTCTTTGGTGTCAGGGTCAATCACAGGACCAGTAACGCGGTAGGTTAAGTAACGACCTGATTCGCCTGCTTTATCCGCATAAACACGGTCGCCTACTGAATACAACAAGCGTTTGTCAGGACCTGCGACTAATTGCGGAGCGGCGTTGGTTTCTTCAACTGGAATGACATTGGGGTGTTCCATGAAACTACGAATCATACCCATAGGCAAGGTTTCAATGCTGTAACCGCCTGATACATCGTGTGCAGTGGGTTTTAGTTTAATGGTTTGACCACGACCGCCTGCGGTGTTGGCACCTTCAATGCCCAAACGCGGACGACCTTGTGCGTCATAAGTCAGAACCAAAACTTGACCTGGATAAATCAAATGTGGGTTTTTGATTTGTGATTTGTTCATACCCCACAACTCTGGCCATTGACCAGGTTGGTTAAGATACATACCAGAAATGCCCCACAGTGTGTCGCCTTTTTTCACTGTGTAGCGTTCAGGAGCACCTTTTTTGACGGTCAATGCCAACGCAGGTGCAGAAATTGCCAAACTCATGGCACAAAGCAAGGTTATAATGGGTTTTTTCATATGATGATTCCCTTTACTGGATTTTATAAGGTGTCATAGATTACGCTGTAATCATATACTACATTGTGGAAATATTACCACTAAATTAAACATTTTTTTTCATTTATGGGCAAATTGTGTTAATTTTTTACCAATAAAGAGACCAAAAAAGGACAATTTTTTATGGCAATACTCAACATTTTAAAGTACCCAGACCCACGACTACACACGGTCGCAAAGCCTGTGGCAGAAGTCAATGACAACATTCGCCAAATTATAGCAGATATGCGCGACACCATGTATGCAAGCAAAGGCATTGGTTTGGCAGCCACGCAGGTGAATATTCATCAGCAAATTGTGGTGATGGATTTATCTGAAGAACGCAATGAATTACGCGTGTTTATTAACGCCAAAATTACGGATAAACAAGGCGAGCAGGTGTATGAAGAGGGCTGTTTGTCCGTACCTGGTGTGTTTGATAAGGTCAAACGAGCCGCCGAAATTACGGTGGAAGCATTAGACGAAAACGGCAAGCCTTTTACACTGAATGCAGACGGTCTGTTGGCGGTGTGTATTCAACATGAATTAGATCATTTGCAAGGCAAGGTGTTTGTGGAATATTTATCACGCCTGAAACAAAATCGTATTGTGGCTAAAATGAAAAAATTAGCACGAGAACAGGAAGATTAAATGAAACTCATTTTCGCAGGTACGCCGCTGTTTGCGGCAACTGCCTTAAAAGCCATTGCCGCAGAACACGAAGTGGTGTGTGTGCTAACGCAACCTGACCGCCCCGCAGGGCGTGGTATGCGTTTGAAACCGTCTGCGGTCAAGGAAACGGCGTTAAAGTTAAATTTGCCGATTAGGCAGCCTGAAACGCTGAAACACAGCGATATTCAGGCTGCCTTATCCAGTTACCACGCTGATGTGATGGTGGTGGCGGCGTATGGTTTGTTGTTGCCCAAAGCGGTGTTGGCTATGCCCAAAATGGGCTGCCTGAATATTCACGCGTCTCTTTTGCCACGCTGGCGTGGGGCTGCTCCCATTCAGCGAGCGATTGAAGCAGGCGATAAAGAAACAGGCATTTGTATTATGCAAATGGACGAAGGGCTGGATACAGGCGATGTTCTACACCGCTCGGTGATTGCGATTGATGATACCGACACCGCGGCGACTTTGCACGACAAACTAATGTTTCAGGGTGCCAAAGATATTGTTGCGGTTTTACAACAGTTACCGAATGTGAAACGACAACCGCAACCCACAGGCGGCATTTCGTACGCCAAAAAAATCGGTAAAGACGAAGCATTTATCGACTGGAAACAATCCGCACAACACATTGACCGTCAAATTCGGGCGTTTAATCCATTTCCTGTGGCAAAAACGCTGTATCAAGGCGGCGTGTTGAAAATATTTTCAGGCAGCCTGAAAGATGAAAACACCGAAAAACCTGCTGGCACGATTGTATCTGTGGATAAAAATGCGATTGAAGTTGCCACAGGCGATGGCAAAATCATTCAAATTCACGAATTGCAAACCGCAGGCAGTCGCAAAATGACGGTGGCAGAATTTCTCAATGGCTCGCCGATTGCGGTGGGCAGTCGTTTTGGGGAGTAAGTTTTGGCTTTGCGTGATATTCAAAAAGCGGCGGTACAGTGTTTGATGACAGTCGAACAAGGCATAAATTTGCGTGAAGCCTTGTTGTGTGGCAAACATTTAGACACCAGCGAACATGCCGCTTTTGTGGATATATCGTATGGCGTGCAACGCTTTTCAGGCAGCCTGAAAGCGTTGTTGTCTTTATTACTCAATAAACCTTTGTCGGATAAAACGATTGACGCACTGTTGCGTGTGGCTTTGTATCAATTAGCCTACACGCAAACGCCGTTTTATGCAGTGGTCAATGAATGTGTGGCGTTGTCTGGCAAAATTCATCACGGTAAGTTCAAAAATCTTGCGAATGCTCTGTTGCGGCGGTTTTTGCGTGAAAAAGACGCACTGTTCGCAAAAGTGAAAAACAATCCCAATTTGCCTGATTGGTGGGTCAAACGGCTGAATCAAGATTATCCTGATGACGCTCAAACGATGATTCAGGCAGCCTTACAACACCCACCTTTGACTTTACGATTAAACAAACGCAAAACAAATCAGCAAAATTATGGAGAAATTTTACAAAAAAACAACATAGCACACACTTTTTTGAGTGATATTGCCGTTTTATTGCAAAATCCTGTTAAAGTATCACAAATTCCGCATTTTGCGGACGGCTATGTTTCTGTGCAGGATTTAGGAGCAATGCGTGCGGTAGAAATTTTGCAACCGAAACACGGTGAGAAAATTTTAGACGCGTGTGCCGCCCCTGGCGGCAAAACAGGACATATTTTAGAAACCGCCGATTGCGATTTAACCGCTGTGGATATTGATGCCAATCGTTTGCAAAAAGTCCAAGATAATTTACAACGGTTAAACTTTCAGGCAGCCTGTAAAGTGGCAAATGCGGCAGATTTAGATAAATGGTATGACGGCGAACCCTTTGACGCGATTTTGGCTGATGTGCCTTGCACGGCAAGCGGCACGATTCGCCGTAATCCTGATATAAAATGGTTACGCCGTCCAAAAGACGCACAAAAAACCGCCCAACAGCAAGTGGTTTTATTGGATAAACTGTGGGGCTGCCTGAAACAAAACGGACGAATGCTGTTTGCCACTTGTTCGATTTTTCGTGAAGAAAATCAAAACCAAGTGCAGCAATTTTTACAACGCCATCAAGACGCACGCTGTGTTTTAGAAGAACAATTATTACCGAATGAAATGCGAGACGGATTTTATTATGCACTGTTGCAAAAAAATTAAACATTTTCTTGCGTTATGCCTATTGCTGATATGTTTTCCAGCAATGGCAGACGGTGTGCGTGCGACCCGAACAGACGGCATTAAAATGCCCAATGGCACGGTGCTGGTGGGAACGCGTTTTTATTTAGAGTTGCCCAAACCCTTGCAAGAGCTGTTAAAACAAGGCATTCCCTTGCAATTTGATTTATCGTATCAACTCAATCGCCCCACGCGTGTGGCGTATAAATTGCGGTTTAGTCATCTGTTTAGCGATGAAAATGTGATTTCGTATAAATTATCGTATCACCCTGTAACCAACCGTTATCGTGTGGCGATTGGTTCGTTTTATACCGAATATCCCACCTTGGAAACCGCACTCAAAGCCTTGGGGGCAACGGCAAATTGGGAAATTCTTCATCAAGGCAGCCTGAAAGATTATTCATCAAGTGATATTCAAATCAGCGTCCAATTAGCATTAAACGAACAACGCTTGCCCAAACCTTATCAAGTCAATGCCGCCGACAAATCCAAACGCTGGAATTTAGACAGCGGTTGGGTGCGACTGAATATTGTGGGAGAGTAGGGCAATGGGGCGGTTTTTGATTATCAGCACAATCTTGACGATTATCGCCTTGTATTTGCTGTCGATTTCTTCGTATGCCGACACTTTGTCGCCACAATTCAAAACCGTGTCTGCGGTGTCGTTTGTCATTGCGTTATCGTTGCTGTTTTCTTTGGTACGCCAAATTTGGCGACTAAAAAAAGATGCCAAAGCCCAAGTTTTGGGGGCAAAACTCACGCAACGCTTGGTACGCGTGTCTGTGGGCATTGTGTTTGTGCCGTCTTTGGTGATTTTTCTGGTGTCGTCTTATTTTATTAAAACCAATATCGATTCGTGGTTTAGCGATGAAATCACCCAATCCTTAAACCGCAGTGTGGATTTATCCAAACGCTTGCTTGATGATTTACAGCAACAAACTTTACAAGACGCACAAGGTATGATGCAGGAATTAAACACTGCCACACAACAAGGCGAAAGCATAGATCAATTTATTCGCCGCTATCAGCAACAGGCATTTTTTCAGGTGATTGCTTTTCGATATGACGACCACACACCTTTGGCGTATGGTGGCTGGTCAAATACCGAAGCCCATTTGCCTGATAACAGCGAGTTTCCCACCTTAAACCAACCGTTAAGCAACACCATTAACATTGGCAATCAAATGTTGGTGCAAGTGTGGCTGTTGTATGAAAATAACGATCATCAAGCGTGGTTATTGTTCAGGCAGCCTGTACCGACCGATATTGCCCAAAATATTTTGTATATTGAAAACGCACGCGCCAATTATGCGGCAGCGACTTATCGTAAAAACGGTTTGCAAACTTTTTTTATCATCACGCTGGTGATGACTACGCTGTTGGTGATGGTGTTGTCTTTATTGAGTGCGGTGTATTTTGCACGCAAATTTATTGCACCGTTAGCGTCTTTGGCACAAGCCACCAACGCCGTGGCACAGGGCGATTTTACACGCCGTGCCGCCGTTTATCGTGAAGACGAATTGGGCATTTTGTCTGCCCGATTTAACCGTATGGTTACCCAGTTGCAAAACGCACAAATCACCACCGAAAAAATGCACATTCAACAAGAAAACGCTCGCCGTCATTTGGAATTGGTGCTATCCACCTTATCCACAGGGGTGATGACTTTGGACGAAGCAGGCAGCCTGAAAACCTTTAATGACGGTGCGTGCCACATTTTGGATTACCCCTTACAAGACTTGGTGGGCGTATCTGCCGAACAATGGCACAATAAAGAAATCGCCGATTTTATTCACGCCCTGATTAAAAATTTAGAGCAAGAAAACGCCGTAGAAATTGAATATCACACCCAAAACGCCACACGCATTTTAATGGGTAGAGCTGTTCTATTGCCGAATAAACAAGATATTCTGTTGGTGTTTGACGATGTAACCGCATTAGCGTCTGCCCAAAAAGAAGCCGCTTGGGGCGAAGTAGCACGCCGCTTGGCACACGAAATCAAAAATCCGCTCACCCCCATTCGTTTGTCGGCTGAACGCTTGGCGATGAAACTCACCGAAAAATTAGACGAAACAGACGCAAATATGCTTAATCGTTCGACCAACACCATTATTCATCAAGTTGATGCTTTGCAAGAATTGGTAGAGGGTTTTAGAAATTACGCTCGTTCAGGCAGCCTGAAATTAGAAAAACAAAATTTTATGCAAATTGTTGATGAAATTTTGGTATTATACGAGCATTCAAAAGAATACTGCTTAAACATAAAGCGGTATCCAGAACCCTTGTACATCTTGGCAGACAATACTGCGATGCGTCAGGTTCTGCATAATCTATTAAAAAATGCGGCAGAAGCCGCTATTGCGAGTAACAATCCACAAATTTGGGTAACCATTAACAAACACGATAACACAGTCGTGTTAATGGTACGCAACAACGGAAAAACCTTTCCTGCCAATATGTTGCACCAAATTTTTGAACCTTATATCACCGATAAACCCACAGGCACAGGTTTAGGCTTGGCTGTGGTGAAAAAAATTATAGACGAACATCAAGGAACAGTTTGGGCAGGTAATGACGACAATACGGCATTGGTCAAAATTACCCTGCCGCTTGTTATGGAGAAACCCGATGAAAAATAGCGACATTTTAATTGTTGATGATGAAATTGGCATTCGCAATTTATTGTCCGAAATTTTACAAGACGAGGGCTACACGGTTGCCACCGCCGAAAATGTGGAAACCGCACGCCGCTTACGCCAAGAAACACGCCCCGCAATGGTTCTGTTAGATATATGGCTGCCTGACAGCGATGGCATTACTTTACTTAAAGAATGGGCAAGAGAAGGCTTACTGGATATGCCCGTTATTATGATGAGCGGACACGCCAGCATTGATACCGCGGTTGAAGCCACCAAAATCGGTGCATTAGACTTTTTAGAAAAACCGATTGCCTTACAAAAACTTCTCACCGCCGTTAAAAACGCATTCAAATACAGCAAAATGCAGGAAACAGTGGCGATTCCTACCGATAAATTTGGCAAAAGTAAAATTGTGGCAGAACTCACCGAACGCTTGAAAAAAGCCGCCGAACAACCTGTTAATACGGTGATTATGTTCACGGGTGAACCTGGTTCGCCATTTCTGCAAACGGCTGAATATTTCCGTAATTCCCAACGCCCATGGATTGCTCCCAATGCCGAACAATGGTTAAAACCCACGCAAGACTGGTTTCGAGCTGCCAAAAACGGCGTTTTGTATTTAGGCAATTTGGCAGAATATTCATTAGAAGTGCAAAGTGCCATTTATAAAACCATTTGCCAACGCGATCCCACCAATAACGCACGCATTTTAGCTGCATGCAGTCGTTCATTAGGTGATTTGGTTACGCACCCTAATTTTGATCATCGTTTGGGCGAAATGATGTCGGGTTTTGTGATTTACATTCCACCGTTACGCGAACATACCGAAGATTTAGATCCCATTATCAACCAAATTGTCTTGCGTTTGGTGGAAAGCAAACAAACCAATTTAGTTAAATTCACTTCCACCGCCATTGGTTTGTTACGCCAATACAACTGGCCAGGCAATTTCGACCAACTGCGACAAGTGGTGAAAAATTTGGCTTTAATTGCGGATAATAATATTGTTGATGCCCACCATGTAACTTATATTCTCGAACAATACCGCACGCGCTTTTTAGCAGAAAAAGAAGCCGATGAAAACGAATTTGACTACAACAAGCCGTTGCGAGATTTGCGTCAAGATATTGAAAAACGCTATTTTGAATACCACATTTTCAAACACAACAGCAATATGAGTAAAGTTGCCAAAGAAGTGGATTTAGAACGCACGCATTTGTATCGCAAACTCAAACAATTAGGCATTCGTTTTCCACGCCGCCGTGCCAGCAGTAAAGATATGGAAGATGATGATGAATAAAATTTTTCAGGCAGCCTGAAAAACAAAAACGCCCTAAATTGGGCGTTTTTTGTGCGTTTAAAGTGTTCGTCAAATAACAGCAACACGGATAGATCTGACAAACATTCAGAAATTGAATGGCATGGTGTTGATTGCTTTAACGCAAACCTTGGATATAGTTGGCGACATCGTCAATTTGCTGGTCGGTCAAGCGTGTTGCAATGGGTGCCATCATATTATGCGTGCGTTCTCCTGAACGGAATGCTTGCATTTGAGCAACCACATAATCTTTATGCTGACCAGACAGACGCGGATACGCCAAAACGCCGTCTTTGGCTTTTGACGCAGCAGGAATGCCTGCACCATTAGGACCGTGGCAACCCATACATGCAGGTACTTTTTGCTCTGGAATACCGCCACGGTAAATCAACTGACCTGCTTGCAAGTTGGTGGCTTCTGCTTCACCTGAAAGAGAGACTTGTTGTGCGTAGTAAGCCGATACATTGTCAATGTCTTCATCACTCATACCTTCAACCATGGCGACCATGGATTCTGCCAAAGCCCAAGTACGCACTTTATCGCGAATATCTTTGGCGTGTTGTGCCGTGTAAGCGGCATGCTGACCTGCCAAACGCGGATAAATGGAAATAGCACTGTTGCCATCAGCGGCGTGGCAAGCGATACAAACGGTTTCTGCCACTTCTTTTCCTTTTTCTAAATCAGGGGCGGCAGACAAAGAAGTTGCGGCAAATGAGACAAGCAATGCAGCAAAAAGGCGTTTCATAATGGTTATGCTCCGAAATAAATACTTTGTTTATGATTGTTCAGGTAGCCTGAAAATCAATCATCAATTTTTCAAATCTGCTATTCTATAACAATTTTACCCCTTTCGACTACTGAAATTTTTATAGGAATAAGCATAATGTCTATTTTTCGCCACGCTTCTTTTCATACCACGGTCAATCACATTCACGATTTGCCTGTGATGAATGCTGAAATTGCTTTTGTGGGCAGAAGTAATGCAGGTAAATCCAGTGCGTTGAACACTTTAACCGATCACAATCGCTTGGCGTTTGTTTCCAAAACACCAGGACGAACGCAACACATCAATTATTTTGCTCTGAAAAACGGTTGTTTTTTAGCCGATTTACCCGGTTACGGTTTTGCCGAAGTGCCTGAAAATATTAGAAAACATTGGGTTGAATTGTTAGGTGAATATTTGCAAACGCGTGCGTCTTTGGTGGGACTATTTTTGATTATGGATAGCCGCCACCCTTTGAAAGATTTGGATTGTCAAATGTTGGACTTTGCTGCACATCGTTCCTTGCCTGTGCATATTTTGTTGTCCAAGGCGGATAAATTATCCAAAAACGAACAAATCAAAACTTTATCGGCGGTACGCAAAAAATTGTCAGCATGGCAAAAGCAACTGCCTGTGTCGGTGCAAGTGTTCTCATCGCTGAAAAAAATCGGTATAGAAGAATGCGAAAGTGTGGCAGAACAATGGTTAGCTCCCTATGCACGCCAAGAATAGGGCGTTCAGGCAGCCTGAAAAGCGTTTCTATCCATGGGCAAACCTGCGTCTATTAAGCGTTGCCAGTCGAAAAAGTGTCCTGGGTCGGTTTTGCGGTTGGGGGCAATGTCGGAATGTCCGCAAATGGCGGTGATGGTGGGGTATGCTTGAATTAAATCTTTTAATAAAATCAATAAATTATTATATTGTTGTGCGGTAAAGGGTTCAAAATCGCAACCTTCTAATTCAATGCCGATTGAAAAGTGATTACATTTTTCCTGCCCACGAAAACAGGACACACCTGCGTGGTATGCCATATCATTGACGCTAACAAATTGTTTGCATAAGCCATCTCGTTCAATCAAAAAATGCGATGAAACACGCAAATGGGCAATCGATTGCAAAAATGCGTCTTTTTCTTTATCTAATTGATTTTGAAAGAGTTTATCTATGCAACCTGAACCGTATTCAAACGGAGGCAGGGAAATATTATGAATAACAATTAAAGAAATGACACTATCCGCAGGGCGTGGCTCGAAATTGGGGGAGTGGCATTGACAGGCGTTTGAATATAAGCCTTTGTTAAATTTGTTCATTTTTGTATTTTTCTTTGAATTTGATTATCTTTAATGGCTTGAATAATTTTGGCGGTGTGCGGATTTTGTGGATAATGTTTTTGATATTGTTCTAATGTTTCAATTGCTAATTGTTTTTTATTTTGTGCGAGATAATTCATACCCAATGCAAAATAAGTATCTTTTTCGCCTAATTGTATGGCTTTTTGTAAATATTCTTCCCCTTGTTGAAGACGCAAACTATTGGATAAAAATCCGCCATATTCTGCATATAATTTTCCATTATTTTGATTGTTTTTAATCAGTTTTTGATAATAAATATCGGCTTTTTCTGCCATATTAGGTATATCAAAATTATGAGCCATTAAAAATAATCTTGCATGCGATAAATCAAAGTAAAATCGTTCTTTTTTTGATAAATTACCGTTTATTTTTTGATTTTCAATATAATCTAATGATTGAATTAACACTTGTAAATCTTGATAAGCGTTTTTAAAATCTTGTTGATTATCAAATTTTAATGGATATTCTTTGGCATGTATATATAAATTATCCACACCTTTTAACATAACAGCAATATTAACGGAATATTTGCCGTTATCATTGTTTAATGCTTGTTGATGATTATATTTTTGATAGGGTTGTGAAAATATTATTGCGGGACAAAATAATAATAAAAAAAGCCATTTTTTCATTTGAATTTCCTATTGATAAACTTTTCAGGCAGCCTGAATAGGTAAAATTTGAAGTGGCGCACCCAACAGGGATCGAACCTGTGACCTTTGGCTTCGGAAACCAACACTCTATCCAACTGAGCTATGGGTGCGTTGATAAACAGCGGATTTTATCAAAAAATTGGTTGATATACAAAAAATCCCCCCTTAATCCATAGTAAAAGCAGGGTAGATTATCGTATAATAGCAGCTTTGTATTTTTAAGAATAACAAGGTTTAAGTTATGAACACAATTCGTTTGTCGCAACGCGGTGCGGCTCAAACCACGATGATTGTGGGTGCCGTTATTGCTGTTTTGTTTGTGTATTTTTTGTTCCGCTTGATTACTTCGGGCGTGCAGATTTCTCCTGATGATGCCACGGAAAGTGCTGTGAATGGTCGCATTCATCCATCAGGCGTGGTTACGGTGGCTGCCCCTGCGGAAACCCCAGCAGAAGCTCCTGCTGAACCAGCGGCAGCAGAAACACCTGCCGAGCAAACAGCCGAACAAGCTGCAACAGAAACGCCTGCGGAAACGCCCGCAGAAACGCCTGCGGCAGAAACACCAGCAGAACAACCTGCTCAATAATATCTAAACTGTTCAGGCAGCCTGAATAAATTATTTTCAGGCTGCCTGAAATTGAAAATAATAAAAAAATCAATAAAATATCATCAACAGGCAAACATATTATGGCAGAAAAAACAGCCAATAAGAAATCTCGCAAAACCGTTACCCACAAACGCCCTCCCAAACGGGCGGTGGTGAAAAATGACGACTTGCCCAACCCCATTACGGCGGTGTTGGTGGGCGATACGCTGTGGTTGGTGTCTTTGGTACTCACAGGTTATATTGTGTTGTGCTTGTTGAGTTTTACCACAGGCGATGTGGCGTGGTCGCACAGCACCAGCACCAATGAAGTGGTGCGTAATTTGGGTGGTCGCATTGGTGCGTATGTGGCAGATATTGCGTATTATCTGTGCGGATTTTCGTTTTGGTGGGTGATTTTTGCCGCTGGTGTGTGGTTATTCAAAAGTTTTCGTGCGCGTAATGTTCGCAAAAATAAAGGGCGTTATCTGCGTTGGGTGGGCATTGGCGGTTTGTTGTTGCTGATTGCCGCTTCTACGGTTATCGAACATTCGGTGTGGGCAGGCAGCCTGAAAGGCTCTTTACCTGCGGACGCTGGAGGTTTATTAGGCAGAGCTTTAACGCCTAAAATTATGCTGCTGTTTGGCACTTCGGGCAGTACCATTGCTATGGTCGCCGCTATGTTGATTGGTGCGTCTTTAATTTTGCAAGTGTCGTGGTTGGAAATTTTGGAATTGGTCGGCAAATTGTTGGAACGCCTGTATCACTTGATTGCCGAAAAACCTGTGGCATTGCTGAAAAAACGCCAAGAAGAAGATGATGACGGCGAGAAAATTTCCAAAAAAGCCAAAGAAATCAATCAAAAACCGATGGAAATTCAACAAGCCAGCGTCATTCGTGGGCGTGAGTTGGAAGCGGCTCGCGTGCGTCAGCAAGACAAACGGCGTATTAAAAAAATGGCACAACAAGAGAGTGGTTTGTTGTTTGAAGAAGAAGACGATGTGGGCGACAATCCTTTGCCGTCTGTGAATTTGCTCAAACCTGTACCTGAACAAAAATACGAAGTTGATGAAAAAACGCTCAATACCAACGCTTCACACATTGAAACCAAATTAAGCGAGTTTGGCATTGGCGTGAAAGTGGTCAAAGCCACCGCAGGTCCTGTGATTACGCGTTATGAAATCGAGCCTGCACAAGGGGTGAAAGGCAGTCAAATTGTCGGTTTGGGTAAAGATTTGGCTCGTTCCTTGTCTTTACAAAGTGTGCGTATTGTGGAAACCATTGAGGGCAAAAACACGATGGGCATTGAACTGCCCAACGAGCAACGGCAAATGGTTTCTCTGCGAGAAATCTTTGAAGACGATGTTTTCCAAAAAAGCACGCCTAAACTTACTGTGGCATTAGGCAAGGATATTGCAGGCACGCCTGTGGTGGCGAATTTAGCCAAAATGCCGCATTTGTTGGTGGCTGGTACGACTGGTTCAGGTAAATCGGTGGGCGTGAATGCGATGATTGTGTCGATGTTATACAAAGCCACGCCTGACGAAGTGCGTTTTATTATGATCGACCCGAAAATGCTGGAATTATCCGTCTATCAAGACATTCCGCACTTGCTCTGCCCTGTGGTAACCGATATGAAACTTGCTGCCAACGCCTTGGCGTGGAGCGTGGCAGAAATGGATAAACGCTATAAATTATTAGCCCATGTTGGCGTGCGGAATATTGAAGGCTTTAACGCAAAAATTACCGAAGCCATTGAGAAAAAACAAAATATTCCCAACCCATTTAGCCTTGACCCCGATAATCCCGAGCCTTTGGAAAAACTGCCGTTTATTGTGGTGGTGGTCGATGAATTTGCCGATTTAATGATGACGGGCGATAAGAAAAAAGTGGAAGAATACATTGTGCGTTTGGCACAAAAAGCTCGTGCCGCAGGCATTCATTTGATTTTAGCCACACAACGCCCATCGGTTGATGTGATTACAGGCTTGATTAAAGCCAACATTCCCACACGCATAGCGTTTCAAGTGTCCAGCAAAGTCGATAGCCGCACGGTATTAGACCAAATGGGGGCAGAAAACCTATTAGGGCAGGGCGATATGCTGTTTTTACCGCCTGGCAACGCCTATCCACAACGCATACACGGTGCATTTTTATCGGACGATGAAGTATTAGAAGTGGTTGCGTGGATTAAACGCCACTCCGCCCCCAACTACATTGACGGCATTTTAGACGGCGGTATGGGGTCTGATAACGGTGGTTTTGGTGGCGTTAGTGGCAGCGACAACCAAGACGAACTCTTCGACCAAGCGGTGAAATTTGTATTAGAAACCCGCAAAACTTCGATTTCGTCCTTGCAACGGCATTTACGCGTCGGCTACAACCGAGCCGCCAACTTAATCGAAGCCATGGAACAAGCAGGCATACTTTCCCCAGCCGAATTAGGCGGAGCAAGGAAGATTTTGAAGAAGTAAGCGGATAGAGTGCGGTTTAATGGATTTTCAGGCTGCCTGAAAGATATATCTTATTGAATAATATGAATATTTTAATCAGCAACGATGACGGTTATCAGTCTTTTGGTTTATCACTTTTGGCACGCATTGCATCAGAATTTGCGAGTGTGCGCGTGGTTGCTCCTGACCGCGACCGCAGTGCGGTGAGCAATTCGCTCACGCTGGATCGCCCTATGCACATTCGCCAAGCTGCCAACGGTTTTTATTATGTGAATGGCACGCCGTCCGATTGCGTGCATTTGGCATTGCAAGTGATGGACGATTTTCAACCCGACTGGGTGTTTTCAGGCGTTAATCACGGTGCGAATATGGGCGATGATACGCTCTATTCAGGAACGGTAGCGGCGGCAACCGAAGGCTATCTTTTGGGCGTGCCTGCGGTGGCGTTTTCCTTAACCGACAAAAGCAATCGCTATTGGGAAACCGCAGAAAAAGCCTTGTTTCCATTGATTGAATTTATCACGCAACACCGTCCGCCAACGCCAACGCTATGGAATATCAACATTCCCAATGTGGCACAAGATGCCTTACAGGGCGTAAAAGTGGCACGATTGGGTCGCCGTCATCATGGGCAGGGTATTGTCAAAGCCCACACGCCGCACGGCGAGCCTGTGTATTGGATAGGCACCATCGGCAAAGCCGCAGACGACGCAGACGACACCGACTTCGCCGCCATTGCAGATGGCTTTGTCTCTATTACCCCATTGACCGTGGATTTAAGCGACAAATCAGCATTAACACCGTTAGCAGAAGTATTCAAAAGTTTTCAGGCAGCCTGAAATTTTTATCGTCAAATAATTTCAAAATGATGATTATTTAACTACCGTACTCCGCACTGTGCCAAAACGGCTGTCCCACAGTCGGCGTGCTGGCTTTGGCGGTTTTGCGTGGAGAAAGTGGGTCGGCAAAATACGCCATTCTGCCTGCTTTTATGGCAAAGTCAAAAGCAGTTGCCATACTCACAGGGTCGCCGCTTAATGCCACGGCACTGTTGAGTAAAACGCCGTCAAAGCCCCATTCCATGACCTGTGCGGCGTGCGACGGTAAGCCTAAACCTGCGTCAATAATCAGTGGCGTATCAGGCAAACGATCTCGCAAGGTTTGCAATGCGTGCGAATGCACCACGCCCAACGCCGAGCCAATTGGCGCTGCCCACGGCATTAAGGCTTGGCAACCTGCGTCAATCAGGCGGCGGCAGGCGATTAAGTCTTCGGTGCAATAAGGTAACACCTTAAAACCTTTATTTATCAATATCGTGGCTGCCTGAACCAACTGAAAAACATCGGGTTGCAAAGTGTCGTCATCGCCGATAATTTCTAATTTAATCCATTCGGTTGTAAAAATTTCGCGAGCCATTTCTGCCGTGGCCACCGCTTCTTCCACCGACTGACAACCTGCGGTATTCGGTAAAATAGGAATATTTAAGTCTTTGATAATATTCCAAAAACCAAAACCAGCCGAACTGTCGGCAACGCCTTGACGGCGAACAGCAGCAGTTATCATCGCAGGACGAGTGGCTTGCAAAGCCTGTTGCAATACCGTGCCAGACGGATAACCTGCTGTGCCAAGCAATAGACGAGACGAAAATTCACAACCGTATAAAAGCAAATGATCCATAATGAAGTTCAATGCAAAAAATAATTGCCTATTTTACGCCTGAATAAATATTTTTTCAGGCAGCCTGAAAATACTTGACAAATAATCAACACAGCGATAAAATCCGCCGTTTTTACAAAAGCGTATTTAAGGACTGATAAAACATGCCAAGTATTAAAGTTAAAGAAAACGAACCCTTTGAAGCCGCAATGCGTCGTTTCAAACGCGCAGTTGAAAAAACAGGTCTTTTAACTGAATTGCGTTCTCGTGAAGCATACGAAAAACCCACCACCGAACGCAAACGCAAAAAAGCCGCCGCAGTTAAACGCACCCAAAAGCGTCTGCGTAGCCAACAACTGCCACCTAAATTATTCTAATTTGACAGATAAAATACGCTTTGTGCCGCAGGTTCTTCATTCTGCGGCTTTTTCCGTTTTACTGATAGGTTCTCATAATGTCGCTTAAACAACAAATCACCGAAGATATGAAAAGTGCGATGAAAGCACGCCAAACCGATAAACTTTCCACCATTCGTATGCTTTTAGCCGCTATGAAACAAGTTGAAGTTGATGAACGCGTGGCATTGGACGACAATCGCATTATTGCGATTATCACCAAAATGGTCAAACAACGCCAAGATTCGGTACGCATTTACCGTGAAGCAGGTCGCAACGATATGGCAGACAAAGAAGCGGCAGAAATTACCGTGTTGCAAGCCTATTTGCCACAGCAGTTGTCAAACGATGAAATCGCCGCCGCAGTTGCCAAAGCCATTACCCAAACAGGGGCAAGCGGTATGAGTGATATGGGCAAGGTAATGGGCGTTTTAAAAGGCGAATTGGCAGGGCGTGCGGATATGGCGATTGTCAGCCGTGTGTTGAAAGAAAAATTAGGTAAATAAAATCTTTCAGGCAGCCTGAAACTATTTTAGGAACAAACAATGGCAATCCCACAAGATTTTGTCGATGATTTATTAGAAAAGGTCGATATTGTCGATATTATCGAAGAGTTTGTGCCGTTGAAAAAAGGTGGGGCAAATTATTTAGCCTGCTGTCCGTTTCATCAAGAAAAAACGCCGTCTTTTACGGTGTCGCCTGCCAAGCAGTTTTTTCATTGTTTTGGTTGTGGCGAACACGGTACGGCGGTGGGTTTTTTGATGAAATACGCCAATTTGTCGTTTGTGGAAGCGGTGGAAAATTTAGCCAATCGTATTGGCGTGAGCGTGCCACATACAGGGCGACAAGTGTCGGCAGAAGAACGCCAAGCAAAACAACAGCGGCGTTTAAATCTGCAAGAAATAATGAGCGAATGCGAAGCGTTTTATCGCCGCAAATTAAATGCGTTTGTGTCGGCACAAGAATATGTCAAAAATCGCGGTTTGGACGCTCAAACTATTGATAAATACGGCATTGGCTATGCACCTGATAACTATCAGAGTTTGCAAGAAATTTTTGATGATTATCCAAATGAAAACTTAATCACCGCTGGTATGGTGATTGAAAACGAAGGACGATTTTACGACCGTTTTCGTCATCGGATTATGTTTCCCATTCGTGATGGTCAGGGTAAAACCATTGCGTTTGGCGGTCGCATTTTGGATAAAAAAGGTGATGCCAAATATTTAAACTCGCCTGAAACACCGTTGTTTAATAAGGGCAGTTGCTTGTATGGTTTGTATGAAGCACGGTCTGCCATTCGTCAAGAACAAAAAGTCTTGGTGGTGGAAGGTTATATGGATGTAACTGCCTTGTCGCAATATGGCATTGGCTATGCGGTGGCGGCGTTAGGCACGGCGGCAACGGCAGAACACATTAAATTGTTGTTTCGTGAAACAAGCCGCGTTTATTTTTGTTTTGACGGCGATAATGCAGGACGCAAAGCGGCGTGGCGGGCTTTGGAAAATGCTCTGCCCCAACTTGCGGACGATAAAAGCATTGCGTTTTTATTTTTACCGCCCGAACACGACCCTGATTCTTTTGTGCGTGAATATGGGGCAGATTATTTTTCAGGCTGCCTGAAAAAAGACAGCATTGCTTTGTCGGATTATTGGTTGGACGAATTGGTCAAGCAAGTGGGCGACATCAATAGTGATGAAAAAAAATCGCAAATTATTCGTTTGGCAAAACAACATTTGCCACAAATGTCGGACAAAGCACGGTCGTTAAAATTTTTAATGACCAAAAAATTAGCGGAAAAAATCGCTATGGAAGTGGCAGATTTGGATTATCTTATCGGTCAAGACATCGCTCCGAAGAAAAAATCTTATAAAAAAGCGGTGTTACCGAAATCTGCCTATCGTCCCAAAATCAGCACCACTGCTCAAAAAATGGTGCGTTGGTTGTTGATGAATCCACAATGGGCAAAATATGTCAGGCTGCCTGAATATTGGATTCTGCCCGAAGAATATGCGGTATTGCAAAACATCGCTACGCTGATTAACACCTTGAAATTAAACAATATGGCACAAATTTTAGAACGATTGCGTGGTTCGGAATATGAAACGGTTTTGCATCATTCGCTGTTGGCTGTGGAACACGGCGAAGATTGGTCTAATCCCACGGAAGATGATGAACGCGCTTTTCAAGACGGTATGCGTAAATTGATGGACGATATTCGTAACACGCAAATTAAGGAATTATCCGAAGTGAGCCAATATCGTGCATTAAGCAAAGCAGAGCAAGAATTACTCACACACTTGCTAATGGGACGATAATTTGTATTATAATGACAGGTTAAATTTCAAAATGAAAAAGGGTTGTTAATACACAGTATCATTTTGAAATAAATAAATTATTCAGGCTGCCTGAAACCTTTTGGAGTATTTTTTATTATGGCAACAAAGCAATCCAAAACAACCAAAGAAACTGCAAGCGAAAAAGCAAAAAGCACTGCCAAAAAATCAACTGCTGCAACGAAAACTGCGGCAAGTAAAAGTGTCGCGAAAACGCCTGCGAAAAAGGCAAGCACAGCAAGCAAATCTACGGCAAGCAAAACCGTAGCGAAAACACCTGCGAAGAAAACCAGTACAGCAAGAAAATCGACAACCAGCAAAACCGTAGCGAAAACGCCTGCAAAAAAAACAACAACGGCAAGTAAAACCGTAGCGAAAACACCTGCGAAAAAAGCAAGTACAGCAAGCAAATCTACGGCAAGTAAAACCGCAGCGAAAACACCTGCGAAAAAAGCAAGTACAGCAAGCAAATCTACGGCAAGTAAAACCGCAGCGAAAACGCCTGTGAAAAAAGCAAGCACAGCAAGCAAATCTACGGCAAGTAAAACCGCAGCGAAAACACCTGCGAAGAAAACCAGTACAGCAAGCAAATCTACGGCAAGTAAAACCGTAGCGAAAACACCTGCGAAGAAAACGACTGCGGCAAGTAAAGCCGTAGCCAAAAAAACAACCCCAAGTAAAACGGTTGCAGAAAAAGAACAAAACAGCAAAAAAGTGGCAGAAAACAAAACCACAAATACTCAAAAAGCCGATAAAAAAACAGAACCCAAAGTAGCGAATAAAAAACCTGCCGAAACGCCTGTTCAGGCAGCCGCCAATAATCAGCCCAATGCCTTAACTGATGCAGAAAAAGCCAGTCTGCAACAGTTATTCAAAATGGGTAAAGAACGCGGTTTTGTAACACACGCCGAAATCAACGACAGGCTACCTGAAAGCATGGCGGCAGACAGTGATCAGTTGGATAACTTATTGAAAGTATTAGGCAATATGAATATTGCCGTTACCGAAGATAAAGCCGATTCGGAAATGTTGATGAACGACAACACGGTTGTGGTGAGTGAAGAAGATGCCGAAGCCGAAGCCGAAGCCGCTTTATCGACAGTTGATTCTGAATTTGGTCGCACCACCGATCCTGTGCGTATGTATATGCGTGAAATGGGTGCTGTGGAATTACTCAAACGCGAAGACGAAATTGTCATCGCCAAAAAAATCGAAGAAGCCTTAAAAGATATGGTGCAAGCGTTAAGCGAATGCCCAGGTTCGATTAAGGAAATTTTAGACTTAATAGATAAAGTCAAATTAGGCGAACTTAAAATTGACGATGTGATTGAAGGTTTTGTCGGTGCGGAAGATCCGACTGCATTTAATTTAGACAGCGAAGAAGAAGTGGAAATGGATATGTCCGATGATGACGCAGACGACAGCGATGACACAGACGATGACGATGCGGAAACCGAAACCCCCACACAAGAAGCACAAGACTTGGAAGCCTTGCGTCAAGAAGCCGAAAGCCACTTTGCGAATATCAAAAAACAATACACCGCAATGATTAAGCAGTTGAAAAAAAGCGGCTCCAAAAACAAAACATATTTGAAATTGCGTGATGAAATTCGCGATGAACTCTTCAAAGTGCGTTTCACATTCAAACAAATCGAAGCTTTGTATGAAAGTCTCACCAATCGTGTGAAAGACATTCGTCTGTTAGAACGCGAAATTAAATCCATTTGTGTGGATAGCGTTTCGATGGACGAACAATATTTCGTGCAAAGTTTTTCAGGCAGCCAAACCGATTTAGCGTGGGTAGAAAACGAAATCACCCAAAACAAGCCGTGGTCGGACGCATTGGATCGTTTCCGCCACGATGTATTAGCCAAACAAGAACGCTTGGTTGCCTTGCAAGAGGGTGCGATGTTGCCGATTGACGAACTTAAAGAAATCAGCAACAAACTCTCCAAAAGCGAACGCAAAACCGCCAAAGCCAAGCAAGAAATGATTCAAGCCAACTTGCGTTTAGTGATTTCCATTGCTAAACGCTATACCAATCGTGGCTTGCAATTTTTGGATTTAATTCAAGAAGGCAATATCGGCTTAATGAAAGCGGTGGATAAATTTGAATATCGCCGTGGTTATAAATTTTCCACTTATGCGACTTGGTGGATTCGCCAAGCAATTACCCGTTCGATTGCCGACCAAGCACGCACCATTCGTATTCCTGTGCATATGATTGAAACCATTAACAAAATGAATCGCATATCACGGCAATACCTACAAGAACACGGCGTAGAACCCGAACCCGCCTTGCTTGCCAAAGAAATGGACTTGCCCGAAGATCGCATTCGTAAAATTATGAAAATCGCCAAAGAACCCATTTCGATGGAAACCCCAATTGGTGGCGATGAAGATTCGCATTTGGGCGATTTTATCGAAGACGCACACAATATGGCACCAGCGGACGCAGCAATGTACGCAGGTTTGCGAGACACCACCAAGGAACTGTTGGCAAGTCTTACGCCACGCGAAGCCAAAGTATTGCGAATGCGGTTTGGCATTGAAATGAACACCGACCACACTTTGGAAGAAGTGGGCAGACAATTTGATGTAACTCGCGAACGCATTCGTCAAATCGAAGCCAAAGCACTGCGAAAACTCCGCCACCCCAGCCGCAGCGAGCAGTTGCGTAGTTTTTTGGAAATGTATAGCGAAAGAAATTAACTTGATCAGCGTGAAATTTGTTATAATCTCACGCTTTTAGGCATTCAGGCAGCCTGAAACAATATGATCGATTTAGTGTAAAAGCCATCAAGACAGTGAGCCGCAGACAGTATAAGATATACGACAAGGCGAACGAACAAAGATGAATTTTGCGATCAATCGACTATAAAACGCTTGAAGGGTCTGTAGCTCAGTGGTTAGAGCAGGGGACTCATAATCCCTTGGTCGTGGGTTCAAATCCCCCCAGACCCACCAATTCAAATGGTGTAAGCAAAATAATGATGATTGTTTTAAGCAAAGTCTGTTAAAACTAAAATTTATATTCGCCTTGTTATTGAACGATGATATTTAACACACGCAGTGGAAATTTATTTTGATAATACATTGTGTTACAGAAATTTTATGTCATATATTTATTGATATAGTATAAGCTTTAATGAATGATAAATAATCGGTAATTTATTATTATGAAATACCGCAAAGTTGTTAAATTTTTCAAAAAACCACATTTATTCACACGGGATTTTCTTAACAAACGATTCCCAATTGGCAGTTACGAACTGCCATTACCCACACAAAACGAACAGGCAGTTATGGATTTTTGTGAATTTGTAGAAGAAACAACGCTGAATAATGGTTATGATTTTCCTATTGATGTGGTTTTCACTTGGGCAGGAACAAAGGGGGTAGAAAAAGCCGCACAATTTTCAGGTAGTCAAGAAAATATTTCTAATTATGCAACTGATCCCATGCGTTTTTTGGATAACAATGAATTACAATATGCCGTAACTGCGGTTTTACGCAATATGTTGTGGGTGCGAAAAATTTACATTGTTTCAGATGGTGAAGTGCCTGATTTTATTAAAAAATTATCATTAAATGAGCAACAAAAAATTCAAGTGGTTGCCCATCATCAAATTATTGAAGAACAATATTTACCCACATTTAATTCTCATGTCATCGAAGCTCATCTGCACAACATTCCCAATTTAAGCGAACATTTTATTTATTTTAATGATGACATTATTCCTGCACGCCCTTTGCGTCAAACTCATTTTTTTCAAACCAATGGATTAGCAATTCTTTTTGCGTCAAATAAATCTTTAAATAACATAGAAAAAACATATAGCAAGCCCAAAAAAGCCGCAGGCAAAACTGCCACAATGCAGGCGAATTTGAATGTGTATCAATTATTGAAACAAAAATATCCACAACACAAATTTGATACACTATTGGTTCATTCTGCCAAAGCATTGACCAAATCAGGATTTGAGCGAGCATGGCAATTATTTGAAACCGAAATTAAGGCATTTTTACCCAATAAATTTCGTGCTACTAACGACCTTAATTTAGCTGCATTTTTGGTGCCACACTTAATGTATGCAGAAAAACAAGCAATGTTTTGGACGGAATTGTGTGATTATTTTGATATTGCTATTCCTATGGCGAATACACATTATAAATCTCTTTTACATAAAAAACAGTTAGGTTTTAAACCACACAGTATTTGTGTAAATACCTATAAAAGTGATAGAATAACACCGTATTTTCAAGAAAATTTGCAGAAATTTTTGAATTTTTATTTTAATATTGTAAAAAAATAATCGTAAATTTATTAAAGACTATTGATAATGAGTAAATTAAAAAAACTTTTTTTTCACCCAAATGAATTTTTAAGAGATTATTTTTTAAAAAAAGCACCTTTGGTAAGCAATAAAGTCTCTTCGGAAAGTAAAAAAGCACCTTTGGAAGAGTTGTATCCTATCTCATTTCCTATTGATATTGTATATACTTGGGTTGATGGTTCTAATGAAACTTTTTTACGCCAGCGTGCTTTTTATAAAGGTGAAAAAGAAGACATTACTACAGATATGGCTCGTTTTGAATCTCATGATGAATTAAAGTATTCTATCAGAAGTGTTTTAAAATATGCACCTTGGGTAAATCATATTTACATTGTTACCAATAATGGTGAAATACCAAAATGGTTAGATGTTTCATTTGAAAAAATTACCGTTATTTCACATAAAGAAATTATTGATGAAAAATATTTGCCGACATTTAATTCGCATGTAATTGAAGCTAATTTATGGAAAATTCCAAATTTGACAGAACATTATATTTATTTTAATGATGATGTATTATTAACTCGCCCTGTTTCAGAAAGTCTTTTTTTTACTTCAGGTGGATTAGCAAAATTATTTATTACTAATGCTAAATTATCAAATTGTGCAATTAATTCCAAAGATAAACCAACGGAAATAGCAGCAAAAAATGCTAGACAGCTTATTTTGCAATATACGCATAACGGCACTTGGGTTGAAACATTATTTGCACATACTTTTCACCCACAATTAAAAAAAGTATATCAATATATTTGGCAAGAATTTTCAGTAGAAATAGAACAATTTTTGAATAATAAATTCCGTTCTGCTGGTGATATACACTGTACATTTTTACATCATCATCTTGCTTTACTGTTAGGTAAAGCGGTTGCCACAAGAACACACTCTTTTTATTTTAATATTCGTGATAAAAATGCAATAAAAAATTATCGTTCCTTATTGAGCAAAAAAGGAACAAATGTGGCACCTTATTCGATGTGCCTAAATGATACTACTTCTAATACTAAATCTGTGCCAAACTATACACAGCAACTTGCTGATTTTTTAGAATTGTATTTTCCTGATATTTGTACAGCAGAAATTGATGAAATAATAGATAGGGAGACGAATAATGATGAATAATCGATTATTTGCAATAGAAACCGAAAAAGTTAGGGAAGTTTGTGAATATACAACATTGAATGATTTCCATTTAAATTTTAATAAAAGAAGAATTGCTGTTGATATTGATAGTCCATTAAATATCATATATTCAGCGAGAGAAAATAAAGATACTTATTGGAAATATATCGAAATATTAAAGCATGATTATATATTGATTGGACATAAAAATTTGAGTTCCATCTTTATGAAAAGAACGGAGTATTTCCCTGAAAGAGTAAAGGGATATGAATATTTGAAACGATATAAGAATGTTTTTTACACCTATACACCAATAGAAAGTAAAAAAATATCTCCATCATTACCTAATAGACTATTGGTTTTATTTTCTCATATGAATGGTACGGTAAAGGGTTATAATAACAACAATATTATTGTGAGAACATTTAATCCTTACTTTTTAGATATACAGCGTTCATTGGTTAAAAATGTTCATATCTTGCGTTTGGGTGATTTAACATTGTCTCACGGTTCTTATTATCATAATACATCTGTTTTTCCTGATTATGAAAGCCAAATTCAAGAATTAATTCATAATATTAGAAATAAATATAATATTTCTAATGAGAACACTATTTTGTATGGTGGCTCCAAAGGTGGTAGTGGAGCATTATTACATTCATCTATTGGAGATTATAAAGCGATTTGTGGTGATCCCATTATAGATTTGTCTTTTTATAATTTTGATAGAAATGACTATCATTTTGTACAAAATTTCTTACCGTTAAATTTGTCTAATGGGATTTTACAATATTGTCGAACAAATAAAAATAAAAAATACATATTCTGCCATAAAAATCAATCTTTAAATTATAAAGCATCTTGTAATTTAGCTAAAAAATCTAATGGTGTAGTTAATATTGTGGATTTATCTAATGATAAAAAAATTATTAAACACCCAGATATTACATCTAATTCTGTTCCAGAACAAATAACATTGATGAATTTAATGTTTGATGCTAAAAAAATAATTGGTATCGACATATGATAGTAATTAAAACATTGCAAGATATTGAACAGCATAATTATACTAATGATAATCGTATTTCAGGTATTAAAGAATTAAATAATTCATCAATTATTTTTCGCGGAAGTGGGAATGTTTTTATTGGTGAGGATGTAATTCTTAAAAATAGTCGTATTGTATTTCAGGGTAATAATTCTTTGGTTTATTTATCTAATAGTCACAGAATTTATTATTTGACTATCAGTTCTTGGAATAATAATACCGTATATATTGGTAAAAACTGCTCGTTTAATGGCATTGTAACACTGTCATTATCTGAAGAACAAAGCATTTTTGTGGGTGATACTTGTATGTTTTCTTCTGGTATTACTTTTGATACAGCGGATCCGCATTTAATTTATAGTACACAAACACATTGTCGTGTCAATCCATCAAAAAGTATTTTTTTAGGAGATCATATTTGGATAGGACGCAATGTGGCAATACTCAAAGGTACAAGGGTGCATTCTGGTAGTATTTTGGCATTAAATAGTGTTGTTACAGGTAGCAGAGAAATACCATCTAATGTGGTTGTTGGTGGCAATCCTGCCAAGATTATTTCTAATGATATTTTTTGGTTACCTGATTGTGTGCATTCTTACACTACTGAGAAAACACAGAAATCACAGCAATATACAGACGACAAGTTTGTATATAATGTATATCAAAAGAATGCCAATATTATTTGTTTTGATGAAATAGTAAGCAGTTTATATCATCAATCTATTGAAAATCGAGTCAGATTTTTACAACATATTGGTACGATGCAACAAAAAGAACGATTTGCATCTCATAATAATTTTTGATAGTAGCCATATTTTTTATTGCCTATTTTTTCAGATAGCCTGAAAAATATAATAACTCTTTATGAAATTTAAAATATTTTAATCGCAGTTTTCTGCCGTTTGAAAAATCTTTTTATTGAACCATTAATAATATTTTTTCTTTTCTAATAGAAAATTTAAAATAATGAATTTGACAAAAGGTTTCAAATAAGGAACAACAAAAATGTTAAAACTGAATAATATTACCATAGACAACAGCCGCCCCTTTGTTTTATTCGGTGGGATGAATGTGTTGGAAGATTTGGATTCCACACTTTTTGCGTGTGAAAAATATGTTAAAACCACGCAAAAGTTGGGCATTCCTTATGTCTTTAAAGCGTCTTTTGATAAGGCGAATCGTTCGTCTATTCATTCTTATCGTGGCGTGGGTATGGAAAAAGGCTTGCAAATTTTTGCCAAAGTTAAAGAAAATTTTGGCGTGCCTGTGATTACTGATGTGCATGAACCCTATCAATGTGAGCCTGTGGCGGCTGTTTGCGATGTGTTGCAACTGCCAGCGTTTTTGGCTCGGCAAACCGATTTGGTGGTGGCAATGGCAAAGACGGGTAGGGTGATTAACATTAAAAAACCGCAATTTTTAAGCCCTACGCAGATGAAAAATATTGTTGAAAAATTTGCGGAAGCAGGTAACACGCAACTGATGTTGTGCGAACGCGGCAGCAATTTTGGTTATGATAATTTGGTGGTGGATATGTTGGGTTTTGGCGTGATGAAGAAATCGTGCAACAATATTCCGCTGATTTTTGATGTAACCCATTCGCTGCAAACAAGAGATTCAGGTTCCGCTGCATCAGGTGGCAGACGCAGTCAAGTGGTGGATTTAGCCCAAGCAGGTATGGCGACTGGTTTGGCAGGCTTGTTTTTAGAAGCCCACGAAAATCCAGACAAAGCCAAATGCGATGGCCCGTCCGCCTTGCCTTTGCATTTATTAGAACCTTTTTTACAACGCATTAAAGCGGTTGATGATTTGGTGAAATCGTTTGTGCCTTTGAATGTGGAATAGGGCGGTTTCAGGCAGCCTGAATTTGCGTTACAATCTCGTTTTTATTCTAATTAGATTAAATTTCGTATGCACAAAAAAACGCAAACTTTTGAACAAGCAATAACTCGTTTGGAAGAAATTACAGCCAATATTCAAAACAACGATACCCCCTTGGAAGACGCTTTGAAACAATATGAAGAGGGGCGTAAATTGGTGTTGTTTTGTCGGCAAAAGTTGGGTGAAGTGGAACAAAAACTGTCTGTTTTGGATAACGATGAGTTGTTGCGTTTGGATTTAGATAAAGCAACACAACAGACCAAAAAAACGCTCCCCAACAAAAAAACACCACCGCAAAGTGATGAATTATTTTCACCCCCCACAACGGACGATCATCTGCCTTTTTAATATAATGAATACTTCCTTTTCTCAATGGCAAAACCGTGTTCAGGCACAGGCTGAATTGGTGTTAAATCATTTTTTACCGCCTGACACTCAATCGCCTGAATTATTGCATCAGGCTATGCGATACGCCACATTAGGTGGTGGCAAACGCTTGCGTGCAATGTTGGTGGTGGCGGCGGCAGAAACGGCAGCATTTAATCAAACCGCACTTTCACAAGCCATAGCAGCGGTGGAGATGATTCACGCGTATTCTTTAATTCACGATGATTTGCCGTGTATGGACGATGATGATTTGCGGCGTGGTAAGCCGTCTTGTCATAAAGCGTTTGGCGAAGCACAGGCGTTGTTGGCAGGAGACGCTTTGCAAACGCTGGCTTTTGCGGTTTTATCGCAAGAAAATGATTTACCACCGCAACAACGCTTACGGTCATTGCACACATTAGCCACTGCGTCAGGCAGTTTGGGTATGGTAGGCGGACAATCGATTGATTTATCGGCAGTAGGACATTTCCCTGATTTATCTTCTTTGGAAAATATGCACCGTTTGAAAACGGGTGCGTTAATCTGTGCCAGTGTGAAGTTGGGCGTTTTGGCGTGTTATTCGCCTGATGAGACGATTTTATGTCAATTAGATTGTTATGCGAAAAATTTAGGTTTGGCGTTTCAAGTGGTTGATGATATTTTGGATACGCAAGCGGACAGTGCTGTTTTAGGCAAAACCGCAGGCAAAGACGCACAAAACAATAAACCCACTTTTGTCTCGTTAATGGGTATTGAAAAAGCCCAAAATTACGCCAACGATTTATGCGAACAAGCCATTGCACTGGTGCAAGATTTGCCACGCAACAGTGAGATTTTAACCGCAATGGCACGCTTTGTGTGTCAGCGGCATTGTTAAGTTTTATGCTACTTGTAGCAGATGAGTAAAACGGTGTTTCAGGCTGCCTGAAATATCGTGAAATGATGCGTTGATTATTCTTTGCTTACTTCTTGCCAATGTTCCACCACCATTTGCAATTCTTGTTTATTTTGCCAAATATTAACGCTTAAACGATACACTAATCGCACTTTTTCAGGCAGCCTTGTGGTGTCGCGAAAGAGTATAGCATCAAAGATTTTGCCGTCTTTTTCAAGGCGTAATTTGCTGTGATTTTCGCCGACTGTTTTTTGCTCGACAATGTGAAAATCATTGCAGAATAGGGGGGGTGGAAAGCCTTGTCCCCAAATGTGTTGTTCTAATGTTTGGGCGGTGTCAAGGGTGATTTCGTGTGTTTCTAAACCGCCGTCTGTGCGGTATTCTTTGATTAAATCGTCAGGGTTTAGTAAGTCGGCAACCACAGTTTCAAAGGCAGCCTGAAAACGCTGAAAATCGCTTTGGCGAATGCTTAAACCTGCCGCCATGGCGTGTCCGCCGAATTTGACGATTAAATCGGGGTAGCGTTTGGCGGTTAAATCCAAAGCGTCTCGTAGGTGTAAGTTGTCAATCGAGCGTCCGCTGCCTTTGCATAAACCGTTGTCTGCTGGGGCAAAAGCAATGGTGGGGCGGTAAAATTGTTCTTTCAGTCTGCCTGCGACAATGCCAATCACGCCTTCGTGCCAGTCGTTGCCAAAAACGCTGATGGTGTAGTGATTATTTTCTTTTATATCAGGTAGTTGCAGGGCTTCATTCACCATTCCTTTTTCAATCGAACGGCGTTCTTGATTGAGTGTATTTAATTCTTGGGCTAATTCGAGTGCTTCGTCTGCGTTTTGGGCTAACAGGCAACGCACGCCCAAATCCATATTGTCCAAACGCCCTGCGGCATTGAGTCGTGGGGCAATACAAAATGCTAAATCGAAGGTTTTGGCGGTTTTGTAATCGCGTTTGGCAATGGTAAATAGGGCGGATAAACCCAAACGCATTTTGCCTTGTCGAATGCGTTTTAAGCCTTGATGAACCAAAATGCGGTTGTTGTGTTCTAATTTCACCACATCGGCAACCGTGCCTAATGCCACCAAGTCCAAGTAATCTGCTAAATTAGGATATTTCAGGCTGCCTGAAAAATAATTTTGTTGTTGTAATAAATGTCGCAAAGCCAGAAGAACATAAAACATTACGCCCACGCCTGCGGTGGATTTGTAAGGAAAAGGGCAACCGATTTGATTGGGATTGACAATAATGCAGTCAGGCGTAGTTTCGGCTGGCAAGTGGTGGTCGGTTACAATGGTTTCTATGCCTTGCGTTTGGGCGTATTCAACCGCTGCCACCGCCGCAATGCCGTTATCCACCGTTAGCAATAAATCCGCCCCCATGTGTTTTGCCGTATCCACCAGTGCAGGGCTTAAACCGTAACCGTCTGTAAAGCGATTAGGCAGAAGATAATCCACCACACCGCCCATTTGCCGCAAGGCAGACACTGCCAAAGCGGTGGCAGTTGCTCCGTCTGCGTCATAATCGCCGACAATCACAATGCGTTCTTGATTTTTCAAGGCATTGGATAAACGCTCGGCGGCTTGGTCAATATTTTTCAGGTTGCCAAAATGCTGCAAATATTGCAGTGAATGATAAGTTTCCTGCTCTTGTTCTACACCACGCGCCGCAAATAATCGAGCCAAAAGCGGCGACACGCCCGCATTGGTGAGTGTGTGATAATGTTGTTCATCGTAAGGACGAATGGTGATTTTGGTCATAATAATACGGTTTCTTAATGTTCAGGCAGGCTGAACGCATATTTTTATATTAAATTTTTCCACTAAACGATTGTTTTTTCTTATAAAAACGCCAATGCGATTGGGGTTTTAGGGTGTAGGTGCGTTTTTTGCCTGTTATGATTAAAGTTTTTAGAACGCCTTGTTTTAAGCTTTGATAAGCAGGGCTTAAAATGTTTTTATCAAAATTTTCAATAAATTCAGAATGTTGTTTTAATCCGCCTTGTTGCAAATGTTGTTGGGCGTGATTGCTGTATAGCGTGATATGCGGTTGATTATCTGCCAAGCGACAGATTTCTTCCCAAGAAAAATCGTTGTTTATCAATAGATTATCTTTTTCAGGTAGCCATATTGCATTGCCCATTACTGTTGTTTTTTCAACGCCCACGCCAACGGTATCTTGCCACAGCCATACGCCGTTAATCGGTGGTAGGGCTTGACGGTGGGGTAGGGTGTGCGAAAAAAGCAGCATTTGCATTTCGGTCAAAAGCGTGCGAATGGGGGCGGCATCTTCTCCGTCAATGGTGTGCGTGTGGTTCATTCGGTTTTTGATTGACCAAATATCCGCCGCTTGCCAGTCTTGATTTTGCGGCATGGTCAGCAACCACAAATCGGCGTGATAGGGGTGAAATTGCCAGCCGTCATCTTTCACAAAATCGTTTAAGAGATTGCACAAGCGATGAGCGTCCGACCACGACAGTTGCAATTCTTCGCCTGAAATGACCTGCATGGAGTTCATATCCATAAACTGCGACACAGGAGCTGCCAAGCAAGACGGTGTATCAGGCGGCAAGTCTAAATCTTGCAATATCAAGGCTTTCAGGCTGCCTGAAAAGGTATATTGCATTAAGTTATTTGAATGATTTTGACACGCACCAAAACGCTTAATTAAATTAAGCGTTGGCGTTTGATAGGTGGGCAGTTGGTCAGCAAATGCCAACCATTCATCAGACAAATCCCAGCCGTCTAAAATCAAGTGTAGGGTGTTCATTGTGTGCAAGGTGGTTTTTTAACTCACTGCAATGTTTTAATTTATGGTAGCGATTGAGTGTCATGTTGTCGGTGGGCATTCTTACCCACCATAACGCCGTGAGTTTTCAGGCTGCCTGAAAATGTTTTCGTGCGTTACGGTGGGTAACCCAATGAAATTACTCCGCATTTAACTTCTGATGACCAGCTTTGACTTTCACCGTGCGTTTTAAGTAGTTTAAGTAATCGGCGGTGTGGGCAATGCTTTTTTGTTGCATCAGTTGCAACTTGGCTTGCATGGTGGCTTGTTCATCAATTTGCGGTGCTTCAATCGCATTGATTTTAATGATTAAAGGCTGTGGCAAATCTTCTACCAACACAAATGCAGGTTTATTTTCCGCAGGTTTGGCAGCGATAAATTTTTGCAACGCCGCAGGCGACAACACCATTTGTGCTTGGGCAATTTGCAATTTTTGCGGATTATCCCACGCCAAATCAGCCACTTCTTCGCCTTTTTCTAATTTGTTCAAGGCTTCTTTGGCAGCAGCAATGGCTAATTCGTGTGATTTTTCTGCTTGATAATCGTTGGTAACTTGTTCTTTAATGCTGGCTAATTCAGGCAGTTGTTCAGGACGCACATCAACCACACGCACCACCCACACGGCGTTATTGTCGTCTATTGCGTCTGAATTGTTGCGTTGTTTCATCACATCGTCCGAAAACAAGGCTTCCACCACTTTTTCAGGCAGCCCTGCGGCTTTTGCGTCTGCTTGTGATAACCATTCGCTATTGTGTTGCACTTCAACGCCTGCAATTTTGGCCACGGCAGTTAAGTCGGTATTTTCATTAAATGCCGTCTCCGACATATTTTCTTTTAACACCGCCAAGGCACGAGACGCTTTTTCCAACTGCAAAGCCTGACGAATTTCGTCCGTATTGGGTTCTGGATTGTCATCGGTTTTAGCTTTTGCCACTGCGGCGGCGATTTCTTCGTCTGAAACCGTTTGTTTATCGGCTAAATCGTTGGCATCAACACGCACAAAATCAAATTTCACCGCATTGGGCAGTTGATATTTGTTTTTATTTTTTTGATAAAAAGCGGTTAAATCGTTGTCTGCCACTTCATTGACGGCGTATTTTTCCAAACGAAATTCTGCCGTCTGCACATCACGCACGGCAGCGATGATATTCAAAACCGTTTTAGCTTGTTGATCTGCCACTGGCACAGGTGCGTTGAGTAATTGAGCCATCGATTGCGTGCGTAAATCCTTGCGGAAAGTTTCCACAAACGCCGCTTCACTTTGTCCGCTTTGACTTAAATAAGCGTCCAATTTAGCTTTGCTAAACGCCCCATTGTCGTGAAAATAGGGAATATCGGTGATGAGTTTTTTGACGCGTTCATCAGATGCCGACACGCCCAACTGATTCGCCGCATTCAACACATACGCCTGATTAACCAAAGACGCATAGGCTTGTTCCATAACTTGTGGCGTGGGTTGCAAGTCATTATTGCGAATAACTTTATCAATTTCCTGCTTGGAAACAGGTACGCCACCGATTGACACAATATAATCGCCCCCCGCACTGGAAAACGAATGGGCAGTGAAAGTTACAAAACTCAACGCAATCAAAGCGAGCAGAATTTTAAACAGCCCGCGGTGCTTTTCAACGACATCAAACATAATTCGATTTTTACGATACAAAATTAAAAGGGTATATTGTATCAATCTTTCAGGCTGCCTGAAAAAGAAAAAGCGTGCCAAAAGCACGCTTGCGATATAAACTGACTAAACAAAAATCCACTAAAAATTATTTCTTTTTAGCAGATTTTTTAGAAGATGCCACAACTTCTTTCAAAGATTTGCCTGGACGGAATTTAGGCAATTTGGTTGCTTTGATTTTGATTTCTTCGCCAGTGCGTGGGTTGCGACCAGTGCGAGCGGCGCGTTCGCCAACGGTGAAAGTACCAAAACCGATTAAGGTTACATCTTCGCCTTTACCCAAAGATTTGGTTACAGCGGCAACAAATGCGTCAATCGCACGATTGGCTGCGGCTTTGGAAATTTCTGCATCAGCAGCAATGGCATCTACAAGTTCAGATTTGTTCATATTGAATGTCTCCACGAAGAGAAAGTTAATAAAAAGTGCTTCGAACTACGCAAGCGTTGTATTTATAACAAGTTATAAAAAGTCGTGTCAAGGGTGAATGTCATAAAAATAGCGTTTTTTGACTTTTATCATACAAAATAGTGTGTTTTTGTCTATTCTGTGAAGAATATGCAACGATGTGTTTTATATGAAATATTTGAATTTTTAAATTTCAGGCTGCCTGAAACACACCAATAGACACAATGAAATGATTGGATAAAAAAATATAGTCAATGCAGAGCAAAAGCAGGTAAAGCGAAATAACGCTGTATGATTTTGCTATGAATTGACTATATTTAACTTACTTTGGTGTTGGATAGTTAATGTCTAAAATGTCTTACCCCCGTTAAGACCATAGCAATGCCGTGTTCATCGGCTGCCTGAAAAACTTCTTCATCGCGGATTGAGCCGCCTGGGTGAATAATCGCTTTAATGCCCTGTTCGGCAATCACATCAACGCCGTCTCTAAATGGGAAGAATGCGTCTGACGCAGCACACGCCCCGTTTAAGTCTAACTTGGCTTCACCTGCCTTGCGAGCGGCAATGCGTGTGGAATCCACGCGGCTCATTTGTCCTGCACCAATGCCATAGGTTTGTCCATTTTTGCCAAACACAACGGCGTTGGATTTAACGAATTGAGCCACTTTCCATAAGAAGAATAAGTCTTGCCATTCTTGTTCAGTCGGTTGGCGTTGGGAAACCACTTTGACTGCGTCTTTTTGCAAAATGTGTTTGTCAGGCGTTTGCAATAATAAGCCACCGCCTACGCGTTTGAGTTCAAAACGGTTCGCCCCTTCATACAACGGCACTTCCAAAACACGTACATTTTTTTTCGCAGAAACCACAGCCAAAGCGTCTGCGGTAAAAGAAGGTGCCATCAACACTTCCATAAATTGATTGGCACAAATTTGTTCCGCAGTGGCTTTATCCACTTCACGATTAAAGGCGATAATGCCGCCAAAAGCACTGGTGGTGTCGGTGGCAAAGGCTAAACGATAAGCGGTGAGCGTATCCGCCGCTTGTGCCACGCCACACGGATTGGCGTGTTTAACAATCACGCAGGCAGGCATATCAAAGGCTTTCACCGCTTCCCACGCCGCATCTGCGTCTGCAATATTGTTGTAGGATAATTCCTTGCCTTGTTTTTGCACATAATTCGACAGGCTGCCTGAAACAGGATAAACATCACGATAAAACGCCGCTTTTTGGTGCGGATTTTCGCCGTAACGCAAGTCCTGCACTTTAATCCACGATTGATTAAATTGTTGCGGAAAGTCGTTTAATTGCGGCTCGCCTGACAATTTTTCATCGTCCAAAGAAGTCAGATAATTGCTAATCATGCCGTCATATTGTGCGGTATGTGAAAAGGCTTTGCGAGCCAAATTAAAACGCGTTTTATCCGACAAACCGCCTGTGGCTTTGATTTCGTCAATCACCGCTTGATAGTCGGCAGCGTCTGTGAGAATCGCCACATATTTCCAGTTTTTAGCGGCGGCACGCACCATAGTCGGACCGCCAATATCAATATTTTCAATCGCATCTTCCACCGTACAACCTTGTTTAGCAACGGTGGCGGCGAAAGGATAAAGATTAACACACACCAAATCAATGCCGTCAATGCCGTGTTCCTGCATTTTGGCGATGTCGTCAGGATTATCGCGTCTGCCCAAAATACCACCGTGAATTTTGGGGTGCAAGGTTTTCACACGACCGTCCAACATTTCAGGAAAGCCAGTGTAATCAGCCACTTCAATCACGCCGATTTTTTCTTCCATCAACATTCTTGCCGTGCCACCTGTGGATAACACTTCAATGCCCATTTGCGTCAATTCGCGAGCAAAATCAACAATGCCTGTTTTGTCCGAAACGCTGATTAAGGCACGAGAGATAGCTTGTGTCATTTTGATAAGTCCTTTTTTTAATTGAATTTTTCAGGCTGCCTGAAAGTTGGCTTTATCGCCTGATTGGAAAAGGCAATATTTTACCGATTTTTATCGACCATTAAGGAGATTTTTAATTGGGTGAATTAACATACTGTGTATGGCGTAGCTGACTTTCAAACGATCTTATGATGATGTTTAAAAGATTGTTTTATTGATTTTATCGATATTCGCAATGAATATATCAATTTCAGGCTGCCTGAAATTTTAATTTTTAGAAGTTCCCTGTTGCTAAAAACAAAATTCTTCTACGCCACCGTTTATTCAGGTTTATAATAATCAGTTTTTAAAACCGATAACGCTTATCGGACAATTTAATTTGAGATAATATGATGACTAAAAAAATCAAAAACATAGCGATTATTGCCCATGTGGATCATGGTAAAACCACTTTGGTTGATCAGTTGTTACGCCAGTCGGGTACTTTCCGTGATAACCAGCAGGTTGATGAACGCGTAATGGACAGTGGCGATATTGAAAAAGAACGCGGCATTACTATTTTGGCGAAAAATACGGCGATTGAATATGAGGGTTGGCATATTAACATTGTCGATACGCCAGGACACGCCGATTTTGGCGGCGAAGTGGAACGCGTTTTGGGTATGGTCGATTGTGTGTTGCTTCTGGTTGATGCACAGGAAGGTCCTATGCCGCAAACGCGTTTTGTAACCAAAAAGGCTTTGGCTTTGGGTTTGAAGCCGATTGTGGTGATTAACAAAATCGACCGTCCAGGTGCCAGACCGTCTTGGGTGATTGACCAAACCTTTGAATTATTTGATAAATTGCACGCCACTGATGAGCAGTTGGATTTTCCGATTGTGTATGCGTCTGGCTTAAACGGTTTTGCAAAACTGAACGAAACGGACGATTCAACCGATATGCGTCCCTTGTTTGAAACTATTTTGAAATATACGCCTGACCCTGTGGGCAGTCCTGAACAGCCTTTGCAGTTACAAATTTCGCAGTTGGATTATTCGTCTTACACAGGGCGATTGGGCATTGGGCGTATTCTTAACGGCAAAATCAAGGCAGGGCAAACCGTTGCGATTATGAATGAAAACCAGCAAATCGGACAAGGTCGTATCAATCAACTGTTGGGTTTTAAAGGTTTGGAACGCGTGCCATTAGATGAAGCTGCGTCAGGCGATATTGTGATTATTTCAGGCTTGGAAGACATTGGCATTGGTGTTACCGTGTGCGATAAGGATAATCCGCAGGGCTTGCCTATGCTCACGGTTGATGAACCTACGCTGACGATGGATTTTATGGTGAATACTTCGCCTTTGGCAGGCACGGAAGGCAAGTTTGTAACCAGCCGCCAAATTCGCGAACGCTTGGATAAGGAACTCTTAACCAATGTGGCTTTGCGTGTGGAAGACACCGCAGACGCTGATGTCTTCCGTGTTTCAGGCAGGGGTGAGTTGCATTTGACCATTCTTTTGGAAAATATGCGGCGTGAAGGCTATGAATTGGCGGTTGGCAAACCGCGTGTTTTATATAAAGAAATTGACGGTGTGAAGTGTGAGCCGTATGAAAACCTAACCGTTGATGTGGAAGACAACACGCAAGGTGCGGTAATGGAAGAATTGGGCAGACGGCGTGGTGAATTGGTGAATATGGAAAGCGATGGCAACGGCAGAACCCGTTTGGAATACAAAATTCCAGCACGCGGACTGATTGGCTTTCAAAACGACTTTCTCACGATGACACGCGGTTCAGGCTTGATGAGCCATGTGTTTGACGAATACGCCCCAGTTAAACCCGATTTACCAGGCAGACGCAACGGCGTTTTGGTGTCGCAAGAACAAGGCGAAGCGGTTGCCTATGCTTTGTGGAATTTGGAAGACCGTGGCAGAATGTTTGTCTCACCTGGTGAGAAAATCTACGAAGGTATGATCGTCGGCATTCACAGCCGAGAAAACGACTTGGTGGTTAATCCTTTGAAAGGCAAAAAACTCACGAATGTGCGTGCCGCAGGCAAAGACGAAGCGGTAACACTCACGCCGCCTGTGATTTTAACTTTGGAAAGTGCGGTGGAATTTATCGATGACGATGAATTGGTGGAAATCACTCCACAAAACATTCGTTTGAGAAAACGCTATTTAACCGAGTTAGAACGCAGACGCAATTTGCGAAAAGAAGATTGATAAGGCTTTTCAGGCAGCCTGAAAACTTGGCTATGCCACAAAAAAACCGCTGTCATTCACAGCGGTTTTTGTTTAATTACACGATTAGAATTTATAGTTATAGCCTACAAATGCACCGTAGTTGGTGGTTTTGGGTTTGAAACTATCGCCATCTTCATCGGTATATCGTTTATAATTGGCTTGTTCGGCTTTTACACCAAATTCCAACTCATTATGTTCATTGAAACTGTAAATGCCACCTAAACGAGCACCATATACGATACCATTAGCATTAAAACCAAAACTTTCAGGATAGGTGCCAGTGTCTTTATAGTTATATTTCAAATGAGAATAGCCTAAATAACCACCAATTAAACCTTTGAAACTATCGCTAAAAGACGGTGTAAAATCCGCACCAACGGTTAAATCATCGGTTTTCCACGATAATTCTTCGTCATAGACACTCATCACTTTTCCATTAAATGAATGAGTTTCGTGGATAGTTTCTTTGGCTTTGAAGTTGTGTTGATATTGACCATACACACGGAATTGACCAAAGTCATAACCTGCTTTTAAGCCCAAGCCCATTCTGCTACCAGATAATTTATCGGAACAATCTAAATCGTATCCGTTTGGACTTTGACAACTACTTGCTTTTAATTTTGAAGATTGTGCGTCCAAACTACCGCCCACAAAAACGCCTTCGGCGGCGGCGATTGAAGAAAAGCCTGCCATTACAGCAAGCAATGAGAACCATTTTATAGTGTGTTTCATTGTATTATCCTTGTTTGAAAAGGTTGAAAAAAATTCACTTGATCATCATCATAAAATTAAGGCAAGATTTAGGGCAAACAATTTGCTGAAAAAATTTTGATTATTTTTGATAATATTTCTCATATTTTATGTAAGTTATTGTTTTTTTTTTTTTTTTGCAAATGCTTTGTGGTGAAAAATACAACACTTTTTTAGGCAGCCTGAAATAAAAGGATAAATGATGTTTTGGCAATGCGGACGATTTGAACTTGATTTACACACCCCAAAAATTATGGGGATTGTGAATATCACGCCTGATTCGTTTTCGGACGGTGGCAATTATCACAGCGTCCAACACGCCTTGCAACACGCCGAACAGTTGCTCAAAGACGGTGCGGATATTTTGGATATTGGCGGCGAATCCACACGCCCCAACGCTTTGCCTTTGTCCGCAGATGAAGAATGGCAACGCGTGGGCGAAGTGTTACGCGAAGTATCATCGTGGCAAGTGCCGATTTCTTTGGACACTCGCCACACACCTGTGATGAAAAAAGCGTTAGAAAACAGCGTAGTCGATATAATTAACGACATTGCGGCACTCACCGATGACGGAGCAATTAAATTGTTGTCGCAATATTCTAATATTGGCATTTGCTTAATGCATATGCAGGGGCAACCTGAAAATATGCAACACAATCCGCAATATTACAATGTGTGCGATGAAGTAAAATCCTTTTTACAACAACGAATTAGCGAATGCGTGGCGGCAGGAATTAATAAAAATCGCTTGCTGTTAGACCCTGGTATTGGTTTTGGTAAAACGGTGGAACATAATTTATCGTTATTGGCAAATCCACAAAAATGGCTGCCTGAAAACTTGCCGTATTTAATTGGTGTATCTCGCAAAAGCGTTTTGGGGGCGATTATTGGCGAAAGCGACCCACAAAAACGAGAATTTGCCAGCGTTGCCGCCGCTCTTGAAAGCGTGCGATTAGGTGCAAATATTGTGCGTGTGCATAATGTCAAAGCCACACGAGAAGCCTTACAGATAATGAACGCCTATCAGGATTTTCAGGCAGCCTGAAAAAATAGTTTTCGATGAATAAGTTATGCACATTTATTGTTGATGAGCAAATACACTAAAACAGAATGTACTAAACTAATGCGAAAACCTAATAAAAGTTTATAATATATTGATTTATATAAAGAAAATATAAATTACAAAAAAGCAAGCATAAAAAATGGTGGGCTTGATTTTTAAGGAAATTTTTTGTTGTAAAAAAGTTATCCACAAAGTTATCCACAATTTTAAGGGGTTTCAGGCAGCCTGAAACAAAATACACGGTTGGTTTGCCTTGCCGTATTCGTTTATACTGTACTTTCACATTTAAAAAGTCCATAAATAGGTTATAAAAATGGCAAACACCCAACAAACAATCGATCCATTTTATCAATTTTTTCAACGCATTAGTCCTGAAAGTGCCGAAAAAGCCTTGCCTTTTTTATATGCCGTTTTAGACGCTTGGGACAACGGACATGCTTTTATTGAATTAAATGATGATGGGCAACAACTGGCACGCCAATGTGAGCCGTTGATTGCGGCAACGCCTGATCTTCATTCGCCATTGTTATTACAAGTTAATCGATTGTTTTTACATAAGATTTATGCGTTAGAACAACGCTGTGCGGCTCGTTTAACGCATTTATCACAGCATACCGCAACGCCGTCTCAATTGATGGCAGAATTGTTAGACAGTTATTTTGATTGCCAACATCAAGACCCCAATATTGCCGAAAGCAACCGTCAGCAACAGTTGGCAGCGGCTTTGGCGTTAATTAACCGCTTTTTACTCATCAGTGGCGGACCTGGCACAGGCAAAACCACGACAGTGGCAAAAATTGTGGCGTTATTGTGTCATCAAGCCAAAGATTTGCCACGCATTGCCTTAACCGCCCCCACAGGAAAAGCGGCGGCACATTTACAGCAATCTTTATTGCGTTCTTTGAATAATATTCATTTCAGGCAGCCTGAAATTAAACAGCATTTATTACAATTAACAGGGCAAACCATTCATCGTTTATTGGATATTCGTCCGCCATTATTGGAAGCAAAATATAATCAAGACAATAAATTACCTTATGATATTGTTATTGTTGATGAATCGTCAATGATTGATTTATCGTTGATGGATAAACTTTTAAATGCAATTAGTGAAAAGACGCGTTTAATTTTATTGGGCGATAAAAATCAATTACCCAGTGTGGGTGCAGGAGCAGTTTTGGCACAAATTTCGCTACCTTGTGAATTATCTATTGAAAAAAATAATGCACTAAAAACCATTTTACCAAAACACACTATTCAAGAAAATCCACAAGCCAAAGCATTATCTTCTTGTATGGCATATTTAAATATTTCTCGCCGTTTTAATGAAAATAGCGGTATTGGTAAATTATCTTCTGCTATCTTAAATCAACAAACAGAAAATGCGATTGAATGTTTTACTAAATATCCTGATGAATTGCTATTCAAACAACATAAATCAAATGATATATTTGAACAATATTTTAATTATCAACAAAATTATTGGCAAGCCATTCAAGAACAAAATATACAACAAGCATTTGATTGTTTTTATAATCAAATGGTATTGTGTGTTTTACGCTATGATACCGAACAATTTAATCAACAATATTTAAAATTTTTATCTCAAAAAGGATATAAAAATCAACTTTTTAATGGAAAAGCATTATTGATTACACAAAATAATCCAGTATTGGATATTTATAATGGTGATATTGGTATTGTTATGAATGGCAAAGTGCATTTTCCAACACATAATGGTGAAATAAAAGCGATTGATTATACACGCCTTGGTGTGGTAGAAAATGCTTTTGCAATTACGGTGCATAAAAGCCAAGGTTCGGAATATAATCATATTATTTTTATTGCATCACAATTAACAAAAAACAATCAAGAATCACAAAATATTGATAAAATTTTCGACCGTTCTTTGCTTTATACAGCGGTTACTCGTGCTAAAAAACAATTTATGTACATTGGTCATCAGGACGAATTAAAACAAGCCATTAGTCGTTTGTCTCAACGCCGCAGTGCGTTGCGAGATTTTTTATCCTTATGAACTTCTCTTTCAGGCAGCCTGAACGCGACAAAAATAGCGTAAAATAAGCCCTTTAACGCTCATTGAAAGTAACACCATGTTAAAAATCAGTACACAATTTGACAGTGGCAGTATTGAAGTGATTTCTGTCGATGATCCACAAAATATTCAAGTGCGTTTGCGTCAAGACAATGCAGCGGATTTTCGTCAATGGTTTTATTTTCGCCTGCAAGGGGCGGCGTATTCGCCCTGTGTGATTGACTTTGGCAATGTTGAAGATACGGCGTATCCTGCGGGCTGGGAAAATTATCAAGCGGTGGCTTCCTACGACCGCAAAAATTGGTTTCGTGTGCCGACTGAATTTAATTCAGGCAGCCTGAAAATTCATCATACGCCCTTGGCAAACAGCGTTTATTACGCTTATTTTGAACCGTATTCGTATGAGCAACATTTGAATTTGTTGGGCGATTGTCAAGGCAGTGGCTTGTGTCAAATTGAAGATTTGGGTTCAACCCTTGATGGGCGTGATTTGAACTTGCTTACCATTGGTAATCAAATGGCAAGCGACATTAAAATTTGGCTGATTGCTCGCCAGCACCCTGGGGAGACGATGGCAGAGTGGCTTGCCGAAGGCTTTTTAACGCGACTGTTGGATTTTCAAGATTCGCTGTCTCGCACGCTGTTGGATATGGCAACGGTGTTTGTGGTGCCGAATATGAATCCAGACGGTAGCGTGCGTGGCAATTTGCGTACCAACGCCGCAGGGGCAAATTTGAACCGTGAATGGGCAAATCCTACAATGGAAAAAAGCCCCGAAGTATTTTTGGTGCGTGAAAAAATGCAACAAACAGGCGTGGATATATTTTTGGACATTCACGGCGATGAGTCTATTCCCTATGTATTTGTGTCAGGCACGGAAGGCGTGCCGAATTATTCGCCCAAAATCGCTGAATTAGAACAAGTTTTCAAACACAGTTTTCAGGCAGCCTGTCCTGATTTTCAAGATGAATTTGGCTATCCTAAATGTGCGGCAGGTCAAGCGGATTTATCGTGGGCAAGCAATTTTGTCGGCAATCAATTTGGCTGTTTGTCATTCACATTAGAAATGCCATTCAAAGACAATTTTAACTTACCTGACGATGATTACGGCTGGAACGGACAACGCTCATTGAGAATGGGCGAATGTTTGCTGAATCCTTTGTGTGCAGTGTGTCGGCAGTTGAAAAATAGTGAGTAGGGTGGGCTTTCCAGGCCACCAAACGCCCCAATAGGGGCGGTGTAAAATGGTTATTAAAAATCTTTCAGGCAACCTGAATGTTCTCAATTCTTGTAAAATAGTTCCCTTTTTTCAATGGAAATGATGGTATGCATTATTTAATATTCAGTATTGTATGCAGTGTTGCGGTGTCCATATTATTAAAAATATCGAAAAAACAATCGATTGAAATTGATCAAGCGGTGGCAATCAATTATCCCACTGCGGCGATTTGTGCTTTTATTTTATTTCAACCGAATACCCAACATTATTTACATACTTTGGCAGCCGAATGGCATATTTTATTGCCTTTGGCGATTCTTTTACCGACCGTATTTATTATTATGGGTGCGAGTGTTCGTCAAGCAGGCATTGCCAAATCTGATGCAGCACAACGCTTATCGTTATTTTTACCGATTGTCGCTGCTTTTTTGATTTTTGATGAAACACTACGCATAGGCAAAATTATCGCCGTTGTTTTGGCGTTTATTGCGTTGCTTGCCTTGGTGTATAAACCTGCACAAGAAACACAGAGTAGGGGGGCAATGTGGGCGTTGTGCGGCGTGTGGTTGGGCTATGGTGTTATTGATATATTATTCAAACAGTTATCAAAAAACGCCGCCATGACCGTGCATTTATTTGCCTTATTTATTGCCGCGGGGCTATTTATGTTGGCTTACTTAACGATTCGGAAAACCCACTGGACAAAGGCAAGCGTGATCGGCGGTATGATTTTAGGCTGCCTGAATTTTGCGAATATCTATTTTTATTTACGCGCTCATCAAACCTATCATAACAATCCGACATTGGTTTTTGCCGCAATGAATTTAGGGGTGATTACTTTCGGCACTTTGATTGGCATGCTGATATTCAAAGAAAAAATCAATAAAATCAATATGATTGGTATTGCTTTGGCGATGCTTGCTATGGTGTGTTTGTTTTATTTACGCTAATGAATAAGCAGTTGCTTTTTCTCTTGCATTATTTGATGATTTCGATTATTCTCTTTCGATTTTGAATAAATAATAAACAAGATACAATGAAATCTCGTCTTTTAACCACATTTTCTCTGATTTTAGCGACCAATACCGCATTTTCAGCCGATGTGCTGCCTGAAAAAAATTTCGACATTGCCACGCCTGATTTGCAGAAAAAACAGACACAAACGCCAGTTGCCCCCAAAACCAACGAACCCAAAACCGTCAATATGACGGCGGAAGAATTGATTGCCCAGCCTGAACTTTTAACGCGTGTGTTGGATTCGCAACTAATGTTGGGCAATGCGGACAATGTTGAATTTTTATTGCCATTGTATAAAAAAACCGCCAACCCTGATCCCTTGCTTATTGCGTATTCCGAAGCGGTGGTGGCTGAAAACAAAGGCGATATGAAAACTGCTATTCGTTTATATCGTGAAATGTTGTCGCAAAACCCTGATTTAACGCCCACTCGCTTTCGTTTAGCGGCGGCGTTGTTTGCCGATAATCAGGACGAAGCGGCGGACGATCAATTCAAAAAAATTCAAGCCGATCCAAAATTACCGCCTGAAATCAATGCGTTAAGCGAACAATATCGTGAAGCTTTACAAAAACGCCAAGCGTGGTCGTTTTCGGGCTATTTTCAATATTTGCAGGATAATAATATCAATAATGCCCCCAAAGATAGAGAATATAACGGTTGGGAAACTTCTAAACCTGAAAAAGCACACGGTGTGGGCTATGGTGTTTCGACACAAAAAGACATTCCCTTGCCCAATGGGCATTTTTGGCGAATTACCGCAGACGCTGACGGCGAATTTTACTGGGATAATCATCAATATGACGAACTCACGGTGCGTGTAACCACAGGTGGCGGACACAAAAATTTGCGTAGCGAAGTTGCGGTGTTGCCGTTTTTTGAGAAAAAATGGTATGGTGGCAAAACTTATGCCCACACACCAGGGCTGCGTGTGGCAGGTAAATACAATATCAACGCCAACTGGCAAGCGTCTGCCGCCGCAGAATACAGTCGTAAAAAACAAAAGCAATATCAATATCTTAATGGCGATTCTTACTTAACTTCTGCCACACTGCTTTATATGCCAAATCCGCAACGCTATTTTGTCGGCGGTGTGGATTGGAGTATGGAAACCGCCGAAGATAAATCAGATGCCTATCACCGCTTTGGCGGCAGAGCAGGTTGGGGCGAAGAGTGGGGTAAAGGCATTTCTACATTTTTACTGTTGGGTGCGGCACACCGCACATACCACGCAGACGCATTTTTATTAGACGAACGCCGCCGCAACAAGGAATACACTGTCAATGCGTCCGTGTGGCTTCGTAATGTGCATTTTTACGGCATTACACCAAGATTGACTTTCCGCTACCAACGCTTTGACAGTAACCACTTTGCCTACGATTACCAAAAAGCCAAAGCGTTTATTGAGTTGAGTAAAACTTTTTAATATTGTTTCAGGCAGCCTGAATGTTTATTTTTCTATTCTCTCCAATAAGTTAGCCAAAAATCGAATGCTTTTGGCGAAGCGTTTGCCGTCTCTGCCCATAAGATAGGGGCTATGCAAATATCGTATCCATTTGAATTTTTTAACGGTTTTGAAAAATAATGCCAAGGTTTCGGGTGGGGTGTGTGGGTGTTGTTCGTTGCAATAATTTAAGGCATCTTCAATGTCGGTTTCGTCCCAAAAGTAATGCACGGTGGAAAGCAAATAAAACACAATATCACGCACTTGGCATTCGGTGATGCTTAAAATGTTGGCAGGGTCTTCTTCAAAATCCAAAAAAGCCACTCGTTTATCAGTCAGTTCTATCATATTGCGGGCAAACGCTTGTGAAAGATACTGTCCTTTGTTGTGCAAATTTAACAATGCGTCTATGCCCATTTTCCATACAGGAAAAATCGCCATTTTGCAGTCGGCTCGGTTTGCCATTAAATCATCTAATGTTTTTAATGGCTGACCTTTGCCTAAATCGCTCATCATTAAGCCATTGTGGCATTGGGCAAGCAGTTTGGGGGCGGATATATGGGCTTGATTTAATTCGTTTAATCGGCGTGCTTCATCGATAATCGCTAAATTTTTGCCACGATAGGCAGGCTGAAAAATAGGCAACTTGAAAATATAAACAGTGAGTATTTTCAATAACTTATAGTAAATCATTGGATTGCCATTACTTGCTTTGCGAACCCAAACATATTGGTCGTTTTGTAAATAATAGCGTTGCAATGGTTTGACTTGTTGCGGTAATAAAATACGCAATTCTTCATCGTAATTCATTGTGTTTTCCCTGTTTTGTTTGATTGTTTATTGAATATATAATGTCAATTTGCCCTAAATTGGGGCAAATTTTTATGCAAATTATATACTTTATTTTTTGCTTAATCAAATGCCAAAACGCATTTAATCCCTTGCCGCCACAGTGCCCATTCTTTGTTTCAGGCTGCCTGAATTGCCGAATAGGGCGTTGTAGTACATGGTGTTGGTCATCACTTTTTTCACATAATCGCGGGTTTCGTTAAAGGGTATGGTTTCGGCGTAAATTGCCCCTTCCAAAGGCACATTGGCTTGCCATTTTCTTGCACGGTGTGGGCCTGCGTTGTAGCCTGCGGTGGCTAACACTTCGCTGCCTAATTTGTTGCGTCCATCTGCCAAATACCAAGTCCCCATTTGAATGTTGGTGTTCAAATCGTTAATGTCGTAATCGGAAATGCCGATTTGTTTGGCAATCAGCCTTGCGGTGGCAGGCATGATTTGCATTAAACCGCTTGCCCCCACACCACTTTGAGCGGTCATCATAAAACGGCTTTCTTGGCGAATAATGCCATACGCCCACGCAGGGTCTATGCCGTTTTGATGGGCATAATAGTTCATCGTTTCACGATATGGCGATAGATAACGCAAATCGAAATTCAAAAGATGATTGGTTTTATCAGCACTGTAAATCGCCATTTCGTAAAAGCCAATATCGTTGGCTAATTGGGCAGACGCAATTAAGTTGGGTTCATCAAAATTGGCAACCGCATACCGCCATTGCAAGCCCGCCGCCACTCGCATTTCACGATTGCCTGTTTGATACGCTTCTTCAAACAAAACCAAAGCCTGATTGATAGCTTTATTTTGTAATATATTGTTTATTAAAGGAATTTGTGCTTCGGCGTTGTTTTTGGCATTTAAGGGAATGCCCAATTCTTCTTGCGATAAAAGTGCATAGAAATTGCGACCACTGTCCGCCGCTGCTTGATATAACGGCGTTGCTTGCTGTTGTTTGCCATTGTTTTCATACGCACGCGCCTGCCAATATTGCCATTTAGCCGTGTTTTGCAAGTTTTCAGGCATTTGGCTGATAATGTTTTCCACTAAATCCCAACGATTCAAACGCAAGGCGGCACGAGCATACCATTCCCATTGTTCTTCGCTGAAAAACGCAGGATTGGCAGCCTGAAAATGGTGTAATGCCGCCGTCATATTCAAATCTTTGGCAGAAGATAAGCCCAAAATACCGTGTGCAAAGGCTTTTTCATCGGCTTTCAGGCTGCCTGAAAGGGTGTTAAATTGAGCGGAAACATTGCTTTTATTGCGACCATCAGGCGACACAATGCTGTATAAAGCGGCGGCGTTGCTGGCACGAGAACCGTTTGGCAACTGAACACTCGTGTGTTTGGTTTTGATTTTTTTCTTGCCTTTTTTTTGCACACTGGTTGTGGTGGTGGTTTGTATGCCTAATTTGTTGGGCAGGGGTTCATTCAAAGCGTCTGCTAATGCTCTGGCTTCACTGGTTTTGTTGTAGGCAAGCGACACCCACACGCGTTTGAATACTTCATCTTTATTCAGGCTGCCTGTATAAGCGGCAGCGGTAATCAATTTCACGCAAGCGGCAGGCAGATTGTCATTGGATTTGGCTTGAACTGCCGCTTCTAATGAAATGGTTTTGGTTTGGGTGATGGTCATTAACTCGTTGTAACAGTTAATGTTTTTTGTGCGACTGCTTTCAGGCAGCAGGGCGTATTGTTGTGCAAAATTTTCCCAATCAGCATTGTCGCCCAATTTGTTAAGCCACGCTTGACGCAGATTGTTTTTCAAAGCGTCAGGCGAATGTTGGTCGGCTAAATAATCGGCTGCCTGAAAATGATCGCCCTGTTTCACCGCATTCATCGCATTGCGATAGCGATAAAAATTGTCGATTAAGTGTTGTCGGTCTGAATGGTGTGCAAAATGCGGCAGGTGATAATGATAGTTTTTGGGCAGTTCCACTTTGGTTTCTGCCACAGGAACTACTTCGTCTCGTTGTGTAGAAGCCGTGCAAGCGGCAAGCAGTGCTGTTAATGCAATGAGCGAAATTTTATTTAAATATTTGTTTTTCATAGTTAATCTCTTTCGTTTTTGTCTGTTAGTCAATTTCAGGTAGCCTGAACATTACATTTTAATGTTATTTTAGAAGTTCTGAAAGATTAAATTAGATTAAATGAAATCTTTCAGGCAGCCTGAAAATTATCTTCGCCAATACGCAGGGGTAAATAAGATAAACACCGTAACCACTTCCAAACGACCGACCAACATAATAATGCTGCAAGTGATTTTTTGAAAATTGCTTAACCCTAACCACGATGAATGTGATGGGTCGGTTATGCCTAATGCGGGGCCTGTGTTGGTGATGCAACTGACCACCGTGCTAACGGCGGAGACAAAGTCAAAACCGCTTGCCATAAGCACAAAGGAAAACGACACCACAGATGCAAAATACACAAACACAAACGCTAACACGGTTAGGGCAGTGCGTTCGGGAATGTTTAAGTCGTTGATTTTAACCATTCTAACGGCTTTGGGGTGTAACAGCAGCGTCATTTCACGCAACATAAATTTAACCAAGACAAGCAAGCGAATCATTTTAATGCCGCCGCCTGTTGAACCTGCGTTGGCTAATACATTTGCCAAGAAAAATAGCCATAACGATGAAGCCAAAGGCCACGCCCCAAAGTTTTCGGTGGAATAACCGCACGCTGTGCCAATCGAGACAATGGCAAATAGGGTGTGTCGTATCGCTTCACCAAAGGGGTAAAAATCTTGCACCCACAGCGAAAACGCCATAATCAATGTGCTGATGATGATTAAAAACAGTGTTGAACGCACTTCTAAATCTTTCCAGTAGATTTTCAGGCTGCGTTGTTGTAAAACGGAAAAGTGGTTGGTAAAACTGATGGCACCCAAAATCATACCGATAATTAAAATGCTTTCAATCAGGGGCGAGTTAAAATAGGCAATGCTTTCGCTGTGTGTGGAAAATCCGCCCAAGGCAATGCACGACATAGCGTGGCACAATGCGTCAAACCAGCTCATTCCTGCAAAGCGTAAGGCAAATAGGGTGATGAGTGTAAAGATGATATAAATCAACCACATACTCTTTGCCATTTGGCGAATGCGGGGCATAAAGCGACTGCCTTTGTTCAAACCTGATACTTCGGAACGAAATAACTGCATACCGCCCACGCCCAACATGGGCAAAATGGCAACAGCCAAAATAATAATACCCAAACCGCCAATCCAGTTGAGCAGATGTCGCCAAAAGTTGAGAGACGGTGCGAGTGTATCCAAACTGGCAATCATCGTTGCCCCTGTGGTGGTCAAGCCTGAAACCGCTTCAAAATAGGCTTCAATCGGCGACATTTGTGGTACGCCAAAGTAAAACGGCACGGCGGCAACCGCGGCAAAGCCTACCCACAAGCCTGTGGCTAATAAAAAGCCGTCTCGTGTGCGTAGTTCTTTTTTGAACGGTTTGGTGGCAAGCCAGCAAATTGATGATGAGATAAACGCAAACGCCGCCGAGCCTAAATGCACCCACATTAAGCCGTCCATATACAACCACGACACAATGGCAGGCAACAGCAGTATCGGTGAAAATAGACAACTTAATTTGAATAATGTATGTAAAACAGGCAATAAGCGGTACATTTGTTTATTCCAAAAATCGTTCAGGCAGCCTGAAAGATTATTTTTTCTTTAATAAATCCAGCAACTTACCGTGAATGCCTTGAAAGCCGCCGTTACTCATCACCACAATATCATCGCCCGATTGTGCGGTGGCGACAATGTTGTTTAACATTTGATTGAAATCATCAAACACGCCTGCTTTGTCGCCCAAGGGTTGTAAGGCGTTCTTCACATTCCAGTCTATGCCACCTGCGTAACAAAAGACTTTGTCTGCCAACGCCAAAGACGGTGCGAGTTGATCTTTCAGGGTGCCGATTTTCATCGTATTAGAACGCGGCTCTAACACGGCGATAATGCGACCTGATTTTTTCGTGCGTTTCACGCCGTCCAACACCGTGGCAATCGCCGTGGGGTGATGAGCAAAGTCGTCATACACGGCGACACCATTTACCGTGCCTTTGAGTTCCATTCTGCGTTTGACACTTTTGAATTGCGACAAGGCTTCGCACGATTGTTTAAATGACACGCCAACAAATTGTGCCGCAGTTAATGCCGCCAAAGCGTTGCTCTGATTGTGTTTTCCAGTGAGTTCCCACCTAATTTCGCCCACTTTTAGGCTGCCTGAAACAATATCAAAACCACCGTCTGCGTTGTCTTGACAATGCAAAGCGTTTTGATTATTAAAAAATTGCGTTTCCGTCCAACAACCTTTATCCAAAACACTTTTCAGGCTGCCTGAAAGTGCATTTACCACCACCAAACCGTTACTTGGCACGGTGCGAATGAGATGATGAAACTGCGTTTCAATCGCCGCTAAATCAGGAAAAATATCGGCGTGGTCAAATTCTAAATTATTCAACACTGCCACCGTGGGGTGATAATGCACAAACTTGGAGCGTTTATCGAAAAAGGCGGTGTCGTATTCGTCTGCTTCGATGACAAACAATTTTTTATCGCCTTTGGGTAGCCTTGCCGAAAGCGTAAAATTTTGCGGCACACCGCCGATGAGAAAACCAGGTTTGAGTCCAGCATATTCCAAAATCCACGCCAACATAGACGCGGTTGTGGTTTTACCGTGCGTGCCAGCCACCGCCAATACCGTGCATTGTTGCAAAATATTTTCCGCCAACCACTGTGGGCCCGAAGTATAGGGCAATTTGCGATTTAAAATTTCTTCAACCACAGGCATCGTGCGTTTGGCAACATTGCCGATGACATATATATCCGCTTGATATTCGTTTAACTGTTCAGCGTCAAAGCCTTCATACGCGTGAATGCCCAATTTTTCCAACTGCGTACTCATTGGCGGATACATTTTATGGTCGCAACCTGTAACGGTAAAGCCAGCCTCCACCGCCAAAGCCGCCAAAGACCCCATAAAAGTGCCACCAATGCCAATAATGTGAATGTGTTTCATTGTTGTGTTTTTTGAAAGATGAGAATGGTGCATTGTAACAAATGCCGTTATTGAAATGTTGTATTTGATTTTGCTTGCGTTGTTCGAGTTACGGTGGGCAACAAGTTGCCCACCCTACGAAATATTACACCGCCGACTCATCGGTTTCGCCTGTGCGAATGCGGACGACATGTTCCAAGTTGGTAACAAAAATTTTGCCGTCTCCTGTTTTGCCCGTGTGGGCAGTTTGCACAATGGTGTCGATGATTTTTTCCACTTCATCGTCCTGCACGGCAATGTCCATACGGATTTTGGGCAGAAAATCCACCGCATATTCTGCCCCACGATAAATTTCGGTGTGTCCTTTTTGCCGTCCAAAACCTTTCACTTCGGTAACGGTCATACCTTGTACGCCCACTTCGGATAAGGCTTCTCTCACATCGTCCAACTTAAACGGCTTAATAATAGCACTGATCATTTTCATTGTATTGAATTCCTATATATATTTTTCAGGCTGAAACCTTTGCAAAACAGGCATCTGTGGCACATTTCTTCGTTGTGCGTTGCTTGAAATCGTAGCCTTTCTATTGTTATGTCTTCGATTTCTGTGCTACTACAACTTTGAAATCTACCACATCTACCAGTTTTGCAAAGGTTTCAGGCTGCCTGAAACAAATTATCTATTTAAAATTGCACTATTATATTTGATTTCACCTTATTCAATCAAACTCAAACCAGGCAATTCAGCAAAACTGCGGTTGCGGACAATGTGGCAAAATTGCGAGATATAACTGGTTGCACTGTCATCGGTGCGTTTGGCAGCGTATAAATTACTACGCAAACCTTTACCAATGCGGTGTGCCGAGACATAACCTTTTTGTAAATATGGCAAAACTGCCCAGTAAGGCAGGGCGGCAATGCCACGGCGACTGGCAACCAACTGCACAATCGCAATGGTCAATTCAGAAGTGCGGCGTTTGGGCGAAATGCCAGCAGGGGTGAGTACCAATCGCAACAAATCCAACATATCGTCAGGCACAGGATAAGTAATCAACGTTTCTTCAATAAAATCTTCGGCTTGCCATACATTTTTGCTTGCCAGTGGGTGATTTTTCGCCGCAATGCCCACCATTTCATACGAAAATAGGGGATCAAACACAATATTATTTGTTTCTTCGGCTTTGGAAACAATCGCCAAATCAGCACGGCGAGTAAGCAAAAGCGATACAGGGTCTGCCTGAAAACCTGACACAATATCCAATTCAATCGCAGGCCAAGCGGCACGAAAATCATCCATTGCAGGCATTAACCAGTCAAAGCAAGTGTGGCATTCCACCGCAATGCGTAATTCACCTGCTGCCCCTTCAAGCAACTGCACAATATCGCGTCCGCAAGTGATGACCGCAGGCAAAATTTCTTCTGCCAAACGCAACAGCCGCTCCCCCACTGCGGTAAATTGCACAGGTTGCGTTTTGCGTTCAAACAAAGGTGCGTTGTAAAAATCTTCTAATAATTTGATTTGATGAGACAAAGCCGATTGCGTTAAAAACAATCGCTTTGCTGCCGCCGATACGCCACCACATTCGCGTAATGCCAACAGTGTGCGTAAATGACGAAGTTCTAATGGACTGTTCATACTGTTTCTTCCCTGTTTTGTGTTTATTGATGCTTGATTGAATGGCGTTCAAGCAATCGTATAAAAAAAATTCATTTTATAATACTTTAAGTATGAAAACAATTCATTTTTATATAAAAATTCATCTTTTTATGTATTTTGTATGAAAAAAAATCATCTTTCAGGCGAACTAAAATCAATCATCATCACTTCCGCACGCGTGCCGATACGCAGGGGAATGCCCCATAAGCCGTAACCGCTGGTTATAAAAAGTTGCATATTATCAATCTCATACTTGCCATACACAAACGGTTGAAACAGATGAATTAAATAATTGGCAGGAAAAGTTTGCCCTGCGTGCGTGTGTCCGCTGACTTGAATATCAAAGCCAGCAGCGGCGTTGTCTTGTGCTTTATCGGGTTGATGATCAATCACAATCAATGGTTTGTTCGACTGTCGCATGGTTTCACTAATCAATTTTTGCGGTGTAAGTCGCTTTTTTTCTTGTTTATCGCGTCTGCCTGTGAGCCAAATTTTATCTGCAAACAAAACGCTTTCATCACGCAATAAAATCACGCCTGCTTGTTGCATATCGTGTTCAATTTCTGCCTGCACGCCACGATAATTGTCGTGATTGCCCAATACCGCATACACAGGGTATTTTGCCGCTATTTTGGCAAGTTCTGCCCCCATATTTTGACGGCGATATTCATCAGGTGTGTCGTCAATAATATCGCCTGCAAGCAAGATAAGATCAGGGTTTTCGGTTTGTAATATTTGATTTAAGCGTTTTAAGGAGCGATTGCCCACTAAATCGCCTAAATGTAAATCGGCAATTAAAGCGATTTTTATGGGTTTTGTTAATGTTTTGTGCGTTGTTGCGGCATAATAAACCGTTCTTGGCGTATAAGCCGCCCATATTCCCCACACAAACCACAGCGAGAATAAGGGTAGGGCGGTGATACGCATTATTGCGTGGCGTGTTCTTTCAGGCAGCCTGAAAATAAAACGGCAGATAATATTTAATATATATATCAATGGGATAGTGCAAATAGCGTAAATCAATGTTAATAATAAAGCACTTCCTGTGCGAAAGGAAAATGGGTAAATTCGCCACATACTTGCCAGCCAAACGGCGGTGCAACTTGCCCAAAATACTGCCAAAATAATGAAACGCCATTTTTTTTGCGTCAATAGTGGTTTGATAAGAAAATGAAGTGCAGGTAAAATCAGCAATAGAACAATCTGCAAAACGCCTGCGGCAATCAGTATGCGATAGTGAAACATTTTTTTGTGTAGAATGAAAAAGATATAATTTTAATGGATTATTATTCTATTTTTAATTGCATTTTTTTAGATAAAAATTTTTATTAACTTGATGATGTTTTTTGAATCAACTGATTTCAGGCAGCCTGAAAAGTAATCGCAGTGTTATAGTCGATAAACTTCAAAATTATAATGCGTTCTTTCGCCTTGCCGTATTATTTATACTGTTGCAGGCGAAACGCCTTTTCTACTTTTGAAGTTTATCGACTATATCTGAAACATAAAACCCATTACTCATTGTTTCAGGCAGCCTGAAAATAGAAAATAGGATTAAAAATGAATAACTTAACTCAAAACGCTGAAAATATTATTTTTGACACGCCTCAATTTAGCCAAACGGCGGTGAATAAGGCGTTGGACAAAATTGCCGCAACACACGCCGATTTTGCCGATATTTATGTGCAGAGCGGTTTTTATGAAAGTTGGCATTTGGAAGAAAGCATTGTCAAGTCGGGCAGTTTTTCGGCTCGGCGTGGGTTTGGCGTGCGTGCGGTGAGTGGGGCAAAAACCGCTTTTGCATACGCCGATAATCCTGATGATAAAGCCTTGGAAAACGCCACAGCGGCAGTGGTGTCGGTGTCCAATGGGCAATCATCGCGAACGCAGGGCAAAGTTTCAGGCAGCCTGAACAGTTCTATTTATACGGCGGATAATCCTGTAACTGCTATGAATGCGGCGGATAAAGTGGCTTTATTGCAAAAAATCGACCATTTAACACGCAATCTTGACAATCGTGTGATTGAAGTGAATGCGTCTATTGTGTCGGCCATGGAGTTTGTGTGGCTAAAACGCTTGGACGGCAGAACGCACGGCGATATTCGTCCGATGATGCGGTTGTCGTTAAGCGTGATTGTCGAAGAAAACGGCAGACGCGAACACGGTTCAGCAGGCGGTGGCGGTCGCGTGGGTGTGGATTATTTTTCAAGCGACTTAATCAATCAATACATAAAAACGGCGGTTAATCAAGCGATTATCAACTTATCCGCACGCCCAGCCCCTGCGGGCGATATGACGGTGGTGTTGGGTTCAGGCTGGCCGGGCGTATTACTGCATGAAGCAGTCGGACACGGTTTAGAGGGCGATTTTAACCGCAAAGGCACCAGCGTTTTCACAGGCAAAATCGGACAACAAGTGGCAGCGAAAGGCGTTACGGTGATTGATCAAGGCAATATTCCTATGCGGCGTGGCAGCCTGAATATTGATGACGAGGGCAATGCCACACAAAAAACCGTGTTGATTGAAGACGGCATTTTAAGAACTTATTTGCAAGACGAAACCAACGCACGCTTGATGAATATGCCCATTACAGGCAACGGACGGCGAGAAAGTTATGCCGCATGCCCTATACCCAGAATGACCAACACTTTTATGGCAAACGGCGAATATTCGCCTGATGAAATTATTGCGTCCGTCAAATACGGCATTTACGCCGAAAACTTTGGCGGCGGACAAGTGGATATTACCAACGGACAATTTGTCTTCGGCACTTCCACCGCCTATTTAATTGAAAACGGCAAGTTGCAATATCCCGTCAAAGGTGCAATGCTTACAGGCAACGGTGCGGAAACCTTGAAACACATTGCGATGATTGGCAACAACAGCGAATTAGACACAGGTATCGGCGTATGCGGCAAAGATGGACAAAGCGTCCCAGTGAGCGTGGGTATGCCAACCGTTAGAATAGACGGCGGCTTAACGGTGGGCGGTGTGTTGTAGCAAAATTCAGGTTGCCTGAAAGCACTCTTTTTATCGTGTGCCTATGCCTAATTCATCACATTATTTTATTGTATAGTCGTTAAACTTTAAAATAACAACAAGCGGCTTTGCCTACGACAGTATAAATAATACAACAAGGCTCGGCATACGCATTAGTGTTTTGAAGTTTAACGACTATATTTATATACAGTTTTTGGTTTTCTATATTTGATAATCAAAACAACTGGCGGAAAAGGAGGGATTCGAACCCTCGATACGGTTGCTACCGTATAACGGATTTCGAGTCCGTCGCATTCGACCACTCTGCCACTTTTCCGCTGTTTGGTTGGTCGTTTGAGAGAATTTGAGATTATATCAGTCCTTTTGTGTGGTCGCAATCTTTGCTGTTGCATAATGTATTCAGGTTGCCTGAAAAAAACCGTCTTATTTTAGACGGTTTTTTTGGTTTTCAGGCAGCCTGAAACTACGCCCCCATGCGTTTTAACACTTCATCTTTGCCTAATAGTGCCAAGACTGTGTCAATAGACGGGGTTTTGGCAGTGCCGCACACCAAAATTCGTAACGGCATACCCAATTTACCCATTTTAATGCCTTCTGTTTCGCAGAATGTGGGGAATAGGGCGTGGATATTTTCTGCCGTCCAGTCGTTGTGAGATATGCCTTGCAAAAGAGAAGCAAAGCGTTGCATTCGATCGGCAGCGTCTGCGTCCCAGTGTTTGGCGATTTCTTGTTCCGTGGGCGTGCTTTTGCGGTAGAAATATAAGCATTCATCAGCCAAAGCGTTTAAGTCTTGTACGCGTTCTTTAACGAGTTGAATAATCGGCACTAAATCAATTTGTTCAGGGTTGTCAATGCCTTTTTCTTTCAGCCTGCCTGAAATGCGTTTTGCCAATTCGCCGTTGTCGGTATCTTTAATGTGTTGTGCATTGAGCCACAACAATTTTTCGCGATTGAACCTGCCAGAAGCAGGGCTAACGGCTTTTAAGTCAAACCATTTTACAAATTGCTGCATGGTGAAATATTCGTCATCGCCGTGTCCCCAGCCCAAGCGTGCCAAATAGTTCAACATTGCCGCTGGCAGAATGCCTTGTTTGTCGTAATCCACTACGCTCACCGCATCGCGGCGTTTGGACATTTTTGCACCGCTTTCGTTCAAAATCATCGGTAAATGTGCGTATTGCGGAATTTCTGCCCCTAATGCTTGTAATATATTGATTTGTTTGGGGGTATTATTCACATGGTCGTCGCCACGAATGACTTGCGTAATGCCCATATCCCAGTCATCAACCACCACGCAGAAGTTATAAGTGGGCGAGCCGTCTGCACGAGCGATGATTAAATCATCTAACTCACTGTTGTTAATCGAAATTTCGCCTTTAACCAAATCGTGCCACGAAGTTGTGCCATCAAGTGGCATTTTAAATCGCACCACAGGCTGAACATCGGCTGGCTTTTCAGGCAATTTTTTGCCGATTTCGGGTCGCCAGCGGCGGTCGTAGGTAAAGCCGCCGCCTTGTGCTTCGGCTTTTTGACGCATTCTTTCCAACTCTTCTTTGGAGCAGTAGCAATAATAAGCTTGCCCTGCGTCTAATAATTTTTGGATAATTTCTTTATATCTATCAAAGCGTTGCGTTTGATAAAACGGCCCTTCGTCATAATCCAAGCCGACCCACGCCATACCGTCCAAAATGGCTTTCACCGATTCAGGCGTGGAGCGTTCCAAGTCGGTATCTTCAATACGCAAAATAAATTTGCCGCCCATTTTGCGAGCATAAGCCCAAGAATATAAAGCCGTGCGAACACCGCCAATGTGTAAAAAACCAGTCGGACTGGGTGCAAAACGCGTGCGAACTGTGCTGTTCATTGTGTATTCCTATAATTAAAAGTATTTTTCAGGCTGCCTGAAAAAGTGCTAATGTTAGCACTTTTCACTTTATTTGGTTCGTTGAAACACTTTTCAGGTTGCCTGAAAGATTTTAATCTTCTTTTTTCATCAATCTTGTGCCTGATAAAAAATCGTACAGTGTTTGTTTTTTTTCGCCAATCAATAGCCAGCCGTAGGGTAGAATTAGCCAGATGAGTGCTAATTGTGCCGACAATTTTGGGGCGTAGCCGATGTGTCTTAATGAAAGATATGCGATTGCGGGAATGAGTATCACAAAAAATACTGCCCATAGAAAACGAAATTGTAGGTGTTTTAGGGTAGGGCGGTCGCCTGTGTGGGTTTTGATCACCAAACGCCAAGTTTTCATCGGTAGGGTTTGTCCTTTTTTCCAAGTGCCTACTAAATATAAATACCAACTCATCAGGGTTATTAGTCCCACCGCACAAGATGCAAGCGTAGGGGTGTTTTTGAATAAAAAAACCAACGGTGTTGCCACCAACAAGCCGACAAATGAAACGGCAGTCAGCAACAATATTTCGTAACACAGGGCGAAGATTATGTTTTTAATGGGGGCTGGGGTGTAATTCATCTTATTTCATTCGGTTTTCAGGTTGCCTGAAATTTTTTATACGCCATACGCTTGTCGATAGGCTTCTACTTTGGGTAAAAATGCGGTTAATTCAGGGTTTTTGTCGTGGGCAAGCATTGCCAGTAAATCGTTTAAAGATGCAATCGCTGCCACAGGAATATTAAATTGTTGTTTGACTTCTTCCACGGCGGATAATTCGCCGATACCTTTTTCCATTCTGTCCAAAGCAATGGCAACCCCTGCGACCTGTGCGTTGGCATTTTTAATCAATTCTACGGATTCTCGCACCGAAGTGCCTGCGGAAATCACATCGTCAATAATCAACACGCGTCCTGCGAGTTTGGCACCAACAATTACGCCGCCTTCGCCGTGATCTTTGGCTTCTTTGCGATTGTAAGCAAAGGGGACATCTTTACCCCATTGTGATAATGCTGTTGCCGTGGTGGCGGCTAAAACAATGCCTTTATAAGCAGGACCAAACAGCATATCAAATTCGATTTTGCTGTCGATAATGGAACGCGCATAAAATTGGGCTAATTGCCATAATGCCGCTCCGTGATTGAATAATCCTGCGTTGAAAAAATAGGGCGATAAACGACCTGCTTTGGTTTGAAATTCTCCAAACGACAACACTTTTTCTTGCAAAGCAAAACGCAAAAAATCACGGCGAAAATCAGACATTGAATTCTTCCTTATTAAGTGGTTTCAGGCAGCCTGAAACGAAGTTCGGCGTAAGCCAAAAAATCTTTATTTTACGCTATTTAACGCATTGTTCAAATCTTGCCAAATATCTTCCACATATTCAATGCCGATGGAAAACCGCAACAAGCCTTGTTTAATGCCTAATTTTTGTTTGACATCAGGCGACATACCGCTGTGCGACTGGGTGTAGGAATGATTTACCAAACTTTCCACACCGCCAAGACTGGACGACATTTGGATTAAATTCAATGACTTAATTACCTGATTGGCGGCTTGTTGCGTATCGTTTTTCAAATAAATCGACACCACGCCGCCAAAGTTTCGCATTTGTTGTTTTGCCAAAGCGTGAAAGGGGTTTTCAGGCAGCCCTGGATAAAACACTTGTTCCACAGCAGGGTGATTTTGCAAACGGCGAGCAATTTCTAACGCATTGTCGCTGTGTCTATCCATACGCACGGCAAGGGTTTTAATGCCACGCAACACCAACGCACAATCAAAGGGTGCTGCCACCGCACCGCTATTGACCTGCATACTGCGAATAAGTTTAGCGTGTTCAGGCGATTTTGCCACCGCAATGCCCATTAACACATCAGAATGACCGCATAAATACTTGGTAGCCGAATGCACCACAATATCACAGCCCAAATCAAGCGGATTTTGTAAATAGGGCGTGGCAAAAGTGTTGTCTATGCCGACCACCGCCCCTGACTGATGAGCCATATCGGATAACGCCCGAATATCCACCAAATGCAATAAGGGATTGGACGGCGTTTCTAACCACAGCATTTTAACTTTTTGATTATTCAATATATTTTGTAAGTTTTCAGGCTGCCTTAAATCGGCAAAAATCACATTGATACCCCATCTCGCATACACTTCGGTGAGTAAATCATACGAACCACCGTAAATATCGGCAACCGCCACAATAGTGTCGTTAGGTTGCAACAGCGAACGCCACACCGCGTCAATCGCCGCCATTCCGCTGGCAAAGGCAAAACCTGCATGTCCGTGTTCTAAATCAGCCAGCGTTTGCTCCAAAACCTGCCGTGTGGGATTGGATAATCGAGAATAACGAAACGGAATTTGCTCGCCGATTTCTTTCATCGCAAACATACTGTTTTGATAAATCGGCGGCATAATTGCACGGTTGTGTTCGTCAGGATTGTAAGCGGCGTGAATGGCTTGCGTTTCAAAATTCATTGTCTGCTCCTTTTTGAGAATAGGGCAGATTATAATCGTTATGGGCAATGTGTTTTAGAATAAAAAGGCATAAGATAAGTTATTTTCAGGCAGCCTGAAAATGCGTTCAAAGGATATTTGTGTGCATTATCAAGGCGATAGAAACTTGTTCGTTGTGGCGACTGTGTTTCGTGTGTGTGCTTGTGGCGTTTGCCTGACTGAATGGGCGATTATAGCAAAATTCAAGCAATTTTGTGTCTTTATACGCTGTATAAGGCGTTTCAGGCTGCCTGAATAAGTTGCTGACTGACCATTTGCCAAATTCAAATTATTCCAATATACAAGATGATTGAAAAGGGCAATTTTCTTGTACGATAATTTCTGGTGGTTTGGCGGTTAAATTTTCGCAGGATACTTGCTCGCCAGCGTTACAGGCTAATTGAAAATAATGTCTGGCTTTGGGAACATCTATTTTTCCGCTTGTGCCAAACAAATATTTAAAACCCAACGCCGTATTTGCTTGTGGTACACCTTGTTTTGCGGATTTTTCGTACCATTCTATTGCATTTTCATAACTTTGTTCTACACCGTCCCCTACATTGTACATTTCTGCTAAATAATATTGGGCTTGTGCATGTCCTTGTTTTGCGGCTTTTTCAAACCAATAGAACGCTTGATAATAATCTGCCGTTTCACCTTGTCCATGATAGAAGGCTTGTCCTAAATGATATTGTGCGGTTGCATTATTTTCTTTTATGGCTTGGTCATACCAGCGTTTTGCCTGTTCGCTTTGGGGAATAATTCTATTTTTTTCTTTGGTTAAAAAATCTAATTCTTTTTGTGCAGAAACAATTCCCTGTTCGGCTGATTTTTCGCACCATTCAAAGGCTTTGCTGTAATCTTGTTTAACACCTTGACCATTTTTATATAACAGACATAAATGATATTGTGATTTGGCATGTCCTTGTTCTGCGGCTTTTTCAAACCATATTTTGGCTTGGCTGTAATCTTGTGTAACGCCACATTCGTTATCACGGTACATAATAGCCAAATTAAATTGTCCTGATGAATTTCCTTGTTTAGCTGATTCTTCCCACAGCGTTTGGGCTTTTTTACAATTTTTGGCAACACCCTGACCAAAAAAGTACAAATGCCCTAAATAAGATTTTGCACGAGCATCGTTTTTTCCGACTGCTTTTTCCAATAATATTTTGGCTTGATTGTAATCTTGTTTTACGCCATCTCCGTTGGCATACAATACTGCCAAATTAACTTGTGCGTTTGGATTTTCCTTTGCTGCGGCTTTTTCGTACCATTCACGAGCTTTTTGATAATTGCGTTCGACACCATATCCTTTTTCATACAACGAACCCAAACCAGTTTCTCCACGAGAATCTCCTTGTTGAGCAGCTTTTTGATACCATTCAAAGGCTTGTTTGTAATTTTTATCGACACCATATCCATTATGGTACATAAACCCAAGTGCCGATTGTGCAGGCGGAAAACCTTTAATAGCGGCTTTTTGATACCAGTAAAAAGCTTGTGCATAGTCTTTTTCTACGCCACGAGCATAACAATACATATTGCCTAAATTGTTTTGCGATTGGGTGTCGCCTTGTTCTGCCGCTTTTTTATACCATTCAAAAGCTTGAGTTAAGTCTTTTTCTATACCGCGCCCCATTTCGTACGCATAACCTACATTTTTTTGAGCAAGAAGAAAATCTTGTTCGGCAGATTTCTTATACCATTCAAACGCCTTTGTGTAATTTTGTTGAACGCCTACACCTTTGGCATACATAACACCTAATTGATTTTGTGCTGTTGCGTATCCTTGTTCTGCGGCTTTTTCAAGCCAAGCACGAGATTGTTCGTAATCCACATTAACACCAATACCGTGCCAGTACATTAAGCCTAATCTAAATTGTGCTCGTTCATCATCTTGTTGTGCAGATTTTTGATACCAAGCAATGGCTGTTTCATAATCTTGTTGTTCTTCATATATGGCACCCAAAAAGTATTGTGCAGTTTCATTATCTTGATTTGCGGCTTTTTCTAACCAGTATTGTGCTTGTTCTATGTTTTTTTCCGTTCCCAATCCCAATACATAAAATAATCCCAAATCATTTTGTGCAGGAGCAAAGTCCGCTTGTGCCGCCTTTTCTAAATAGATTTTGGCTTTACCATAATTTTGTTGTTCTTTATACGATACACCCAAATCGTAACAATGTTCTGCCTTGCCCATTTCACATTTCACCACTTGCGTTACAGGTTCGGAACAGGCAGAAAGTCCAAGTAGAGAGATACTAAAAATAGAGAGTAAATGAAATAATTTCATTTTTATCAATTGGTTAAAATGAGTTTATTGATGTTCAGGCTGCCTGAAATGCTTTCTTTCAGGCAGCCTGAAAAACATTAGATAATCAACAAATTATCTTTCAACAGTAACGGCTGTACCCATACCGCCGCCGATACACAAGGTTGCCAAGCCTTTTTTGGCGTTTTGGCGTTGCATTTCGTGTAACAGGGTTACCAAAATGCGACAGCCTGACGCACCGATGGGGTGTCCCAAAGCAATCGCACCGCCATTGACATTGACTTTGCTTTTATTGAATTTCAATTCGTTTGCCACTGCCACAGATTGTGCGGCAAAGGCTTCGTTGGCTTCGATTAAGTCCAAGTCATCAACTGTCCAGCCTGCTTTTTTCAAAGCCGCACGCGTGGCTTCCACTGGTCCCATACCCATAATATCAGGCTCGCAACCTGTGGAAGCGTAGGATTTAATGGTGGCTAACGGTGTTAAGCCTAATTCTTTTGCTTTGTCGGCAGACATTAACATCACCGCAGCCGCACCGTCATTGATACCAGAGGCATTTGCGGCGGTAACCGTGCCGTCTTTTTTGAACGCAGGACGCGGTTTTTTAATGCCCTCCATTGTTGCCCCTTTGCGGATAAATTCGTCTTTATCGAACACAATCGGATCACCCTTGCGTTGCGGAATAGACACAGGCACGATTTCATCGTTAAATTTGCCAGCGGCTTGGGCGGCTTCGGCTTTGTTTTGCGATTGCAAGGCAAATTCGTCTTGCATATCACGCGTAATACCAAAGCGTTCAGCCACATTTTCGGCGGTAATGCCCATATGTTCTTGGCTATACACATCGGTCAAGCCATCGCAAATCATTGTGTCCAATGATTTGGTGTGTCCCATTCTTGCACCGCTACGCATCGCAGGCAGAATGTAGGGCGACAAGGACATAGACTCTTGACCGCCAGCAATCACGATTTCGGCATCGCCGCATTTAATCGCTTGGGCTGCCAGTTCCACGGCTTTTAAGCCCGAGCCGCACACTTGGTTAATGGTCATGGCAGGCACTTCCACAGGGATACCCGCTTTAATCAAGGCTTGGCGTGCTGGGTTTTGCCCTACGCCTGCGGTGAGAATTTGCCCCATAATCACTTCACTGACTTGCTCGGGTTTTACGCCTGTTTGTTCAAGCAAGGCTTTAATCACGGTTGCACCCAATTCAGGTGCAGGAATGCTTGATAAAGAACCGCCAAAGTTACCAATGGCTGTGCGGCGAGCCGCTACGATGACTACTTCTGTCATAATGCTATCCTTTTTAGTGGGGTTGAAAAAATATTTTATCTTTCAGGCAGCCTGAAATTTTAAATTAGCAATAATGGTTATTGGCTTCATAGCTTGCTGTAACATTATTGATAATATCGTTTTTGTCAAATAATAAATCGACAAAAATATATGCTTTATTTTCTCCCATACAAAAATGAAAGCCTCGTCTTTTAATATAAAAAACAGCAGTCATTTTATTGGCTTCATCAAAAGATTTTACTCTTTTATTATTGTTTGTATTTTTCCAAAAGATAGAGTAATTTGCATTAGCAAATTGATCTTTTATTTGATGAATATTTTTGCCATTTAATTCTTGAAAGTGGTGTGATATATTAACAGGTTTGTTAATATTGGGTTGTTTTTCTTTTTTAATAATTTGTTTGGTTGTTTTTTTAAAATCTAATTCATTGTTGATATTGTCTTTACTGTATAAATTAGGTGTCAATAATAAACATAATAAAATCATTAAAATTGTAAAAATATTTTTTGTCATATTATGCTCTTTTTTATTTTCAGGCTGCCTGAAAGTTTTTAATTGCGGTGGGTCAAAGACCCACCTGACAATCATCAAACAAAATGCGTTTTAACTTCGCTTTTGCTTGTTTAAACGCTTGTCAAGATTGCTTCGCAATCTCTTTTGATGAACGAAAGTTCATCAAAGTTTGATACTTCGTATCAAACAAAATGCGTTTTAGCTTCGCTTCTGCTCGCAGAAACGCAAGTAAGATTACTTCGCAATCTTCTTTTATGAACTTCGTTCATAAAAGGTTTGATACTTCGTATCAAACAAAATGCGTTTTCAAAGCAGGTAAGGCTTTGGCACGGACAAATTCGCCTGGTGCATCGCACACTGGGGCGTAGGTGCTGTTGCCAAAGGTTTGGCTGGCTTTGATTTCTTTGCCTGATCGTTCGCCAAACCATTTGACGGCATCTACCCACCAACTGCCTTTGTGGTTTTCACTGCCTTGTCGCCATTCATCAAAAGTTTCAGGTAAGTTCTCGCCTGTCCAGTAACTGCGGCGGTTTTTTGATACAGGGTTAATTGCTCCTGCGATATGCCCCGATTCGCCCAATACAAAGCGTTTTTCAGGGCAGCCTGAAAAATATTTAATGCCGTCATACACCGAATGTGCCAACACAATATGGTCGGTTTCGGACGCATAAAAATACATCGGAATATCAATGGTGGCAATATCCACAGGCACGCCGCACACCGTCATTCCGCCTTTTTTAATCAGGGCGTTTTCGACATAGCATTTTTGCAAGAAATAAGTGTGCATGGGCATCGGTAAATCCACTGAATCGCTGTTCCAAGAAAGCATATCAAATGGGCGTGGCGTTTTGCCTTTGAGATAATTATCCCGCACATAATTCCACACCAAATCTTGCGGACGCAAGAACGAGAAAGTCGCTTGCAATTCCAAACCGCTGACAATGCCGCCTTTTTCCATTTGTGCCAAACGGTTACGCATAAACTCTTCGGTGATAAAGTGTTTAATATCACCAGGGTCGCTGTGATCAACCATTGAAGTCATAAACAGCACATTATCCACATAATTATTGCCACGAGCCTTTAACACTGCCAAAGCCGTAGTCAAAAGCACGCCGCCGATACAAAAGCCCAAAGCGTTAATGCTGTCTTTTTTGGTGATTGACCGCACCACATCAATCGCATGCAGCACACCGCGTTCGACATAGGTATCCCAAGTGAAGTGTTTCATTTCAGGCGTTGCCGACTTCCACGACACCAAGAACACACGCAAACCTTGCGATACCAAATATTCCACCAACGATTTTTGCGGTGCCAAGTCCATTAAATAATATTTATTCACGCACGGCGGAATAATTAACAACGGTTTTTCAAACACTTTTTCGGTGGCAGGAGCGTATTGAATTAACTCAAACAATTCCGTACGCAGCACCACTTTACCAGGGGTTGCCGCCGTGTTTTCACCCAAAATAAACGGCGTGCCATCTGACATCGTGATTTTGCCTTGCTCGAAGTCGTGCAGATAATTTTGCACGCCTTTGACTAAACTTTGTCCTTGTGTTTCAAAGGCTTCCTGCAAGGCTTCGGGGTTGGTTGCCAAGAAGTTATCAGGATTCATCGCCGCCAAATACTGTTCGGTCATAAAACGCAACGATTCTTTTCGGTCGTCCGACAAACCAACGGCATTCGCTTCCAACTGCTTGCGAATAAACTCGCACGAACTGTCGTAAGCATTTTTAATATTGGCAAACCACGGCAAATTGCTCCAACTTTGGGCTTGTTCTTCGCCATTTTCTGTTGTTTGTTTAGGCATAACCTCTGCCCAAGCATTTTGCCAAAACGCAGTCGCATCGTGCATTTGCTGTTGCCAGTTGTCGAATAATTGAGAAGCACTTGTATGGGTTGTGGTTGATGACGGTGCTTTTTCCGTAGGCTTAAACCAAAATCTTTGCCACTCTTCCATTGCGGAAACCGCTAATGTGGGATCGAAAATAGAACTGCTATTCATTATAACTCCTTGATTAACCAAAGAAAATTGAAATATCAACATTCTATTAGAATGAATACCATGCACAAAATTATTGTGCATTGCACCTAATTATACAAAAATAATGGTGCGAATACTTGATACATAATAAAAATAAATGAAAACAAATAAAGATAAAGATTTTGTTAATGGTGTTTTCAGGCAGCCTGAAACGGTGTAGCGTGTTTTTTTACCCATACCCATTTAAAATATCTTATAGAATAATGCTTTTATTTATTTTCAGGCAGCCTGAAATGTCAGAAATTAAAAATTACATTACGCCACAAGGTTGGCAACGCTTAAAAGATGAATTATACGATTTAGTCAATCGCGAACGCCCTAAAATGGTGGAAGTGGTGAATTGGGCGGCGAGTAATGGCGATCGCAGTGAAAACGGTGATTATATTTATGGCAAACGCCGTTTGCGTGAAATTGACCGCCGCATTCGCTTTCTCACCAAACGCTTGGAAATTGCCGAAGTGGTCGATCCTGAACAACGAGACGCTTGCGATCAGGTGTTTTTTGGTGCAACGGTGGATATTGTGCGTGAAAACGGCACAGAACAGACGGTGAGCATTGTTGGCATTGATGAAACAGACGCTGCAAGCGGTAAAATTTCGTGGATTTCGCCATTAGCCAAAGCATTGATGAAAGCCCATGCAGGTGATGAAGTGGTGCTGCATACCCCTGATGGTGATGAGTATATTGAAGTTGATGATGTGCGTTATGTGGCAATAGAATAGGCAACCTGAAAGCCTTTTCAGGCTGCCTGAAAAGTATGGAAAAACAAAAATGCGTTTATTGTTCAGTGCGATTTTTTTCTTATTCAGTTCCACAATTTTGTATGCACAAGATTGTGTTAAGCCCAAAATTTATGGGCATAGTGTGGAATGTTTGTTTGAAAATCGTGCAGTTATTCACACTTATCAAGGCTATGGTTTTGCTGATGAAACAGGCAAAATTGTTATTCCTATGCAATATGATAAGGTGTGGCATTTTAAAAATGGTTTAGCCAAAGTTGAGCGAAATAAGCGTTATGGTTTAATTGATAAATCAGGCAAAATTATTATTCCACCACAATACAATGAGTTAAATTATTTCACTGATAAATTATTGCGAACACGGCACAATAATCAATATGAATTATTTGATACACAAGGCAATATTATTAGTGATAAATATGATTTTATTGGTAATATAGACTATGGTTTTGCTAAAATAAAACAAAAAGATAAATATGGTTTAATGGATAAAAATGGCAAAATAATTATTCCTTGTGAATATAATGATATTTTAACCTTAACCAAAGAACCTGATTTAATTGCAGTCAAAAAGAACAATGCTTGGGGATTTATTGATAAAAATAATCATACAGTGATTCCTTTTGTTTATGAACAAGTGTGGCATTTTCATAATGGATTAGCCAAAATTAGAAATAATCAACAATACGGTATGATTGATTTAACGGGTAAAATAATTATTCCCACACAATATCAATGGTTAAGCGATGCAAATGAACAAGGCGTTATGGTTTTTAAGCAAGATAATCTCTTTGGTTTAATCAATAAAGATAATCAAATTTTTATAGAAGCCAAATCTGAAAAAATAGCAGATTTTAATCATATTCTTATTAAAAAAGAGACCGTTTCTATCAATAAAACAGCCGAAGAAAATTTACCACAAGAAAAACAAGCGGATAATACGGAATATGATTTTGAAAAAATAGACGGTAAATATGTTATATCAGAAAACATATTGGCAAACAAAACAGTCATAATTACAGAAAATAATCAGTACGGTTTAGCAGACGCAACAGGAAAAATAATTCTTCCTGTGGAATATAATTATATTTCTGTGATTAGTGAAGATAGATTTAAAATTCAAAAAAATAAACAATATGGCATTGCAGATAGTCAGGGAAATATTATTTTTCCTGTGGAATATGAATATATTGCTGAATTTAAAGACGGTTTGGCTTATTTCAGGAAAACTAATGGAGAATATGGTGTTGTTGATTTAGACGGTAATATTCTTGCTCCTATGTATAGTAATGTTTCTGAATTTAAAAACGGTTTAGCAAAAGTTGAAAAAGACGGAGACAAAGGATTAGTTAATTTGCAAGGCAAACTTGTTTTACCGATTGAATATTCCAGACTGGAAGATTTTCGCAATGGTTTTGCAATTATTCATAAATCAGGTACGCAATCAGGTTCTGGCGTAATTGACCAAAAATTAAATTTTATTTTACCGCCTGAATATTATCATATTGGTTTTTTTGAAAAAGGTTTTGCTAAAATTAGCATAAAAGGCAATGATTGGGGGTATTTGAATCAGCATGGTCAAGTAGTTGTTCAAGGTGTTGAATATGACCGAGTTGAACCTTTTAATAATGGCGTTGCTAAAATTTATAAAGGCAATAAAGCGTGGCGAGTGGATTATTCAGGACAGGTTTTTGGTATTCCAGAAGAAAATAAACAACAAAAAGAAAATAATCAAACCAAAGATAAAGAATATTTAAATCATTTAAAAGAAATTGAACGATTTAGAAAAAGTAATCAATAGTAATATTTCAGGCTGCATGAAAATATATTAAGGAGTTTATCAATATGGGTCCGATTGGTGAAATTATTCTTATGATTGTAACTGTATTAGTTGTCGGTTCAATCATTGTTATTTTAATAGTGCAAAATATCTTTTTTGCTTTATTAGATATAGATAAGAGCATCAGAAAAAAATTAAATATTATTATGCCTATTTTAATTGTATTTTTTTGGGCATTTATTTTAATTGTTCCTGCACAACTATCGAATATGAAAGACAAAAAAATACAGGAAAAAAGATATGCAGAACGCGAAGCCGCTCGCACTGCCGCAGAACCGATATTTAAAGAACAATGTAAAAAATCGGGTGAGCAAATTTATCGTACCGTAGAAAATGTTGATGGCGTGTTATTGCTCAAAATTTGGCGTGGGGCAAATGCCGATAACGATAAGCCTTTGTATAACGACCCACAATGGGAATACGCCGCTTGGGATGTGGCTGGCGGTAAATCGTATATTGGTTATTTTTTGAACAACCCTAAAAACAGTATGGGCTATTCATTTGTTGATGTGCGATTAGATGATAATCAAATTGAACGCTATTTAGGCGAATATCACGGCTCATTAGACGGCAATTTGCCCGATATGGTTGATACTGAATTAAATCCGATAGAACCTGCTCAATACGCCATTACTTTTGAAAACAACACTGACCCCGCATTGCGAAAACATTGGATTGCAGGCACAACTTTTAAAATTATGGATTTGCAAACAAATGAATTATTGGCGGAAAAAATAATCTTTACAACAGTAGATAAAAGTAGTGCCGATTATTGGCGAAATGATAGGGTTCATCATTGTGGTATTTATGGTCATTATGAAGAAGAATTAAAAAACGATGTACTTCAATTTATCAACAGCGTTTTAAAACCACGAGAACAAAAATATTGAAATGAAAAGTTTCAGGCAGCCTGAAAACAAAAAAACACCTGCCCAAAGCAAGCGTTTTTGTTTTATATATCAACCTTACCCCAAAAGCAGTGAATCGTCATCAATTTCTTCGCCGCGTGTTTTTTCAAACATTTTGAGTAAATCGGTAACTTCCAAGCCTTGTCGTTTTTCGCCTGCGACATCTAATACCACGCGTCCTTGATGAAGCATAACCGTGCGTGTGCCGTGGTCTAATGCTTGTCGCATGGAGTGCGTTACCATCATTACGGTGAGTTTATTTTCAGCGACAATTTGGTCGGTGAGTTCCATCACAAAGGCGGCGGTTTTGGGGTCGAGTGCGGCGGTGTGTTCGTCTAATAACAAAATTTTGGACGGTTGTAAGGACGCCATAAGCAGGCTCACCGCTTGGCGTTGTCCGCCTGATAATAAGCCCATACGGTCGGACAGGCGGTTTTCCAAGCCTAATTTTAAAATCGACAATTTTTCGCGGAATCGTTCGCGTTTTGCTTTATCAATGGCTAATTTGAAACCCCTTTTGTGTCCGCGTTTGTCGGCTAATGCGAGATTTTCTTCAATGCTTAACGCTTCGCAAGTGCCTGCCATTGGGTCTTGAAAAACGCGTGCCACCCAGTGAGCGCGTTTGTGAGCGCCGATTCGCGTTACATCTTTACCATTCAGAAAAATTTTGCCTGAATCCACAAATTGAATACCGCTAATGGCGTTTAAGAATGTGGATTTGCCTGCTCCATTACTGCCGATGACGGTTACAAATTCGCCGTCTTTGATACTCAACGACATACCCCGCAAAACAGGGTTTTCAATCGGTGTGCCTTTGTTAAAGGTTAAAAATAGGTTCTCTGCCTGCATCATAATAATGGTCTCTTTACTTTATCATTTATGCACCGTGTTTCATTTTTCGCTTTAACATTTGCGACTTCAATTTAGGCAACACCAAAGCAATCACCACCAAAACAGCCGTAACCAAATTCACATCTTGTGATTTTAAGCCTAAATCGCTTAAAGTTTCGTTGCCCAAGGCTAACTGAATAAACAGGCGATATAAAATAGAGCCGACAATCACCGACACGGTAATCAAAATAATGCGTTTGGTGGGCATTAAGGTTTCGCCGATAATCACCGCCGCCAAGCCGATGACAATTGTGCCGACACCGATTGAAATATCCGCACTGCCGTAAATTTGCACAAATAATGCACCGCCTAATGCAATGAGAGCGTTGGATAACGCCATACCAAACACAACCATTTTGCGTGTGGCAATGCCCTGTGCTTGTGCCATGCGTTGATTTGCCCCTGTGGCACGCACCGATAAGCCGATTTCGGTAGAAAAAAACCAGTCTAATAATAGTTTAAACACAACCACAAAAGCAAAAATCACTAATGCTTTCATATAAAAGGAATTTTCAGGCGTTAAAAACGGCGTGAAAACGGTTGCTTCGCCCAACAGCGGCACATTCGGCGCACCCATAATGCGTAAATTGACGGAATACAGTGCCACCATCACCAAAATACTGGCGAGTAAGTGTAAGATTTTTAAGGAAACATTTAGCCACGCGGTAACCAAACCAGCCGCCGCACCTGCTGCCATACCCAAAAAAGTGGCAAGCCAAGGATTGGATAAAAAAGATAAGGGTGAAGTGGGTGGTTGCACAATACACACCGCACACACCGCACCACCCAAAGGAAAACTGCCGTCCGCCGTTAAATCAGGAAAATCCAACACACGAAACGAAATCAACACGCCCAAAGCCACCAAGGCATAAATCAACCCTGTTTCCAACGCCCCAAAAAAGGCAATTTTGGACATACCCAAAAATAAAAAATCAGACATAAATAAAACGCTTTCTGACAGTAATTTTTAGTTGTTATTTTATCACTCTTCGTTGTTTTTTATCTCGTCAGTTGGTGTGGTGGCAAGTTGTGAAAAATCATTCAAAATACGCACTTCTCTTTGTGGGAAAGGAATTTCAATGCCATTTTTTTGAAATTCGTCCCAAATTTCAAACAGAATATCGGAATTTAATTGCAGGGTGCTGTTTTCGGGGTCGATAATCCAATAACCCAACTGCAAGTTAATACCGTCTGCGGCAAATTCGCTCACAAATGCCGCGGCACTTTCGACACGGTCATGCCGTTCGGCGGCGGTTTTTAAAATGTTCATCACCAAACGCAAATCCGAACCATAGGCAACCTGAATGGGTAGGCTTTTCCACACCTTACGGTCGGAATAGGTGTCGTTCAGAACGGTATTGCCGATAAAACTCTCGTTAGGAATTAACGCTTCTGTGCCTGCTACACTTTGTAACACCACAAAACGAGAAGTGATTTTGGTAACCACACCGCTAACACCGTTGAGCGTTAATTTATCGCCCATACGAATGGAGCGGTCTAATAAAATGATAAATCCTGATACATAATTGCTGGCGATTTTCTGCAAGCCAAAGCCCAAGCCAATACCCAACGCACCGCCAAATACGGAAAGAATGGTTAAATCAATGCCAATCATCGGCAGGGTAATAATCACGGCTAATACTGCCAAAGCAGATTTAATGATTTTATTTAAAACAATGCGTAAATTATTGTCCATTCTTTGTGCGTGCGATAAGCGAATTTCCAAAAATCGAGCAATCGACATCGCAATAATCAGGGCAATAATCACCCAAAAAGCCCCTGTAACCACCATATACAGGCTGATATTTTTACCGCCAATGGGAAATGCTAATTTATTGGCAAAATTAACAATAATCGTGCCTAAACCGCTTAACCACAGCACATAGCCAAACCAAATTAAGCCTGATAAATTGCGTGCGGTGTGAATGGAAAATTTATCGCCTGGAAAAATATAGTGCAAAAATACCATTGCCGTGCGAATAATCATTAACCACGGTGCGGTGATGACGACTAATCGCAACCACAATGAAGAGCTGCCTGAAAATTGTGTCCAAGAAAAAGCGGCGATTGTGCCAATCACCATTAACACAATCGGCAAAATTAAACGAGATAACCAATATTTCAAAAAGCCACTGTTTTCAGGCGTAATGTTTTTAATGGGACGATTGACAATCCACGCCAAAATCAACCATAAGGAAATGGCAATGACGAGTTCAATAATACTATTTGTTTTGAATAAGTTATGTTTAATGGCAGATGATAAAAATTCTTGTCGCATAAACAAGGATTGTAAAAAATTGCTCCATTCAGTTAATGAAAAAAAAGAAGACACTGTTTATCCTTTATAAAATTGATTGTTCAGGCTGCCTGAAAATATTGAAATTGAGTTGGTGGAGGCGGCGGGAATCGAACCCGCGTCCGAAAGCCCTCTACGAAGCGTTCTACATGTTTAGTCTGTTCTATTTAAAAATCTCGTTTTATTTATCGCCGAAAGACAGGCTACAAACAAAACCAACTACCTTAAATCTCATCAACTGCCAAGTAGTCCGACAGCCAACTATTTAATGTCAAATGACACTGCTGTGGGTTGCCCCACACGACCCATTAACAAATCGTTGCAGCGGCCCGCTTTAAGCAGCGATAGCGAAAGTTTCGTCGTTTGCGACTATTTAAGTTTCAGTGTTTTACGGGGTTACTGAAATCCCGACATGCCCGCATTCGCTTTGCAACCCCCGTCGAAACCAAGGTCGCCCCCGAATGTGTAGAACATTGCAGTATAATCACAAAATATCATTTTGACAAGTTTAAAAAACAATGACAATTTGAATACGCTCGCATACAATAGCCGTTTCAATCCAAAAGAAAGTATGACGATGAAAAAATGGTTTCCCATAATGATATTACTGACTTTTTCAGGCAGCCTATATGCACTGAATATTCAAAAATATCAACCCAAAGACGATGAAGACAAAGAATGGGTGGAAAATCAACAGGCTTTGCCGCCTTTTCCTGCAATGGATAATCCGTCTTGGCAAGAAATTGTTACCGAAAAAAACGATGACGGCAAAGCATTTTTATTGACCGACAGCATTCGTTATATTGATGACGGTTCTATTCGCTATATTCTTAATATTCAAAGCAAAAATGGTATCGATAATATCAGTGCCGAAGGTTTGCTATGTAAAGAAAAAACGCACCGTATTTATGCGTTTGGCGACACCAAAGGCAAACGCTGGATTGAAACAAAAAATAGCAAATGGCAAGCGATTGGCAGTTCATCACGGCGACAAAATGAAATCACCTACACTTTGCGAACGGTGTTTTGTTCCACCGCTGAACCGCCCAAAGACCCGCAAGAACTCGCCAAACGCTTAAAAAATTCGTGGCATTTACACCCATTTGAATAAATGTTTTCAGGCAGCCTTTTCAATGAACGAATTTTTACAAGGTATTATTTTAGGTTGGGGCGTGGCTGTGCCTGTGGGGCCTATCAATGTGTTGATTATGTCGTATGCCCTAAAAAACTACGGCAAAGCTTTGTCTTTGGGCGTGGGGGCAATGTTTGCCGATTTGGGTTTTTTGGTTTTATCCATTTTGGGCGTATCGCAAATGGTGCATAAACCAATTATTTTCAATACATTAGCCGTTTCAGGCAGCCTGTTTTTATTGTATATGGCATACACCATTTTCAAAAATGCTCGCCGTGATATTTATGTCCAAAATACCGAAAATAATGAAAATAAAATACGCTTATTTATTAAAGGATTGTTACTTAATTTAATGAATCCTTTTGTAATTATTTTTTGGATTAGCGTTTCTGCCACCACTGCCAAAATGGGTAATCATTTAATATTGTCGTTAATCGGATTGTTTTTAGGCATTATTTCGTGGATCTCTTTGTTTCCATTATTTATTTATAAAAGTCGAACACTATTGAAAAAAAGCACCACCATTGCTTTATCTTATATTTCATCGTTAATTTTGGTATTTTTTGCGGTTTCTTTAATTTATAAATCGTTTTTTCAGGCAGCCTGAAAGGATTAAATAATGATTGCTTATCTAACGGGTATTTTAATTGAAAAACAACCTGCCCACATTATTTTGGAAGTGCAAGGTGTGGGCTACGAAGTGCATATTTCTATGCAAACTTACGCCGCTTTGCCTGAAATTGGACAAAGTGTCCGTCTTTTGACGCAACAAATCATTCGCGAAGACGCTCATTTGCTGTTTGGTTTTGCCGACAAAAGCGAAAAAACAGCGTTTTTAGAATTATTAAAAGTCAGTGGCGTAGGTGCAAAAACCGCTTTGGCAGTGTTGTCGGTATTCGACAGCGACAGTTTGGCAAACGCCATTGCCAACGATGATGTTCGCAAAATTTCATCGGTGCCAGGCATTGGCAAAAAAACCGCCGAACGGCTGATTTTGGAATTGCGTGGCAAATTAACGCACACAGGCGTTGTTTCTGCCGTTTCTAATACGCAAGACGAAGTTATCGAAACTTTAATTGCATTAGGATACAGCGAAAAAGAAGCCCGCAATGCGGTTAAAGGGCTGCCTGAAAACGGCGATACAGCAGAAGGGGTGCGAATGGCGTTGAAAAAATTGTCGTCATAAGTTTTCAGGCTGCCTGAAACTCAAAAAAAACGCCCACTTGAAGTGGGCGTTTGTTGTTACAGGAGCGGTTATTTTTTACCATTTCGTTTGGCTAAATCAAAACGAATCATTTTGTTTAAGCCTTCGATTAACTGCTCATCGGTAAAGGGTTTGCAGATAAAACCCCTTGCACCGTATTTAATTGCCAATAAACCTGTGGCTTTGTCGGACAAAGCAGACACCACCAAAATATTGATGGTTGGTTTAATGCCTACCAAATTGCGGATACATTCCAAGCCGTCAATATTGGGCATGGTCAAATCCATTGTAACGACATCGGGACTGAACTCTTTGCATTTAGCAATAGCTTCTGCACCATCGCAGGCAACGGCGACCAATTCAAATTGATTGCTGTCAAAACTGCGTTCGATTCGTTTGCGAATGATGTTCGAGTCATCGACAATCATTAACTTATGCATTTATGCGTTCTCCTATTTTATACGCCCAAAGGGAAAGTTACGGTGAAACGAGTGTATTGACCTTCTTCAGAAGCAATTTTCAGTTTGCCTTTGATTTCGGCAATGCGTTCGCGAACAATATCCATACCCACACCACGACCTGCGTCTTGGTTGCCTTCTTCGGCTGTGGATAAACCTGAATCAAACAGGTGCATAATGAGTTCGCGTTTTTGCATTTCACGAGCTTCATCTTCGGTGCAAGTGCCTTTTTCTACCAATCTTTGACGAATTTTATCAAAGTGAATGCCTGAACCGTCATCTTCCACCAATAACTCTGCCATATTACCTGGACGGCGAGTCAGCAATAGTTGTACATTGCCTGCTTCTGGTTTGCCATCGCGTTTGCGATCGAGTGGATCTTCAATACCATGAACAATGGCATTACGCAACATTTGTACGGCAATGTCTTTGATGGTGTCTTGTAGGCTGCCTGAAAGCATACCATCGTCCATACCTTGACAATCCAAAGCCACTTTTTTGCCATTGCGTTCGGCAATGTCTGCGGCAAAGGAGTTAAAGTATTTTTTCATCACATTAGACGGTGCTGCAACGGTGCCACCTGAACTTGTGCGACCACCAGTAATGCGATCGTTCAAATTCGCCACCACATCACTTAACGACATAATTTCGTCCAACATCACGGTTAAGCCCAAGAAGTCGTTACCTGTCAAGCGTGGATTGGATTGCAACTCTTTAATTTTGTTTTCAAAGCTTTCGCATTGAGAAACAAATGATGCCAATTTCAAGGCAGATGCTTCACCTTTCATACTGTGGGCTTCGCGGAAAATGAGTTTAGCTTTTTCTTGCAAAGCCGCTTGACCACGCTCTGGACGACGCAATGCCGAGTTAATATCGTTAATGCGGCGTTTAGTGGTTTTGATAAAGTTATCCAACATCGTAGGTTCGGCAGCCAAAATGGTACCCAACATTTCGATTTGGCGGTCGTTTTGTTCGCGTTCGGCTGCCAATTTTTCTTCCAAGACCACCGCATTGGTAATATCGGACACGGAACACAACACTTTATCAATCGCTTCACCTTCATACACGCGTGAGAAGTTAAAGTCTAAATAACGCGTTTCGTAGTAACCTGAAAAGTCATCAACTTCCACACGAATGCGATGCAGTGGGTTTAAGTCGTCAATCAGGTCTTCTACCACCCAGTCGGAATACAACTGTTCGATAAAGGTTTCGGTAACTTCCATGGTTTCTTTATCCACCAATTTGGACAAGACTTCGTTGAGTTTTTTACCACCGATTTCTTTTTGACCAATAATGTTCTCCAAGTGGGCAGAATATTGATGACCGATGTTCAAGTCTCTATCCACCAAGAACAAACCTTCGTTAATGGTTTCCAAGATTTCTTCGGTTTCGCGGCGTGCAATACCCAATCTGCGGTCGCCTTCAATCAAGCGGCGAATAGTACCGAAAATCATCAAGAAGAACAATGCTAATGCCAAAACCACACCAGCCGTTTGAATCCAAAAGAGTTCTTTTTGCAAGCGATCAACATACGCTTGAATGAGTGATGATACCCGAGAAGTATCGCGTTGCAGTGTGCGGTTGTATTGACGCGTATATTCCATCACATAAGTGGCATAGTCGCGAGTTAAGTAACCCGTTTCGGCTTCCAACTCGAATTCTGTCATCAGTGGATAGTAGTAATCCCACATTTGTTTGGTTGCTTCCAAGTTAGCACGCGTTGTTGCTAATTGTACAGGGCTAATGGTAATAATATTGCCATGGCGGTCGGCAATTTCACCACCGTGTTCCAAACGCAACAGAATTTCGTTATAACGGTCTGCCAAGCGTTTCATTTCTGTACGGCGGAAGAGTGTATTTTGTGGAAACTCTTCCAAAGGAATACGATTGACCAATTTACCGTCTTTTTGATAACGGCGGAACACTTCGTTGGTTAAGTAAGATTCTTGCGAGAACGCAATCCGTGCAATTTCCTGTGTAATCTCACCTTGCTCACCCACCAACGCCACTTTTTGTGTTTCTTGGGTAATTTTGTTGGTGTAGTAATAGGTTGCCAAGGACAAAATCACAATCAGCAATAAGAAACCTGCGATGGAGAGAATCAACATGCCATATTTGGAAAATAGGCTCTCTTCGCTGGTATATTTATTTTTGTCAGCCATGATTGATCCTTTCTTTAATTTGATTGAGCAGGTTGATCGTCTAAACGGCGTAATGGCACAGAAACTGTACCACTTTCGTCCATATCCAAGAATACGCCTTCTGTAACAGGGCGTTCATTTGCCAAATTGGCAGCCATACGCAATGCTACGCGTGCTTGTGTATCTGCGTCATTCAAAATGGTGGCAAAAACACGACCGTGCTTGATGGCATCTTGGGTTTTGGGTAAGCCGTCAATACCAAAAATGGGTACTTTTTTGTTGTTAGCTTCTAATATTTCAGCCGCACCCAAAGCCATGTTGTCGTTGCCTGCTAAAATGACTTCCACTTTGTTGAAATCAGGCGAATTGATCCATTTGCCCACGACTTCTTTGGCAACATCCAAACTGTATCGACCTGTTTCTTGGAGAACAATGTCAATGCCTTCTGAACCTAATCCGTTTTCAGGATTGAATTTCAACGAAGAAATTGCCCAATTGGCACGAATTCTTGCGGAATGAATGGCAGGATTGCCTTCCAAAATAGCAAGTTGCATTTTACCATCACCGTTTTTGTCCCATTCGGGGTGTTCTGTCCAGTTTTCCAAGGCTAATTGGGCTTGTAAAATGCCTGCTTGATAGTCGTCTGAACCAACAAAATAGGCAATATCACATTCTTGTAATGTTTTATTGCCTGGTGTGCGGTTGATATAAACCACAGGAATACGGCGGTCGCACATTTTCATTGCTAATTCTGGTCCGACTTTGGTGTCTGCCAAGTTAATCACCAAGGCTTTGGCACCGCTGTTGATCATGGCTTCGATTTGGTTGTTTTGCAATTCTTGGTCGTCCTTGGACGCTTCTAATTGCAAATTCAACTGTGAATTTTCGGCGGCAGTGTCTTGAAATGATTTGTACATACTTTGAAAGTATGGGTTAGTGTCGATGCTACTTACAACGGCACCTAATTGTGCAGCAGGGATTTTGGAGACATCTTGTTCCAAATCGCTGCTACACGCAACTAACCCCAACGCCACGCAGAGCGATATGCAGAGTTTCCGCATTTTCATAAGATTGTCCTTTCTTATTTAACGGTCATTTTGGGTTTAAAATTTGATGGTTGGAATCAATGTAACTGGATTTTTACCACATTTTTGTGCTTATTGCATAGGAAAATCAAAGTTTTTCATCAAAATGTTTATTTAATGTTGTCTGTTTTTATGTTAAATTTATATATAACTCATTGAAAAATATAAATTTTATATAATTTTTGATATAAATCATCTTAATATAAATTAACGCCATTTCAGGCAGCCTAAAACGCCTTGATTGATTTAATCAAACACCACCGTACGATTGTGATACGACAAAACGCGGCTATCCAAATGCCAACGCACGGCACGGCTTAACACGATTTTTTCTAAATCGCGTCCTTTTTTGATTAAATCTTCGACACTATCACGGTGCGAAATGCGAGCCACTTCTTGTTCAATAATTGGACCTTCGTCTAAATCCGAAGTGGCGTAGTGGGCGGTTGCCCCAATCAATTTTACGCCGCGTGCATGGGCTCGGTGATAAGGTTTGGCACCGTCAAACGCAGGCAGGAAACTGTGATGTATGTTAATAATTTTATTCGGATATTTGTTAATAAAATCGCTGGATAAAATCTGCATATAACGAGCCATGACAATTAAATCGATTTTGTGCTGCTCAAATAAGGCAAGTTGTTTGGCTTCAATTTCGGCTTTTTTCTCTTTAATCATCGGGATATGATAAAACGGTATGCCGTTAAATTCAGCCAATGCTCGGCAGTTTTCGTGATTGCCCACAATCAGCGGAATATCGCACGCCAATTCGCCAATGCGATAGCGGTGCAACAAATCAGCCAAACAGTGTTCGTATTGCGACACCATAATTGCCATTTGTGGTTTTTGTTGTGAAAACGACAGTTTCCAAGCCATATGATATTGTTTGGCAATCGGCGAAAAGGCTGCCTGAAAGTCGTTTTCAGTGGTGGCAAAGTCGTTCAAGTCCCATTCGACACGCATTAAAAATAAACCTGCTTGTCCGTCTTGGTGTTGGTCGGCGTGCAGAATGTTGGCGTTGTGTTGTAAAAGAAAATTGGCAATGACTGCTACCAAACCTTTGCGATCAGGTGCAGAAATCAATAAAGTGGCGGTGTTTTTGTGTGCGTTATTCATATTCAGGCTGCCTGAAAAATACGACAATCAATAAAGAAACCGCCGTATCAAACACGGCGGAGATTTAAGTTATTTGCTCTCGCTCTCTGCTTTTTTCAAGATTTCGTACATTTGGTCTTTTAATTGCAGTTTTTGTCGTTTGAGTGCATCGATTTTATCTAAACCGCTGGTTACTGGGTCGTTTTCTAAACGGATAATTTCGTGATCCAAATCGTTGTGTTCTTCAAAAAGGCGAGCAAAATGAGCGTCTTCGTTTTTCAGACGGCTGATTAAATCGCGGTATTCGGGAAACATTGGTTGCTCCTTATTTCATTAGTCATAAACGCAATATTATAGCGGTTTTGTGGGGCGTGTGTGAATAATTCAGGCAGCCTGAAAAAATTGCTTGAAATGTTTAATGATTTTGCATTATAATCTTTCGCTTATTTTTTGAATTGAAGTGTAGGCACAATCCCTGCACCCGTTTTATTAAAGGATTTTACGATGAAAACAGATATTCACCCAGATTACCACGATGTTGCCGTTACTTGTTCTTGCGGCAACCAATTTACCACGCGTTCAGCAATGGAAAAAGACACATTCCATGTGGAAGTGTGTTCCGAATGCCACCCATTCTACACAGGCAAACAAAAAATTGTCGATAGCACAGGTCGCGTTGATAAATTTAACCAAAAATTTGGCAATATGTTCAAACGCTAAAATTTTTTGTATATTACAAAAGCACGGCGGCACTTACATTTCGCCGTGTTTTTTATTTATAATAACATCACGCTTTCAGGTTGAAACTTTGGCTCAAAAGATTTCATCATTTTGTGTTTGGCACACAATCTTAAAATACATATTTCAGGCTACCTGAAAAACAATTAAAACAATAGGTTACAATATGATGAAAATAAATAAATCGTCCAATTTTATTTTGATTTGGATTTTGGCGTTTATGTCGGCGTTAGCCCCATTGGCGACCGATATGTATTTGCCGTCTATGGGGGCAGTGCAAAAATCCTTTGCCACCACGCAATCTACCGTGCAATTATCGATTACCGTGTTTTTTGTCGCTTTTGCCTTTGGACAGTTGCTGTATGGTCCGATTAGCGATGCGTTAGGGCGGCGTAAACCTTTGATTTTTGGCATTATTATTTACACTGTTGCCAGTTTTGCTTGTGCAGCAGTCAATTCCATTCATCTGTTTGTTTTATTTCGCTTTTTACAAGCCTTGGGCGGTTGTGCAGGCGTGGTGATTGCTCGGGCGATTATCAACGACAAATTCGATATAAAACAAGGTGCTTCGGTTATGGCGATTATGATGATGATTGGCTCGCTTGCCCCTATGTTGGCACCGTCTGTGGGTAGTCTCATTGTGCAGTATGCACCGTGGCAAGCGGTTTTTGCCTTATTAGGCATTTTTGGTTTAATGTTATTGGCAATGATGATTTGGGGGCTGCCTGAAACCGCAAAAATTGAAAACAATAGCCAATTTAATTTGCTTTCGGTATTAAAAAACTACGCGTCTATTATCAAAGACAGCCGTTTTATGATATTGGTTTTAACTTTTGCCTTGCCGTTAAGTTCATTATTTGCCTATATCACCACTGCGTCATTTGTTTTTCAGGATTATTTTCATTTAAGCCAACAACAATTTGGTGTGGTTTTTGGAATCAATGTCTTGGGTTCAACCACATTTTCCATTATTAACGCCAAAATTGTGAAAAAAATATCACCTTATACGGTATTGCAATACGCCTTTTTGGCAATGATATTTTTTGTTATCTTAATGATTATTGTGAGTTTTTTACAATTAGGCTTTTTATTATTTGAAGCCTGTTTATTTATGACCATGGGTATGATTGGCTTTATTGCACCGAACGCCACCATATTGGCAATGGATCGATTTCGTCAAAAATCAGGAGCTGCTTCTGCCGTATTAGGCACAACACAATTTGCCATTGCAGGCATTGTGTCATTTTTGGCAGGAGCATTAAACGCCAACACCCCAGAAACGCTATCGGCAATGATGAGTTTTTGCATTTTATTGGGCTGGTTAGCGTATTTATTATTACACCGCCATTTATTTAGAAAAGCTAAAAAAGCAATGGGGATTAAATAAATATTGAGAGATTAAAAAAAACCCTTTCATGGCAGGCTGAAAGGGCAAAAGGGAAGAAAGATAGGGATTGTTATTTATTCTGCGGCTTTTTCGCCACCAAAGGCTTCGTATGCCATTAGGGCTTCGGCGGCGGTCATTAAAGATGGGCCACCACCCATATAAATGGATACTTGCAGCATTTCCATAAATTCAGCACGCGTGCAACCCATTTTGGCTAACGCTTTGGCGTGAAATGCCAAACAGCCTTGACAGCGAGCGGCAATGCCAATGCCAATGGCAATCAGTTCTTTTTGTTTGGGGCTTAAAGCTGCGTCTGTGGCAGCGGCTTGTGCCATTTGCCCAAAACCTTTCATGGTGTCAGGGATTTCTTTGCGAATTTCTGCTAATTTGCCGCTTAATTCGCCTGTTAAACCCACATAATCGTGTTGCATATTGCCCACTCCTTATTTTTTGCAGGTGTTGATTTTCAACAACGGATACAATGGGCAGAAGCCAACCGCACCTGTTGCCAATGGCACTACGCCAATCCAGCCCCAAACACCAATCACGCCTGTTAATGCCAAGGCGATTAAGGCAATGCCTACAACGATTCTTAAAATGCGGTCAATACCGCCAACATTTGCTTTCATGATTTTTCCTTTACTACTCATTTCAGGCTGCCTGAAAGTAAAAAACAACCTGTGTTAAAAAAACTATGCTTTATTCCACGGCATTTTGGCAAGCAACACTGCCAAGCCGCAAAAGCCTGTGAGACCTGCAAACAACAAGCCTGCACCGACAAAACCGCTTAATAAAAAGAAACCTTGATGAACAAAAAAGCCCAACAACACGCCGATTAAAATCAGGCTGCCTGCACCGATTTGCACTTGTCGCATAATATCGAGCGTGGCTTTGCCGTTACCTTCAACGGGTAAGCCATGGTTTTCCCATGCTTTTAATCCGCCGTCTAATAAATAAACTTCGTTACAGTTACAAGCACATTGGGCTAAATTTTGAGCATTGGTTTGTGTTCGTAAGCCTGATAAGCAGGTAAAAATAACGGCTGCGTGATTAGGCAGTTTGTCCGCAGCAAGTTCGCTGACTGGAATACATTTTGCTCCGCTGATGTGTTTGCGTCCATACTCATCATTGGAGCGAATGTCAATGATGATGGCACCGTTATTGACTAACTGTGCGGCTTGTTGTGGATTGATGGTTTGTACTGTCATTGTTTAATGTCTCTAATTTGACAGGACAAAAAATTTCTCTGAGTGTTTGCATCACTTGAGTAACGCGTTCATCGCTGATTTTGTAGTACAGTGTTTGTGCGTCGCGTCTAAATGATAAAATACCTTCTTCCCGCATTTTTGCCAAGTGTTGTGATAACGCTGATTGGCTTAAATTTTCTAAATTTTCGTGCAGGTGTGTAACACACATTTCGCCGTTAGACAGTAATAAACATAAAATTTGCAACCGATTGGTGTTGCCTAATGTTTTGAGAAATTCCGCTACTGTCTGCGATTTTTCTTCCAAAGAAAATTTTTGTTGTTCCTGTGTTGTCATTTTGTTTTTTCCTAATATAAACAATTTCTAAAACAATGTCAAGTATTTTTATCATTAACTATGACTTGGGTGTAGTTTGCTATTTTATCATTATTTTGTACTGCACAATGAATGACATTTATTTGATGATGAAAAATTTTAATGAAGATTGAAATTATTAGAAATTTTTTATAGTCAATTCAGACCAAAAGTAGGTAAGGCGGTGAGTCGCAGACAGTATAAATAATACGGCAAGGCGAACCAACGCTGCATAATTTTGGTATGAATTGACTATATCAATCAGCATAGATTAAAAATCGCCCCACAATGTTTGCAGTGCGGCAATGGTGGATAGTCCTGCGGTTTCGGTGCGTAAAATGCGTTTGCCCAATACAATGGCTTGAAAGTTCGATTGTTGTGCTAATTCAATTTCGGCAGATGAAAATCCACCTTCGGCACCGATGAGTATGGTTAAGCGTTGCGGAGCGTTGTGAATGTCGTGTAGTTTCAGGCTGCCTTGTGGGGCTAATAATAAACGCAAGTCGGCTTGGGGTAGGGCGGTCAATAGTGTGGATAAGGGTTGTATGGGGTGAATGGTGGGCAGAAGATTGCGTCCGCATTGCTCGCAAGCGGAAATGGCAATTTCTTGCCAGCGGCGGTGGCGTTTTTCTGCCCGTTCATTGTTCAAACGCACTGATGAATGGGCAGACACAACGGGATAAATTTCATTCACGCCCAATTCAACCGCTTTCTGCACGGTAAAATCCATTTTTTCACCTGTGGAAACCGCTTGGATTAACGCAATATGCAAAGGGCTTTCGCGGCTAACGGCGTTTTTTTCCCATATTTCGGCACAATAAGCGTTTTTGCCTTGAATGTTTAATCGGGCAGAATATTCATAGCCTTTGCCGTCAAACAGCGTAATGCATTCGCCATTTTTCAAGCGTAATGAATTGATATGACGAACGGTATTTTCAGGCAGCCTGAAACACAGTTCGGTGTCAGGCAAAATATTTTGTTCGGATAAGTTGGGAATGTAAAAACGCGGCATGGTGTGATTTTAAAATTCAGGCTGCCTGAAAAAAGGCAGCCTGAACGATAAATTTAGAATACAAATGTTTGATTTGCCAAGGATTGTTTGCCTTCAATCAAACCTGGAATATCGGTATCAAACAACACTTTACGCGAGAAACTGCCGTCTTTTTCCAGCGTGAGTAAAACGGCGCGTTTAACAGGCGATGAACCTAAAACGGTTACCAATCGTCCGCCTGTGGCTAAACGCAAACGCAAAACATCGGGAATTTGGCTGACGGACGCACCAATATAAATGGCGTTGTAAGTTTCGTTGCCGTATGCCATTTCGTCAAAGCCGTCTCGCACTTCAAACGACACATTGTTAATGCCTAATTTTTGTAAAACGGCAGCGGCACGATTGGACTGTTCGCCGTCAATGTCGATTGAAGTAACTTTGCCTGCCATTTTTGCCATCACCGCCGTGGCATAACCGCCACCTGTGCCGATTTCCAAAACGCTGTCGGTTTCTTGCAAATCCAAAGCCTGCACCAGTCGTGCCACCAATTTGGGTTCTAACATTAACGAGTGATTGGGTAACGCCAAGTGCATATCGGCGTATGCGTAAGGTTTTTGTTCTTCGGTAACAAATTCTTCGCGTGGCAATTCTTGCAAGACATCTAATAATTTAAAATCCAACACATCCCAAGGACGAATTTGTTGTTCAACCATATTATAGCGAGCGCGTTCAAAATCCATTTTCTGCTCCGTTGCGTGCCGTAAGTGGCAGTGTTCTTAAAAAATCTGCGTATTATCGCATATTTTCAAACAAGCGTGTATGTTTCAGGCTGCCTGAAATTGTGGGTTGATTAAGCCGTAATAGTACAATACTATTCTCTTTCAGGCAGCCTGAAATCAATCACGATGATGAAAAATATTCTTCTTTTCTTGTTAATGGCTTATGCAACTTATGCCCAAGCCGATTATGCGGTGGCATTAGGTGATACGCCGAAATATCCGCCCAATTTTACGCATTTTGAATACGCCAACCCCAACGCCCCCAAAGGTGGCACGGCAACTTTTCCTATGACAGGGGGCTTTGATTCTTTAAATCCCTTTACCTTAAAAGGCGAGCATGAAGTGGGCATTTCTATGCTAACCTTGGATACACTGATGACACAAAGCGATGATGAGGCGTTTTCGCTGTATGGCTTGATTGCTGATGATATTCACTTATCTGATGACGGTTTGTCGGTTTTGTTTCACATTAACGAAAAAGCACGCTTTCACAATGGCGACCCTGTGCTTGCCGAAGATGTTGTTTTTTCATTCAAAACACTCACCGAAGATTCTTTGGCAACGCCGTTTTACCGCCTGTATTGGGGCGGTGTGAAAAAGATTACGGCGGTTGATAATCACACCGTTCGTTTTGATTTCAAAGAAAAAAATGCGGAATTGCATTTGATTTTAGGGCAGTTGCCTGTGTTTTCGCACAAAAGTTTTCCCAATGGCTTAAAAGACGGCAATGCCGTGCCGATTGGCTCTGGGGCGTATCGCTTAAAACGCACGGTAAATGGGCGTTTGAGTGAGTTTGAACGCGATAAAAATTATTGGGCAAAAGATTTGCCGTCTCGCAAAGGGGCGTTTAATTTTGACATTATTCGTTTTAAATATTACTTGGACGAAACCGCACGCGTAGAAGCTTTGAAAGCAGGTGAATACGATATTTTGCAGGAAAATGTGGCACGCCTGTGGGCAAGAGCATATTCGGATAAAATTTTGAAAAAACAAAAGTTTATCCGCAAAAGTTTTCCCCACCACAATAATGCTGGTATGCAAGGTTTTGTGATGAATTTACGCCGTCCCATTTTGCAGGACGAAACGCTACGGCGTGCTTTGGTGTTGGCTTTTGATTTTGAAACGGTCAATCGTATGTCGTTTTACGGTTTATACACACGCGATGACAGTTTTTTTACCAACACCGAATTAGCGGCAAAAAGGCTGCCTGAAAAACAAGAATTGCAAATATTACAATCGGTTAAAGAACATTTGCCCGCGGATATTTTCACCACACCGCCCATTTCACCGCCCACGACGCACCCTGAAAAAGGTATTCGTCCTAATTTAATTGCGGCACGCAATTTATTGCTTAATGCTGGCTATCAATATCAAGACGGTGTGTTGTTAGACAAAAACGGCAAAAAAATTGAATTAGAATTTTTAACTTATACCAAAGCTTTTGAACGCACCACCGCTAAATGGCGGCGAGATTTGCAAAAAATCAGCATTACACTCAATATCCGTGTAACCGACACTGCCTTGTTTCAAAGGCGAAGCAACGATTTTGATTATGATATTATCATTGCCAATTATGCCAACTCATTAAGCCCTGGCAACGAGCAAATAGAATACCACAGTTGTGTTGCCGCCAAGACCAAAGGTACACGCAATTATGCAGGGGTGTGCGACCCTGCGGTGGAAAAAATCTTACCGCATTTTTTATCTGCCCAAAATCGTGCGGAATTAGTCGCAGCAAGCCGTGCATTAGACCGTGTGTTACGCAGAAAATATATCGTTGTTCCTAATTGGTATAGTAAAAATAATCTAATGATTTATAAACAAAATTTCAGGCAGCCTGAAATTTTGCCACAACAATTTAGCGGCATACAATGGGCAATTCAATATTGGTGGGTGGAATAAACCGTGAATCAAAACATTAACTTATCAATAAATATTGATACAACCTAAAAAAGTGTTAATTTTTATTTTATTTTATTGAAAAAAAAGATTATCATTAGCACGCTTTTTAACTTAATTAAGGAAACTCTGATGAAGAAATATTTAGCCGAAATGTTCGGCACAATGGTTTTGGTGCTGATGGGTTGTGGGGTTGCGGTGAGTGTGGGTTGCGACCCTGTCAATAACATTGCCTCGGTGGTGGCAACTTCGATGGCGTTTGGTTTGTCGGTGGTGGCAATGGCTTACACCATTGGCGGTATTTCAGGTTGCCATATTAACCCTGCCATTACTTTGGGCGTGCTGTTAAGCGGCAGAATGGATGCCAAAGACGCAGTAATGTATATGGTTTTCCAAGTGATTGGTGCGTTTATTGGTTCTGCTTTATTGTTTGCCCTAACCGCCAATGTTGATGGTTTAACAGGCACTGGGGCGAATGACTTGCAACAAGGCGTGTCGGTGATTGGCGGCTTATTGGCAGAAGTGGTTTTCACTTTTGTGTTTGTTTTGGTGGTGTTGGGTGCAACTGCCAAAGCCAACGGAGCAACCAACAACTTGGCAGGTTTGGCGATTGGCTTGGCATTGATTTTGGTGCATTTGGTGTGCATTCGTTACACAGGTACTTCGGTTAATCCTGCTCGCTCCATTGCGCCTGCGGTATTTCAAGGCGGAACGGCTCTGGCAAATGTGTGGATTTTCATTGTTGGTCCATTTGTAGGCGGTGCATTAGCGGCACTTGCTTGGAAAATCATCGATAGCGAAGATTGATTGTTGAACTTAACAAAACAGACTTGGTTTTAAAATCAAGTCTGTTTTTTATTGTTCAGGCAGCCTGAAAACGCTTGACAAAAACTAAAAACGCTTTATAATCGCTATCTCTTTTACGGCGAATTAGCTCAGTCGGTTAGAGCAGAGGAATCATAATCCTTGTGTCCGGGGTTCGAGTCCCTGATTCGCCACCAGTTTCAAAAACAGCGTCATATTGAATATGACGCTGTTTTTATTTCAAATAAGTACTTAAATGATGACGCAACATACGCACCTGATTGATGATTTCGCTTGCCGTAGCCCCAATGCTTATCCCCTGTTCAGACAACATTTCACCTGCTTTGCCGTGTAACCAAACGCCACTATGAACTGCTTCTTGCACAGGTACTTTTTGAGCCAATAAACTGCCGATGATGCCCGATAAAACATCGCCACTGCCTGCGGTTGAAAGCGTGGGTGAGCCTGTATCATTGATAATCACCGTGCCATCTTGGTTGGCAATCACACTGTTTTCTCCCTTTAAAACCACCCACGAACGATAGCGTTGAGCAATCAATAACGCCGCTTGTGTGCGATTGGCTTGTATTTCTGCCACCGTAGTATGTAATAAGCGTGCGGCTTCCAATGGGTGTGGCGTGAGTACGCGAATGGTATTTTCAGGCAGCCTGAAAAGATCTTCATCATGCCATGTTGCCAATACATTCAAAGCATCTGCATCTAATAATATGGGGGAAAATTTCTTGGATAACAATAAGTTATCTAATATTTTGTGTGCTTCAATATTTTGTCCTAAACCGCAACCGACTATCCAAGCGGAAATATCTTTTCGTTCGATTAAATGATGAGCGGTTTGTAACATAATTTCAGGCTGTTCAGGAAAGTAGGGTAAGGGCAGGGTGTTTTGTAAAAAACCTGCAAACACTTTACCACAGCCTGTTTTCAATGCGGCAATACTTGCCAAAACCACGGCACCTGTCATACCTTGGCAACCGCCAATAATGGCAACCGTACCTAATGTGCCTTTATGCGTGTTGCTCGGACGCGGTTGGCATAATGTGGGAAATTGTTGAAAAATATTGTTTATTTTCATTATTATTCCTTTCCGCTGTCTCTTAATGCTTTGGGTAAAACAAAAGAAATGGTTTCTTGCGGTTGTTCGTTCTGATTGTTCAAAACATAGCCCAAAGAGATGAGCAGTTTCACCAATTCTTGCACCAATATTTCAGGTGCAGAAGCACCTGCGGTAATGCCGATATGATGTTTATCGGATAATAACGCAGTATCTAATTCGCCAATATGGTCAATCATCACCGCACACACGCCGCGTTTGGCAGCGGTTTCTCGCAAGCGATTGCTGTTGGAACTATTCGGCGAACCCACCACAATCAGCAAATCACAATCATCAGCCAAGTGTTTCACTGCGTCCTGCCGATTTTGCGTAGCATAACAAATATCATTTTTTTTAGGGCTAATAATGTGTGGAAATTTGTCTCGCAAGGCGGCGACAATATCTGCCGTTTCATCAACCGACAGCGTGGTTTGGCTGACAAATGCCAATTTTTCAGGATTTTTCACCTGCAATAATGCCACATCAGCCACCGTTTCCACCAACAACATATTATTTGCCACTTGTCCCATGGTGCCTTCCACTTCTGGGTGTCCTTTGTGTCCAATCATCACAATTTGCACGCCGTCTTGCGATAAGCGTTGCACTTCTTTATGCACTTTGGTTACCAAAGGGCAAGTGGCATCATAAATTTGAAATCCGCGTTGTTCGGCTTCTTTTTGTACCTTTAACGACACACCATGAGCAGAATAAATCAACACCGCCCCCTGTGGCACTTCATCTAAATCTTCAATAAAAACAACACCTTTTGCTTTTAGATTATCCACCACAAAGCGATTATGCACCACTTCATGCCGCACAAAAATGGGCGCACCGTGTTTGGCTAATGCTTTTTCCACAATGTTAATCGCACGATCCACGCCTGCACAAAATCCGCGTGGGTTGGCAAGGGTTATGGTTTTGGTGTTTGATTTCATTTTGTCTTTTTAGATGATTCAACGATTTTCAGGCTGCCTGAATATTATTTTATTGTTTTAAATAATCTTTTTTGTGCCATTTTTTTATAATCTGAATTAGGTTTGGCATAATTGGCAAACGGATAAATCGCAATACCGCCACGCGGTGTAAAAATGCCTTCCACTTCTAAATATTTGGGGTTTAATAATTGCACCAAATCTTTCATAATAATATTGATACAGTCTTCGTGAAAATCGCCGTGATTTCTGAAACTGAATAAATATAATTTTAACGATTTGGATTCCACCAAATATTCATCAGGAATATAACGAATTGAAATGGTAGCAAAATCAGGCTGTCCTGTTTTGGGGCAGAGTGAAGTAAATTCAGGGCAATTAAGCGTTACCATATAATCATTGTCTATGTGCTTATTGGCAAATTTTTCCAAAATAGACGGATTATAATCATAAACATAATCCGTTTTGTTTTTTCCTAATAAATTAACGCCTTTTAATTCATCTTTATTGCGAGCCATTGTTAATCCTGTTCTCGATAAACCGATAAAGCCGAATAACTTTGTGCCACAGGCATTACTTCAATAGAATTGATATTCACATATTCAGGCTGCCTGAAAATCCACAAGATTATTTCGGCAATATCTTCTGGTTTAACAAATTCAACATTTTCATATACTTGGGCGGCTTTGTCGTTATCCCATTTGAATCGTACATTGGAAAATTCGGTATCGCCACACAAACCAGGTTCAATGTTGGAAACACGCACTTTTGTGCCTGCCAAATCCGCACGCAAATTGCGGCTGAATTGTTTAACAAACGCTTTGGTTGCCCCATACACATTGCCGCCAGGATAGGGATAAGTACCAGCCACCGAGCCGATATTGATAATATGCCCCCGTTTGTTGGCAACCATTTTCGGCAGTATTTGCCGTGTTAAATAGGTTAAACCCAAAACATTAGTAGCAATCATTTGCTCCCAGTCAGCAAAATCGCACTTGTAAGCAGGTTCTAACCCTAATGCCAAACCTGCATTATTCACCAATAATTCAATGTCTTGCCATTCTGGTGGTATTTGTGATAAGGCATTGTTTATGCTGTTTTTATCAGTCATATCCATTGGCAATGGCAAAAAATTTTCGCCTAATTCATTTTTTAAGGCGTTAAGTTTTTCAATGCGTCTTGCTGAACCGATGACTTTATAACCGTTTTCAACAAATAATTTGCACGCCGCTTTACCAAAACCTGCGGACGCTCCTGTAATTAAAATGGTCATTTTTTATTCTCCAAAAGTTTCAGGCTGCCTGAAAAGTTATTTTTGCGTATTGGCTTTATTTTTGAAAAACAACCAGACACCAACAAGTGCTAATAATACAAAAATCCAGCCAAAACCGCCACCAAAACCAAAAAACGAAGCTAACAAGGAACCAATGACCAAACCGCTTAAAAAGCCACCACGCTTGTTGGTTGCTTGTGATTTTTGTGCGTTTTGTTTTTGGCTTTGTTGGGCAGGTATTGCTTTGCGTGCAGGCGTTTTGGGCATACGGAAACCGCCACGGCGAACGGAAAAAGCGTCATTCAAAACGGTATTATCCAATCGCCAAGATAAAGGTTGGGCTGGCGTGTTCTCTGCCAAAAATAAAAGGGCGAAACACAGTAACAATGCAGTGAATATATTTTTCATAGAAACCCTTAAAATAGAAAAAACGGCAATGCCGTTTTGTTTTGAAACCCCCCGCGAGTGCCGTTACAGCGAGAATCGCTTGAACCTTGTGGTAAGGTTGGTAAGTGCCGCTTGATTTTGGGTACATTCGTAAAGAACGCGCACGCCCATCAAACTTTCACCCCCAAAAGCGAATGTATTGGTTCAAAGGAATGTATGCTGAAATCGAACACCGCAGGGAATGACTTTATTGTACGCTTTTTGACGATAAAGTCAAATATTGCCGTTATGCAAAGCACAAATTTATTTCAAAAATTTACCTGCCAAAGCGGCTAAATCTTTCATATCCAAACCGTCCGATAAATCGAAACCTGCGGCTTCATCAGCATTACCACTTGGCGTTAAGCCATTGATAATATTGGGTAAATATTGTGCCAACAAGCTTGATGCTTCGGTATTATTCACGCCTGCGTGGTGTGCAGCACTGCCTAACAAATCCGCACCCAAAGCGTTTGCCATAGCGTCTGCGGTAACGGGTTGATTATCGCCATTGCCCACCCAAGACGCTAATGCAGGAGCTAATCCGCCTGCTTGCAGTTGTTTGAATAAGCCCGACATACCACCTGATTGAGCCATCAAACCTTGCAATAATTTCATCGTCAAGGCGTTGTCTTTACCGCCGCCTAAAATTTGCCCTGCAACTTGTCCCAAGACACTGTCTAACATACCCATTGTTTAATCCTTATCATTGCTTGTTAAAAGTGGCGATAATACACTATTTTGCAAACGCAAAATTTGCGTTTCGTCATTATTTTTTCAAGTTTCAGGCAGCCTAAAATTGATTTTTCAGGCTGCCTGAAAATATCTATTACACCGTTTTTGAATAAACCGCGGTGGTTTTTTTGTGGCGTAAATGGTAATCGAACACCATCGCAATGTTGCGGATTAAAAAACGCCCTTTGTCGGTTACCCAGATGAATTTGGGTTCGATTTCGACCAAGCCGTCTTGTTGCAGTTGTTGCATTTCGGCTAATTCAGTGGCGAAGTATTGTTCAAATTTTAAGCCATATTGTTGCTCGTAGGGCAAGAACGATAGGGCAAAGCGGCACATTAAATCTTGAATAATATTGCGGCGAAGTAGGTCGTCTTTATTGAGTGTATAACCACGAATAACGGGCAAATGTCCGTTGTCCAAAGCGGCGTAATATTCTTCGGTGGTTTTGGCGTTTTGGCTGTAAATATTGCCGACTTTGCCTATGCTGGAAATGCCCAAGCCGATTAAGTCGCAATCGGCATGCGTGGAATAGCCTTGAAAATTGCGTTGCAAACGCCCTTGTCGCAGGGCAATGGAGAGTTCGTCCTGCGGTTTGGCAAAGTGATCCATACCAATAAAGATATAACCTGCGTCCGTTAGGCGTTGCACGGCGTATTGCAGTATGTCTAATTTTTCTTGCGAACTGGGCACGGCGTTGGTGTCAATGCGGCGTTGCGGTTTGAATAAATGCGGCAAGTGGGCATAGTGATACAGCGATATGCGATCAGGGTCTAATTGTGTTAAAACTTTGTCGATGGTGGTTTTCATTGTTTCAACACTTTGGTGTGGCAAACCGTAGATTAAATCAATGCTAATCGATTTAAACCCTGCTTCGCGTGCGGTATTGACGACTAATGCGGTTTCTTCTTCGCTCTGCACACGATTAACGGCAACCTGAACTTTGTGGTCAAAGTCTTGCACGCCCACGCTCATACGGTTAAAACCTAATTTCGCCAAATGACGCACATTGTCAGCGGACACTTTGCGTGGGTCGATTTCAATCGAATATTCGCCGTTATCCACCAATTCAAAAGTGTTGCCGATAATGTCAAACACGCGTGCTAATTGTTCGTCCGACAAAAAAGTGGGCGTGCCACCGCCAAAATGCAGTTGTTCCAAACGATGAATGCCTTGTAAATGCGGTTTGAGTAATTGCGTTTCTTTATCAAGGTAATTGATATAAATATCGGCTTGCGATTTGTCTTTGGTGGCAATTTTATTGCAACCGCAGTAAAAGCAAATCACATTGCAAAAGGGAATATGCACATACAAGGACAGCGGACGATTCAACGCCCCTGACACGCGTTGTTGCAAGGCGTGTGTGTAATTCTGCTCGCCAAAATCAGTGGTGAAGCGGTCGGCGGTCGGATACGAAGTGTATCGCGGACCGTTGGACGGTAGTCGTTCTATTAACGCACGGTCGAAGTCAATGGTTTGAAAATTCTGCATATTCATTTTGTGGTTTGGTGTTTAAGTTTGGTAAAATCGCACTGTTTGGCAAAAAGTGTTTTGACAGTTGTCAAATAATATACGAAAATGCACGCTTTGTTACAACAAATTTGATGATAGCCAAACAAGTTTTCAATATCCGATTTTCATTTGTTTGCTTAACACAATTTTTTTGGCATTTTCAGGCTGCCTGAACGCACAAAAAACACTTATTTTACAGAAGTTATAGAAATGTTAGATTGTCATCATTGCGATAAACCACAAGTATTAAAAATCCTGTGTTCCAACTGTTCTTTGCGAGAACTGTGTTTGCCTGTGGGCTTAAACCCAGACGAGTTTGACCAACTGAACACGGTGATTCGTCAAAGTCGCCACATTAAAAAGGGCGAATATTTGTTCCGTGTGGGCGAAGAATTTACTTCTTTGTTTGCCGTACGCACAGGTTTTTTCAAAACCAATATTGCCAGTTTTGACGGTCGAGACCAGGTTACTGGCTTTTTTATGTCAGGCGAACTCATCGGTATGGACGGCTTGTGTAGCAATGTGCATTCGTGCAACGCAGTCGCTTTGGAAGACAGCGAAGTATGCGAACTGCCTTTTGACCGTTTGGAAGAATTGTATGGCGAAATTCCATCACTCCAACGCCATTTTATCCGCTTGATGAGTAGCGAAATCGTGAGAGACCAAAATGTAATGTTGCTGTTAGGCAATATGAAATCCGAAGAACGATTAGCTGCTTTTTTAATGAACTTATCGCAACGCTTACGAGCAAGGGGTTTTGCGTCTAATGAATTTATTTTAAGAATGTCGCGTGAAGAAATTGGCAGTTATTTGGGCTTAAAATTAGAAACTGTCAGCCGCACATTCTCTAAATTTCAACAATCAGGCTGGATTGATGTCAATCACAAACATGTTCGCTTAACCAATCCTTTGGAATTAAATAAATTGATTGCAGGCAGCAACAGCCATGCAGATGTGCCACGCGAAGAATAAGTTTCAGGCAGCCTGAAACGCACCGTTTAACAACGATAAAAATGGTGGGTCTTGCGACCCACCTTATTTTGATCAATCACACCCACTGCCGTTTTTCATCTTTCCCACTCAAATTATTCGCACAACGCAGGCATAATTCGCTGTGGTTATGATCTACGCCGACATTGTCTGTGTAGTGCCAACAGCGGACGCATTTTTTGTTGGGGGACGGTTGCACGGCGATTTGTAACTCTTTGCCCACACTCACGGAAACTTTGGAGACAATCATCGCAAAACGCAATTCTTCGCCAAATTTTTGTAATAATTCAAAAATTTCTTGGGGAGCGATGATTTCGACTTCCGCTTGCAAGGACGAACCTACGGCGTTGTGGGAACGCAATGTTTCGATTTCTTTATTGACCGCACTTCTGACTTCTCGCAAGGTTTGCCAGCGTTGCGTAAGTTGCTCTGCGTCTGTGATTTCAGGGAAGTCGTAAGCGGTGTGATACAAAACGCTGTCTTCTTCGTTGCCTGTTAAAATCGCCCACGCTTCATCTGCCGTGAAGCATAAAATCGGCGACATCATCAACACCAATGCACGCGTAATGTGATACAAGGCAGTTTGCGCACTGCGGCGAGCGTGGCTGTTTTCAGGCAGCGTGTAAAGGCGGTCTTTGAGAATATCCAAATAAAACGCTCCCAACTCTTCGGAACAGAACTGCACAATCTCTTGTGCTGCCAAGTGAAATGCGTATTTGGGGTAATATTCATTCGCTAATTTATCTTGCAATTTTTTCGCTAAAACAAGGGCATAGCGGTCGATTTCCACCATTTCCGCGAGTGGCACAGCATTATCTATCAGGCTGAAATCGGAAATATTTGCCAGCAAAAATTTCAGCGTATTGCGAATGCGGCGGTAACTTTCGGTAACGCGTTTTAAGATTTCGTCCGATAAGGCTAATTCGCCTGAATAGTCGGTGGAAGCCACCCACAGACGCAAAATATCTGCCCCCAAAGAATCGTTGATTTTTTGTGGCGAAATCACATTACCCAAGGATTTGGACATTTTGCGACCGTGTTCATCAACCGTAAAACCGTGTGTGAGCAACTGTTTATACGGTGCTTTTTCGGATACGGCACAGGAAGTGAGCAGAGACGATTGAAACCAGCCACGGTGTTGGTCGCTGCCTTCTAAATATAAGTCGGCAGGGGCGGACAGTTCTTCTCGCTGACGCAAAACGGCGTAATGCGTGCTGCCTGAATCGAACCACACATCAAGCGTGTCGGGCAGTTTGTCATATAAATCCGCTTCATCGCCCAAAATTTCTTTTTTGTCCATTGAAAACCACGCTTCAATGCCTGATTGTTCGATTTTTTGGGCGACTTTTTCAAAAATTTGTGCAGTTTCAGGGTGCAATTCGCCTGTTTCACGATGAACGAACATCGTCATCGGCACGCCCCATTGTCTTTGGCGAGAAACGCACCAGTCAGGTCTGCCAGAAATCATCGCTTCCAACCTTGCACGCCCCCACGCAGGGAAAAATTCGGTTTTATCCACTTCGCTCATCGCAATATCACGCAAGGTTTTGCCGTTTTTGCCCACTTTATCCATTGCGATAAACCATTGTGCAGTGGCACGGAAAATAATCGGTGTTTTGTGTCGCCAACAGCAAGGATAACTGTGGTCTAATTTGGCAAAGGCTTTCAGGCTGCCTGAATTTTTTAAGTGTTCAACAATCGTTTTGTTTGCGTCCCACACGGACAAACCTGCCACCAACGGTTCATCTTTACGGAATGTGCCGTCTGATAAAACAGGATTATCAATTTCCAAACCATATTTTTGACCGACAAAATAGTCGTCCATACCGTGTGCAGGTGCGGTATGCACCAAGCCAGTGCCAGCGTCTGCGGCAACATGTTGCCCCAAAATCATCGGCACTTGTCTGTCTAAAAATGGGTGTTGCAGGGCGATATGTTCCAACGCTTTGCCTTTAACTTCGCCCAAAACGGTTTCTTCAATTAAATTAAAGCGTTTCAAAGCGTCTTCATACAAATCTTTGGCAAGAATAAAACTGCCGTCAAGCGTGGAAACCAACACATAATCCAAATCAGGATTCACGCACACTGCACGGTTGGCAGGCAGCGTCCAAGGCGTGGTTGTCCAAATCACCGCAAACACATCGTCATTGATTTTAGGCACCCTGAAAGCGTTTGCCACTTGGGCGTTATCCACACATTTGAACGCTACATCAATTGCAGGCGATTGTTTGTCTTTATATTCCACTTCCGCTTCTGCCAAAGCCGAACCGCATTCAATACAAAAATGCACAGGTTTTTCGCCCCTTTGCAAAAAGCCTGCTTCATAAATTTTGCCCAAATTACGCACAATATTCGCTTCGGTTTTAAAATTCATCGTCAAATACGGATTATCCCAATCGCCGATGACACCCAAGCGCATAAAATCTTTCTTTTGGCGAGCGACTTGTTCCGCCGCATACTCACGACACAACTGACGGAATTTTGCCGACTCAATATTTTTGCCATACAGTTTTTCCACCATTAACTCAATCGGCAAGCCGTGGCAATCCCAGCCTGGCACATAAGGTGCGTCAAAACCTGCCCACGATTTACTGCGGATAATAATATCTTTCAACACCTTATTCACCGCATGCCCTGCGTGAATATCACCATTCGCATAAGGTGGGCCATCGTGCAGAATAAACTGCGGACGCTTTTCTTCTTTGGCTAATTGACGCAATTTTTGATAGCGTTTTTGCTTGTGCCAAAGTTCCACCCATTGCGGCTCACGCTTGGAAAGATTGCCACGCATGGGAAATTCAGTATCAGGAAGATTTAACGATTTGCTGTAATCGGTCATTTGAAGATGCCTTACCAATAGAAATGAAACTTGCTATTTTAACTGTTTATTAGCATAAAGAAGAAATTATTTTCAGGCAGCCTGAAAAATTTATTGTGCTTTTGACAATACATTCAGGCAGCCTGAAAAGGCAATTTTGCTGACTTTGATTAAGTCAAAATCTTGTTGCGTAATCCACGAGACAATCAAACACCAATGCACGGCACGAATGGTGTGGAGAGCTTCACTAACAGAAATATGCTCGACAAGTTTGCCATTTTGTTGAGCGTTTTTTAATACGCAGGTTAAGCGTTCTTCGCCCAATGTAGCGTGTTTTTCCCAAATTTTATAAATGCCAGCGTTGTCAGGTGTACTTTCCCATTTGCGAGAAATAATACGCAAAAATTTTTGTAATTGTTTGTTTTCATTAACAATATTAAGAGAGAATAAGATATTATCCAAAAAACAATCCCAATTATGGGTGTGCATGCGATTGCCCATAGATTGTTCAAAATCAGACAAGACACTTTCGCACATGGCATCAAACAAATCTTCTTTGTTTTTAAAATGCCAATACACCGCACCTCTGGTTACGCCTGCTTTGGCAGCAACTTGGGCAAGCGTGGTTTTGGAAACCCCTTGTTCGTCAAATAAGTCCAATGCTGCCACAATTAAATCAGCACGGGTTTGCAAACTGTCGGATTTGGTTCTTCGCATAATATTGATTTCTTTGTGTATTTTATTTTCAGGCTGCCTGAAAGTGATTATACGCTTTTCTTACGAACGGTGATAAACCAAATCAAGCCTAACAACAACATCGGCAAACTTAACCATTGTCCCATCGATAAGCCGAGTGAGAGTAAGCCTAAATGTTCATCAGGTTGGCGTGTCCATTCTACGATAAAGCGGAATAAACCGTAACCGATTAAAAATAAGGCGGCAACTTGTCCTGCGGGGCGTGGTTTTTTGGAAAATAACCATAAAATAATAAATAAAACAACGCCTTCCAAAGCAAATTCGTATAAGGGGGAAGGGTGGCGTGGCAAAACGCCGTATTGTAAAAAGGCGTTTTGTAAGTTTTCAGGCAGCGTAGGCAGTAGTGCAATGTCGGCATTCTGTGCGGTGGGAAAACCCATAGCCCAAAAGGCATTAGGGTCGGTTATGCGTCCCCATAATTCACCATTGATAAAATTGCCCATTCGTCCGCTTGCCAAACCCAATGGCACCAATGGTGCAATGCCGTCTGCACATTTTAACCACGATATTTTGTGCTTTTTGGCAAACAAAACAGAAGCCAAAGCCACACCCAAAAAGCCGCCGTGAAAGGACATTCCGCCTTGCCAAACTTTGAAAATATCCACAGGGTGTGCCATAAAATAAGCAGGTTGATAAAACAAGCAATAGCCCAAGCGTCCGCCCAAAATCACGCCTAAAATGCAGTAGGTGAGTAAATCGTCCAACTGTTCTTTGGAAAACGGGCTGTTGTTGTGTTTAATGCGTATTCTGCCTAACCACATAAATAAAATAAACGCCAAGACATAACTTAACGCATACCAGTGAATAGAAAATGGACCAATGCTGATGGCAACAGGGTTAAAATTAGGGTGAATAATCATTGTGTTATGAGTGTGTTTAGAAAACTGACTATTATAACCGATGATTGCTGTTTCAGATAGTTATCGTCGTTAAACTTCAAAACACTAATGCGTTGGCACACCTTGCCGTATTATTTATACTGTCGTAGGCAAAGCCGCCTGTTATTGTTTTGAAGTTTAACAACTATAAAACCCTTGCAAAACACGGAATAACGAATTTTGCATAGGTTTCCAATTAAAAATTTTCTCGCATTTGTTGTAAAACTTGTTGTATATCAGGCATAAAGCCGTGCCATAAATGATACGACACCGCTGCTTGTCCGACCAACATACCCAAACCGTCTGCGGTGTTCAGGCAGCCTGAATGTTTTGCAAACTGCATAAATGGCGTAGCGTTTTTGGCATACACCATATCGTAAGCTAATTGTGCATTTTTGAAAATAGCAGACGGCAATTCAGGCAGGCTGCCTGAAAGCGATGCGGAAGTGGCATTGATAATTATATCAAAGGTTTGCGTGTTTAATTCGTCAAAAGTTTGTGCTGTGGCGTGAAATTGATTTGCCAAGTTTTGGGCTTTGTTATGAGTGCGGTTGTGGATAAACACTTCTGCCCCTGCCTGTTGCAGTGGCAAAATCACGCCACGAGCCGCTCCGCCTGCACCGATTAGCAACACTTTAACGCCACTAAAAAGTGCGTTTAAGCGTTGTAAATCCATTACCAAGCCTGCGCCGTCTGTGTTATCACCGCCCCAAGTGTTTTCAGGCAGCCTAATCAGCGTATTCACCGCCCCTGCGGCTTTTGCACGGTTAGACAGTTGCGAACACAAGGCAAACGCTTCTTCTTTACACGGCACAGTAACATTCGCCCCCACGCCACCGTCTTTGGCAAATTGTTGCACAGCGTCTTTCAGGCTGCCTGAAACCAAGCGTTTTTCATAAATTAAATCAATGCCTTGCTGTTTGGCGAACAGTTGATGAATTTCAGGCGAACGGCTGTGGGCAATGGGATTGCCAAAAACGGCGAATAGGGGGGCAGTCATTTTGTATAAAGTGTGATAAAAGTGGGCATTATAAACTATAATAAGCGTTTTTTCAGGCAGCCTGAAACTTGGATAAAGGATATTAAATTGAAACAACGCATTATTTCCGCCCTGATTGCCATTCCATTATTTTTGGCAATTATTTTATTTGCACCGCAACCGATTTATTTGGCTTTTTGGCATTTGTGCATTATTGCCTGCTCGTATGAATTTTTTAAAATTCGGGGCTTGTCGAAAATCAATTCTTTAATTACGGCAGCAGTTGTGGGCAGTATTGCTCCTGTAATGTTTTATTTATATCTCAATGGATTTTTTAATGAAACATATTTACTTTTATTTTGTGCAGTAATGGCTTATTTTGTGCTTTATATATGGTTAATTGCTGTGCCGATTTTATTTAGAAAATATGCCAAAAATCAACAATTCAAAAGCAACAATGTTTATATATTTATTATATGGTTATTTATTATCAGTTATTTTTATTTATTTACCTCCTCTTTCTCTGACGAAGAAAATTATATGTTAGGTAGAAATATAAATGCTAATCCAAGATTATTGCTTTTATCTGTTTTGATTACCATTTGGGCAAATGACGCAGGAGCGTATTTTGTGGGAAAAGCAATCGGTAAGCACAAATTTTCTCCGATTATTAGCCCAAATAAAACTTGGGAAGGCTTTTTTGGCGGCATTGTGATTGCTACGATTGCAATGGTTATTATGTATTTTCATTATCCCATTGTCGCTCTTTGTATTGCTCCTTTTATTGCGATTTTTGCCACAATCGGCGATTTATTTCAAAGTATGCTCAAACGCATGGCGGGTGTGAAAGACAGCGGCAATATTATGCCAGGACACGGCGGCGTGTTTGACCGCATTGATAGTTGGTTGGCTGTGGGTAGCATTGCTCCTGCGTTGTTGTTGGCAGGTCTTCTTACTTTCTTTATGATTTTTGGATTTCCGTCGGTTTAGCAAGCGTAGCGTGGGCAACTTGTTACCCACGCATTTCAATCAATTTTCAGGCAGCCTGAAACATATTAGAAAGATATTATTTATATGAACACAATCCAAATTGATAGTTTAGATGCCGAAGGGCGTGGGGTAGGGCGGTTGGACGGTAAAGTTTGCTTTGTTAGTAATGCCCTGCCACGCGAAGAAGTGATTGAGTGGAAAATCACTCGCAATAAAAAAAATTTTATTGAAATGGACGCACTTGCGATTAAAAAAACTGCGTCCATTCGTGTTCGTCCGCATTGTCCGCATTTTGGCGTGTGTGGCGGTTGTTCTTTGCAACACATTGAATTATCGGCACAAGTGGCAATGAAACAACGCGTTTTGGAAGACGCATTTTTACATATTGGCAAAGTCAAACCGCAAAAAATCTTGCCTGCGGTGTATGGCTTAAAGACAGGCTACCGTTTTCGAGCGAGAATGTCGGTGAAATATGTCGAAAAAAAAGGGGGCGTGTTGGTGGGTTTTCACGAAAAAGCATCTCCATTTGTGGCAGATATGCGTGAATGTCCGAATTTACCACGCCATATTTCCGATTTAATTCTGCCTTTGCGTGAAATGATTAACCGCTTGTCCATTCGCGACAAATTGCCACAAATCGAATGGGCAGTGGGGGCAAGGGTTACCATTATGGCGTTTCGCATTATGGCAGATTTAACGGCAAACGATAAAACCATATTGCGACAATTTATCAATCAATATCAATCAGATACGCAGCCATTACAACTGTGGTTACAACGCGGCAAACCTGATACACTTGCTCCGTTTTATCCAGAAAATATGCCCGTGTTGTCTTATAGGCTGCCTGAATTTGATTTAGAAATGCCCTATCAACCCACAGAATTTACCCAAGTGAATCACCGTGTGAATGAAGTGATGATGAGCCGTGCCATGGCATTACTACAACCCACAGCAGGCGATAAAGTGGCTGATATGTTTTGCGGATTAGGCAATTTTTCGCTTCCGATTGCACGACACGGTGCAGAAGTGTTGGGCGTGGAAGGATCAGAAGCCTTGGTTAATCGAGCCAAACAAAATGCTGAATTGAATGGACTGTCGCATTTATGTTCGTTTCAGGCAGCCAATTTATTCAAAGAAAGCGAATTGGATATACAAAGTTGGCAAAAATACAACAAATGGCTGATTGATCCACCACGCGATGGGGCATTTGAACTGCTCAACGCCCTTTCAGGCAGCCTGAAAAGCCCACAACGCATTGTGTATGTATCGTGCAAACCAGCCACACTCGCACGAGACGCAGAAGTATTGCAGGCAAAGGGCTACACGCTTAAAGCCGCAGGGGTTTTGAATATGTTTGCCCATACCTCTCATGTTGAATCAATCGCATTATTTGAAAAAAATGTCGAGTAAATTGCCTATTTTGTGGTATATTCTCGCAGATACCAATTTCGCGAAATAAATGAAACACAGGGAAGAAATCAAAAATGGCAACAGTACTGTATGATGACGGCAATCACAAATGTATTGCTTTCACGGAGTTAGTGCAGGGCGAGGGCGTGCAAGCCAACCAGTTCGCTATTTCACATGCGGGCGAGGGTATGTTATTAGACCCAGGTGGCAATTTAACTTACAAACACCTTTTGGCAGAAATGGCAGACTTTTTTCTGCCATCACATTTAAAATATGTTTTCGCCTCACACCAAGACCCAGACATTGTGGCGTCTGTGAATGGTTGGTTGCTGATTACAGACGCAAAAATTTTGGTCGCCTCTGAATGGGAACGCTTTATTCCCCACTTTTGCCTAAAAGGAGCAACTGTGGGTAGAATGACCCCCATTCCGTTTGAGGGTATGGATATTGACTTGGGCGGCATGACACTCAAAATCGTGCCAGCCCATTATTTACACACCATAGGCAATTTCCAAGTATATGATCCGATTAGTAAAATTTTATTTTCGGGCGATATTGGTGCGTCTTTGGTGTCAGGTGAAGAAGCAGGGGGCGTGTGGGAAGACTTTGATGAATTTCTCACGCGAGGCAGTGGGCAAGGCTTTCATCAACACTATATGTCAGGCAACAAAGCCTGCCGTATTTGGGTGAATGCCGTGCGACAGTTGGATATTGAATGGATTGTGCCGCAACACGGTGCGTCTTTCAAAGGCAAACCAATGGTAGAAAAATTCTTAAATTGGTTTGAAAATTTACAATGTGGCTTGGATATTCTGTAAAATAGACGACTTTCCAGCGAATACATTGAATAGTTCAAATGGGTTAAACCCATTTTGAAGGGGATTTTAGATGATATTTGTAATTGCTCTTGTTGCGTTACTGGTTGTTTTGGTTGGTGTTTTCTTTGCATTTAAGAAAATGACCCACCAACCTGAACAACCTGAACGCAGAAGTTCAACCGACTATGAGTCAGCACCAGCATCAGCATTGCGTGATAAAGTGGCAGACGGCTTGGATATGCCACCACCACCCACAGCTGCTGATGCGGTTGCACCTGCTTCGCCGACGCTTGATGACGGTTTTGATGATGTACAAATTGCCAAAACCTTTGAATTGGGCGATGACGCATTCGGCGGTGCGGAAGTCTCTACCGTGTCCGAAGCCGAAGTTGATGACTTAACCGAATACAAAGTGTATAAACAATTCGGCTATTATGACAAAGCCGCTAAATCCCTGAATGGTTACCTTTCTCTTTTGGAAGAAAAACCCAAAGAATTGGTGTTTGAACTGTGTGGTATGTACTTGGAAATCGGCGATGTTGATACATTTGTACAAGCCCTGCGTGATTACGAAGACACATTTGAACGCCCTGAATTAGAAGAAGTAACCAAAATGGCGTTTGAATTAGAACCCAATAACTTGGACTTGCGTGTCTTTGCCGAAGAACGCTTGGGCTGGGATCCTGATTTAATTGCACGCACCATTGTTAAAGAAGATCGTATTGTTGAACCTGCACAACAAGTCGCCGACAAGGTCGCTAAAACAGACGATTTAGAAGAATTTGCCCAAACCCAAAAAACCCGTCAAAGTGCAGGACGCGAGTCTTACTTTGCCAAATTGGAAGCAGGCAAACAGTTGGTCAAAGGTTTCAGTGGCGTATCCAATATTACCCCTGATGAACGCGAAACTGTTATCGCATTCTCATCACGCGAAAAAGCGGCACGGCTTTTGGGTAAAGAAATTGACTATGTTTCATCAGTTAATCTGTATAACAAAGCCATTTCTGATGCCAAACGCCCTGCATCGATTGCGATTGACGCACTCAATTCTGATTACAACAATCAAAATATCAACAACTATGCCGAACATTTATGGAATCTGTATTCCGTATTGGGTCGTTACGGTCGTTTGGTGAAAGAAAAAATGTTGGGTTGGGGTTCATCTTTGGGACAACACCCACTGTTTGATGAGTTAGAAGACGCACAAAATGAAGTAGCCATTAAAGAATTAGGCGTTAAATATGGCTATGTGGGCGAAAGTGCCAGTGCGGTGAAATCGCGTATGCAAGCTTTGGTGGTAGAAGATCGCAAACAAGAAATGCGTCAAGCCACCAACGAAATTGAAGCTATTATTCAGGAAGCCGATTCTTTATTAGAATATGGTGAAATTGATGGTGCTATCAAAATTTTGGAAGACGGCGTGTTTGCACACCGTCAAGAAGCACAACTTTATACATTGTTGTTAGACTTATACGAACGCTCCGAAAACTGGAAACGCTTTGAAGACTTTTCCATTAAAGTGCGTTCCGACAATGTGGATTTACCAGAAGATGTGGTCGTGGCTTTGAGTAACTTAACGCAACGAATGAATGAAGGGCGGGTGAAATAATGCAATCCCAACAAGTCGCAAAAAATGTTTTGTTGGTCGGTATGGACGACAAAAAAATGGCTGTATTTCGCATGGCATTCAAAATGCATGCCGCAGTTAAATACAACATTATTGAACAGGGCGATCAAGCCACTTTGGCGATTGTCGATGTTGATGGTGCAGAGGGCGTGCAAGCGTGGCATGACTTTAAAGCACAGTATCCTGAAATGCCAGCGATTTATACTTCGGTGAATGAACCCGAATTCCCCGTGCATTACCTGCCCAAACCCGTCAAAATCGAAGCTTTGTTTCCTTTGATTAAAGCCACTTTGCGTGGTGAAGGTTTGTATAACCCAGATCAAAAACGCATTGAACGCGAAAAAGCGGAAGCCGAACGCCACCGTTTGAACTTGGAACGCAAACTCAAAGAAAAAGAACAAGGTGTAGAACACCAAGATCAGTTTGTGGTGCGTAAATTTCAACGCAAAGAACAACTGCCCACTGCTAATATTCGCAAATTCAATGCCCAACACGGTTTATTAGGGGCGTTGCGTGTGGTGTGTAGCCAAAACAAAGACGCTGCTTTGGTGTATGAAAACAAACCATTGCTGATTGTTTTCCCCGTGATTCAAAAAATCTTATTGGCAGTATCGCCCGATGACTTGAAAAAACTGTGCGAGAACGACAACGCCCAAATCAGCATTAAATACATTGCCGATAATCCAACTTGGCGTAAAAATGCCAAAGTGAGTTTCGAGTCTTGTCTGTGGCAATTTTCGGTTTGGACTTGCCGTGGTCGTTTGGTGTCGGAAATTTTACCTGATACATTGGTGCGTTTGAAAGGCTGGCCAAACTTAACGCGTTTAGCACACATTTCAGACGCTATGCGCTTGTCTGCCTTTATGACACAAACCACCGCAAATTTGCATATTTTATATAAAATTTTGCGTGTGGAATTAAAAGATTTATTAGATTTTATTGCTGCCACCTATATGGTAGGCTTGTTAGCGGCTGATCCAGAGACGATTCAAGCAATGACACAAAAATTTGATGGCAAATCCACATCGCCGTTGGCTGAAAAAGTGCAAGGCAATGGTTTGCAAGAAGACGGCATTGTGGTGCGACAAAAATACCGTGCACAAAACACAGGTATGTTGCAACGCTTGATGAGCCGTTTGGCAGTGAAAGAATAATGGTTTATTAAGGGATTAACTGATTATGGTAGAAAGTAAGATTATTTTCACAGGTCCAGTTGGTGTTGGCAAAACCACGGCGATTTCTGCGATTAGTGATGAGCCGCCGATTAAAACCGATGCCCATGCGTCCGATATGACATTAGCACGCAAAGACCACACCACCGTGGCGATGGACTATGGCGTGATTCACTTGGACGAAGAAACCAAAGTGCATTTGTATGGTACACCAGGTCAAGAACGCTTTGATTTTATGTGGGAAATTTTAAGTACAGGGGCATTGGGCTTGGTGTTAATGTTGGACAACACCCGTCCTACGCCTTTGAAAGACTTGGAATTTTTCTTGGACGCATTTAAAGATTTGTTGGCTTACGCACCAGTCGTTATCGGTGTAACCAAAATGGATATACAAGCATCGCCCACGATTGCGGTATATCAACACTATTTAGCCGATAAAAAACTCAACATTCCTGTATTTGAGGTTGATGGTCGTGAACCGAATGATGTGAAACATTTAGTGGTGGCATTATTATTTTCCATTGACCCAGGATTAGAGGTATAAAAATATGGAAACTAATCTTTCATTACAAACACAGTTGTATCCCAAAGTTACGGCGGCGGGTGCCTATTATGCGATTTCTGGGACACAACAAAACCCTTCTCGGACACTGCTACACGGTATTTTAAAAACCGTTGATCCACAACCTGTAAGCGAAGAATCCTTATTGCAATGGTCAGGTTCAGATAATTTAGAATCTGCCATCAATTTATTGTATCGCTTACAACGCTTGGAATTTTTGTACGGTGAAGATAAACCCACCGTGATTGCACAGGATAACTTGGAAAACAGGCTGCCTGAATTGTTGGCACAACTGTCAGACACCAACAAAGCTCTGATTGCTGACGACAACGGTTTGTATTATGCCTGTGCAGGTTTTCATCACGAATCAGCCGAAGAAATTGCTGCTTTGGCAGGTGAAGTGGCGCGTCTATCGGAACAACACGCCCTGTTGATTAAAAACAACTTGAATATCAACCAAAACTCGTGGGCAGTGTGCGATCCCGCTGGACGCAGTGAGTTGGCATTTTTCCCTATGTATTTAGGTGAAAACAAACTGATTTTGGTGATTGGCGGCACACCGCAGTTACAAAACGACAATTTTGTCGAATTGGTGCAAGTGCTGTATCGCCGTTATGGTTAATGATTTTTAATTTAAGGACTTTGATTTTTTTGGAGATTGAATTATGCGTGAGCAAATGTTGAAATCCATTTTGAGTGATTTGAATGGTTCATCGGCAGACATTGAGGCATCAGCCATTATTTCTGCTGACGGTTTAACAATGGCTGCTTTGTTGCCACAAGATGTTGATGAAGACCGCGTAGGTGCGATGGCTGCTGCAATGTTGGCTTTGGGCGAACGCACAGCACGCGAATTAAATCGTGGCGATTTAGAGCAAGTGATGGTAAAAGGTTCTAACGGCTATATTTTGATGACCCACGCAGGTTCAGATGCCGTGCTAACCGTAATTGCTCGTGAAGGTGCGAAATTAGGCTTAATTTTCTTGGACGCCAAACGCGCCGCTCGCAATATTGTTGAAATTTTATAATTTATATATTTCATAAATCATCAGCGACAAAAACCTTTGCTTTGCAATAAAGCAAGGTTTTTGTTGTTTGCTTTTTATCGTCAATTGATACCAAAATTATGTAGCGTTGGTTTGCCTTGCCTACTTTTGCTTTGAATTGACTATATAGTCGTTAAACTTCAAAACAATAAAAGGCGTTTTTGCCTACGACAGTATAAATAATACGGCAAGGCGAACCAACGCATTAGTGTTTTGAAGTTTAACGACTATATCATCAAACAACTTCAAAATTGAAATGCTTATGGCGTGTCTTGCCGTATTATTTGAAATGCATCATTTTCAGGCTGCCTGAAACTATTTCTTCTTCAACAACCTTAACGCATTACTCACCACGAGTAGCGAACTTAACGCCATGCCCAAGGCGGCAATGGCGGGTTTGGCGTGTCCTGTTGCGGCGATGGGAATGGCGATGGCGTTGTAGGACAATGCCCAAATAATGTTTTGCTGAATAATCTGTTTGGTTTTTGCCGACAACCGTACGGCGTTGTGTATGGCATTCAGGTTTTGATTGGTAACCACAATATCACTGCCCTCGCGTGAAACATCTGCCCCTGCGGACATAGCAATCGATACATCGGCTCTTGCTAAAACAGGTGCGTCATTCACGCCATCGCCTATCATCAGCGTTTTTTTGCCGTTTCTTTGTAAGGATTCAACAAAGGCAAGTTTTTCTTCTGGACTGGCTTGGGCGATGAAGTGGTCTATGCCTAATGTGTTGGCGGTTTGTGTAACCGCAGAAAGATTGTCGCCACTTAATAGGTGAATATTGTAACCCATTGTTTTTAATTGAGAAATTGTGTCAAAAGCGGTGTCTTTAATGCTGTCGTTTAACACAAAGGCTGCCTGAAAACCTGTTTGATTGCCTAACGCAATAATCGTGCCGTTGTTTAATTGTTTAATGTTATCAGGCACTTGCCCTGCGATTTGACTGACAAAATCCACATTACCCACTCGCCAAATTGTGCCGTTGATATTGGCAGAAATGCCGTGTCCAACCGTGTTGATGAGATTATCGGCAATCAGATTTTGAGAAACAATGGGTTGGTATTTTTTTAATAATGCAAGGGCTACGGGGTGTTCAGATTTTTGTTCTAATGCGTTGATAATATTGGCAATTTCTGTTTCATTCAGGCTGCCTGAAAGAATGGTTTGCGTAACTTGTGGCGTGCCGATTGTCAGCGTGCCTGTTTTGTCGAAAATAATATCGCTGATTTGTCCCAGCGTTTCAATCGCTTGCCCGTTGCGAACCAACACGCCTGATGACGCTAAATTACCAGCCGCCGCCGTCAAAGCCGCAGGAGTCGCCAAGGACAAAGCACACGGACAGGTAATCACCAACAGCGAGACGGTAACCCACAAGGCACGATTGGGGCTATCGTACAAACTCCAAAAGGCAAACACCAAGACGGCAACAATCAACAAAGCCGCCACAAACCAAGACGCATAACGGTCGGCAAGTTGGGCAAGTTTTGGCTTATTCGCCATTGCCGTATCCAACATTCGCACAATCGAGCCTAATCGTGTGGTATCACCCACGGCATGCGTTTGAATAATCAGCGGACTGTCCATATTAAGCGTGCCAGCGGTAACTTTATCGCCTTGATTTTTCGATATGGGCAGACTTTCGCCTGTGAGCATGGATTCATCAACGCCACTTATCCCTGACAGCACCACGCCATCAACAGGAATCACTTCGCCTGCTTTCACCAACAGCGTATCGTCCGCCTTAATCTGCACCACCGCGGCTTCCTGAATGTTTTGATTGGTAGGATAATTGGGCAATAAATGACAAAAAGACGGCACTAATTTCAGCAAGCGTTCAGCCGCATCATTTGCTTTGCGGCGAGCGGATTGTTCTAAATATCGTCCGAACAACAATAAAAAGACGAACATGGAAATCGAATCGAAAAACACGCCGTCCATTTCACGCCGCAATAGGGCAATAGCACTGGCAATAAATGACAGCAACACCGCCAAGGCAATCGGCGTATCCATACCAACACGGCGATTTTTCAAATCACGCAACGCTCCACGATAAAAGGGTAGGGCAGAATACAACACCACAGGCAGCGTTAAAACCATTGAAGCCCAATGCAACAGCCACAAAAACTGCGGTTCAATGTCGCCAAAAATATAAGTTGGCACGGCGTACATCATTACCTGCATCATCGACAAACCTGCCACCCACAAGCGAGTAAGCGAGCGTTTGCGTTCTAAATCGGCGTGTTGCTTGGCATTATCGGCATTGTAAGGATAAGCTTCATAGCCTGTTTGACGAATAATCAGAAGAATATCAGACAGTTGCACTTGGTCGTCGTCCCAAGCAATTCTGGCTCGATGATTGCTGTAATTCAGTTCCACTTTGGCAACGCCTTTTTGCCGCAACAAGCGTTGCTCAATCAACCACACACACGCCGCACAGGTAATGCCAGATAACAACAACACCGCTTCTTTCAGGTTGCCTTGTGAATGCACAAAATCCGCCTGCATATCAGGCAGGTCATACAATTTCAACTGGTCTAAAATTTCCTGCGGCGGCAGTTCGGACTTGGGTGCGTCTGCCGTGCGTTGCGTGTAATAACGAGCCAGCCCCGCGTCAATAATCCCCTGTGCCACCGCCTGACAACCCGCACAACAAACAGGCTCATCACGGTCGTCAATGTGAATGGTGAGATTTAAATCCTGCGGCACAGGCAAACCGCAGTGAAAGCAGTGTTTTTCCATAATGGGGCGTATTGTAATAGAAAAAAGCGTTTTCAGGCAGCCTGAAAAATCATTCGTTTTCCGTAGTTATGAGATTGCGTACGCTTGTGCTTGTTTTTGTTGTTATGATTTATTTTTTTTATGTTCAAAAGATTAAAAAATAAAATTAACAATCTTGCTTGTTAATGACATTGAGATAATAAAGACAATGATGAGTACAATTATAAAAACTAATGCTTGTTTCAATGCTATGAGTTGTTCATAATTTCTATCATGTTTCATTCTTTCTTTATTGCCACCAGAAAAAATCCATTCAAATATTTTTGGAAAAAAGAGAATAAATGTAGCCAAAATAATACCCCACTCTCCCGAGATATATGCTTTAATTTGTTCATTCATCTTCTCTCTACCAACTACAAAGTGGTGTATATTTTTTTCTTTATCAAGAAATTCAATTTCATTCATAAAAGAAAGTTTTTTAATTTTTCTATTTTTATACCAATTACTGTACAAATGAATAATAGAAACCTTTTGAATTGAAGATACTTTATGCTCTGGATTTTTACCGTCATACCAATCACAAAAAGTTTCTTTTTCATCAATTTTTAATGAAGAACAGAGTATAGGGTATCTTGCACCATCTACTTTATTGATAAAAACAAATTTGTCTTTTGAATTTCTTTTAAATGGAAAATGTCTTTCTACCTTTGGGTTTAATATAGTTATTTCCCGTTCATTATTTTTATTCCATCGAAGAGCAGGACTAAATATCAAAGCAATGGATATAATCAATAACCATATCGAAAAATATATCTTATATTTTGTGCCTTTTTTCATATTAACAATTTTTTAAAATCCTAAATTATTTCAGGCTGCCTGAAAGTTTTTTTAGGCAGCCCTACCATCACCCAAACGCTCGCCGTGCATTGACGAACAATTCAAACCATACTGATGATTGTCGTTCATGGGTGTGTTTTTGCCAGCCCATAGACACTTGGCGAATGGTGCGTTCGGGGTGGGGCATCATAATGGTGGCTCTGCCGTCTTTTGTGGTTAAGCCTGCGGCGGCATTGTCGGCTCCGTTGGGGTTGAGTGGGTAAATATTGGTGGGATTTCCTTGTTTATCAACATATTGCAATGCGGTGCTGTCAAATGCTTTGCCGCCAAAATCGGCTCTGCCTTCGCCGTGGCTCACCACGACGGGCAAGATACTGCCTGCCATACCTTGCAACAGTAAGGACGAACTGTTTGCCACTTTCACATTCACCAGTCGTGCTTCAAATTGTTCGGACAGGTTGCGGCGGAAGTTTGCCCAGTTGTCTGTACCTGGAATAATGTCGGCAAGCAGGCTCATCATTTGACAGCCGTTGCACACGCCTAATGATAAGGTGTTTTGGCGTTGGAAAAATTGGGCAAATTGTTCTCGTAACTTGTTGTTAAATAATATGGTTTTTGCCCAGCCTGCTCCTGCACCCAAAACATCGCCGTAACTAAATCCGCCACAAGCGGCAAGCATTTGAAAATCTTGTAAATTTTGTCTGCCTGAAATTAAGTCGTCCATGTGTATGTCGTAAGTCTCAAAACCTGCCATAGCAAACGCTACCGCCATTTCCAAGTGTCCATTCACCCCTTGTTCTCGCAAAATGGCGGCTTTGGGTTTGGTGTTCCCTGAAAGATAAGGTATTTCGGTGGGTGTGAATGTGGGTTTTTCGACCAAACATTCTTCGCTTTCGATTAGGGCAAATTCGCTATCGGCACAGGCGGGATTGTCGCGTAATTTTTGGATTTGGTAAGAAGTGTCCGACCAAGCCTTTTGTAAATCAACACGATTTTCTTCTAACAGCACTTTGTTGTTGCACACAATTTTCAGGCTGCCTGAACGGTTGATTGTGCCTAATTCTTGCACACAACAATCGGCAAATTGTTGTTTAAATTCAGTCAAATCGCTGGCATGAATTTGCAGAACCACGCCGATTTCTTCGTTGAATAAGAAGTTCAGGCTGCCTGAAACGATACCGTCATTTTGAGCGTTAAGCGAAGAATCTTTTTGATGAGATTCTTCACTGCGTTCAGAATGACGAGTAAGGCTGCCTGAAAGATTGGGTATTTCTATTTCACAGCCCAAATGCGAAGCAAAAATCATTTCGCAAACAGTGGCAAACAAACCGCCGTCTGAAATATCGTGGTAGGCTAAAATTTTGGGCGATAATTGTCGTACGCCATTATATAAGGCTTTGAGTTGATGAACATTATCCACATCAGGCGTATCGCCACCAAATTGATTATACGCCTGTGCTAACGAAGAACCGCCCAAACGCATTTTGTCGTCTAATTTGACGAGTAATAAAACGCTATTTGGTTCATCAACAAGTTCAGGCGTTAAAGTATGGCGAACATCTGACACAGGAGCAAAGGCGGAGACAATCAGCGACACAGGCGAAATCACCGATTTATTTTCATCGCCGTCTTGCCACACGGTTTTCATCGACAAAGAATCTTTGCCCACAGGAATGGACACGCCTAAATCTTGGCACAATGCGGACACCGCAGACACGGCGGCGTATAAATTAGCGTCTTCGCCTGCCACACCGCACGCCGCCATCCAGTTGGCAGAGAGTTTAATATCGCCCAAAGCGGCAATATTTGCAGCGGCAATGTTGGTTAAGGCTTCGGCAACCGCAATACGCACGCTTGCCGCAGGGTTTTTAATGGCGAGAGCAGGGCGTTCGCCCATAGACATGGCTTCGCCTGTGAATGTGTCAAAGCCCATTGCGGTTACCGCACAATCTGCCACAGGCACTTGGAAACGCCCAACCATTTGCTCCTGCACGGTTAAACCGCCGACTGTTCTGTCGCCGATGGTAATTAAGAATTTTTTATCGGCAACCGCAGGCATTTTTAATACACGGAATGCAGCGTCTTTTAAGTCGATATTGTGTGTATCGAAAATATCTTGTTCAGGCTGCCTGAAAGAATCCGTACGCGTGGTTTTTGGCGGTTTGCCTAATAAAATATCCAAAGCAATATCAACAGGATAGTTGTTAAATTCACGGTCAGAAACTTGTAATTTTCCGTCATCAGTAGCCACACCCACAACCGCAAACGGACAGCGTTCTCTATCGCAAATCGCTTTAAATGTATCTAAATTGTCAGGCAGAATCGACAACACATAGCGTTCTTGGGCTTCGTTACACCACAGTTGCAATGGGGTCATACCCGACTCTTCTGTGGGAATATCTCGCAATTCAAACTTCGCACCACGATGTGCGTCATTGACTAATTCGGGAAAAGCGTTCGACAAACCGCCCGCACCCACATCGTGAATGGCAATAATCGGATTGTTGTCCCCCATTTGCCAGCAGCGGTCAATCACTTCTTGGCAACGGCGTTCAATTTCAGGATTGCCCCTTTGAACAGAATCAAAATCCAAAGCTTCACTGTTTGAGCCGCCTGCCATACTGGAAGCCGCACCACCGCCCAAACCGATGAGAAAACCTGGTCCGCCTAATTGAATAAGCAAGGCGTGTTCTGGAATTTCGTTTTTATGTGTTTGATTTGCTTGAATATTACCCACGCCGCCTGCAATCATAATCGGCTTATGAAAACCGTAGCGTTGTGTGCCGAAATCATCTTCCAACGAGCGAAAATAACCGCACAAATTTGGGCGACCAAACTCATTATTAAACGCCGCACCGCCGATTGGCCCGTCAATCATAATTTGCAAAGCACTTGCCATACGATTGGGCTTGCCGTAGGGCGATTTTTCCCATTCGCGAGTTGCATTCGGCAGATACAAGTTGGAGACCGAAAAGCCCGTCAAACCTGCTTTGGGACGAGAACCCCGCCCTGTTGCCCCTTCATCACGAATTTCACCGCCCGAACCCGTTGCCGCACCTGCAAACGGAGCAATGGCAGTGGGGTGATTGTGGGTTTCCACTTTCATCAAAATATGCGTATCTTCTTGATGAAATTCGTATTTTCCGTCTGCCTGTGGATAAAAGCGTGCGATTTTGGCCCCCTGAATCACAGACGCATTGTCTTTATACGCCACCACTGTGCCGTTGGGGCTTTTTTCGTGCGTGGCTTTAATCATTGAAAATAAAGATTTTTCTTGTTTTTTGCCGTCAAGCACAAAATCCGCATTAAAAATTTTATGGCGACAATGTTCCGAATTGGCTTGGGCAAACATCATCAATTCCACATCAGTCGGGTTGCGTCCCATTTTTTGATAATTTTCAACCAGATAATCAATTTCATCACGAGACAAAGCCAAGCCCATTTCTGTGTTTGCGTTCTGCAATGCCACTTTACCGCCGCCTAAAATATCCACAGAAACAAACGACTGTTTTTCAGGCTGCCTGAACAAGGCTTCGGCTTGATGAAAATCGCCCAAAACACTTTCGGTCATTCTGTCGTGCATTAACGCGGCAAACTCCTTGATTTGAGCGTAATCTTCATCAAACTCAACCGCCGTTAAGCGTTCAATGCGATGAACCGCCGACACGCCACAGTTATGTGCAATATCCACCGCTTTGGAACACCACGGCGACACCGTGCCAATGCGTGGCGAAACGATAAAACCGTTCTTCAATGTGGGGCTTGCCACAGGGCGTGCGTCTAATAAATTGCTTAAACGCAAAATATCGTCATTAGATAAATCTTCTTTAATATCAATAATATACCAAAATTTTGTACTGATTTTTTGCGGTTTAGCAAAACCTTGCGAAATACCTTGCGACAACAATTTTTCAATACGAAAATCCGACAACGCATTTGAGCCACAAAAGAATAATGACGACATTTGAAAACCCTTTTAGATAAGCAAAATAAACCCACTATTTTAACGAAAAAAGCGGTGGAATATGGAGCGATTTTTGTTTTTGACCACGCCGAACGCTGTTTCAGGCTGCCTGAAAAAAACGGACAAGCCCAAAAAGCCTGTCCGTTTATTACTCTATAAAATCAAACAAATCAATACAATCTAAATCCTACGGAAGCGGCACCGCCGAATTTACCGCGAGAATTGCCCGAGCCGATAAATTTCACGCCCCATTTGCCGCTATCGGACATATGCGAATAGCCCATTGCATAGCCTTGTTCGCCACGGTAAGTGCTGCCTGATAAGGATAAAAAGCCTTGTCCTGCTTGTGTTGAAGTCATCATCGCACCTGTTGCCATGGCTTGTGCAATACCTGCGTTGGCGTGTTTTTCCATACTGTCAATGCGTCCATACACGCCGCCCATAGCATTATTTAACTGGCTCACATTCACAGCGTCTGTTGGGCGAACGCCTGGTGCGACATTGCTAATCACCTGACCGCCGTTATTTAAGCCGCCGTTTGTCAATGCCACGCCAGACGGCAGGGCAACGCCGTTTTGATTAACCACAGTGCCGCCAGCATTCACGCTATTAACCGCAATATCATCAGCAAGGCTAATTTTCACTTCGCCGCCTGATGCGTCTGTGGTAATGTTTTTGCCATCGCCCACAAATTTTGCGGTTTCTTTGTTTGCCACATTAAACGAACCATTTTCGCCTGCAACGGTAATATGTTCATAACCGCCGCCTGTTACCACCAACTTATCCACTCTGCTGTTTAAGTCAGTAACCGCTTGTTGTTGGGCGAATTTTTGATTATTCACCCATGTTTGCGTAGCATTATCTGCCAACTTGCCGTCTGTATAAGCATTAGCGTCTGTTTTGGCTTTGTTTGCCGCAGTGTCGGCGTATTTGTTTGCGTCTGCTTTTGCGGTATCAATCGCCTTATTCATATCCGTTGTGGTGCTGTAATCGCCCAATTTACTATCGGTATAACCTTTGGCGTTTGTTTCCGCTGTATTAGCCGCATTATCAGCATACGATTTGGCTTTTGCCACTTCGCTATCGGTATAACCTTTGGCGTTATTTTCAGCCGTATTAGCCGCTGTATCAGCGTAAGCGTTAGCGTCTGCGGTTTTGGCGTATTCGCTTAAATCCATGCCAGTGCCGCTTAATGCCGCTTTATTGATTTCATCTTTAACCCACGATTGCGTGGCTTTATCTTTCACAGCATTATCCGCATAAGTTTGTGCGTCCGTTTTGGCTTTGTTTGCCGCAGTGTCGGCATAAGTATTTGCCGCCGTTTTGGCTTTTGCCACTTCGCTATCGGTATAACCTTTGGCGTTGTTTTCAGCCGTATTAGCCGCTGTATCAGCGTAAGCGTTCGCGTCTGCGGTTTTGGCGTATTCGCTTAAATCCACGCCAGTGCCGCCTAATGCCGCATTATTGATTTGATCAGTAACCCACGATTGATCGGCTTTATTCGCCATGGCATTGCTTATGTTAGTAACTTCGCCAGACAAAGCATTGTGGTTGTTTTCCAGTTGCGTAATCTTGTCTTTATTAGCAGTGATTCGACCGTCGTATGCGACTACATTAGTTTCCACTGCCTTAATTTCAGTCTCCAAACCAGCAACCGTAGTACCCAAGTTTGTAACAGTGGTATTTAATGTACCCACAGTTGCGATGGCAGTGTTAATTTGAGTTTTCAAAGCACTGCTCAAACCAATCGTAACCGTGTCGCCACTGGCTGTTGTGGTGATATTGGTGCCATCGCCTTGAATGTTCAGCTTGCCTGCACTGCCTACGCTGAAATTGCCTGTATTACCCGACACGCTAATTGGACTAAACGAACTGCCGCCACTCACCATACCTGCCACTTCTTTTAACTGTGCCACATTCACAGCGTCTGTATCTTCACTGCCAGCCGCCACGCCTGTAATTTGGCGAGTGATTGGTTTGTTACTATTGCCAGTACCATTTGGGTCGCCCACAGCCAAAGCCGCCGAAGTCGCTTGCCAAGCCGCTTTTTGTTTTGCGTCAAAACCACTCATATCGGACGGTGCAAATGCAGCAGAATAATTATTGCTGCTACTATCCCAAGCGGCACGGTCAGCGTAAGATTTATAGCCGATTGCCGTGCCATAATCCACAATGGCTTGGCTTTTCGCACCAAAGGCGGAAGAATATTCACCTTTTGCCCTGTTACCAACCCCAAATGCAGAAGATAACATAGCAGTTGTACGATTATCCACACCAAATGCAGAAGAATTATCAGATTCTGCTCGATTGTCATACCCAAACGCCGCAGAGTATCGACCTGTTGCCGTGTTCGCCATACCAAAGGCAGAAGAACTCTCCCCTTTTGCTTCGTTCTGCCCACCAAAGGTAAGAGAGTTTTTACCTGGTGTAGATAGAATGTTAACCCCACATGAAAAATAACCTAATCCAGTATCCTGTGCACATCCTACTACATCTGCAAAAACCATAGGTGCAAAAAAAATGCCCATTAAAGCCAAGCACAACGGAGCAAATGCCTTTTTCAGGCTGCCTGAAACGCTGTTTTGATTGCTTTGTGTGTGTTTGCCATTAACACGAGCCAGTTCAGAAACCGCAACCCATTGTTGCGTGGCGTGATTAAAAATCACTCGAAATGTTTTATTCATCATTGTGTCCTTATGAAAAGTTAAAAAAGTTTGCGTTTTACAGAGAACTTTTCTTCCATAAAACTACTGTCATTGCGAGCCGTGATTTATCACGGCGTACGCAATATCAGAACGCAGAAAAACACACCAAACGACTACCGCCGTATGGTTTTATTTCCTAATTACATCCTGTTTTATCCTATTGCCTTGAACAGGCTGAATAGTTTCTTTGGGTAAAACTTGAACAGACGGATTACGCTCTAATCGACTGCCCACTGACTCATCGAAACGAACAGATTGATTTAATTGACTTGCGTCAATTTCAGTATCAATGAACTCTTGATTATTTCGCAATCCTGCCCAAACGGACGAATCAACCATAATAGTTTCATCACGCAAGGCTTGACCTTTGAGCCGTTCCAAAAGTTCTTGCCCATGTGGTAATCGTTGATGAATTTCACGACAAACTTGCACTTCTACTGGCTTACCTGCTTTCCTGCACGGTAATTTCATGGCACGAGAAGTACTTTTAGCAAGTCCTGTGTCTTTGGGACAATAGGTAAGTTGAAAATGTTCTATATGACAAACAGTTACCGCTTGTGCATTGGACACAAAAAATACGCCCATAAGAGCGATACATAAAGGAGCAAACAACCTTTTCAGGCTGCCTGAACGATAAGCAACTAATTGAGAATGATTATCATCGGGGGGGGGGGTAAAATTTGGCGAACCTGTTTGCCAAGTGGTTTGAGAACGGCGTTCATTGTTTTTCCTTTAACAAAGTGTTAAAAAACGCCTTAATTCTACCTTAAATTTTTTCATCTTGTCATCAATTTTTTGCATTATTTTTGTATATAAGAAAGTGCTGATATATTGAAATATCAATAATTTACAGTTTTTGCTAATATAAAAAAATGTGTCAGACAGCCCCAACCGTCATTGCAAGCGTGCGTAGCACTCGTGGCAATCTCCGAATTTATTGCATAAGCAATAAATTCGGGTAGCCTATCCATTACAACGACATTGCACACCACCTTTCAGGCAGCCTGAAAAATTTAAGTGGAATGATTTTTTTGTTCTTTTTGCCACAAAAGTTTGGTATCAAAAAAGTAAGCGGACAACATCGTTAAAACCACCACCAAAGTAAAATAAATCGTTGCACTGCCTGCTTCGACTTTGGCAATGGGCGTGGAAAACGCTGCCATTAAAATAATGGTTACAAAAATATCAATCATTGACCAACGACCAATAAATTCAACAATGCGATGCAATAAGGATAATTGATGAGCGGAAATTTTGTGAGGCAGCCTGAATTTTGCCGATAATAATAAAATAATCATTGCCACAATTTTTAATAATGGAATGGCAATACTTGCCGTAAAAATAATGATTGCTACTAAATAATCTTTATTTCGCCACAAAGTTAAAACACCGTCAAAAATTTGACTGGTAATTCTAACGGTTGGATCAGAAGTAATCATCATTGGTAAAAGGTTAGCAGGAATATAACAAATTATTGCCGCAATTAAAAAAGCCGTAGATAATATTAAACTGTGTGTGCGTCTAAATAAAATATAAGTGCCACAAATAGAGCAATGAGCATTATTTTCAGGCTGCCTGAAAAAACAACGATGACAAAAAATATTGTGATGATAATGCGTTATCTGTGTATTAGATAATTCTGCTGCTTTGGAAAATAACCAATGTGGTGTAATCGATTGTGCAATGCGTGCCAATAAAATAGCGTAAATAAAAACCGCATAAAAAGATAAACCAAATTCAACTTCGGCATAAACCTTAATTTTAATTAACGCCACAATTGATGATAAAGCAAAAATATCCACCATTAACCATTGTTTTAATCGAAACAACCAGCGAGCCGCAGGTAATAAAAAGGGTCGATTTTTATTCTGAATAAATGCACCTAATACATATAAAAGTAATAGTAAAAAAAACAATGGTGTGGCAAAAGTCAGAACAAACATTGCATTGGCTAAAAAACTGTAATCTTGTTGCAATAAGGCATGCATCATTCCAGGCAAAGTTAAGCGTTCTGCCACCGTGGGCATATGCACCGAAAGAAAAAATCCAAAAGAAACAGGCACTAACACGGCTAATGCGGTTAAAGCATACATAAACGGCAATAAATAAGGATTTTTTTCGATACGAATAAGATTTTTGCCACAAACAGGACAATCTGCCATTTCTCCGTTATTTGCTGTCGCACACACTGTTTCTCCACATTCAGGACAACCGACAATGTGAGGGGCGTGAGATGAAAAAGAATATTCGTTACAAGATGACATAGCGTTGTTTTCACCTTTCAGGCAGCCTGAAAGCCTTTTATTCTGTTTCACTATCTTCTTTTCTGCGGAATATTTTGCAGGCAATTAGTCCAAATTCATATAATAATAACAAAGGGATAGCCAACATTATCTGCGAAATCACATCGGGTGGGGTGATGATGGCGGCAATTACGAAAGCGGCAATCACCACATATGGGCGTGCCGCTTTGAGTGTTTTGAGTGAAATCAAACCAAATCGGTGCAATAACACCACGGCAACAGGCACTTCAAACGCCGCACCAAAGGCGATAAACATACCCAACACAAATGATAAATATTTGTCAATATCGGTTGCCATATTCACGCCTTCGGGCGATATGCGTTGCATAAAGCCAAAAACCGTTGGAAAAACAAGGAAATACGCAAATGCCATACCAATAAAAAACAGCAAAACCGATGAAATTAACAAAGGAAAAACCAAGCGTTTTTCGTGCTTATACAAAGCAGGGGCAACAAATGCCCACAAATGATACAGCGTATGCGGCAGCGACAACACAAACGCTGCCAAAAGCGTTACTTTTAACGGCACAAAAAACGGCGAAATCACATCGGTGGCAATCATCGTATTGCCTGTGGGCATAGATTTCAGCAAGGGTAGGGCGATGAGTGTGTAAATTTTTTGGGCAAACGGCAATAAACACGCCAAAATCAAGGCAATGCCCAAGGCAACGCGAATTAACCGCGACCGCAGTTCAATTAAATGCTCAACCAAAGGTTGTTCGCTGTCGTTAGAATTGTTGTTTTGTGTGTTTTTCATATTAAAATCAATGTGTTCTGTGCGAACCTTTTAAGCGAGTTTGTGCCACAGGTTTGGGACGATTGTGTCGTTTGGTTTGACGACTTTTTTGTTTGAGATTTTTTTCAGGTTGCCTGTATTGGGGCAGAAAGTCATCGGGCGTTTTTTGTTCAGGCAGCCTATCCAATGCGGTTAAATGGCTTGCGGTGTTTTGCAAGGCTTGAATACCATTGCTAATGTCTTGTTTGACGGCGTTGAGCGTGCTTAAATCGGCAGCGTCTAATTGTTGCGACAAATCACTTTTTGCCGTATTCACAAACGCACGAATTTTGCCTACCCAAAGTCCCACTTGGCGAGCGGCTTTGGGCAGGCGTTCAGGACCTAAAACAATCAGCGAAATCATTAAAATCACCACGATTTCGCTGAAACCAAAATCAAACATAATGCGGTGTTTCAGGCTGCCTTATCAGCATTGTCATCAGTGGATTTTTCGGTTGTGCTGTCTTTTTTAGCGTCTTCCGTGCCTTGATTTAAGCCTTCTTTAAAATCATGCACCGCACCGCCCAAGTCTTTACCGACATTGCGTAGTTTTTTCGTGCCGAAAATCAACACCACAATCAACAAAATAATGATGATTTGTAACGGTCCAATAGCCATAATAAAATCCTTTATAAATCAAAAAGTTATGCAGGGCGACCCATAATATGAATATGTAAATGAAACACTTCCTGACCGCCGCCGACACCAGTGTTAATCTGCGTTTTGAAGCCGTTTGACAAGCCATTGTCTGCGGCAATTTTCGGCACAGCCAGCATTAACTTACCCATTAAATCAGCGTCATCAGCGGATAAATCCTGTAAAGACGCAATGTGTTTTTTGGGAATCAACAAAATATGCACAGGGGCAGACGGACGAATGTCTTTGAATGCCAACATATTGTCGTCTTCATACACCTTTTGCGATGGAATGTCGCCTGCAATAATTTTGCAAAATAAACAATCGGACATTTTTATTTCTCCGTGAAAAATCTGTTTATTATAATATAAATAATCCCTTTCAGGCTGCCTGAAAAAAACGGCTTGGATAAAATCCAAGCCGTTTGTTCATTGACTTACACCAAACCAGCCAATTTGGCTGCGTCTTGGGCAATCATCAATTCTTCGTTGGTGGGAATGACCATTGCCAATGGGTTTTGCGAAGCGGTGATAATGCCTGCTTTACCAAAACGCATTTCGGCATTGAGTTTATCGTCAATCACCAAGCCCAAAAAGCCCAATTTTTCCAAGACATTCGCACGCATGGTTTTGGAATTTTCGCCAATACCGCCTGTGAAAACCAATGCGTCCAAATGTCCTGTGGCAACTGTCATTGCGGCAATGTATTTTGCCAAGCGGTAGGAGAATACTTCCAATGCCAACAATGCACGGCTATTGCCTGTAATGGCTGATTCTTCCACCACACGGTAATCGTTGGATACGCCTGAAATGCCCAATAAGCCGCTTTTTTTATTCAAAATATTGGTAATTTCAGCAATATCATAGCCTTTTTGTTCGTGCAAGAACGAGAATACGGAAGCGTCAATATCGCCGCAACGCGTACCCATCACCAAGCCTTCCAAAGGCGTTAAGCCCATACTGGTGTCTTGTACCTTGCCGTTTTTCACTGCGGTAATCGATGAACCATTGCCCAAATGTGCGACAACCAACGCCAATTTATCCACAGGACGATTCAGCATTCGTGCCGCTTCACCTGACACATAACGCACGCTGGTGCCGTGAGCACCATAACGGCGTAAGCCTGTTTCTTTATATAATTCATACGGCACGGCGTAAGTGTAAGCATAATCAGGCATGGTTTGATGAAAGGCGGTATCAAACACCACGATATGCGGAATATGATGAAACACATTTTGTGCTGCCGCAATGCCCAACAAGTGAGCAGGATTATGCAAAGGAGCGAGCGTAATACATTTTTGAATATTATCAATCACTGCCTCATCGACAATGGTAGATTCCTTAAAATGCTCGCCGCCATGCACAATGCGATGACCGACCGCACCGATTTTTTTATCCAAGCCGTGTCGTTCCAAAGCATGCAACATAGCTTCAATCGCCCCTGTGTGGTGCGGGTGTGCCGACAAATCTTCGACTTCTTTTTCGCCTTGATATTTGAATGTAATGAATGCGTCAGGCAAATTCAACTTTTCGCCCAAGCACGAGAACAACACTTCGCCAGTTTGGCTATCAACAACTGCCCCCTTCACCGAAGAAGAGCCGCAATTTAAGACTAAAACGATTGCGTTTGACATAGTTCCGTTTTCCTTATGGTTAATGGTTTATGGAAAATACCCCTTGTTACAGGGGGAAAAGTATTGATTGTATGCGATTTTGCCTAAAATGACGCAATAAATTTTTTCGGCTATACCGTATTTACGCGATATATTTTTGTTTTTAATAGAATATTATTATTTTTCAGACTGCCTGAAATTGTTTTGTATGTTGCAAGCGGTGCGTCTCATAGCGTTTTATTATTGCTTGTATTGTTATTTCATCGTGAATATGACACTTGACATTATTTCAGAATATACTAAAATAACAATATTCAATGATTAAGTTAATTTTATTTGTTTTTTACTATAAATTACAGGACACAGACGATGAATCCAAAATTAGAAAATATTGTTCGACACACCCCCTTACCTGTGGCTGGATTAGCTTTTGGTATCACAGGTTTAGGCGGTTTGTTTGCCGAGTTTGGTCAAGGTGCGTGGGCAAAGCCTGTGTTTGGCGTGTTGGGTGCGGCATTGCTGATTATTGTGCTGTTAAAAGCCCTGTTTTTGCCACAAAATCTTAAAGCCAACTTGCAACACCCTGTTCAGGCAGCCGTGGCAACGGTGATTCCCTTTGCGTTTATGTTGGATGCGGCGTATTTATCGTCATCTTATCCCAACGCTGCCGCTTTTTTATGGTTATTTTCCCTGATTGCGGTGCTGATTTATCTGGCGTGGTTTAATGCCAAATATATTTTACATTTACAAATAAAACAAGTATTTGCCGCTTATTTTATTCCCTTTGTCGGCTTTTGCGTCCCTGTGATGACTTCGCACCATTTAACGATTGACTGGTTGCCCCTGCAAACCATTCGCTACGGTCTGTTTGCCTTATCGGCAATCGGCTTTGTGGTGATGTTTATCGTCATTTCCATACGCTACCTGAAAGTGCCTGTGGAAGAAATTTCCGCTCGCCCTGTGTTTGCCATTTACACTGCACCGCTGGCTATGCTGATTGTGGGCTACGCACGGCTTCTGCCTCACGGCGAACATTCAGCTGCTTTGGTTTGGGTATCGCTGATTTTGTCGCAACTTTTGTTTGTGATGGTATTAAGCCAAGTACCGTCTTATTTAAAGAACGGCTTTTTCCCATCGTATGCCGCTTTAACTTTCCCTTTTATCATCACTGCCAACAGCCTGTTTGAAGGCTTACGCATTGTGAATGCAAGCCCTGTGTGGTTTTATTTGGCATACGCCGAGGGCATTTTTGCGATTGTGATGACGCTGTTTGTGTTGGTGAAATATCTGCAATTTTTCCAAAAAATTGCCAACAATCCACCCCAAACAGGACACTGAATTCATTTAATTCACTCTAAAAAATTAATCTGCAAGTTTTCTCGCCACAAATCAGTGGCGAGTTTTTTTAATTTGAGTTGAGATAGAGGCATTACACCGATTTTGTAAAAAATTTCAAATTGTTTAAAATACCTCCTACCCATCACAAACAGCGAAAATAAACCATGAGAACCCTACTTTCTTTCGATATTGAGACCATTCCAGACGCTCACGGCATTCGTCAATTATATGGGCTGCCTGAAAACCTATCTGACACCGAAGTGGTTGAATTTATGCAACAAAAACGCCGTGCCGACACTGGTAGTGATTTTATGCCTTTGCATTTGCAAAAAGTGGTGGCGATTTCGTGTTGTATGCGAAAGGGAGCGGACAAAATTAAAGTCGCCACATTAGGCAATCCCAATGACAGCGAAGATATTGTAATTACTAAATTTTTTGACATTATCGAACACGAAACGCCACAGTTAATCAGTTGGAATGGCGGCGGTTTTGATTTGCCTGTTCTGCATTATCGTGGCTTAATTTGTGGCGTTACCGCGGCAAAATATTGGGCAATGGACGGCGATTTTAAGTGGAATAATTATATTAGTCGCTATCACTTTCGCCATTGCGATTTAATGGATTTATTGGCAATGTATCAGCCCAAAAACAATATTCCTTTGGACGAAATTGCCAAACTGTGTGGCTTTCCAGGTAAGTTGGGTATGGACGGCTCGAAAGTGTGGCAAGCGTTTGCGGACGGTAAAATTGTGGAAATTCGCGACTATTGCGAAACGGACGCTCTAAACACTTATTTAATGTATCTGCGTTTTGAGTTAATGCGTGGTGCGTTAGATAGTGATGAATATGCTAATGAAATCAAATTAGTACGCCAATTTTTGCAAGATAATGCCGACAAACAACATTGGCAAGAATTTTTAGCAGCGTGGAGCAAATAATGCGGCGAGTTTCAGGCAGCCTGAAATTTAATCTTCGACACCATTTAAAGCGTGGCGGCGTGGTTGTGTATCCGACTGAAAGTTGTTTTGGTTTAGGCAGTTTGCCCAATAATCCACACGCTTTACGCAAAATTTTACGCTTAAAAAAACGCCCAATGAACAAAGGTATGATTGTGGTGGGTGGAAAAGTGGAACAATTACAAGCACTCACTCATTTCAGGCAGCCTGAACAATGGCAAGCATTAACAAGGCAATGGCAACACTCATCAACCACATTTTTATTATCTGCGAACAAAAACAAAGTGTTACCATTATTGCGTGGGGCAGGGCGGTATAATATCGGCGTGCGACTACCACACCACACAGGCGTGCAGAATTTATGCCAAGACTTAAACACCGCCTTGGTTTCCACTTCGGCAAACAAATCCCACGCCAAACCTTGCCGCACAAAACGCCAAGTACGCCGCCTATTCGGCAAACAAGCGATAGTAATTTCAGGCAAAATCGGCAAATACCACAGCCCCAGTAGTATTATCGACTGGCAAAGCGGAAAGATTATTCGTTCGTAATATCATTTTAATCAATAAAATAATGTGAAAAATACCGCACTTGTGGCATAATTAAGGGCGTTTTAATCACTTTATTTAGGGAGATAAAAATGGCGGACAAGGGTACGGTTTTTATCGTGTCTGCTGCCAGCGGCACGGGTAAAACTTCGCTGACAACGGCACTGACAGCACGCAATGATAATATTCAGGTTGCCGTTTCGCACACCACACGCAAACCGCGTGAAAATGAAATCAACGGCGTGCATTATCATTTTGTTGATACCGCAACTTTTGAACAAATGATAGGCGATGGTGCGTTTATTGAACACGCCAATGTGCATGGCAATTTTTATGGCACTTCCACGCGTGAGGTGGAAAAAATCATCAATCAAGGCATTGATGTGATTTTGGAAATTGATGTTCAGGGTGCCGAACAAGTTCGCCGTCAAATGCCTGACGCTGTGAGTATTTTTATTCTTCCACCGTCTTTGGAAGCGTTAAAACAACGCTTGTTTGAACGCGGTACGGAAGATATTGAAACACTGAATTTACGCATCAACAATGCACGATTGGAGTTTGAACAAGCATCTTTGTTTGATTATTTGGTGGTTAATGACGATTTGCCCACCGCAACCCAAGATTTAATGACCATTGTGTATGCAACGCGTTTGCGTCAAAGCAATAACAATGAAGCGTTAATTTCTTTATTACAAAATTAAAAGGCTTAAAATTATGGCACGAGTAACCGTAGAAGATTGTATTCCACACATTGAAAATCAGTTTGAATTGACGCTGGCAGCAGCCACGCGTGCAAGACAGTTGGCAGGCGGTGCAACCGCTTTGGTTGAAGAAACCAATCATCGCCAACAAAGCAAGCCCACTGTAACTGCCCTGCGTGAAATCGCCACAGGACAAATCAGCAAGGACATTTTGAAACGCCGTCAATAGGTGTTATTATGCCCGACCACGCCGCACCACAATACGACCCCATTTCTCAACAAGCCAAAGACACCTTATTTCAGGCTGCCTCGTATTTTGGTGCGGACGATTTTGCCTTAATTGAAAAAGCGTGCGATTACGCTTTTATCAAACACCAAGGACAAACGCGTCAATCGGGCGAGCCGTATATCACGCACCCCATTGCGGTGGCGACCGAAGTCGCTAAATGGCAGTTGGACGCAAAAACCGTAGTCAGTGCTTTACTGCACGATGTGTTAGAAGATACAGGTACAAGTAAATCTGAATTAGCGAAAGAATTTGGCGGCACGATTGCCGAAGTGGTTGATGGTTTATCTAAATTAGAAAAAATCAATTTTAACAATTACATAGAACACCAAGCGGAAAGTTTCCGCAAAATGGTGTTGGCTATGGTGAAAGACATTCGTGTGCTGATTGTCAAACTCTCCGACCGCCTGCACAATATGCGAACTTTGGGTTCAATGCGACCTGACAAACGCCGCCGCATTGCACGCGAAACGCTGGAAACTTACGCCCTGCTTGCCAATCGCATTGGTATGAATCCTGTGTATCGTGAATTGCAAGATTTGTCGTTTTATAACATTCACCCACGCCGCTACACCGTTTTTCAGGCTGCCTTAAATCGTTGGCATAGCGAACAAAAAGAAGCCATTGCAGAAATTATGCAAGCGTTTCAGTTGCAATTAGCGTCTTATAATATCGAAGCTAAAATCAAAACACGCCAAAAAAATTTATACAGCATTTACAACAAAATGCGTGGCCGTCATAAACGCTTTGCCGAAGTGTGTAATTTATATGGCTTACGCATTGTTGTGCGATCGATTGACGATTGTTACCGCACAATGGGTGCGTTGCACGCTTTATATAAACCACGCCCAGGTCGATTTAAAGACTTTATTGCTCTGCCCAAAAGTAATGGCTATCAAGGTTTGCACACCACATTGGTGGGCCCCAAAGGCGTGCCGATTGAAGTGCAAATTCGCACACCTGCAATGCACAAAACCGCTGAATACGGCATTGCGGCACACTGGCTGTATCAAAACCGCACCGATCAAATGCGCGATGAAGCCGTTATTCGCACCCGTCAATGGTTACAAAATATCTTGGCATTACAACAAGATAGCGGTAATGCGATTGAATTTTCTGAACACATTAAAGTGGATTTATACCAAAACGAAATTTACCTTTTCACGCCCAATGGCAAAATTTTGGTATTGCAAAGAGGTTCAACACCTGTGGATTTCGCATACGCCGTGCATACCGACATTGGACATTCGTGCATAGGTGCCAAAGTTAATGGCAATCCTGTGCCGTTGCGACAACGCTTGCACACAGGCGACACGGTGGAAATCATCACACGAGAAGACGCTAACCCCAATCCTGCGTGGTTAAGTTTTGTGGTGAGTGCCAGAGCCAGAAGTGCCATTCGTTCTCGATTAAAAAATATCGGCAAAGAAGACGCCATTATTTTGGGCGAAAAACTGTTGCTACAAACCTTAACCCAACTTTTGCCACAACATTTGTTGGTATCCGAAACCGTCAAAAACAAATATTTAGCCGATTTACAAAGCAAAAACATTCGTTTTGAAGATGTGTTATACGATGTGGGTATGGGCAAATTATTGCCAGTTTCCGTTGCCATGCAAATTGCGGATTTAGCAGGCGAAAAATTTGGCGGTAAAACCAAACTTTCACCAATCAAAATTTCAGGCAGCCCTGTGAGCAATATTCACATTTCCACTTGTTGTAATCCCATACCAGGAGACGCGATTAAAGCCGCACTTATTCCCGAACAAGGTTTGATTATCCACAGCGATACTTGCGAAAACCTGTTCCGTATTCCTGTTGAAAATCAATTAGATGCCGATTGGGACTGCCTTGGCAAAGAAGGTAAATTCAGCACCAAAATATCCGTCATCAGTCAAGACCAACCTGGTTTATTAGCCACATTGGCAGGCTGTATTGCTGCTCAAAACGCCAATATTGAAAATGTGGAAATGCCCCCCCAACCCGAGGGCAAAGGCGACTTTGTCGAAATGCGTTTTGGATTAAGCGTTACCGATACCAAACAACTCAATCAAATTCTGCACGATATTCAAAGCATTCCGCAAATTATCAGTGCCAAACGCTTGTATGGTTAAATCAATGCTTAAAATGTGTTGTATAATGCACGCTTGTTTTGGGTAATCATTTCACTGAAAAAACGATAAAAAGATTTACCCTATTATAAAAATCAACTCAAAAAGGAAACAACAATGTCTGAACGAATGGTGCAGTGTGTTAAATTAGGCAGAGAAGCCGTGGGCTTAAAATTTCCACCTTTGCCAAATGAATTAGGCAAACGCATTTTTGATCATGTATCGCAAGAAGCATGGGCAGGTTGGCTACAACGGCAAACGATGATTATCAACGAAAACCGTTTAAGTCTTGCCGATCCTGCGGCACGAGAATATATCTATCAGCAAATGGAAGATTATTTTTTTGGCGAGTAAAAAATAGACAAAATCCCCTGCATTGATGACAGGGGATTTTTTCAGGCTGCCTGAAAACTTACACCGCCAAGCCCAACACAATACGCAAAATGCGGCGGACGGGTTCGGCTGCTCCCCACAGTAATTGGTCGCCTACGGTAAAGGCACTGATGTATTCACCGCCCATACCGAGTTTGCGGATTCTGCCCACTGGCACAGTGAGCGTGCCTGTAACGGCGGCTGGGGTTAAGTCGTGAATGGACGCTTCTTTTTCATTTGGCACGACTTTCGCCCATTTGTTGGCATTTGCCAAAATGCTTTCAATTTCAGCCACTGGAATGTCTTTTTTCAATTTCAGCGTAATCGCTTGGCTGTGGCAACGCATTGCACCCACACGCACGCATAAGCCGTCAATCACCAATGGATTGTTTTCTCTGCCCAAAATCTTGTTGGTTTCAGCCTGCCCTTTCCATTCTTCTTTGGATTGACCATTGCCTAAATCTACATCAATCCATGAAATAAGACTGCCTGCCAAAGGCACGCCGAAGTTAGCTTTGGGATAAGAATCAGAACGCAAAAAGTCGGATACTTTGCGGTCAATATCCAAAATGGCAGACGCAGGGTCGGCAAGTTCGGTGGCAACGGTGTTATGAACCGCACCCATACCCGCAATCAATTCACGCATATTTTTCGCTCCTGCACCGCTTGCGGCTTGGTAAGTCATTGAAGTTGCCCATTCAACCAAGTCGTTTTGGAACAATCCGCCCAACGCCATTAACATCAGCGACACCGTGCAGTTGCCGCCGATAAAGTTTTTTATGCCATTATTCAAAGCGTTATCAATCACATTGCGATTAACAGGGTCAAGCACGATGATGGCGTCATCTTTCATACGCAAAGCACTTGCTGCGTCAATCCAAAAACCTGTCCAGCCACTCTCACGAATTTTGGGATACACCGCTTTGGTGTAATCGCCGCCTTGACAAGTAACCACAATATCACAAGCGGATAATTCATCAATATTGTTTGCGTCATGCAGAACTTTATCCGCCTGCCCCATATCAGGAGCGACACCTCCGACATTGGAAGTGGTGAAAAACACTGCGTCTTTAATGTGTGCAAAATCGTTTTCTTCTTGCATGCGTTGCATCAGCACAGAACCCACCATACCACGCCAGCCGACAAAACCTACTTTCATTAGGATTTCCTTTATAACAATGATTTACAAATAAACTTGCAATTTTAACAAAAAAGTATTTGAAAGTGTTGTCGAAAAACAATTTAGGCTGCCTGAAAAGTTTTTGACGAATAAAAAAACAACCGTTTTTTCCAACGGTTGTTTTTTATGGAACAACTACTTATTCCGCTTTTTGGCTGGTTTCTTTCGCCAAATACAACCAAGTTTCCACCACGGTATCAGGATTCAAAGAAATGGTTTCTATGCCTTCATTCGCTAACCACAGGGCGAAGTCGGGGTGGTCTGATGGGCCTTGTCCGCAAATGCCGATGTATTTATTCAGTTTTCGGCAGGCGGAAATGGCTAACGATAACATCACTTTAACGGCTGGGTCGCGTTCGTCAAAGGTGGCAGCAATCGGTCCGCCGCTGTCGCGATCCACGCCTAATGTGAGTTGTGTCATATCGTTTGAGCCGATTGAGAAACCGTCAAAGTATTGCAGGAATTGTTCTGCCAACACGGCGTTGGTGGGCAATTCGCACATCATAATCAGACGCAAGCCGTTTTTGCCGCGTTCTAATCCGTTGTCTTTCAAGGCACGGACTACGCTTTCGGCTTCTTTCAGGGTGCGTACGAATGGAATCATAATTTCCACATTGGTGAAGCCCATTTCATCACGCACTTTTTTCAAGGCACGGCATTCCAAGTCAAAGCAGGGGCGGAAGTCTTCCGATACATAGCGTGCCGCACCGCGGAAGCCCAACATTGGGTTTTCTTCGTTGGGTTCGTAAATGCCGCCGCCGATTAAGTTGGCGTATTCGTTCGATTTGAAATCGGACATGCGTACGATGATTTTCTTCGGATAAACAGAAGCGGCAAGCGTTGCCACGCCTTCGGTGATTTTTTCGACAAAAAATTCAGTCGGATTAGCGTAGCCTGAAATGCGGTCTTTGACCACCATTTGTAAGTCGTCTTCTAATTTATCGAAGTCTAACAAGGCTTTGGGGTGAATACCGATTTGGCGGTTGATGATAAATTCCATTCTTGCCAAGCCAATGCCTTGACTGGGCAAGGACGCAAAGCCGAAGGCTAATTCGGGATTGCCGACATTCATCATAATTTTTACGGGTGATTCGGGCATATTGCCTAATTCAATGTCGTTGATTTCAACATCTAACAAACCTTCGTAAATATTGCCTGTATCGCCTTCGGCACAGGATACGGTAACTTCTTGACCTTCTTGCAGAATTTGCGTTGCTTCGCCACAGCCAACAACCGCAGGAATACCTAATTCGCGAGCGATAATGGCGGCGTGGCAAGTGCGACCGCCACGGTTGGTAACAATCGCAGATGCGCGTTTCATTACAGGTTCCCAATCTGGGTCAGTCATATCGGTAACCAACACATCGCCTGCTTTAACGGTGTCCATTTCGGCGGCATTCAATACCAAACGCACTTTGCCTTGACCGACTTTTTGACCAATCGCACGCCCTTGTGTAATCACACGGCTTTTGTTTTTAATGTTGTAACGGCGAAGCGTGTCCATGCGTTTTTCTTGCGATTTCACCGTTTCAGGACGCGATTGCAGAATGTAAATCTTGCCGTCCAAGCCGTCTCGACCCCATTCAATATCCATCGGACGACCGTAATGCTCTTCGATAATCATCGCATATTTGGCTAATTCGGTGATTTCTTCGTCCGAAATGGCAAATTGTTTGCGTTGTTCAGGCGGCACATCAACGGTTTGCACCGAACGACCAGCGGTTGCGGTGTCGGTGAAAATCATTTTAATCGCTTTGGAACCCATTACTTTACGCAAAATCGCAGGTTTGCCTGCTTTGAGATTGTCTTTATACACATAAAATTCGTCAGGATTTACTGCACCCTGAACGACTGTTTCGCCCAAGCCGTAAGACGCAGTAACGAACACCACTTTATCAAAGCCTGACTCGGTATCAATGGTGAACATCACGCCTGACGCACCTGAATCAGAACGCACCATTCTTTGCACGCCAGCCGACAAAGCGACAATATCGTGGTCAAAGCCTTTATGCACGCGGTAGGCAATCGCACGGTCGTTATACAAAGAGGCAAATACATGACGCATTGCCTCTTTCACATTTTCATAACCTGTAATATTCAAGAAAGTTTCTTGCTGACCTGCGAAAGACGCATCAGGCAAGTCTTCCGCTGTGGCAGACGAACGCACTGCAACCGAAATATCAGGCGTTCCTGCGTCTGCAACCATTTTATCCCAAGCGGTTTTCAGTTCATCTTCTAACTGCTGTGGGAAAGGTGTGTCGATAATCCATTGTCGGATTTCTTTGCCGACGCGTGCCAATTCATTGACATCATCGACATTCAAATCTTTGAGTGCGGCAGAGATTTTATCGCCCAAACCGTCATGTGCAATAAACGCACGGAAAGCGTCTGCGGTGGTGGCAAAGCCGCCTGGCACACGCACGCCTTTTTCAGTGAGTTGGCTAATCATCTCGCCCAAAGAGGCATTTTTACCGCCAACACGATCCACATCGGTCATACGCAGGTTTTCAAACCAGATAACGAAATTGTCTGACATAATTCTCTTTCAGATACAAAGTTGTGAGAAAACATTTGAACAAAACTTCGGTATTGTACCTGTTTTTGCGTTTTCTGTCATAGATTTTCAGGCAGCCTGAATGATAGACTTTGATATTTATAGTAAAAAAGTTTTAACTTCGCTTCGCTCGTTGAACAATGTTTCAGGCAGCCTGAAAACTCATTCACAAAAAAATTATCGAAAACTGGCACAAACTTGATTAGAATAACCGCTTTTCAACCTAATCGAATGACCGCCATGTCCCTATTGACGCAAATCATTGAACGCCACTGGCAAAAGCCCATTTTGGGGCTGACGCTTGTTTTGCGTCCGTTGTCGTGGCTGTTTGGCTTGGGCGTGAAAATGCGGCGGGCTGGGTATCGTTTGGCTTATTTGAAAAGCGAATGTTTGCCTGTGTCTGTTGTGGTGGTGGGCAATATTCATGTTGGCGGTAGTGGCAAAACGCCTTTTGTGGCAGCGTTGGTAAAAGGTTTGCAAAATCAAGGCATTAAAGTGGGTATTGTCAGTCGTGGTTACGGTCGCGAAAGCCGTGATATTCGCCTGATTACGCCGCACGACACGGCATACGATGTGGGTGATGAACCTTTGCTGTTGTGGCAAAAAACCGCCATCCCTGTGGCAGTGGGGGCGGATAGGGTTGCGGCGGCAAAGTTGTTGTTAGACAGGCACCCTGAAACGCAAGTCATTGTTTCTGATGACGGTTTGCAACATTATCGTTTGTATCGTGATATGGAAATTGTGCTGTTTTCCGATCAACAAACCACACCCCATTTATTGCCAGACGGCAATTTGCGTGAGCCATTAGAACGATTAAATAGTGTGGATATATTATTGATAAATGATGAAAAAACCGATTTCAGGCTGCCTGAAAGCGTGGCAGTATTTCATCTGAAAACGCATTATCAGCCGTTTTATTTATTGAATAATCCGCACAAAACGGTTACGGCTGATTTTTTTGCCGATAAAAAAGTGCTGGCGATAGCAGGCATTGCACGCCCAGAACGCTTTTTTAATGCCTTGAAAAATATGGGTATTTCTTGCAAAACGCAGGCTTTACCTGACCACGCCACCATTGCTGTAAGCGATATACCGACAAGCCAAACGGTGATTATGACCGAAAAAGATGCCGTTAAATTAAGTCAAGAAAATTTACCGCAAGTTTATGTTTTACCGATAGAAACAGAAATTAACCCCGAATTGATTGATAAGGTGATGACAAAATGTCGATTGAAATAGAACGCCGTTTTTTATTAAAAAATAATGACTGGCAAAACGAAATTAGCCAATCCATAAAAATGCAACAAGGTTATATGTCGGTGGAAAAAGAATGTACCATAAGAGTGCGTATTATTGATAACCACGCTTGGATTACCATAAAAGGTTTTATCAGCAATATTTCACACCACGAATTTGAATACCCCATTCCTGTTAAAGACGCACAAACAATGCTAAAAGAATTGTGTGCTTTTTCATTACAAAAAACACGACATATTATTCACAAAGGCGATTATACTTTTGAAATTGATGAATATGAAGGAGAAAACGCCCCTTTGGTGATTGCGGAATTAGAACTCAAAGACGAAAAAGAACAATATCCCAAACCTAACTGGTTAGGCGAAGAAATTACCGCAGACGGCAGATACAGCAATGCTTATTTAAGCCGACATCCTTACAGTTTATGGGAAAATTATGATTAAAATATCTATTCAATACTTTCAGGCAGCCTGAAAAATTAAATATTAAACAACACAACACATAATGGATTGAAATAAGATGATATTATCACTACTTGCGATTATTATCGGTTTGATTATTTTGGTTTGGAGTGCCGATAAATTTATTGACGGCAGTGCGTCTGTTGCCAAAATTATGGGTATTCCGTCTTTAATCATCGGTATGGTGATTGTGGGCTTTGGTACTTCTGCCCCTGAAATGACGGTTTCGGTTATGGCGGCATTAGATAACAGCCCAGGTATTGCATTAGGAAATGCTTACGGTTCTAACATAACCAATATTGCCTTAATATTAGGGGTAACTGCTCTAATTTATCCTATTGCCACTTCGCAAAAAATTCTCAAAAGAGATTTACCCATACTCACCGTTTTAACAGTATTATCTGCCTATATGGCATATAACGGCGTTATTTCGCATTTAGAATCGTGGGTATTATTGGGTTTATTTATTTTGATTATGTCGTTTATTGTGATTTCTGACATTAAACAACATAAAAAAAGCAATGAATTTTATCAACAAGAACCGCCTGCAAAATCATTACCCATATCCATATTTTGGCTAATTACAGGGCTTGTTTTATTAGTAGCCAGTTCCAAATTACTGGTTTGGGGTTCGGTGGAAATTGCTCACAAATTAGGCGTGAGCGATTTAATCATTGGCTTAACCATTGTCGCCGTTGGCACATCGCTGCCTGAATTAGCGTCTTCCATTATTGCCGCCAAAAAAGGCGAAGACGACATTGCCTTGGGTAATGTGGTAGGTTCGAATATCTTCAATTTAATGTGTGTGGTGGGCATGGCAGGCGTTATCCGCCCCATCGCTGCCCCCCCCGAAGTGTTATACCGCGACATTGCCGTGATGCTGTTCTTAAACGCCTTGCTGTTTGTTTTCTGCTGCAAACAAAAAATCGGCAAACCACAAGGCGTGGTATTCATCACCTGCTTTATCGCATACACCGCCTTTTTAGGCTATGCCGCCTTTTTTCAGGCAGCCTAAAAGTATAGTCGTTAAACTTCAAAACACTAATGCTTATGGCACGCCTTGCCGTATTATTTATACTGTCGTAGGCAAAGCCGCCTGTTATTGTTTTGAAGTTTAACGACTATATTGTTGTTAAATTTCAGTTGGTATGCTTTGCCGTATTTTGCTTTTGAATTGTTGTGCTACGCACCTATAACGATGCAAAATCGATATTGCCATCTGCCCACATAATCAAGCAACCGCCTTTATCGTCTTGCCAATCAGGCAAGACAAAGCGTTGATATTCTTGATTTTGAAATGAGTGTGTATGGGTTGCAGGACGGTGAGTGTGTCCGTGGATAATATGTGCCACTTGACCTTTCAGGCTGCCTGAAAATTGTTTTTGTGCGTTATTTAAGCCTTGAAGCGTAACATCGGAAATTTCATACTGCACGGCTTCGCTTTTTTTGTGTTGCGATAATGTGCGAATTTGATTTGCCAAAACACGGCGTTTTTCTAATGATTTCATCAGCACAAAAAACTGCCAAATGCGTTTGCGACTTTGGCGGCGAAACTTTTGATATTCCACATCATCGGTGCAGAAAATATCGCCGTGCGACAGTATCAGCGGTGTATTGTAACAATGAATTAAGCAAGGGTCATTGTCTAACATTGTTGCCCCTGACGCTTTGGCAAATTTTTTACCCAACAAAAAATCACGATTACCTCGCATAACAAACAACGGTGTTTGAGAAGTAAAAGCCTGCATTTTTTGCGTGATTTCAATCAAAACAGGGTCGTCATCATCATCGCCCACCCACACATCGAAAATATCACCCAATAAATATAAAGCGTCAATTTTGCCTGCCCATTCGTCTAATTTGCGAAAGAATAGGGCGTTTAGTTGGGGCGTGTCCGCACACAAGTGCATATCGGACATAAAAATGGTGCAATTCATTTGGGTTGTACTCGCATTGTTGTTTTTTCAGGCTGCCTGAAAGTGTTTTTCATCTAATCCTACGGTGATTGTGCCGTCAGCCCATTCAATCAGTGGGCGTTTGATGAGTGTGGGATATTGTGCAATAAGCAAAATGGGATCAATTTGTTTTTCTTCATCAGATAATGAACGCCATTTTGTGCCTTTTTTGTTGATCAATATATCACAACCTAACACCTTAATCCATAATGAAATTTGTTCTTGTGTGGGCGGTGTTTTTTTGAAATCCACAAATGAATATTCGACATTTGTTTCTTCCAAAAGACGGCGTGCTTTTTTAACGCTGTTGCAATTAGGAATACCGTAGAGTGTAATCATGCTATTGATTCCTTTCAGGCTGCCTGAAAACAATTATTGATCGTGCAACTTTGCCGCTTCCAAAGTATTTTCCAATAAAGACGCAATCGTCATTGGACCAACACCGCCTGGCACGGGCGTGATAAATGAAGCCTTTTCAGACGCGGTTGCAAATTCCACATCGCCGCACAATTTGCCGTTGTCCAAGCGGTTAATGCCCACATCAATCACCACCGCACCGTCTTTAATCCATTCGCCTTTAATGCAATTTGGACGACCCACCGCTGCCACCACAATATCCGCTCTACCCACTTCCGCAGGCAAGTCTTTCGTTGCGGTGTGGCACACGGTAATGGTGGCTCGATTCATCAGCATTTCCAACGCTTGCGGTCTGCCGACAATATTTGACTGCCCCACAATCGTTACATTTTTTCCTTTAACATCAATACCATATTCAGCCAGCATAGTCATCACCCCTTTGGGCGTGCAAGGACGCATTAGGGGCATTTTCACAGCCAAACGCCCAATGTTGTAAGGGTGAAAACCATCAACATCCTTATCAGGGCGGATTCGTTCAATGATCTTTTGGCTGTCGATATGCGGCGGCACAGGCAGTTGCACCAAAATGCCATCAACAGTGTCATCGTTATTCAGTTCGTCAATCAACGCCAACAATTCGGCTTCACTAAAATCAGCCGATTTTTCATACGACAAAGAACGAAAGCCCACTTTTTCGCACGCATTTTTCTTATTGCGAACATACACATGGCTGGCTGGATTATCGCCCACTAAAATCACCGCAAGACACGGCGGACGCTTGTTTTCAGCGGTGCGTTGAGCTACTTCGGCAGCAATTTTGTCTAAACATTTTTGCGACACGGCTTTGCCGTCAATAATTTGTGCGGTCATTGGTGTTGTCCTTTGATGATAAATCTAAAAGCGTTTATTGTCGCATTTTTGCGATAATTTTTCATCTTTTCAGGCAGCCTAAAAAATTTAATTTTGACACTTCTCATAGTAAAATAACGCTTAATTTTACTGTTCAGGCAGCCTGAAAACTATTTAGTTTTTTATCAATCAAAACTATTGAAAAAAAATATAATGCCCCCACATAATCAAAATTATCAATTAAATACACTAAAAAGGAGTGTAAAAATGACCAATTTATTGATTACAGGTGCAGGTGTTGATAGAACCACTGGCATTGATTTTCCTTTGGCTAATACATTGTTGGCAGACCTTGCTCGTTATTTGGAAAATGACGGCAGAGAAGTTAATACAGCGTTACGCGATATACTTCCAGGTCTTCGGTTTGATTTCAATAAAATGATTGCAAGTGCCGTTGATAAAATTGCCATACGAGAACCACACGAACAAAGGGAAATGGTTAGACAAGTACAAAATGCTATTACCAATCTTTCAGATGATGATATTGTAAAAAAACACGGTAGATTGATTATTTTACTGTTTAATAAGTTGGCTACTATTGCGGAAGAAAGTCAATTAGATGACGAAACAGAGCAGTTGATTAGAGAAATTTTTCCACGAGATGCTGATAATTTTTTAGATAGCGATTCTATTTTGGATATTCATAAATTATCACTTTCTGATACATTCAAAGCAGTACTCAAACGCACATTAAAAATGGGGCTTACTGGTGAATATCATGCTGTTGCCAATGCTTTGGGAGCAGAATTACTCAATATAGAGACCTTGTTAGTAGAAAAGTTTTTCGGTTTTTATAGCAACAAACTTGCAGATATTAAAAACTATCTGTACATATCTTGGGCATTATGGGCGTTTTTGGTTGAAAAACAAAAACAAGTGTTTAATGCTTATCCTGACGGTAACTTGCCGTTTTATAGTAATCTTCCCAATAATATCCGTGCCATAACGCTTAATTACACTTCATTTCTTCAAAAACAGTTGAGAAATGACAATGTGATTTATTTTCATGGCGGATTAGCCGAATATGTGCGAATGGATACACGAAACTTAATGTCTATTGAAAATATATTAGAATCTTCCCCACAATGGGTTATATCTAATATTGTTCAGCCAAATATCAATGTTAGTGATGATGATATTAAAAGACACCGTCATGTTATTCCTGCATTAGTTCCCCCATTAAGAATAAAACCAGTTCTTTCAAATAAATATATTGACCTTTGGGCAAATGCTTCTAAATGGGTTCAAGAAGCCGAACATATTGTGGTTGTCGGATATTCATTTAATAGTGCAGACGAGCATTTTAATGATATTTTGCGTCAGCATACATCAAATCGTAGAATTGATATTGTAGTTCCCAATGCTGGACGAGATGACTTCAAAGAACGCATGAACAAAGTGTTTCAAGTTCCCATCGATCAATTTTGCACTATTACGGTACAAGACAAACCTGCACTTACATGTAGAAATTTAAGATTAATTTCTGCCAAAGCAGATGAAATTGATATTGCAGAATTGTTTCAGGCAGCCTAAAAAATTTAATTTTGACACTTCTCATAGTAAAATAACGCTTAATTTTACTTTTCAAGCAGCCTGAAAAATGAGTGTTCAATCATTTGCTATCAATACTATCAGCGGTGTTCATTTGGGTTTTTTGGCGATGACGCAGGACGACAATCTGCACGGTCAGGTGATGATTAAAGCTCAAACCACGGACGAAAACAGTCAAAATTTGCCTGAATTTGTGGCTTTGCAAAGTTTGGAAAATCGTTCGTTTTTGTGGCAGGTTAAAGGCGAAAAAGTGCTGATTGTTGATGATGAAGTTGCTTTAACTTTATTCAACGGCATTTTGTCTTATCAAAAATATTCTTTTATTTTGAACGACTTAACAGGAGCATTGTAAATGGAAAGCATTTATATTTTAATTCCGATTAGCATTGTGTTGGTGTTGTTGATTGGCATTGCACTGTGGTGGTCGTCTAAAAGTGGGCAGTTTGACGATTTGGAAGGTCCTGGGCATCGCATTATTATGGACGATGACGATACCGAACATTTGATTTCGCAACGGAGTGATAAAAATAATGAGTGAAGAACTACGCCAACATTTTGACTGGACACCTGACGACACCCCCGAAGAATGGGTGGTTTTGTATGCCAAAAGGCTGCCTGAAAAAGATAAGAAAATTTTTTACAGCGTTTTGACTTTGCTGAAAAATACGCTTAATGATGAACACCAAACGCCTGTGGGCGAGCCGTTGTTTCGCCATTTGTTACGCACCGCCGAAATGGTGGAAGAGTTGGATTTATTGCCTGACGCAGTGATTGCGACACTTGCTTCTGTGTTTCCTGCGTTTGTGCCTGAATGGAAAATTCAATTAGAAAAAATCGCTGGAAAACAAGTTGTTAAGTTGGTTGAAGGCATAGATCAAGTGTCTAAACTCACCGAATTTGCCAAGGTGGATTCGCTGGCAACACCTGATGAACGCAATCGCCAAGCGGAAACCATGCGGAAAATGTTGTTGGCGATGGTGTCGGACATTCGTGTGGTGCTGATTAAATTGGCACAACGCACACGCACGATGCAGTTTTTGGGTAGAGTGCCTGACAGTCCGTTAAAAAGAGCGATTGCCAAGGAAACGATGGATATTTTCGCACCACTCGCAAACCGCTTGGGTGTGTGGCAGTTGAAATGGCAATTGGAAGATTTGGGCTTTCGCTATCAACACCCTGATGAATATCGTGAAATTGCCGAAGCCTTGGACGGCAATCGTGATGAACGCTTGGCGTATATTGCCGCCTTTTCAGGCAGCCTGAAAGCCGAATTGGATAATTTAGGTTTGAAATGCGAAGTGGCAGGTCGCCCCAAGCACATTTATTCAATCTATCGCAAAATGCAGAAAAAACACCTGCCGTTTTCAGGGCTGTATGACATTCGTGCGGTGCGTGTGTTGGTGGAAACAGTAGCCGATTGTTACACCACGCTGGGGATTGTGCATAGCCTGTGGCAGCCGATTTCAGGCGAGTTTGACGATTATATTTCGCACCCCAAAGCGAATGATTATCGCAGTTTGCACACGGTGGTGGTGGGACCTGAAAATAAAGGCGTGGAAATTCAAATTCGCACATTTGAAATGCACGAATACGCCGAATTTGGCGTGGCAGCACACTGGCGGTATAAAGAGGGCGGACAGGGCGATTCGGTGTATGAACAAAAAATTGCGTGGTTACGCCAACTGCTTGACTGGCGTGAAAATATGGCAAGTAGCGACAAAGCCAACTTGGCAGCCGCTTTTCAAACCGAATTATTTAGCGACACGATTTATGTTTTAACCCCACAAGGACGCGTTTTGTCGCTGCCCGAGGGTTCTACGCCGATTGATTTTGCCTACGGCTTACATTCCGATTTGGGCAATCGCTGTCGTGGTGCGAAAGTCAATGGGCAGATGGTGCCACTCTCCACACCATTAGAAAACGGACAAAGGGTGGAAATTATCGCCGCAAAAACAGGCAATCCATCGCCTGACTGGTTGCACAACGGCTGGGTGAAAAGCGGTAAAGCGATTAGCAAAATTAAAGCCTATATTCGTTCGCAAACTATTGATTCGGTTCGTGAAAATGGTAAAAATCTGTTGGAAAAACTGCTCAATCGCACGCCCCATAAACCGAATATGCAAAAACTCATCGAATATTGTGGATACAGCAAAGCGGAAGATTTTCAGGTTGCCTTGGGTCAAGGCGATATATCGATGACCGCAGTCGAACGCGCATTAAACGAATTTATCGAAAAAGAACAACAAGATAACAAAAAACCTGCCGAAGTCTTAAAAATCAGTAAAGCTAAAAAGAACGACAAAAACGGTGTGTTGCTTAACGGCGAAAGCGGTTTGCTAACGGTGCTTGCCAAATGTTGCAAACCTGCACCGCCTGATGAGATTGTGGGCTTTGTAACGGCAGGGCGTGGGGTGTCGATACACCGCAAAAACTGCTCTGCATTTGCTCACCTTGCCGAACGCAGTCCTGAAAAAACAATGAACGCACAATGGTCATTACACGGCTTGCAAAATGTTTTCCCTGTGGATATTGAAATCATCGCCCACGACAGAGGCGGCTTGTTACGCGATGTGTCAGACGCATTTGCCAAAAACAAAATCAATGTCATCGGCGTGAATACACTCACACGCGACCACACCGCCACCATGCGTTTCACCGCCGAAGTCAAACAAGGCGAAGAACTGCCACGCGTCTTGTCATCATTGGCAGACATTCAGGGCGTGTCGGAAGTCAGACGGGTTTAAACAATAAGCAGTTTCAGGCTGCCTGAAAATAAAATATAATCGCATTTTCTAATATTCTGTCAGGCAGCCTGAAAATGAAACAAAGCGTTTTAACTTCCCCTTATCTTGACCGTTTGATTGCGTTTGAAAAACAGATTTTAGCTCATCAGCCGCAAATTGAAGCGTGGTTTCGTCAAAAGTGGCAAGCACATCGTCCGCCGTTTTATGGTTCGGTGGATATTCGCAATGCGGCGTATAAAATTTCATCGGTGGATATGAATTTGTTTCCTGGCGGATTTAATAATCTCAATCCGCAATTTTTGCAGTCGGAAATTATCGCCGCAACAGACGCGATGGAACGCACCTGTCCTGACGCAAAATCGCTTCTGATTGTGCCTGAAAATCACACACGCAATTTGTTTTATCTGCAAAATGTGTTTGCTTTGGCTGAAATTTTTCGTCAAGCAGGTTTTGCGGTGCGTTTGGGCTCACTCAATCCCGAAATCACGCAGCCTACTGAATTAACCACAGCAGGCGGCGATACGCTTTTGTTAGAACCCTTGCAACGCAATGGCAATCGATTAAGCTTGGCAGACGGCTTTACGCCGTGTGTGGTATTGTTAAATAACGATTTATCAGGCGGTGTACCTGATATTTTGAAAAATATCGAACAAAAATTGCTGCCGCCCTTACATGCAGGCTGGACAACGCGTCGTAAAACGCAACATTTTGCCGCTTTTAATCGTGTGGCAAGCGAATTTGCACAGTTGGTTGGCATAGATGAATGGCAGATTAACCCTTATTTTGCCGCGTGTGGCGGTTTGAATTTTCACGAACGCACAGGCGAAGAACGCTTGGCTGATGAAGTATCGCAACTTTTGCAAAAAATTCAGCAAAAATATGCCGAAAATCATATTCAAGATGAACCGTTTGTGATTGTTAAAGCGGACGCAGGCACTTATGGTATGGGGGTGATGAGCGTGAAATCGCCTGATGAAGTGTTGGGCTTAAATCGCAAAAACCGCAACAAAATGGCAACCGTGAAAGAGGGCTTGGAAGTTGCCGAAGTAATTATTCAAGAAGGCGTTTATACTTGCGAAACGGTTGGCGGTGCGGTGGCTGAACCTGTGGTGTATATGATGGACAGATTTGTTTTGGGCGGCTTTTACCGTGTGCATGAGGGGCGTAGTGCGTCTGAAAACTTAAATGCGTCTGGTATGCGGTTTATTCCGTTAAGCGGCGAAATTCCACAAACGGAAGATGAATTACTGCAACAATATCAACAAAATCGCTGTTTTGAACAATGGGACACCGCCGCCATTCCACAATTAGCCGCCAACCCCGATTGCGTATGCAACCGCTTTTATGTGTATGGCGTAATTGCAAGACTGTCGCTATTAGCAGCGGCTTTGGAGTTGGAAAATCATATTCAGGCTGCCTGAAAAAAAGGAATAATATAATGAAATATCTTTCTTTTTTATTTTTCGCTCTGTTGTCTTCTGCCGCATTTGCCGAAGAATGTACACGCACCGTAAAACCTGATGGTCAAGTGGAAATATTTTGCTGGAAACCAGACTTAATGCCCCATTCAGAAGTTTATGGGGACGAAATCAAAATGGGTTTTAAAGATAAAAAAGGCAATTTAGTTATTCCTGCTGAATGGGATTTTGTGGGTATGTTCGCCGATGAGTTTGCTTCTGTTAAAAAAGGCGACAAATGGGGCTATATCAACAAATCAGGGCAAGTGGTTATTCCGTTAGAATATGATAATGCACAAGATTTTTGGCAAGGCAAAGCCAAAGTAGAAAAAGACTGTCAATCGTTTCATATCAACAAACAAAATGCCATGATTGATGAACCACAAGAAATTTCAGGCTGCATACCTAACGAAGTAATGAATAATCCTGAACAATTAAAAAAATGGCTTGAAAAACAATCGTTATAAATCATTTCAGGCAGCCTGAACAATGTTTTTACACCGTATTTATAATTTATTGTGGCATATCGCTCTACCTGTGTTGCGTTTTTATTTACAACGCAGAGCAAAGAAAAATCCTGATTATTCAAAGCATTGGGACGAACGCTTTGGCGTGCCTTATCAAAATCCTCTGCAAAATGCAATTTGGATACACGCCGTATCAGTGGGTGAAACGCGTGCGGCATTGCCGTTAATTAACGCATTGCAAAACAGGCTGCCTGAAATGCCTTTACTCATCACGCAGACCACGCCAACGGGTCGCCAAACCGCACAGGATTTGTTTCCTAACGCACAATGCCGTTATTTACCGTATGATCATCTTAAATATATTCAGCAGTTTTTAGATGAACATTCCCCCAAAATCGCCGTGTTTATGGAAACCGAAATTTGGGTGAATTTATTGTCCGAATGTCAAAAACGCCATATACCAACGGTGTTAGCCAATGCACGCTTGTCGCAAAAATCACTTTCAGGCTATTTGAAATTTGCGTCTTTATTTCGCCCTGCTTTTTCGTCTTTGTCTGCCGTTTTTGCTCAAAGCGAAGACGATAAACAATGCTTGCATGAAGTAGGGGCAAACGCTGTTAGTGTTGTTGGTAATACCAAATATGATATTGAAATCACAGAAAAAATGCGGACATTAGCGGCGGAATTTCGGCAAAAAATAGGTAATCGCCCAATTGTTTTGTGTGCCAGTACAAGAGAAAAAAATGGCGAAGATGAAGCGAAAATGCTGTTAAATGCGTGGAAAAAACAAGAAAATGCAGTTAAAAATACACTTTTAATCATTACGCCAAGGCACCCTGAACGCTTTGGTGCAGCTTTTGAATACGCTTGTGAATTGGGCTTTCAAACACAAAAACGCACGGATAATCAATCCGTTCATCAACAAACGCAAGTATGGATTGGTGATTCTATGGGGGAAATGACCGCCTATTGTTTGTGTGCTGATTTAGTGTTTGTTGGCGGTTCGTTGGTGGATACAGGTTGCCAAAATGTGATTGAACCTTTGTTGTGTCAAAAACCTGTACTTTTTGGTTTTTCCACTTACAATTTTAGGCAAGCCACACAGGACGCACTGAATGCAGGCATCGCCCAACAAGTGCAAACCGCAGACGAATGGGCAGAAACCGCAGTGCAACTGCTACACAACAACAAGAAAATGCAAATGATGAAACAGCAAACTATCGATTTTATTCAACAACACACAGGTGCTGCCAAGCGAATGGCAGATGATATTGTTAAACTTATCAATAATAATTAACTTATTGTTTTTGATATTATTTTTTATGTCTTTTGTGTTTTCAATTTTGTTTATTTTTTTCAGGCAGCCTGAATTTACCCATGCTTTTTATGCTTTGCAACATTATTTATATTAAAAAAATTCATCAACTTAATTGTTTTGTATGCAAAAAAGTAAAGAAGAATAAAAATAATATATAAGTTATTGATTTCAAAAAAAAAAAAAAAAAAGATAATTTAATTCTTTTGAATACATAAAAAGTCTGTTTTATAACTATTTGATTTTTATTGAAAAATAATTCTTGTTTTGTACCGCATTTGTCGGTATGCTTACGCCTATTCCTGAATTATGCAGTTGTAGGGAATGCCAGTAAAAGGACGACATGGAACACAATTCTGTTCGCCCATTTTATTAACCTCATAATATGGAGACATAAATAATGAAAATCTCACAAGCATTAGACGAATGCATGGCCATTGACGGTGCCATTGCTGCATCGGTTGTTGATTCTAACAACGGTTTTATGTTGGGTGCGCAAGGCAAAGGTTTGGATTTGGAATACGCATCAGCAGGTAACACCGAGTTATACCACGCCAAACAAAAAATTATGAAAAACTTGGGTTTAACTGGTGAAAAAATTGATGACTTCTTAATCACCTTGACCACGCAATTGCATATCCTGATGCCTGCTCATCAATTAGACGGTGTGTTTATCTACTTCGTGTTGGATAAAAACAAAGGCACTTTGGCTTTGGCTCGCCGTCAATTAAAAGACATTGCAAGCAAATTGGAACTGTAATCTAACGGTTTGAAAAAACGGACGGTTATTGTTAATCGTCCGTTTTTTAATTAAAAAAAAGATTGTATTTTATTGATGATCGCAATAAAATGGATCTTTGTGCCAATAATCTGAATAAGGAAAATATAATGACTTACATTGTTACAGGAGCCGCAGGTTTTATCGGCAGCAATATCGTTAAAGCTCTCAACGAAAAAGGTATTCGCAAAATTATTGCGGTTGATGATTTAACCGATGGCACCAAAATTGCGAATTTATCCGACTGCGATATTTTAGATTATTGGGATAAAATCGAATTTATTGATGCCATTCGTAATTATCAATTTCCTATAAAAAACATTAACGCTATATTTCACGAGGGTGCGTGTTCAGACACAATGGAACACGATGGCGTTTTTATGATGGCAAATAATTACCGTTACACCTACGATTTATTTTTGTGGTGTCAAGAAAATAAAATACCTTTATTGTATGCGTCGTCAGCTGCGGTGTATGGCGGTGGTGCGGTTTTTAAAGAAAATCGCAAATACGAAAAACCATTAAATGTGTATGGTTATTCTAAATTTTTGTTCGACCAAGTGCTACGCCGTCATATTAAAAAAGGCTTGAAATCTCAAACAGTTGGCTTTCGTTACTTTAATGTGTATGGCATTCACGAACAGCATAAAGGTAGAATGGCGTCCGTTGCCTTTCATCATTTTAATCAATATCAACAAGACGGCTTTGTTTCTCTTTTTGGCGAATATGACGGTTACGCCAGTGGCGAACAAAAACGTGATTTTGTGAGTGTAGAAGATGTGGTGAAAGTCAATTTGTATTTTTTAGAACACCCAGAAATCAGCGGCATATTTAATTTAGGCACAGGACGCGCACAATCGTTTAATGATTTAGCGACTGCCACAGTTAATGCGTGTCGTGCTGCAGAAAATAAACCGCCATTATCTCTATCGGAATTAGTCGAGCAAAAAATAATTCGCTATATCGATTTTCCTGACGCACTCAAAGGCAAATACCAAAGTTTCACCCAAGCCGATTTAAATCAACTGATTGACGCAGGTTATACCGACAAGTTTTTGACGGTAGAAGAAGGCGTTTCAAGATATATCAAACAGTTATTGAAACACTAAGTACCGCACAGCGTGGGCAATTTATTGCCCACGCATTTTTATTGATTTTCAGGCAGCCTGAAAAATATTTGTTATATAACAAAATACATTATTGCCGTCAAAATCACCTATTGTTATAATACAAACTCTTTTCATTTCACATTTTAATCGCAATGAACCGCATTGACCAATTACAAAAAATCATTGATGAACGCTTTGGCGGCAATAAAAATGCCTTTGCCAGAGCGATTGGTAAAACGCCGACCCACATTTATCAATGGTTAAACGGCATTCGTAATATGACCGATAAAACGGCACAGCACATTGAAACGGCATTAAATTTGCCGAATAACTATTTGTTTTCTAATAAAAAACAATCACACACAAAAAAGGATAACAAAATGGCAATCGCAACCATTCCCGAAATTTTGGCGGATATTAAAGCAGGCAAAATGGTGATTATCACCGATGACGAAGATCGTGAAAACGAGGGCGATTTGTTAATGGCGGCACAGTTTGTAACGCCTGACGCAATTAACTTTATGATTAAGCACGCACGCGGTTTGGTGTGCTTGCCGATGACGGACGATATGGCAGATAAACTCAATCTGCCGTTGATGACACAACGCAACGGTGCCCAATTTGGCACCAATTTTACGGTGTCGATTGAAGCCGCAACGGGCATTTCCACAGGCATTTCCGCCGCCGACCGTGCCCACACCATTTTAACGGCAGTCTCGCCCAAAGCACAGGCGGAAGATTTGGTGCAACCTGGACACATTTTCCCCTTGCGTGCCAAAAAAGGCGGCGTTTTGACGCGTGCAGGACACACCGAAGCAGGTGTAGATTTGGCAACGATGGCAGGTTTAATTCCTGCGGCGGTGATTTGCGAGATTATCAACGATGACGGCACTATGGCAAGGCTGCCTGAACTGATTGATTTTGCAGGCAAACACGATATTAAAATCGGCACGATTGCGGATTTAATTGAATACCGCAGTCGCACCGAAAGCCTGATTGAAGATATGGGTTCATATACGATTAAAACCGAGTGGGGCGAATTTGTGCAGCATATTTTCACCGATACGCTCACAGGTGAGACGCATTTAGCCTTAATTAAAGGCAATCCGCAACCTGAAAACGAAACCCTTGTGCGTGTGCATGAGCCATTTAGTGCGATGGATTTTATCTCGCCCGACCCCAAACACTCGTGGGCATTGCCTGTGGCGTTGCGAAAAATCGCACAAGCCGATTGCGGCGTAGCCATATTGCTGCACCGCACCGAAGACGGCACGGCATTATTAAACCGAGCCTTGCCGCATAAAAACACGCCATTTCAATGGGACAGCAAAACTTACGGCATAGGTGCGCAAATTTTAGCTCGTCTCAATGTCCGCAAAATGCGTGTTATGGGCAATCCGTCCGCAATGAATAGCCTAAATGGCTTTGGCTTGGAAATTGTGGGCTTTGAAACAAATGGGGTATGATGCGTTTCAGCCTGCCTGAAAAAGGATTTTTATTTATGCAAGCCATTGTTTCTATTAAAGATTATTTGCGTCCGTGGAAACTTTTCACGCTTTTTTGTGGCATTGGTTTGCTGATTATTGGCTCATTTGTTATGCCTGCGATTGATTGGGATATTCCGATTAGTTTTATTATGGGGCTTGCCACTTACATTTTTGCACCGATTACGGCTCGTTCGCTGTTTCGGCGATATTGGCAATGGTTGCCGTTAGGCGTGTTTGGTGCGTGGCTGTCGATTGACGGCGTTTATTGGGCATACTGGGCGTGGCAAAATCCTTACGCCTTGGACGCTATGCGAAGTATCCAGTGGCAAACTTCGGTGTGTTTATATGGCTTGTGTGCGTGTTTGTGGTATAAAGATTGCTCTTTGAAAGCGTTATTGCGATTGAAAAAATAATTTATTTAATTTACAGGAACTTCAATGTTTAATATCAACACCGATGATTCACGACAATTTTTTGCAGATGCGTGGGCAATGCGTTATATAACACAAGACCCATTGCAACAAAGAGTGATTAAAATTATTCATGCACACCCCGAATATCAGCATATTGTTGAACATTTGGAACAATGGAAAGATCATAACTGGCTGCCTGAACAGGGCGAAACCAATCCATTTTTGCATATGTCTTTACATTTAGCTCTGCAAGAGCAAGTAGCAATGAATCAGCCGTTTGGCATTGCCGAAATTCACCAAAAATTGTGCCAAAAAACAGGCGATGAAATGCACGCCGAACACTTAATGATGGAGGCATTGGTAGAAATGATTTGGCAAGCCCAACGCTATGGCGGCGGCTTTGATGTTAATGGTTATATAACAAATTTACGGCGTTTAATTGATTTGGGCGAAGAAGATAAACCCCGCTTAAATCCGCATGAAGTGTAGGGTGGGGGGCTTTCAGGCAGCCTGAAAGGTTATCTATATGATCAAACGCGAAAGTACACTTGATAAAATGCTATAATTTGCAAAGATAATTTGATTTTTCCAAGTAACGAGTATTGATTATGCAATCGACAATCGACAATCGACAATCGACAATCGACAATCGACAATCGACAATTCTAATTAAGAATTGCTCTTTATCATTATATCAAAATTTCTTAATAAAATCAATAACTTATTATAAAAACACCAAGCATTCAGGCAGCCTGAATGCTTGGTGCTTTGTGCGTTTGGAGTGTGTGTGATGACTGCTTCTAACGCACTGATTAAATCTCGTTATCGTGTGCAAGAGCATGGTGAAGTTTTTACGCCGCCTTTTATTGTGGCGGATATGTTGGATTTAGTTGATGCCAAAGTCAAAAATCATCAAGCACGATTTTTAGAACCTGCTTGTGGCGATGGTAATTTTCTCTGTGCCATTTTAGAACGCCGTTTGCAGGAAATTTATCGACAATTTTATTATCGCCGCAATCGCAATCAGCCTGCATTTGAAATTCAGGCGTTTTTCTCTGTGTCATCGTTATACGGCATTGAGTTGTTAGCGGACAATGTTTTGCATTGTCGGCGTAATTTACTCAATGTTTTTCGTTTTTATTATGAAGATAAATGCCGTCATTTTTGGACGGCGGATAAATACACGCACAACAATCAATTTTTTGACAGCATTCGTTATGTGATTAGTCAAAACATTGTGCAGGGCAATGGGGAATACACAGGCATTAACCGCTATGAAAACGATTTAATGGTGGGCGGATACAATACGCAAATGAGTGTGAAAGATTTTAGATAGTGTTTGCTCAATACAGTCAATTTAGAGCAAAATTAGGTAGCGTTGGTTCGTCTTGCCTGCTTTTGGTCTGAATTGACTATTTAAATGATCATACCTTTACCATTTCACTTGCACTTGTTTATATCCCAACTGTCCGTGCAATTCGTCAATCAAGGCTTGGTTGGGATTGATGAGCCATTGTTCAGAAGCGTTCAGGCTGCCTGAAAAGTTTTTTTCTGCATTGTGATAAAGAAATTTCAGTGGAATTTTGCGTTCGCCTTGGGTGTGTTGTTGTAAGGTGTGGGCAAGTAGAGGTATGTCCGCCGTTGGCGTTACGGTTAAATGCAAGGCTCGGGCATAGTTTTGTCGTGCGGTGTCTAATTTGAGCATTTTATAGGCAGAAATGCGGAGTTGTTCGGTATCGCTGTTAAGATTTTGGCTAACGGTGCATTCAAACAGCAACACTTGGTCGGTGGTGAGTTCTTCGCCGTAGGTGTTTTTGTATTCTTCCAAAGCGTCATTTCTGGGGATAATTTCGCATTTGCCGTTTTCGTCTTCAATGGCGACAATCGTCATTTTGTTGCCTTTTTGCGTAAAAATGGTGCGTGTTTGTATCACAAATCCGCTAATCCATTGGCGTTCTTTGGCTGGGGCTATGGCGTTTAACGGTGTGCGTGGGCGGATTTCTTCGGCATACGGCGAAAATGGGTGGGCGGAAAAATAAAAGCCCAACACTTGTTTTTCTTCTGCCAAAAGTTGCGACAAACTCCACGCGGTGTGGGGGGTGAGTTTGACTTCTTCGATTGCGTCGGATACTTCGTCAAATAAGCCGCCTTGATTGGCGTTGTCGTTTTGTTGTACGCCGTATTCCATTGCCATTTCCAAATTGGCTAATACTTCGGCTCGATTGGGGTGCAGGCTATCGAATGTGCCTGCTTTAATCAGGGCTTCAATCACTCGGCGATTGGCGGTTTGGTTGTCGATGCGGCGGCAGAAGTCGAAAATGTCTTTGAAGTCGCCGTTTTTCTCTCGCTCACGAATCATCGTTTTGCAGGCAGCCTCGCCTGTGCCTTTAATTGCCCCCAAAGCGTAGCGAATTTCGCTTGTGGAAACAGGTTCAAATTGATACATTGAACGGTTAATATCAGGCGGTAGAAAACTTATGCCGTTGGCAATCGCGTCATCGTGCATATTTTTCAGTTGATCGGTGTTGGTCAATTCATTGGACATCGTTGCCGCAATAAATTCCACCGTATAGTGTTTTTTCAGCCATGCCGTTTGATAGGCAACGAGTGCGTATGCGGCGGCGTGCGATTTGTTAAAACCGTAGCCTGCAAATTTTTCCATATAGTCGAAAATTTCGTTGGCTTTTTCTTCTGGAATATTTTTTTCATGGGCACCCTGAACGAATGTGGCACGCTGTTTAACCATTTCTTCGACTTTTTTCTTACCCATCGCACGGCGGAGCATATCCGCACCGCCCAAGGAATAACCAGCACACACTTGGGCGGTTTGCATCACCTGTTCTTGATACACCATAATGCCATAAGTCGGTTGCAAAACTTCGGATAGAGTAGGGTGAAGATATTCAAATTTTTCCTTGCCGTGCATACGGCGGATAAAGTCAGGGATTAAGTCCATAGGGCCTGGACGATACAACGCCACAAAGGCAATGATTTCTTCAAACTTGGTGGGGCGTGCTTCTTTCAACATTTTTTTCATACCCACCGATTCAAACTGAAACACGGCGTTGGTGTTGCCTGCGGCGAAAATATCACGATAAACACTAGCGTCATCTAATGGAATATGGGCAGTATCTACACTTTCACCACGCAGTTTGAAAATCATCTCTTCGGCTAATTTGATGATGGTTAAATTTCGCAAACCCAAAAAGTCGAATTTCACCAAGCCTGCTTGTTCGACATCGTCTTTATCATACATTGACACGCTGCCTGAACTTTTATCTGCTTGATACACAGGGCAGAAGTCCGACAGTTTGCTCGGAGCAATCAGCACGCCGCCTGCGTGCATACCTGTGCCACGCGTTAAGTCTTCTAATTTTTGGGCTAAAACCATTAACTCTTCGGCTTCTTCTTCGGCTAATAATTTGCCGATGGCAGGTTCGGCTTCCATAGCTTTGGCAAGCGGCAAGGGCTTGTTGGCTTCCACAGGAATGAGTTTGGACAACTTATCGCACACCGCAAACGGCAAACCCAACACACGCCCCACATCTCGCACCACGGCTTTACTGGACAGCGTGCCGAAAGTAACAATTTGGCTCACCGCATTTTCGCCGTATTTGTGTCGCACATAATCAATCACACGGTCGCGGTTGTTGGTGCAGAAATCCACATCGAAGTCAGGCATAGACACGCGTTCAGGATTAAGAAATCGCTCGAAGAGTAGGGCGTATCGCAAGGGGTCTAAATCGGTGATTTTTAAAGAATAAGCCACCAGCGAACCTGCTCCTGAACCGCGTCCTGGCCCCACAGGACAGCCGTTATTTTTCGCCCAGTTAATAAAGTCTGCCACAATTAAAAAATAACCTGGAAAACCCATTTGAATAATAATGCCCAACTCATAATCCAAACGATTTTGGTATTCAGGCAGCCTTTGATTGCGTTCGGTTTCGTCAGGATATAAGATTTTCAAGCGTTCTTGCAAGCCGTCATTGGCTTGCTGGCGTAAAAAATCGTCCAAAGAAACACCGTCAGGTGTGGGAAAAAGCGGCAAATAGTGATTGCCTAAATCAATTTCCGTGGCACAGCGTTTGGCAATTTCTACTGTATTTTCAATCGCTTCGGGAATATCTTTGAAGAGTGTCTGAATTTCATCGAAAGATAAAAAATATTGCGATGGGTGAAAATGCCGCACGCGTTTGGGGTCAGCCAAAGCGTCCCCTGACGCAATACACACACGCGTTTCGTGGGCGACAAAATCGTCTGCCGTCATAAATTGTGCTGGGTACGTGGCAACTGGCGGCAAATCCAACTCGCCAGCGAGTTTCAGGCAGCCTGAAAAAACGGTTTTATATTGTTGATTGATTTCGTGAAAGCGTTGATTTTCTTGTTGTGTGAAATTTCCTGAATAATCAGGCAACTGCTGTAATTCCAAATAAAAAGCGTCAGGAAAAAGCCCCGCTAATTTTTGTGCCGATTGCACCGCCAAATCAAATTTATCTTTCAACAAATACCCTGCAATCTCGCTGTGAATACCGCCTGATAGACAAATTAGCCCAGAACGATCTGCATTTTCAAGCATTTGCCACGAGATTTGTGCGTTGTCAGCACGATTTTCATCGGTATAAGCGGCGGTTAAAAGTTCGCACAAACGCAAATAACCATTATGATTTTTTGCTAATAATAACAAGCGAGTAGATGAAGAATTTTCGTCTTTTGCTGCCAGCAAAAAATCCGCACCAAAAATCGGCACAATCCCCTTTTTGCGACATTCCTTATAAAACTTAACGGCGGCAAACATATTCATTGCGTCCGTCAAAGCCAAAGCAGGAAATCCTTGTTTTTCCGCAAAAGCCACCGCCTCTGGCACACGAATGGTGCCATCGGTTAAAGAAAATTCAGAATGCAAACGCAAAGGAACAAAAGGGGTTTTCATTTCAGGCAGCCTGAATCAATTAAACAAGGCGTAATGATAAATGATTTAAGATATGCGTGCTGATAAAAATTGTCTTAGTGTTGAGTAAAATATTATATTATTCAATAAGTTATATGCTTTTCAGGCAGCCTGAAAACCAATCCCATCCTACGGCGTTGTTGAAAATAATAAAACCGCCCCTTTGGGACGGTTTTTCAGGTTGCCTGAAAATCAATGTGTAAAATTGCCAGGAAATACGCCTTTCATGCTTTGTGCCATTCGCATTAACTTGCCCATACCGCCTTTGGTTAAGCGTTTAATCATTTTTTGCGATTGTTCAAATTGTTCCAACATTTTATTGACTTCCTGCACGGAAACGCCTGCACCCAATGCAATGCGGCGTTTGCGTGTGGCTTTGATAATTTGCGGATTTTCGCGTTCTTTGTTGGTCATCGAGTTGATAATCGCTTCGGTGCGTGCCATCGCTTTTTCCGCTGTGCCTTCGGGGACTTTGGCTGCCATTTGCCCTAATTCGCCAGGCAATTTGGACATAATGCTTTCCAAACCGCCCATTTGTCGCATTTGTTGAATTTGCAGTTTGAAGTCGTTTAAGTCGAATTTTTTGCCTCGGTGCAGTTTTTTCGCCATATCGGACGCGGTTTTTTCGTCTATGCCTTTTTGTACATTTTCAATCAGGCTCAACACATCGCCCATACCGAGAATACGGCTTGCCATACGGTCTGGGTAGAACGGTTCTAAACCGTTGATTTTTTCGCCCACGCCAATGAATTTAATCGGTTTGCCTGTTACATGACGCACGGATAACGCCGCACCGCCTCGTGCATCGCCGTCCATTTTCGTCAAAATAACGCCAGTTAAAGGCAAAGCGTCATTAAACGCTTGGGCGGTATTCACTGCGTCTTGCCCCAACATCGCATCGACCACGAAGAAAGTTTCAATCGGATTAAGAATATTATGTAAGTTCTTGATTTCCGTCATCATTTCTTCATCAATCGCCAAACGACCTGCGGTATCAACCATCAGTACATCGTAATAATGTTTCTTCGCATAATCGAGTGCGGCGGCGGCAATTTCTTCCGCTTTTTGCGTGGTATCAGACGGATAAAAATCCACACCCACTTGTTCGGACAAGAGTTTCAACTGTTCAATCGCCGCAGGACGATACACATCGGCAGACACCAACAGAATTTTTTTGCGTTTATCGGCTTTAATCATTCGGGCTAACTTGCCAGTGGTGGTGGTTTTACCCGCCCCTTGCAAACCTGCCATCAACACCACCGCAGGTGGCACACAGGCTAAATTCAGTTCGCTGTTTTCCGTCCCCATTAAATCGGTGAGTTCTTTATTCACCACGCCGATAAATGCTTGACCAGGTGTTAGGCTACCGATGACTTCCTGCCCCATTGCACGCACTTTAACTTTTTCGATAAAGTCTTTCACCACAGGCAAGGCGACATCGGCTTCTAACAAAGCCATACGCACTTCACGCAAAGCGTCTTTGATATTGTCTTCGGTTAAACGAGCGTGTCCTCGCATGGTTTTTGCCCATTGGTGCAGGCGGTCAGAAATATTGTCAAGCATTTGAAATATCCTTAAATTTTAAATTATAAGCGTGGTACTTAAAACCACCATTCGGTTAAACGCAACATTCTATCACGAACTGAATTTTTTCACAGCAGAAGAAAACCATTTGACATTTGCTGAAATGTTGCACAATTTAAATTATCGACTGTGTATCATATATCTTGCCAAATAATACAAATAAGCGGTCAAAAGTACAGCGGCAGCAGTGAGTGCCACCACCAAAGCATACCAAAAGCCGTGTAATCCTAAACCTATACCAAAACACAAATACGCACCCAAGCCTAAACCCAACAGCCAAAAGGCGGTGAAATGTATCATCATCGGCACTTTGGTGGCTTTATAACCACGCAAAGCCCCTGCGGCAATGGTTTGCACGGCATCAACCACTTGATAGGCGGCGGCAAGCAACAGAATGTCTCGTCCTAATTTTAAAACCGTTTCATCGGTGCTGAATAATTGTAAAACAGGCAACCTGAAAACGCCCAATAATACGCCCACCAACAACGCACCTACCGCTCCTGCGATGATACACACTTGGGCAATGAAAGCCGCTCGTTGTCTTTGTTTGGCACCTAACGATTGTCCTATGCGTGCGGCAACGGCAGCACCCAACGATTGCGGCAACATATACAATACGCCTGAAATGGTCATCACCACTTGTTGTACGGCGACAAATTCTTCACCTGAACGGGCGATCAATAGCGAAATAAAGGTGAATAAACTTACTTCAATAAAAAACGAAAAACAAATCGGCGTGCCTAATTGTAAAATGGGCTTAAACGCTTGATATTCAGGCAGCCTGAACGCTTGATTGAGTGCAAATTTTTTGAAATAAGTGTGATACGACAAGCATAACCATAAGCCAATCATATTAAAATAAAAAACCACCGCAGATGCAAATCCGCACCCTGCACCGCCTAATTTCGGCAAGCCCCATACGCCGTAAATCAACACATAATTAAGCGGAATATTTAGCAATAAACCCAAAATGCCAATCCACATCATTTCTTGCGTTCTGCCAACGGCGGCGGCAAAAGATTGCAAGGCTCGTCCGACAATGCTGGCAGGCATACCCAATGCAATGCCGTATAAATAAAGTTGCGTGGTGCGAACGGTTTTTTCGTCCCAATTCAAAAAGTTAGGTAAAATAATGGCGGTTAATGCTACCAACAACGCCCCCAGCAAGCCCACCAATAAACATAACCACACGCCTTGTTGTGTGGTGTGGCGAAGTTCGTCAAAGCGTTTAGCCCCAAAAGCGTGCGATAACAAGGGATTCAACGCCGTAGGAAAACCCAATAAAGTGATATAAATGGTGGCAAATACGCTGGAACCAAAACCCACGGCTGCTAAATCGCCACGGCTCACATGACCTGCCATCAGCGTATCCACAAAGCCTGTGCCTACTTGTGCCACTTGGGCAATCATCATCGGCAAAGCGATGATGAGAATAAGATACAGTTCGTAAAAAAAGCGTTTTTTGGTTTGCATAAGAATGAGTTTTCAGGCTGCCTGAAAAACAATGATAAGCGGTGCATTTTAACACGCTTCGTTTGATTTTCATTGCGGTTGATAAATTCTTTCAGGCTACCTGAATAATCCTTTGAATTATAGTAAAATCGCACCTTTATCTTTTCATTTAGGAAAAAATATGGCGGGCAATGCTTTGGGGCAATTATTTAGGGTAAGTACTTTTGGCGAAAGTCATGGCGTGGGCATTGGTTGTGTGATTGACGGCTGTCCGCCGAATTTGCCCTTGTCGGTTGATGATATTCAGCCCGATTTAGACCGCCGCCGTCCTGGCACTTCTCGCTATGTTACGCAACGCCGTGAGAGCGATACGGTGGAAATTTTATCAGGCGTGTTTGACGGCAAAACCACAGGCACGCCGATTGCCCTGTTAATCCGCAACACTGACCAACGCAGTAAAGATTACGGCGATATTGCCCACGCTTTTCGTCCTGGACACGCTGATTTTACCTACTGGCATAAATACGGCATTCGTGATTATCGTGGCGGTGGGCGAAGTTCTGCACGCGAAACCGCCGCTCGTGTGGCTGCTGGGGCAGTGGCGAAAAAATGGTTGAAACACACATTTAGCACAGAAATTGTGGCATTCGTTTCGCAAATTGGCGATCAAATCATTCAGTTTGAAAGCGAAGAATATATCAATGAAAACCCATTTTTTGCCGCCAATCGTTCGCAAATCAAAGCGTTAGAAGATTATTTAGACAGCATTCGCAAACAAACCGATAGCATTGGAGCAAAATTAGAAATTATCGCTCGCCAAGTGCCAGTAGGCTTGGGCGAGCCTGTGTTCGACCGCTTGGACGCAGACATTGCCCACGCAATGATGAGCATTAACGCCGTGAAAGGCGTGGAAATCGGCGACGGTTTTGGCGTTGTCGCCCAAAAAGGAAGCGAACACGGCGATGAAATGGACAAAAACGGCTTTTTATCCAACCACGCAGGCGGTATTTTGGGCGGCATTAGCAACGGCAATGAAATTGTGGTGCGAATTGCGGTGAAACCTACGCCCAGCATTGCGAAGCCACGCAAAACCATTAACGAAAACGGCGAAGAAATTGAATTAGCCACACACGGCAGACACGACCCCTGTGTCGGCTTACGAGCCGCCCCCATTGCGGAAGCAATGTTGGCTTTGGTATTAGCCGATCACGCAATGAGAAATCACGCTCAATGCGGCTGGCAATAAGTTTCAGGCTGCCTGAAAATAAAATATTAAGGAAAAATAATGCCTTACGAAAAATATCAAATCATTACTGCGGAAAGTATTTTATTGATTATCGGTGTGTTTTTATTTATTCGTAGTTGGGTTGTTTGCACAAAAGATTTGGATAGTCGTATTAACAATATCCCCGATGAATGGGTTAGAAATCGTTGTCGCAATACTGAAAAAGCACACAAATATTTTGCATTAGTTGGTTTGGGTTTGGGGTTGGTATTATCAATGATTTCTTTATTTTATCTATTGCATACTTCTTTTTTTACTGTTCCTACACAAACAAAAGGGTTATTTTATATTGATTTTATTATTATATTATCATTGTTTATTGCTATAATATTTACTGTTTTAAATTTTGGATTGAGTTTCAAATTTTATAATAAGCGTATATTAGATGATTATCAAAAAAATAATTTTATGTCATTAAATGAATGGGATAAAGGGAAATTAGATAATATGAAAAAAGAGCATTTTATTTACTGGGAAAGTCATGAAATACAGTGGCAATGGAATACTTACATTTCTATTTTTTTATATTATTTAATTATTCTTTTAACCATTATTTATTTATGCACCATAAAAACCGCATATAATTATATATTTACAATATGTTCGCTAATATTTAATTAAATTGCGTTCAGGCAGCCTGAAATTATTTATTGATAAAATAATCAAGGAATATTTAATGAGCAATCATATAAAAAGCGATTTTTATTTATTTTCCAGTGCAGACGGCAAAATTTCCGTTGATGTTCGCTTTGACGGTGAAAGCGTTTGGCTGTCTTTGGAACAAATGGCAAATTTATTTGAGCGAGATAAATCAACCGTTTCTCGGCATATTAAAAATGTGTTTAGTGAGAATGAGTTAGACGAAAATTCAGTTGTTGCAAATTTTGCAACAACTGCCCGAGACGGCAAAACCTATCAAGTGGAACACTTTAACCTTGATGTGATTATTTCCGTAGGTTATCGTGTCAAATCCTTGCGTGGCACGCAATTTCGGCAGTGGGCAACCAAACGCTTGAACGAATATATCCGCAAAGGCTTTACCCTTGATGATGAACGCTTAAAAAATGGCGGCGGACGCTATTTCAAAGAATTATTGCAACGCATTCGTGATATTCGTTCCAGCGAACGCAATTTATATCAACAAGTTACTGATATTTTTGCCACTTCCATTGATTATGATAAAAACAGTCCATTAACCAAAAACTTTTTTGCAACCGTGCAGAATAAATTGCACTTTGCCGCACATAATCACACTGCCGCCGAAATTATTTTTCAGCGAGCCAACCAAAATCAACCGTTAATGGGCATGACAAATTTTTCAGGTAATTACATTACTAAATCCGATGTGGGCATTGCTAAAAATTACTTAAATGAAAAAGAATTGAAAATATTAAACCTTTTGGTTTCTCGTTTTTTAGATTATGCTGAATTACAGGCATTAGAAGAAAAAACAATGACCATGCAAAATTGGACTGATGAATTAGACCGACAAATTTTAAATGACAATCGCCAACTTTTAACAGATAAAGGAACAATTAGCCATAAACAAGCGATTGAAAAAGCAGAAAAAGAATTTATTGCCTATCGCCAAAAAGAAATGCAACAATTAGAAAGTGATTTTGATAAAGCAATGAAAAAAATTGTGAAAAATAGATAGTTTCAGGCAGCCTGAAATATTAGGAAAAACAAAATGTTGGTATTAGGTATTGAATCTTCTTGTGATGAAACAGGTGTGGCGTTGTTTGATAGCGAACACAACGCCTTGTTGTCTCACGCTTTGCACACGCAAATGGCGATGCACGCCGAATATGGCGGCGTAGTACCTGAACTGGCTTCTCGCGATCACATTCGCCGTTTGGTGCCTTTGACCAACGAATGTTTGCACAAAGCAGACAAAACATACGCCGATATTCAAGCCATAGGCTATACGCAAGGGCCAGGTTTAGGCGGAGCGTTGCTTACAGGTGCGGCATTTGCGAATGCTTTGGCGTTTGCGTTAAATATTCCTGTGATTGAAGTGCATCATTTGGAAGGACATTTACTCTCGCCCTTTTTAAGCGAAAAAAACATTCGTTTTCCGTTTTTGGCGTTGTTGGTGTCAGGCGGTCATACGCAGATTATGGCAGTGGAAGCAGTTGGCAAATACACGCTGTTGGGCGAAAGTATTGATGATGCGGCAGGCGAAGCGTTTGATAAAACCGCAAAACTTTTAGGACTGCCTTATCCTGGTGGGGCGAAGTTGTCGCAATTAGCCGAATTAGGAAAAGACGGTGCGTTTGAGTTTCCGCGTCCGATGATAAATTCAGGCGATTTTCAAATGAGTTTTTCAGGCTTAAAAACTGCCGTTTTAACTTGTGTGAAAAAACAAGGCGAAAGGCTGCCTGAAAGCACGCGTAACGATATTTGCCGAGCGTTTCAGGTTGCCGTTGTTGATGTTTTATACAGCAAAGTCAAAGCGGCACTTAAACACACAGGCTTAACGCAGTTGGTGGTGGCAGGTGGCGTGGGGGCAAACGCCGCTTTGCGAGCGAAATTAAAAACCTTAAACGCCGAAGTGTTTTTCCCCAAACACGAATGGTGCACCGATAACGGAGCAATGATTGCCTACGCCGCCGCACAGCATTTAGACAAAGCCCACCAAGCAGGCGGATTTACGGTAAAACCCCGTTGGGCATTGAATATGGCTTTTGACGCTGCCTGAAAAATTTTATCCACTCAATCCCAATCGCTGACAAATGGTTGATACAATGCCGGCACTGTTGAGTGTATAAAAATGCAAACCAGACGCACCGCCTTTTAACAGCGTTTCGCATAATTGCGTTACCACATCCAAGCCAAACGCTTTTAAGGATGCACTGTCATCGGCAAATGATTGCAATTTCAGCCGCAACCAACGGGGGACTTCTGCTCCGCAACTGTTTGAAAAACGAGATAATTTGGCAAAGCCTGAAATCGGCATAATGCCAGGCACAATGGGAATATCCACGCCTTGTCGCTGCACTGCATCCACAAAATAAAAATAAGCGTCTGGATTGTAAAAATATTGCGTAATCGCCGAATCCGCCCCTGCTCGACATTTCGCAACAAAATGAGCAATATCCTGCTCGGCACTGTCGGCTTGGGGGTGAAATTCAGGATACGCTGCCACTTCAATATGAAAAGTGTCGCCGTATTCTTGACGAATAAATTTAACTAAATCAGACGCATGCAACAAGTCGTCATCTTGTGCAAACAAGCCCATACCAGACGGCATATCGCCACGCAAAGCAACAATGCGTTTCACGCCTAAATCTTGATAAGTATTGAGTAATTGACGCAATTCTGCCTTATTCGCCCCAATACACGCCAAGTGTGGTGCGGCGTTTAAGCCGTCTTGAATAATGTCGGTAACGGTTTGTAGCGTGCCGTCTCGTGTACTGCCCCCTGCACCATAAGTGCAAGAAAAAAAAGCAGGCGAAAATTGTCGCAACTGTTGCCGCGTGATTTTTAACTGTTCGCGTGCTTGCTCATTGCGTGGCGGAAAAAATTCAAAACTGAGTGTGCGTTGTTGTGTGGGCATTTTAGTTTATCCTTTGAGAATATTTTTCAGGATGCATGAAAAATATCAATATGATTTCCCTGTTTTTTTAGGCAAATATTTCAGGCAGCCTGAAACGCAGTTCAACGAACGAAGTGAAGTTGAAGCATAAACATACTCGCACCTGCCTTATTCTTCAAGCAGAAGAATGAAAAAAATGATGAAAAATAGTGGGATTAGATGAATTTTTTTGATACAGTCGGTTAAAACCCAAAAAATCATTGATGATTCCCAAAGCAGTGCATACACTTTTGTACGATAATGCGACAGTTGTTTTGTTTGACAAAAGAACGCAGTTTTTCATCGGTATTTTAAATGGGTGTTTCAGGCTGCCTGAAACAATCAGACAATGCAAACATGGGCTTTTTATTCTTCTCCTTTGGGAAAAATTATTTTAACCGCACACAATAATGCTTTAACAGGGCTTTATTTTGACGGGCAGAAATATTTACCGAATATCAGTGCATTTCTTGAAAATAATCAATTAGCAATTTTTTCACAAACGGCTCAATGGTTAGATATTTATTTTCAAGGAAAAAATCCGCATTTTACGCCGCCGTTATTGATAACAGCCAGTGATTTTCGCCAACGCGTATGGCAAATGTTAATGCAAATTCCATTTGGAAAAACAATAACTTATAAAGAAATCGCCCAAAAAATTGCTCATCAACAAAACCGTTTAACCATGTCGCCACAAGCCGTAGGCAATGCTGTGGGGCATAATCCGATTTCGCTGATTATTCCTTGTCATCGCGTTATCGGCAGCAATGGTGATTTAACAGGTTATGCAGGCGGAATGGATAAAAAAATATCGCTTTTGAAATTAGAAAAAGTGAATATGGTTAATGGGGCGTTCTAAAAATTCAGAAACGCCGTAGGGTGCATTCTTGCCTATGCGGTTCATACATTTTCAGGCAGCCTGAAAGTTAGGGCATACTGCCGTCTGCTTGTAAAATAGAAAACAGTGGCAAACCTGCTTGGCGAATTTTTTGACCACCGTCCATATCCGTAAATTCAATAACACAAGCGGTGAAAATATCGCTTGCCCCTGCTTGGCGTAACAATTCCGCTCCTGCCAACATTGTGCCGCCTGTGGCGATTAAATCATCACACAGCAATACTTTTTGACAACTGCCCAATGCGTCTTGATGAATTTCCACCGTAGCATTGCCGTATTCCAAAGCGTAATCTTGACTAAATGTGGCACACGGCAATTTGCCCTTTTTACGAATCGGCACAAAGCCTAAACCCAAACGATACGCCACCGCCGCACCCAAAATAAAACCGCGTGCTTCCAAACCTGCCACCATTTCAATGTGCTTATCTTGGGCATAATCCGCAATCAAATTCACCACCTGATGAAAAGCGTTGGCGTTATTGAGTATGGTGGTAATATCGTAAAATAAAATGCCCTTTTGCGGATAATCAGGAATTTTGCGAATGGCGTGATGAATAATTTCTTTGGCAGTCATTTGAATAATACTCCATAAGATAGTCGTTAAACTTCAAAACAATAACAGGCGGCGAGACGCAGACAGTATAACTAATACGGCAAGTCGAGACAACGCATTAGTGTTTTGAAGTTTAATGACTATAAAAACGCTATTTATTGTACAATACTTTCAGGTAGCCTAAATTCAAACCATGGAATAACAAAATGTTACTTTTTATCGATAATTACGACAGTTTTACCTACAACATTGTGCAATATTTAGGACAGTTGGGGCAAGAAGTGCAAGTTTTTCGCAATGACGAAATTGATTGCGATAAGATTGCTCAATTAAAACCACACTATTTGGTGGTGGGGCCTGGTCCCTGTACGCCGTTTGAAGCAGGCATTTCAATCGCCGCCATTCAACGCTTTGCAGGGCAAATCCCCATTTTGGGCGTATGTTTAGGACATCAAAGCATTGGTGCGGCTTTTGGCGGAAAAATTGTGCGTGCCAAACAGTTAATGCACGGCAAAATTTCACCTGTGTTTCATCAAGACATAGGAATGTTTCGTGGCTTGCCCAATCCTGTGCAATGCGTGCGTTATCACAGTTTGGCGATTGAACGACAAACGCTGCCTGAATGTTTGTTGATTACCGCCGAAACCGAAGACGGCGAAATCATGGGCGTGCGTCATCAAAATCTACCGATTGAAGGCGTACAATTTCACCCAGAAGCACTGCTGACCGAACACGGTTTAACCATGCTTAATAACTTTTTGCAAGAATTTCAAGATTTTCAGGCAGCCTGAACATAAATAACAGCGTTATTGGTGGGCTGGGAAGCCCACCCTACGGCTATTACAAAATCTCCACAATATGATTTTGATTGGTATAAATACAAATACTGCCTGCAATTTCTAACGATTTTTTCACAATCACTTCGGGTGGCAAGTCGGTATTTTCTTTCAAAGCAATCGCCGCCGATTGTGCAAAAGCTCCGCCAGAACCAATCGCCGCAATGCCTTTTTCAGGTTCTAACACATCGCCGTTGCCTGTTAAAATCAGTGTGTTGTTTTTATCGGCAACGATTAACATTGCTTCTAAACGGCGTAAAGCTCGGTCGGTTCGCCATTCTTTGGCTAATTCGATTGCGGCGGTGAGTAATTTGCCTTGATGTTTTTGCAATTTGCCTTCAAACAATTCAATCAACGAAAAAGCGTCTGCTGTGCCACCTGCAAAGCCTGCCAACACTTGATTTTGATACAATTTCCGCACTTTGCGTGCCGTGCCTTTCACCACCGTGTTACCCAGCGTTACTTGTCCGTCTCCGCCGATTGCCACTTGATCATCACGGCGAACGCACACAATAGTTGTTCCGTCAAACTGTTGCATTTTTTGTCCTCAATAAAAAGTGTGAATTGTTGCATAGATTAGGCATTTTACAAAATATTCAAGTTCAGGCAGCCTGAAATATTCTGATAGTTAAGAATGTTTGTTATAATCTGTCGTTTTGTATTCGTCTGAACGGAAATTTGGCTATGTTGCAAACAATTATTATGGTTTTGGTATTAGCGGCGGCAGTGATTTTGTTGGTGTTGGCGTTTAACGCTTATCAAGAAGCACAATATCGCAAAAAAATTCGCAAACAATTTGGTCATTCCGACCGTGATGCTTTATTAGAAGAAAATGCGGTTTCGGTGCGAGACGGCGAAACAGGCGTATTAAACACTTTCGCCAAAGTTGATGACGATAATACCGCAACGCCTACGGCAACAAAAAATAAGAAAAAAGCCGACAATATGGACGATGTGTTTGAATTTGCTACCACAGACGACCCTGCCGAACAAGCCACAAGCGATGATACCGCCGCCGAAACAACAGAAACCAAAGGCAACTTGCTGATTAAATTAGACGATTTAAAAAACACCGAATTATCGTGGTTTCACCCATCGTTTGATTATATGGCGTATATTTCGCTGTATGAACCCAAAGAACTCACTACACTGCCATCGTTATCCACAGGTTTGCATCGTTTTCGTATTGTCGGTTGCACTATGGACGGACAATTTCAGCCTGCCGACCCCATTCCAGGGGTGCATTACCAAGCGTTTGTCATCGGCTTGCAAGCCATTAGCCGTGCAGGTTTAGCCGAACGCAATGAATTAGATAAATTTGGCGATAAAGTCAAAGAATTTGCTAAAAAAATGAACGGCGAAATTGAACTTACCAATATCAGCAATTTCTTACAAAACGCCCAACCTTTGGACGAATTGTGTGCCAGAGTGGATCAAATCATCGCCATTCACTTGGTCGGACACGGCACGGTTACAGGTACCAGAATGCGTACTGCCTTGCAATCGCGTGGTTTTGAACTCTCGCATGACGGTGCATTTTATTATCCTGATTCTGATGAACCAATGTTTTCAGCTGTGGATTTGGAAGGTCGTTCGTTCACTTCCGAACAACTTTCCACCCAAGAATATCGTGGTTTCAGCATTCTGTTTGATGTTGCCCATGTGCCACCAGGACGCAAAAACTTCGACAAATTTATGGATTTAACCGTGCGATTGGCAGGCGATTTATCACTCAATTTGGTTGATGACCAGTTGCAAGAACTGTCGCCACAATGGTTGCGTAAAGTCGGCGATTATATTGAAGAACGCCAAGAAGAAATGCTTGCCGCAGGTTTAACCCCAGGCGATGAATTAGCGAATCGCTTGTTTTCTTAATAAACTGTTTTTCATCAATAAAATACCGTTATCCAATGATGACGGTATTTTTTCAGGTAGCCTGAATAATGAATAGCGAACAAACCAACACCCCATTAAGCGTTTCACAATTAAATGCCCATGCACGATTTTTATTAGAAGAACAAATCGGCAGTGTGTGGGTATCAGGCGAAATTTCAGGCTGGAAACCGTCTGCGTCTGGGCATTGTTATTTTTCTTTGAAAGACGACAACGCACAAGTGCGGTGTGCCTTATTCAAAGGACAGGCAAGCCGTTTGGACTTTGCACCCAAAGACGGAGACGCAGTCGAATTGTTCGGCAAAGTTACGGTGTATGAAGCAGGTGGCTCATATCAAATTATTGTTAGCCAAATGCGTCCCACAGGGGCAGGGCGGTTGTATGCGGCGTTTGAAGCCTTGAAAAAACGCTTATCTGCAGAAGGATTGTTTGACACCGCCAAAAAACGCCCCATACCCACATGCCCACAAAAAATCGGCATTGTTACTAGCCCAGCGGCGGCGGCATTACGCGATGTGATAACCACGCTACGCCGCCGTATGCCTTTGATTGAATTGATTATTTATCCCACAGCGGTGCAGGGCAAAGGCAGTGAAAACGAAATCGCCACCGCCATTCGTGTGGCAAATGAACGAGCCGAAGTGGATACGCTGATTGTGTGTCGTGGCGGCGGCAGTATTGAAGATTTGTGGGCGTTTAACGAAGAAATCACCGTGCGTGCGGTTGCCAATTCGGCGTTGCCGATTGTCAGCGGCGTAGGACATGAAACCGACTTTACCCTGTGCGATTTTGCCGCCGATATGCGTGCCGCCACGCCGACTGCGGCAGCAGAATTGTGTAGTCCTGATAAAGAAGAATTATTATTACAAATCAATAAATTAGAAGAAAGATTGCAACAAAATATCCACCGCCGCTATTATGACACGGCTCAACACATTGACCGATTAGAACGCCTGCTTTTATCGCCACAAAGCCTGTTAGAAAAACAACAAAAACGCCTGTCTGATTGCGTTTTACAATTTTCAGGCAGCCTGAAACAACGCTGTATCACAGCACAAACGGCAGTTTCTCACCAAAACGATTTACTCTCCTTTGTGCGTCCTAATCTTTCAGGCAGCCTGAAAAAAGTAGATGATATTCAAATAACGCTTAATCAATCTATCAACAATAAAATCAAAGAGTTATCACAAAAATTAGACAGCAAAGAACAACTATTACAAGCCGTATCCCCACAAACCATTTTGCAAAGAGGTTTTAGCGTGGTGCTAAACAAGCAAGGCAAAGCAGTGGTTTCTGCCCAAGATTTAGCCGATAAAGAAATCATCAATATTCGCTTTGCACAAGGCGAAACAAAAGCGGTGGTGCAGAAGTAGGGTGAATCTTCAACACACCAAAATACCGCAGGTGCTTATAGGGTGGGCTTTCCAACCCCAAAAACGCCACACGATAGTGGCGGTGTCAAAGAGTGTAGAAAATAAGGTTTGTTTGATACGAAGTATCAAATCTTTTATGAACAAAGTTCATAAAAGTAGATTGCGAAGCAATCAAGCTGAAATTTAGGCGAAGCCAAAATAAGGTTTATTTTAACAAAGTTAAAATCTTTATTGACGAAGTCAATAAAAGGTTTGCGAAGCAAACAAGCCGCAAGGCGAAGTGAAAAAAGTATTTTGCAAATCAACAAATCATCTTACAATCACGCCATTCAATGATGAGAAAACATGATGTCGCTGTTCGATTTATTCTCTGCCCACTTATCTGCTGATGAAATAGTGCGTGATGATGACAAAATTTCTGCCTTATTGTTAGACAGAAGAGAACGCTATCAAAGTCGTGCAGATATTGTGCTGTCGCCGATTTCAACGCAATCGGTGCAAAACATTATGCGGATTTGTTCTGCACACAAAATCCCTGTTGTGCCGATTGGCGGTAACACAGGTTTATGTGGCGGAGCGACCATTGACGGCGGCGTTTTGTTGTCGTTAGATAAATTCAATCAAATCAATCCAGTGAATACTGCCGACCGTTGCATTACCGTGGGTTCAGGCTGCCTGTTGTATCAAGTGCAGCAAGCGGCAAAAGACGCAGGTTTGTTTTTTCCACTGTCGTTAGCCAGCGAGGGCAGTTGTCAAATCGGTGGCAATATTGCGGCAAATGCAGGCGGAATCAATGTGTTGCGATACGGCACTATGCGTGATTTGGTGTTGGGTTTGGAAGTGGTTTTGCCCAATGGCGAACTGATTTCGCAACTGTCGCCCTTACATAAAAACACCGCAGGTTTGGATTTGAAACATTTGTTTATCGGTAGCGAAGGCACGCTGGGCGTGATTACGGCGGCAACGCTGAAATTATTTCCACCGCCGCAAGAAATGACGACACTGTGGGCGGATTGTGTTTCAATAGAAGAATGTATTAACTTATTGAATATATTACAAAAACATAGTTTAGGTACGCTCAAAAGTTTTGAATTGATTTCGCACACGGCGTTGATGATTTCTGCACAAGATTTACACATAAAACCGCCCACCAACGCAAAATGGCATATTCTGTGCGAATGGGAACAAACGCACGCCAGCGATAGGCTGCCTGAAACCTTGTTACAACACGGTTTTGAACATATTTTAATTGCTCAAAATGTGAGCCAACGCCAACAATGGTGGCGTTTGCGAGAAAACATTTCCGCCGCTCAAAAACGGCGTGGCGTGAGCATTAAACACGACATTGCCGTGCCGATTTGTGCTTTGGCAGATTTTGTGGCACGATGTGAAAAAAATATTCAGGCAGCCTTTTCAAACGCAGAAATTGTGTTGTTTGGACATTTGGGCGATGGCAGTTTGCACTACAATATTTTTCTGCCTGATTATGCGAATAACACAGCGTATCAATTTGAAAATCAAATCAATTCAATCGTTTATCAAGCAGTTTTGCAACATAGCGGCACAATCGCCGCTGAACACGGCGTTGGTGTGTTGAAAAAACATTGGGTGGCAAAAATGCGTTCTTCTGCTGAATTGGCATTGATGAAAGCCGTTAAACAACACCTTGACCCTTTGAATATTATGAATCCAAATAAGGTTTATCCTTGACATAGTAAATTCATACCAAAATTATGCTTCATTGGGAAAGCCTTGCCGTATTATTTATACTGTCGCAGGCAAAGTTGCCTTGCATGCTTTTGCTCTGAATCGACTATAAAAAACCGTTTCAGGCAGCCTGAAAATCAATTTATTGCAATATGAAAAATTATTGTTTTTCACTGTTTTTTATTTTACCCATATCAAAATTTTTCAAATTCATTAGCATACTGAAATTCAATTATTATTTTATTGGAATGAATATTTTTTAATCAAATATTAAAATTAAGTCATATACGATATATGATTTTTTATTCCATAATACAATCAATTTTTTTAATATCAATATACGGATATGAAAATATTTAATTCATTGATATTTTGTTTTTAAAGTTAAACTGCTAAACATATTTTAATGTTTCATTAAAATATAAAATTTTCCACTTATCAAAAGAAAGGCTCACACAATGAACCACTTAAAATATTGGTTAGAACAACAGTTAGCAGGAAATAAAATTCCTTTAAATTTACCGCAAGATCAACAAGATTTGCATGGTTTGACTTTGGGTAATGCCATTGCCGCCCATGCGGCGTGGATTGATAAATTGCAACTCACGCTTAAAGGGCAGAATCCAGAAGAATATGACCCTGAAATTGTGGGGGCAGACCATTTGTGTGCCGTAGGCAAATGGCTGTATGGCGATGGCAAAAAATTAGAACAATTCAAAGAATACGAAACTTTGAAAAAAGAACACGCTGCTTTTCACGAGTGTGCAGGCGGTATTTTGAAAAAACATCAACAAAAACGCTTTGCAGATGCTATGTTTGCTTTACGCAATGAGTTGGTTGAATTGTCCAATAATGTGCAAATTGCTTTGGTGGCGTTGTTGATTGTGTATCAGGAAAATAAAAAGTAGGAAATCTTTACCAAATTAGCACAAAAATAAAAAATATCCGTTATCGGAGTGCTTTTTCTGCACAATCGATAACGGATATTTTTCGTTCCAAGAAACCCCTGCAAAACCTATACAGAAACAAAAATTTAATTCTATCGTAGGGTGGGCATGTTCCCCACCAAAATTGAGCAATTTATAACCACTTGAATTTCAATAATATTTATTCTGTTCTATCAGGCGATTGGTGGGCAAAGCCCCGCCTACGGCGTTTCGTTTTAAAAGATTAGTTTTGCAGGAGTCTCTCCAAAGTAAATTTAGTCAAGCAAGCGTAGATTATTTGCAGAAGTTTGTGCGGTTTGATTTTTTATGGGGGTTATGATAGGATAAAAAAATTATTTAAATATATCATATAGTTTTTAAATTATTTCGTTTGTTAAAAATCTTTCAGGCAGCCTGAAAATAATGCAATACATCGGACGCTTTGCCCCCAGTCCTACTGGGCATTTACATATTGGTTCGCTTTTAACGGCGGTGGCAAGTTTTTTGGACGCAAAAGCTAACAACGGCAAGTGGTTGGTGCGTATGGAAGACTTGGATAAACCGCGTGAAGTTAAAGGTGCGGCGGACGATATTTTGCGTACATTGGACGCATTTTCTTTGCATTGGGACGATTGCGTAGTGTATCAAAGCCAGCGACACGCTTTGTATCGTGCGGCTTTGGACGAACTTCAACGGCAAAATTTGGTTTATCCGTGCTATTGCAGTCGCAAAACTGTACAGGAAAACGGTCGGCAAGGCATTGACGGTATGGTTTATAACGGAAATTGCCGTTTTAGGCAGCCTGAACATAATGCCAAGCAAGCTGCGTGGCGAATGAAAACAGATAATCAACCCATTGTTTTTGAAGATAAAATTTTTGGCATACAGCAACAAAATCTGCAACACGACATTGGCGATTTTGTGCTGTTGCGTGCGGACGGTGAGTGGGCTTATCAATTGGCGGTGGTGGTTGATGATTTTCATCAAGGCGTAACACATATTGTGCGTGGGGCAGATTTATTGGTTTCTACGCCCCGTCAAATTTATCTTGCAGGCTGCCTGAAATATTCTGTACCACAATATGCACATTTGCCCTTATTAACCAATCGATTAGGGCAGAAATGGTCAAAACAAACGCTTGCTCCTTGTTTGGATTTATCGAATAAAGAAACATTGCTCAAAAAAGTCTTGGTATATCTTAATTTGCCACAGCCTATTCCTGATGAACATTGTGCCAATTTATTACAATGGGCAGTAAAACATTGGAAAATCAATCGGATATGTCGGCAATTTATCATTAGTGAATAAAATTTTTAATTGATTTTTTATCCATAAATGTTTTATTCAATGATCAATTGACAATCCAAGTGCCAAAAAGTTTGGGATAGAACGGTTATCGTTGTTAAACTTCAAAATACTAATGCGTATGCTATGTCTTACCGTATTAGTTATACTGTTGCAGGCAAAGCCGCTTGTTATTGTTTTGAAATTTAACGACTATCTCTATCGCAAAACGGCAGTGAAAATTGCTGTTTTTTCTTTCAGGCTGCCTAAACATTAGTAATTGCTTGTTGCATACGCAAGCATATTTCAGTATGATTAGCCGTTACAACAGCGAGTTGTAGTATGTTTGGTTCATCTTTAAATATCAAGATGTTCTTCATTTTTTGTCAGTGCTTTCACATGGTAGGAGGTTAATGCTATGGACAAAAAAACATTCTTTAAGTTGTGTGCCAGTACCGTTGCTGTATTTTCTTTGGCAGCTTGTGGTCAGCAAAGCAGTCAAAATCAACAACAAAGTCAAACCACGCAATCCAACAATGCATGCGGCAGGTGTAACCATTGGTTTTTCACATTGCTGTGTGCGTGGTGAAATTTCCACAATGGACGCGTCCGAAGATGCGATTAAAGAAATCGCACAAGAACGCGGTGCAAATTTGTTGTTTGAATCGGCAAACGAAAGTCAAACCAAAGACGATTTAATGAATCAAGTCAATCAAGTGAAAGGTATGATTGATAACGGTGCAAAATCGGTGGTGGTGGTGTTCAAAGCCATTAAAGGCAAAGATGCTGAAACACCGATACAAGAAGTGTTGCAATATGCCAAAGAAAAAGGCGTAACCATTATTGCTGCACGCCGTCCTGCTTCCAAAGCCATTCATTCTCGTTTTGATAATGTGATTTCGGTGGCTTCATCTGCCGAGCAAGCAGGTGCTTATCAAGGCAGAATGGTGGTTGATCAATGGAAAAAACACCCTGAATGGGATTTGAATACCGATGGCAAAATGCAATTTGTCATTATTGAAGGTGCGAAAGACAATAAGAAAATGCAAGTGCGTTCGCAGTTCTTTATGCGTACCGTCAATGATTCTGGTTTGAATATTGAACGCATTCCAATGACCGAAGACACCAACACTGAACGCGATAAAGCCAAAGAAATTGTTGCTGGCTGGATTAAGTCAGGACAAATCAAAAAAATGGAAGTGATGGTGGGTAATACCGATGACTTGGTGTTGGGTGCTTTGGACGCATTCAAAGAAGCCAATATGAAACCTTTACCCTTGTTTGGTATGAACGCCATTGACGAAGCCCAAGAAGCGGTGAAAAACGGCGAAATGGCTGGTACAGTACTGCAAGATGTGGTTGGTCAATCGAAATTGGCGTATCAAATTGCGGAAAACTTGGCTTTGGGCAAAAGTGCCAGTGACGGCATTGACATTCCCTTTGATGGTGGCACAACGCTGAATGTGCCTTACGCCATCATTGTTAAAGGCGATAAATAATTTTTATCCAGTAATGAAAACGGCAGTCAAAAAACTGCCGTTTTTTTTCAGGCTGCCTGAAAAAAACTACTTCCCAATACAAAATCTACTAAAAATTTCGCCTAATAAATCGTCAGGGCTAAATTCGCCTGTGATTTTGCCTAATTCATTTTGCGTGTGGCGTAAGTGTTCGGCGAGTAAGTCGTTTTGTTGTAGATAAATCAATGCGTTATCTAATTCGCTCAAAGCGTTTTGCAAGGCTTCTAAATGGCGGGTGCGGGCTAAAAATAAGCCTTCGTCATTTGGCGTTTTTCCGATAATGTTCAATAAAACTTGTTTTAATAAGTTTAAACCTGCCCCTGTTTTGGCGGACAGTTTGATTGTATCGCCCTTGTCGTTGCTCTCTAACGCAGGCGGCTCATTTGTTTTGTCGATTTTATTCACCACAAAAATGCGTTGAATTTCCTGCGGAATATCGGCTAATAATTGTGCGGTTTCAGCGGATAAGGCTTGTTTGCTTTCGCTTAAAATCAGTACAGCGTCTGCGTTTTTGGCAGTGGAAAGTCCGCGTTCTATACCTTTTTGTTCAATAATATCAGTAGTTTGCCGCAAACCTGCGGTGTCGGTAATAAAGACAGGCACGCCGTCTATTAAAATTTGCTCACGCACCATATCACGCGTTGTGCCTGCAATATCGGTTACAATCGCCGTATCTTCGCCCGATAAGGCGTTGAGCAAAGACGATTTGCCCACATTTGGGGCTCCCACTAACACAATATGCAAGCCCTCTCGCAACACCGCCCCTTGCCGTGCTGTGGCGAATATGGCTTCAATTTCTGCTTTTAAGTCTTTGATTTGTTTGCTTATATTTGCGTTTTGTAAAAAATCTTCGTCTTCTTCGGGAAAATCCATGACTGCTTCGACCAACATGCGTAAATCAATCAATTTTCGCAATAAGACATTGATTTTATTAGAAAATATACCACTTAACGAACGAGCCGCCATGCGTGCCGCTTTTTCGCCTGACGCGGCGATTAAATCTGCCACACTTTCGGCTTGGGCTAAATCCATTTTGCCGTTTAAAAACGCACGGCGAGAAAATTCGCCTGCTTCTGCCATTCTTGCCCCAAGTTGCAAAACGCGTTGCAAAAGCAAATTCAGCACAACTCCTCCGCCATGTCCGTGTAACTCAATCACATCTTCGCCCGTAAAAGAGTGGGGGGCTGGAAAAAACAGCAACAAGCCTTGATCTAAAACTTCGTTTTGCTCATCAAAAAACGAACAAAATTCCGCTTTTCGTGGCGAAATATTTTGCTTATGGCTGATTTCTTGGGCAAGCGGCAATAAATTTTTGCCCGAAACCCGCACAATTCCCACGCCCCCGCCTGTGGCAGTGGCAATAGCGGCTATGGTGTCGGTGTGTTGTGTGTTGTTCATATTATTTTGGGCTATAAAATAATGAAGTATAAGATTGATTGTTTTCAATACTGTCAATAAAATTTAATAAATTGATAATGACTGTAACCACGAATTGTGCTTCATTTTTATTTAATATTTCTTCATTATCGTGAGCATAACTTTGGTCATTTCTTATTGTATTGTATTTCTCAAATATAGAAATACTATTTTTTAAAGCATTAGTGGAAAATTCTGATAAACAGTTTTGTTGTTCATATTTTCTAACCAAACTCCCTATTAAACTGTGTAAAGGTAAATTATCACCATTACTTTTATTGATTGTGTCAATTTGATATTTTGTACATATTTTTCTCAAATATGTTGTTGCAAATGTATGCAAACGGTCAAGAGCAAGTTCAGGCTGCCCTTGATAAAGCTTTTCTTGAATTTCTTGATGAAGTGTTTTTAAATTGTCATCGTTAGTTACTGCTGGTAGGGAAATATAACTTTTATTTCTTTTTTTAAATTCATTAAGTGCTAATTTTCCTTCTATACGCAAATCATTATTTTTTGTGCTTAAAACTTGTGAATATCGAAAATCTATACTATCTGTATTAACAAAAAGTCCAGTATTTTTTAATATATTATTCGTTTCTGTTATCAATTTAGGAAAAAAATTGACTAATTGCGTTATATCATCTGGTTCAGTTACTAAAATTTTAAAATTAACTCGATGCTCATGCGAGTTATCTATTGTTATATCTTCATTTTTAATACGATTAACTTTTAATTTTTTTACCAAACATTTTTCTTCAAGAATATCATTAAGTTTTTGTTCAAAATTTTCTGGGAATTGATATGAATATGTTTGTTGCATAATAATAATCCTTTTTCATAAACAGAAATATTTTTCAGGCTACCTGAAAATCTTTAAAAAGTCCTTTCTCCGTAGCAGGAAGATTGTTACGCCGTGATTTTATCACGGCTCGCAATGGCGAATTCCCCGCACGGGAAGTGCTTTCAGGCAGCCTGAACGCCTTATTTTTCTACAATTTCATCTGCTGACACCAACACGCCGTCCTCATCGCAATAGACAAAATCGCCTGCGTGAAAGACCACATTGCCGAATGATACAGGCGTATCCACTTCGCCCATGCCGTCTTTGGCGGATTTTTTGGGGTTGGTGCCTAATGCTTTAATGCCAAAATCCATAGTTTCGATTGTGGCACTATCACGGATTACGCCAAATACAACCGCACCTGCCCAGCCGTTTTTGCGACCTGCTTCGGCAATTTGATCGCCGATTAAGGCACTGTATAAAGAGCCGTGTCCATCGACAACCAACACTTCGCCGAAAGACTGCGTATTCAGCATTTTTTTGACCAAGCCATTGTCTTTTAAGCAACGAACCGTGCGAACCCGCCCACAAAAACGGCGGCGTTTGCCAAAGGTTCTAAACTGCACTTCACAAGACGGCGTTTCAGGAGCAATGTCGATTAAATCGGCAGTAGCAAAAGTTTGTTGAGTCATTTTGAATGTCCTTGTGTTAATGAGAATATTTTAGTTTTCACATTTTTCGTAGGAAAAATGTGATTTTTTAGTGTTATTTATGGGTTTCAGGCTGCCTGAAAGTTATTATTCGATTAAAAAATTAAGTTTTTGATATGGTGTTATCATTAGGATTGTATTTGAGATTTAATAGTCTTGTTTCAATAAATAGTAAAGTATCATATTTTTTTTTACATTTTTCTTTATAGAGAGTAGTACTACTACCACTTTTAGGAAATCTTGAACAAACAATAGCTGCATACTTGTTTTGAATATTTCTCCCAAACATAATTATTGAGTTTCCAAGTTGTTCTAATGCGTCATTTATACCCTCCTCTCCTCCTTTTTTTAATTCAACCCATAAAGCAATTTTTGTTAATTCTTCAGATATAATAATAAAATCACAGCGTTTTATATCTTTTAAAAAACTATATCGGTCGTTGTCATCTAACTTAATTTTATAAAAAGAATAACCATTGCAAGAAAACTGTAGCGTTTTCCCTTTTTCTTCGCAAGAAATTTTATTATTAAACAAACGACCATTACAATTAGAACATGATATTCCATCCTGTTCTACACAATCGTTTCTTTTATTCTCTTTTAAAGAATGATAGTCTAATAATCTTTTCATTTGTTCCATTTCATCTCATAAAGTTTATCAAAATCGCTCATTAGTTTATCAGAAACTCTATCAATATATTCACCATTGATTAAGTTAGTTTCCGTATCAATAATACTTTCTACTGTTCCATTTTCAACCACATAAGCCGATAAATCATCAATACTTAATTGAGATTTTTCAGGAATAACTTTATTAACTTCTTCTTTTAATTCACTGTTTTTATTTACTAATTCATCAGCATACAATAAATTATTCACCACAGTTAAAATATAAGGACTGTGGGTTGAAAAAATAATTTCAGGATTATTTTTCTTTTTCCGTAAAGACGATAGAAAACAAGTTAAAGCCTTTTGGTTGGTTGGAAATAAGTTGGATTCGGGTTCTTCGATTAAAAGTGTAAGGGATTTTTTAAAACTGTATTCTTCATCATCATACAATAACATTTGACCATGATTTTTACTCGTAGATAATTCGGAAAATAATTTTTTATCAAATCTAATATCTAACAACATTCTAATTGCGTCAGGAATATTTTGAATAAAATCATAATGTTTTGCAAAATAATAAGTTAATAATTCAATAATTGATACACTTTTTTCTCCTGAACTGGTGTTTTCGAATTTAATTTCTACACTATTACGATTGAGATAAATTTGTTCATACCCATATCTCGTTTTTTTACTGTCTAATTTAATATCCTGTATAGATTCAATTTCAAAATCTTTTCCTATTATGTCAAATGCCTTACGAAATTCTTGAATGATTTCCATAGTATAGTAAGAAAAATTTACTCCTCGACCTGAAAACGATGACAAGACTTCAGGGATAACAGTTCTATTTTCATTTAAAAACAAAATTTTACTTAATAAAAATTGAGATATGGGAATATTATCGTATTCTGATTTTAACTTTTTATTTGCTATAATAATTAATGGTTTATTATTTATTAAAAATTCAATATAAGTGTTGTTATCAATATAGTCATCTAACATAGATTCTTTTGATATTTTTGATAAATCAAAATGATTACTATGCTTTATGCCCATGTCTTGAAATAACTTATTTTGGTGCATTTTTTTATAAACCCACTTCAACATACTAATCGTCCGCAACAAAATGCTTTTGCCGCTGCCGCTTTCACCTATAAAAATGGTAAAGGGGCGAACTTCCATTTCGCAGTTTTTAATCGGACCTAAATTTTTGATAATCAGTTTTTGCATGTTTTTTCTCTTAAAAAAAGCGGTTGAAAGGGTGATTTTGGGGATTATACGCAAGTTTCAGGCAGCCTGAAAAGGTTTTGTAAAATCCGTTCTCCGAACTTGGGAGATTGCCACGATTTTTTCTATCGAAAAAATCTCGCAATGACAGTAACTTTTTCAGGCTGCCTGAAAAAGTGGGGCAAAGCCCCACGCACAATATCAATCTTTCACAGGCAAAATGCCTATTTTTTTCTGCCAGATTTTGGGGGCGATGGCGTGTACCGAAGTGCCTGTGCTATCAACCGCAACGGTTACGGGCATATCTTTGACTTCAAATTCGTAAATCGCTTCCATGCCCAATTCGGGGAATGCCAGCACTTTGGCGGATTTAATCGCTTTGGATACCAAATACGCCGCACCGCCTGTTGCCATTAAATACACCGCTTTGTTATCTTTAATCGCTTCTACCGCAATCTTGCCGCGTTCGGATTTGCCAATCATACCGAGTAAGCCTGTTTGTTCTAACATTTGCCGTGTGAATTTATCCATGCGTGTGGCAGTGGTTGGACCTGCGGGTCCGACTGCTTCATCACGCACAGGATCAACGGGTCCCACATAGTAAATCAAGCGGTTGGTAAAATCGACTGGCAATTTTTCGCCGTTATTCAGCATATCGGTCATTTTTTTGTGGGCAGCGTCTCTGCCTGTCAAAATTTTGCCGTTTAACAACAACACATCGCCAATTTTCCACGATGCCACTTCGTCAGGTGTCAATTCATCAACATTCACCCGTTTGCCGTTTTTGTTTTCGTATTGAATATCAGGCCAATCTTCCAAAGACGGCGGTTCTAATTTGGCTGCCCCTGTGCCGTCAAGCGTAAAGTGAATATGACGCGTTGCCGCACAGTTGGGAATCATCGCCACAGGTTTGGACGCTGCATGCGTGGGATAATCCAAAATTTTCACATCTAAAACAGTGGTCAAACCGCCCAAGCCTTGTGCGCCAATGCCTAAGGCATTGACTTTTTCATACAATTCCAAACGCAGTTTTTCGACTGTGCTTAATTCCGCACCAGACTTGGCTTTATCTTGCAATTCGTGAATATCAATGTGCGACATTAAAGACTCTTTGGCAAGCAGGGCGGCTTTTTCAGGCGTGCCGCCAATGCCAATACCCAAAATACCAGGCGGACACCAGCCAGCACCCATATGCGGCACGGTTTCCAAAACCCAATCGACAATCGAATCAGACGGATTAAGCATCACCATTTTCGATTTATTTTCCGAGCCGCCGCCTTTGGCTGCACAAATCACTTCCACTTTATCGCCTGCCACAATTTCGTAATGCACAACCGCAGGCGTGTTATCACGGCTATTCTGCCGTTTGCCCGCAGGGTCAAGCAGAACAGACGCACGCAATTTATTTTCAGGCAGCGTATAAGCACGCCGCACGCCCTCATTCACCATTTCCTGCACCGTCATTTGTGCGTCCCACTGAACATTCATACCCACTTTAACAAACACCAAAGCAATGCCCGTATCCTGACAAATCGGACGATGACCTTCCGCACACAAACGGCTATTTGCCAAAATCTGCGTAATCGCATCTTTGGCGGCAGGATTTTCTTCCTTATCTAACGCCTTTTTCATCGCTTGGATAAAATCTTTGGGGTGATAATAACTGATGAACTGAAACGCATCAGCAACGCTTTGAATAAAATCTTCTTGCTTAATGACAGTCATTTTTGTGTTCCTAATCAGATTGACAAAAGGGTTATTTTAACGCTTTTCAGGCAGCCTGAATACTATTAACGACTTTGTTTTATTCGTCTTTTCAGCACATAAAGAGATTTGCTGCGTTTATCGACTATGTGTTGTGCGGATAATGCGATAAAAATGCTGCCACGCATTCAAATTGTTCATTCGCCATTTGAATTTGATTGATTTGTTGCCGTATCTTGTCGCTATTTTCTAAATCAGCAAGATATTGGGCAAGGTGTTTGCGAGCGATTTTGACACCGTGATTTTCGCCGTAGAAGTCGTATAATAAGCGAAGATGCTGCAAAATCGCCGAAGTTTTTACAGAAAAATCAATACTTTTCAGGCAGCCTGAACGCAAATAATGATTGATTTCAGCAAACAGCCAAGAACGACCTATTGCCGCACGCCCAATCATTACGCCGTCTGCCCCTGTTTGTTCTAATACTTGGGCGGCTTTTTTTGGGCTGTTTATGTCGCCATTCACCCACACAGGCAAGGAAATCGCTTTTTTGACTTCACCAATTAAATCGTATTGGGCTTGACCTTGAAACATTTGTGTACGACTTCGACCGTGAATGGCAATTGCTGAAATCCCCGATTTTTCGGCAATTTCGGCGATTTTAACAACATTTAAGTGCAGATCGTCCCAACCTAAACGCGTTTTGAGTGTTACAGGAATAGCCACACTTTGCACAACTGTGCTTAAAATATCTGCTACTAATGTCTCGTTTTTCATCAACGCACTGCCTGCTTCTCGTTTGCATACTTTTTTTGCAGGACAGCCCATATTTATATCAATTATATCCACGCCTAAGCCTTGATAATACACAGCCGATTGTGCCATTTGTTCAGGTTCAACGCCCACAATTTGTACCACAATCGGGCTTGTTTCACCTGAAAAATCAATGCGGTTACGGGTTTTTCGTGTGTGCCTTAACGCAGGGTCGCCTGAAATCATTTCGCCCACGGTTAATCCACAAGCGAATTGCCGACATAAACGCCGCATAGGGTTGTCCGACAAACCTGCCATAGGAGCGAGAGCGGTAGGCGAAGAAAGTTGAAAATGGGCAATGTTCATAGTTTGTGATGGCGAAGAACATTAAAAAATTCTTGTTTCATTTAATCAAAAATATTGTTCGCGAAATCTTTTGGGTTGAGTTTAAGGGGGTTTCAGGCTGCCTGAAATGAAATTTCAACAAAATTAAAAAAATATCTTGGTAAGAAATTGAAAGGTTAATCAACTGTATTTCATTTATTTTCCCACGCTTGGCGTATGTTTTGTGCTTGGCTGAAAAATGTATGCAATGCGTCTTTATCTTTGTTTTTTAATAAGTTTTCTAATTGTTGTAGTGCATTTTGATGATCATTCAAACAAGATAAAATTTCTTTTGTGTTGGCAAGACAGATTTCTGTCCATACATCAGGATTACTGCCTGCCAAACGCGTAAAATCGCGAAATCCTGTGGCAGCAAAGTCTAATAATTGTGTTTTGTCTTTATTCTGTGCGATTTGCTGCATAAAGGCAAACGATAGTAAATGAGGCAGGTGGCTAACAGCGGCAAAAATACGGTCGTGTTCTTCGGCAGACATTGAAAATACTTTTGCACCAATGCTTTGCCATAAATCAGCCACTTTTTTCAGGCTGCCTGAATGTTGTGTGTCATGCGGACACAGAACCACTTTTTTGTCGGCGAACAAACCCAGTTGAGCGGCGGTGGCTCCGCTTTGGTGCGAGCCTGCAATAGGGTGGGCGGCAACACAATAAGGCAAATGTTGTGGCAGAAAATGCTGAAAAGCTGTAATCGTAGATTGCTTGGTGCTGCCCACATCGGTAATGACAGTGTTGCCTGTGCTGTGTGTGCGTTGGGCTAATTCTTGCATAACCTGTGTCATTGCCATCACAGGCGTGGCAATCATCACCATATCCGCATTAGCGGCTTCATCGGTCAGTTGGGGCAAGGCTTGGTCAATCAATTTATGGTCAATCGCTGTGCGTAAGTGTTCATCAGACGCATCAACGCCGTAAATGTAAATGTCGCTTGTGCGTTTTATGTCTGCGGCAACAGAGCCGCCAATTAAGCCAATGCCAATTAAAGTTAAAGTTTGCATAGTGGTGTAAGTTTGCAGGTTATTCAAAGAAAAATCAATGTTTATTTGTGTGCCGATAATCTTCTGGATAGACTGGATTATTTTTCTGCCATAAGCCCAATCGTTGTTCTCGTGCGATTTGTTCGGCTTGAATATAGTGTGGATTTTTATTATAACGCCGATAAACCCACGCATTGCCTTGTTTGATCATTTGTAGATTTTGGTCTTTGTTGCCTAAATAAACCGTAGCCAGCGTTCTGCCGTAGCGGTCTTGGGAAATATTTTCTAAACGCACTTTTTTGCCGAGTAGGGCGGTTTTTAAGGCATTACGGGCGTTTTTGCCATAGGCTTGGGTGATTTCAGGTGCGTCTATGCCTGACATTCTGATAAATTGCTTTTTGCCGCTCTTCATTCGACAGGTAAAAGAATCGCCGTCTGAAACTTTAATCACCGTGCAACTCGTAGCGTTTGCAGGCGTTGTGCAGGCTGCCTGAAAACACGCAACCACAACAATCAGCATTAAAAATAGGCGATTGTTGCGGCTTTGTGTGCGGTGCAGAAAAATCATTTATTCTATATACACGCCGCTATCTTCTTCAAATAAACCACTTGAAAAACCAACCGCAGGCAATAGGGCGGTTAAATTCAAGCGTTCGGCTTCCAAGCGTGGGTAGCCTGAAAATGTTACGGTATAGCGTTCGCCGTTTGAAGTCAGTTTTGCCACTGCACCTAATGGGAATGTGGTTTTATTGACAATATGCCCAAACGGAAAATCCAACAGCACAGGAATATTCGCCACGCGGCGTAAATCGGCGATGACAGTCGGCAAATCGTATGAAGAATCATAAATATCGGTGTTTTTCGAGTTCATACGGAAATTGCCCAACACAATCGCCTGTTGTTTTTTCAGGCAGCCTGAAAGTGCCAGTTGCTGGAACATTCTGTCCAAACGATAAGGCTGCTCGCCCACATCTTCCAAAAACAAAATACCGCCGTCAATTTGCGGAAAATAAGGCGTGCCGATGAGCGACACCAACACGCTTAAATTTCCGCCCCAAAACACGCCTTCCATATTCAAATGTTTGCCTGTGAAAGACGGCACATCAACGGTAATGGTATCGTTACTCATACCATTCACAAAACTTTGGAAAGTGTATTCAGGAGCTTGCGGTTTGCCAAATTCGCTATACAACATCGGACCCGCAAAACTCATCATTTTGCCTTGTGCGAGTAGGGCTAACTGAATGGCACACACATCGCTAAAACCAAACAACAGCGTGCCGCGTTCTCTCATTCTATCGCCTAATGAAGCCCAGTTAATATCAGGCAGAAAACGCATTGCACCATAACCGCCACGCAAGCCCAACAACATTTTCGGCATAGGCAAAGCACCGTTGGCAATGGGAATTAAGTCGTTGGCGCGTTCGCTGTCTGAACCTGCAAAGCGTTGATAACGGCGATAAGCGGCGTTAATATTCGCCAACGAAAAACCCGCTTGCGATAGGCGGTTAATGCCCAATTCAATACGCGAATGGTCTTGGGCATAGCCCGATGAGGCAAATAAATGAACGGAATTGTAACTATCTGGATTCACGATGATTTTGCTTTCTTTGGGTGGTTCTTGGGGAGCGACAGGCACTTCTGGCACGACTTGACAGGCAGTTAAAATCGCACTGCCTGACGCTAATGCCAACAACTGTCGCCGTGAAATTTTGCTTTTTTTATTCATTTTGAAAAGTAGATTGGTTTTAGGCTACCTGAACAATATTTGCCAATAAAGGCGTTATTGTACGATAAAACTTTGTTGAAGAACAAATATTCAGGCAGCCTGAAAGATAAAAATGAACAGAATTGTGGGTTTTCAGGCAGCCTAATTTTAACTTCGCAATCTGCGTCTAGCGGCGGCTGGAATGCCTGCGGCTTCGCGGTATTTCGCAACGGTGCGGCGTGCGATATTGATACCAACACTGGCTAATTTTTCTTGCAAGGCATTGTCCGACAAAGGTTTATTTTTGTCTTCGCCTGCAATCCATTCTGCCAAGTGGGTTTTAATGGCGGTGTTGGTCATACCTTCGTCATTGTCGTCTGTGTGTCCGACTTTGGCTTGAAAAAAGTGTCGCAGTTCATAAATACCATGCGGACAGGATAAATATTTTTGGTTAGCACTGCGACTCACCGTGCTGGCGTGAATGCCTAATTTATCTGCCACCGATTGCATATCCAAAGGTTCTAATGCCGCATCGCCAAATTCAAAAAACGCTTGTTGGTGTTCGACAATCAGTTTGGCGACTGAAAAAATGGTGTTTTCTCGCCATTCTAAATTTTTGACGAAATTGCGTGCGTCGTGCAGCATTTTTTTCCAGTCGCTGCTGACACCTCTTTCGATGAGTAGGGCGTTTTGTTCGTAGGATTTATTCACCACCACTTGGGGGCGTAAATGTGGTTCGGCTAACGCAATCCATTTGTCATTTTTTTTATAGACACGCACATCAGGTCGCACATAAGCGGATTGTTCGCCGTCTGATGCACCCATATCAGGATAAGGATTCAGCGATTTAATCAAGGCAATGGCAGCTTTAATGTGGGTTACGGCGTGTTCGCGCATTTCGGTTTTAATGCGAATATTGGGTTTTTTTTCTTTCAATGCTTTGCGAAATTCGGCAATCAGCAAAGTTTCGGCATTCGCCATGGACATTAAATGAAAATATTTGTTAATAATTTCAATAGCATAATAAGTGGTATCGCTTTCAGGCAGCCTGTTAATTTGCAAGATTAACGATTCTTGCAGATTGCTTGCCCCCACGCCTGCGGGGTCGAATTGTTGCAATAATTTCAAAGCGTCTGCGAGTTCTTCTTCTTCCAACAGCCATTCCAAAGGGGAATTGTCGATAATGTATTCAAGGCTATCGGTTAAATAACCGTGTTCGTCTAAATATTCAATCAATAAATGTAACAGTTGCGATTGGCGTTCAGTTTGAGCCAGTTCGCACACTTGGGCGTGCAACATTTCGTAAAAATCAGGCTCGTCAATCACATTTGCCAAAGCGTCTTCTAAATTGTCATCGTCTTTTTGATGGCGTGCGTTTTTGGCAATAGCGGCGGTGGGTTCAGGCATTTCAAAATCTTGCTCGTTGTCGGTGCGTTCGAGCATCGGATTTTTTTGTAATTCGTTTTCAATTTCGCGTTCTAAATCGAGTGTGGATAATTGCAACAAATTCATCGTCTGCCGCAGTTGCGGCGTGAGTTTCAGGGTTTGTTTCAACGCCTGCTGTTGGGTGAGCTTGTTGGTGTCCATAAGATAAAAATCCTGTTATTTTTTATATGGTTATTTAAAAAAATATAGATTTTTTCCATGCAATGTTTGATTTATCTTGTATTTTCAGGCTGCCTGAAAAATCTTCATTATAACCTACTTCAATGGTAAGGGGATTGCCACGCCTTGGCTATCATCAATACTCGCAATGACATAGCCGTAAGCAATCAATTGCTTAACGGCTATGTCATTTTACGACAGATTAAAGTTTTCGCCCAAATACGCTTTGCGTACTTCTTCGTTTTCTACCAACTCATTAGGCAAGCCTTTTGCCAATACTGTGCCATCGCTGATGATATACACATGGTCGCAAATGCTTAATGTTTCGCGTACATTGTGGTCGGTAATCAAAACGCCAATGCCGCGTTCTTTCAAAAACAAAATGATTTTTTGAATGTCAATCACGGCAATCGGATCAACCCCTGCAAACGGCTCGTCCAACAAAATAAATTTAGGTTTCATCGCCAAGGTGCGGGCAATTTCCACGCGCCGCCGTTCGCCACCCGATAGGGCAGTCGCTGGGCTGTCGGCAATGTGTTCAATACGCAATTCTTCTAATAAGGATTTCAGGTTGCGTTCCACTTCGGCATGGTTGGCGTTATGCAGTTGCAAAATCGCACGAATATTGTCTGCTACTGTCATACCGCGAAAAATGGACGCTTCTTGCGGCAGATAACCCAAACCCATTGACGCACGGCGATGAATGGCTTGGCGAGTGATGTCGGTGTCGTTAATGTGTATGCTGCCTGAATCGGCAGGAATTAGCCCCACAATCATATAAAAACAAGTGGTTTTGCCTGCACCGTTAGGGCCTAATAAACCCACCACTTCGCCACTTTTAACTTGCAAGGACACATTTTTGACCACTTCGCGTTTTTTGAAACTTTTGCGTAAGTGGTTGGCAGTTAAGATTTGTGCGGTATCTGCCATTATTTTTTTCCGCCTACGGTTGAAGGTTGTAACACCACGCTAACGCGTCCTTTTTTGCCTGCGTTTTTGCCGCCTTTGACGGTATAAACCGAAGTTTGCGTGTTATACGAAATTTCGTTGCCTGAAACGGTGTCGCCTTCACGGTCGATCATCGCATTGCCTGACAGCGTAACCAAGTTTTTGGGGTGGTCGAAAGTGATGTGATTGGCGTGTCCTTTAATTAGTTGATGGGTACCGTTGGCATTTTTTTCGTCCAAATGTTGCTGAAAACGCACAGGCGAACCGTTTGCACTAATATGCTGACCACCGTTGTCATCTCGTTCTGCGATGACATTGGCGGCAGTGATTTTCAGGCTGCCTTGTGTAACAATCACATTCCCTGAAAATTCCGTGCGTTTGTTTTCTTGCACAAATGAGGCGGAATCAGCTTCAATTTCCACTGGTTGTTTACGGTCGGCTTCCATTGCCATCAGGCTGCCTGAAAACAAGCAAGTCATTAAAAATAAACTATTTTTTAATTTGTTCCACATTGTATATCACCGTTTTAATGCGTTGTGTGTTGTTGTCGTTTTGTTGTACTTGTTGTTGAATTTGCGACAGCGTAGGCAGTTGTGTATTTGCACCTAATTCATCAATATGCAAAGCAGGGGTATTCATTTGTCCAGCAATACCGCCGTTATCGTCATAATGCGTAATTACCACGCTGCCTGAAAAATCTGCTTGTTTGCTTTTGCTGTCGTAAATGCCTTTTTCAGAAACAAGATTGTATAACGGTTTGCCGTTTTCTCGCACGGTAGCTTGCGGTTTTTCAAAGAAAATGTGATCGCTGTCTGGATACATTTTTGCGTTCTGTGCGGTTAAATTATCTTGCAATAAACCTTGCGAATCATAACGAGCAGCACTAATGCCATTCATTTCATATTGTGGTTGGGTGGGGTCTAATTTCACTTCGCTGATTTCTAAATCGGTGGCACGATTTAACCAAAACCCTGTTCCCCCTAACAGCAATGATAGGGTTAAGGGAAAGAGTAGGGCGGACGAAGTGCGTTTCATGGTTGTGTCAAAGTATTTAAGCTAAAAAAGGTTCGGTATCCATGTTTTGGGCAGCGATGATAAAATCGCAAATTTCACGCACGGCACCTTCGCCACCGCCTTTACGCGTAATAAAATGTGCCGAATGCAACACGGCTTCGCACGCATTCGGTGGTGCGGCACAAAACCCCACTTCGTTCATAATCGGCAAATCAGGTAAATCATCACCCACATAGGCACATTCTTCGGCGGTAATGTGGGTTTTTTTCAGTAATTCTTTGAATGCAGCGATTTTATTGGTAACCCCTGAATAATAATGTTGCACCCCCAACTGCTGCATACGATGTTCTGCCGCAGGCGATGAACGCCCTGAAATCACTGCTACTTCTACGCCTGCGCGTTGCAGCATTTTAATGCCGTGTCCGTCCAAAGTGTTGAACACTTTTACTTCATTACCGTCAGGTAGAAGATAAATGCGACCGTCTGTCAAAACACCGTCAATATCCAAAATCAGCATTTTGATGTTTTTTAAACGATGTTCGGTGATAAAGGTGGTGGTCATTTTATAGTCCTTCGCGTTGAATATCGTACAGGCTAACGGCACCTTTCAGGCAACCTGAAAGCGTATCAATCACAGCCAATACCGTGATGTTGTATTGTAACATTGTATTGAGTGCTTCTTCGGCAGAAGTGTTTGCCGTGGTGGTTTTGGGGTGTGTACTCATCACTTCCGATAATGATAAATGGGCAATATTGTCATATTTTTCAAACACACGCCGTAAATCGCCGTCCGTAAAAATGCCCAATAAGTGTTGTGTTTCATCGGCAATCAACACCATACCCATAGTTTTGTTACTCATACATAAAATGGCTTCGCGAATGGGTGTAGTGGGCGATAAAACGGGTAGATCATCACCTGTTCGCATAACATCAGATACTTTCATCAGTAAGCGTTTGCCTAATCGTCCAGCAGGGTGCGATACGGCAAATTCATTACGGGTGAAGTTTTTGGCTTTGGCTAATGTCATGGCCATTGCGTCGCCCATAGCTAACGCAGCAGTGGTGCTGGCGGTGGGAGCTAAATTTAACGGACAGGCTTCACGATCCACTTGGGTATGCAAAACCACATCGGCTTTGTCTGCCAAGGTGGATTTCAGGTTGCCTGTCAGGGCAATAATTTTTACGCCTTTATGTTTGAGTGCAGGCAAAATCATAGTTAATTCATTGCTTTCACCTGAATGTGATAATGCCAAGACAATGTCTTCTGGCAATACCATACCTAAATCGCCATGGGCGGCTTCTGCTGGGTGTATGTAAAAAGACGCAGTGCCTGTGGATGCTAATGTGGCTGAAATCTTGCGTGCAATATGCCCAGATTTACCCATACCCGTAACCACCACACGCCCTGTGCAGGACAGAATGGCATCAATCGCACAGGCAAAAGCGGTTTTGTCCAAATTTTCTGCCAACGACAATAAAACCGCACTTTCGACCGATAACACTTTAGCTGCTATTTGAGCATATTCATTTGCATTCATTGCATTTCCTTTAATGGTTTCAGGCAGCCTGAAAAAGGTTTGAATTTAACGCTTATTAAGCCGCTATGCAAACATTTTTTACCATTCGCACCTTTTTAGAAACTGAACGGTATTTTGCGTACTTTGTTGTTGAATAGAAACAAGTGATTGTTGGCTTAATTGTGCGGCAGTATGGGCAATTTGTTGGATAACCGCAGGTGTGTTTTCAGGCAGCATAAATGGGGCATCGCTTTCCAATACCCAAGCGTTTGCGGGCAGTTGTGCGAATATTTTGCGTAATGTGCTGTTGGTTTTTAATAAAACAGTGCCAATACCTATTACAAAGCCCAATTTAATCCATTCCAATGCGATATTCAGGCTGCCTGAAAAACCGTGAATAAAACCGCCGCAGTTAAATTTATGCTTTTTTATCAAAGCAATACATTCACTGTGTGCTTTCACACAATGCAAGGAAATAGGGCGGTGATATTCTTGTGCAATGTGTAGTTGTTGTCTCAATAAATCCATTTGTTGCTGTTTTTGTTGTTCATTCGGTGAATGATAAAAATCCAAACCTATTTCGCCGACAATTGCTTGTGGAAAACTTTTCAGACAGGTGCCAAGTATTTCTTGCCAATCATCAGGCAGATTTTGGCGAAACTTGGGGTGAATACCAAAAGCAGGCGACACTTGTGGATATTGTCGTGAAATGATTTGATTTTTTGCCCAATCATCAAACGCTGCCGAAACACTAATCAAGTGTTGTATGCCGTTCTGTTGGGCATTTTGTATGATTTCAGGCAGCCTGAATACATCAAATTCAGTTAAATGGCAATGAGTGTCTATCATAGAAAAAACTTAAAAAAAAGCCGTCTTGACTGACGGCTACCAACTTTTAACTGTTTTAAAAAGGAGACTTAAATTGTATGTTTATTCAGGTGAATTGTCAAGAGTGTCGTCCCCTTGTGTCGTTGCTGTTTGCGTGGCTGTATCGTTGTGTGATTCAGTTGTTTGTGGTTTCAGACAAGAATGTTGATTAGCAATGGCTTGTTCTTCCGCCGTTACTTCGCCTTTGAAACGGTTGTGTAAATCAAAGCGTTTGCCGCCTTTTGCCAATGCTTTGATATAACGCGGACGGCGACAGTGGTTAGACAAAACACGCAAAATCAGCGTTGCGTCGTATTGGGGCATGGCTTTGATTAAATCTTGATCTATGCCCACGGCTAACGGTTTGAAACGAGCAAATACTTCGTATTTTTTGTAAATATATTCAGCAATCAGTTCGGTTTGCTTTTTACGGCTCAATGTGCCAACGGCGGCTTTTAACGCCAAGCCCATTGAAGTTTCTTTTGCCATTACAATTTCCTTGAATAAGAAATAAAAAAATAAGGTGCAATTTTCCCACAAAATGACATATTTTTACAAGCATTTAACGACATTTTTCAGGCAATTTCCGCCATAATGTTGAAATGGTGGCACGGTTTTGATACAACAGTAATTGCGAACCGTTGTTATTCGGCACAATGTCAATATATAAGCCATTTTTGCCTGTGTTGGGATTGACCAACGCCACGGTTGCCGCACCGTCATCGTAGCCTATGGCTTGGTAAAAGTTTTCAGGCAGGTTAAAATCGCTTTGAATGTGTTGCACCAAGCACTGTGCGGCATCAAAAACATTGCGTTGCGAACGCACAGTGTTAATCGGTTGCTCATCGCGTTGCGGTAAAAAGGATTTCGGTTGTGCAGGCTGTACAGGTTGTGTTGCACTGTTGCTTGCTTGTGGTTTGGGGGTAGTTTTTTTGCCATCTAAACCCAAAGAATACATTATATCGGCACAGGCGGTTAAAGTGAGTGTTGCCATAACAACCAAAGTTAAGTTATTGATATTTTTGAACATTATTTGAATACTCCAAACGCAGACGAACAATCGTGTAGAATACGCACAGCGTTTTAAACTTCCCTTAAAAAAACGAGCAATGATAATATGTTTTCTCAATATAATCAAGAAAAATCAATTATTTTGGCAATCACGGGGGCATCTGGAATCCCTTACGCTCGCCGTTTGTTACAGTGCTTAATCAAAGAGCAAGTTAAGGTTTATTTATTGTATTCATCTGCCGCACAAATTGTGGCACGGCAAGAATGCGATTGGCAGTTAGATGATGATATTTCCTTAACCAACCAAGCCTTATGCGATGAGTTTCAGGCAGCCTGTGAGCAACTGATGGTGGTGGATAAAAACGACTGGTTTTCGCGTATTGCCAGCGGTTCGGCTTTTCCTGACGCTATGGTGGTGTGTCCTGCGTCTATGGGCTGTGTGGCTGCCATTGCCAATGGTTTGTCGGATAATTTGATTGAACGCGCCGCCGATGTGTGCTTAAAAGAAAAAAAACCGCTGATTATCGTGCCACGCGAAACGCCGTTTTCCTTAATTCATCTACGCAATTTAACTCGTTTGGCAGAAAGCGGGGCAACTATATTGCCGCCGTCTCCTGCGTTTTATCATCACCCGCAAACCATTGATAATATGGTGAATTTTGTAGTCAATCGCATTTTGCAACATTTAAATATTAAGGCAGATAATGCTTATCGTTGGGGCGATTAGTTTCAGGCTGCCTGAAAGAAACCCCTGCAAAACTGGTAGATGTGGTAGATTTCAAAGTTATAGTAGCACAGAAAATGAAGACATAACAATTAGTTAGGCTATGTTTTCGAGCAACGCATAACGAAGAAATGTGCCACAGATGCCAGTTTTGCAGGGGTTTCTGAAAGATTTATGGCACACTGTTTGCAAAGATAGGCATTGACAGTTATGCAAAAATCCATTATCGTGGGCAAACTATGAAAACACAAAACGCATTTTCCTTTTTTTACTATTACTGGCACAGCCCACGGGCGGTGCGTTTTGTCGTTTCCAAAAGCAATGGTCGATATTGACTTTTAAGAACAGATAAAACGAAAAACCGCCCCCAATGGGCGGTTTTTTTATTGGTTTGAATGGATTAAATTTTAAGGAAGAACAAAAATGAACAACACACTATTAAAACCCATACCACAAGCCGTATTGCAACGCAAGTTATTGTTATTAAACGGCAATGCACACAGCCCAATCCCTGTTAAACTTGACGCAAGTAATGTGTTAAGCGAAGCGAATTTTCCTGAAATCCGCACCATAGCGTGCCTAATCGCTGCCCAACGCTGGACAGACGAGATGCATTCGCCCGATATTTTTACCGAACCTGCCGACTGGTTCGCCGCACGAATGTTGGTGTTAAATATTCGCCGTTTGGAAATTGCCCCACACAACTTAAAAACAATCAAAACCGCCATACTGCGTGCCAAAACCTTTGCAACACAACACAAACGCCCATTCAGGCAGCCTGAAATCCGTATCGTTCTGCACCAAGAAGATAACGGTGTGTGTCCGATTTGGGTGGCAGAATAAAAAACGGAAGTGTGATTCACTTCCGTTTTTTGATCAATTACCAGTAACGAATTTGTCCGTCAAAAGTATCGCACGCTCTGGGGTCGCCTGTGCGTAAGCCTTTTTGAAACCACGCCAAGCGTTGGGCTGATGAGCCGTGTGTGAAAGCGTCAGGTATTACTCTGCCTTGTGCTTGTTGTTGCAAGCGGTCATCACCCACCGCTTGGGCGGCGTTAAAGGCTTTTTCCACATCGCCTGCTTCTAACAAGCCTTGACCTTGCACATCATGTGCCCACACGCCTGCAAAACAGTCGGCTTGCAATTCCACCATAACCGAAATTTTGTTTGCCGACACTTGGTCGGTTTGCCGCTGTGCCATTTGTGTTTGACGGCTAATCCCCAACAAATTCTGCACATGGTGGCCAACTTCGTGGGCAATCACATACGCCCAAGCAAATTCGCCGTCTGCTTTCAGTTGTGTTTTCATATCGTTATAAAACGAGAAGTCTAAATACACGCGTTGGTCGGCAGGGCAGTAGAATGGTCCCATTGCCGCTTGCCCCAAGCCACAGCCTGTATTATCACGGTCGCGATAGGCAACCATCACAGGTTGAATATAATTTTTGCCTGACTGGGCAAACAATCTGCCCCAAGTATTTTCGGTTTCTGCCAACACAGTTTGCGAAAACTCACGCAAGCGTTCTTCTTGGGCGGATTCTTGTACAGGCTGGTTGGTAACCACCGTATTGCCACCTTCTAACAAGGGGGCAACACCTGATAAATCCACACCAAAATACGCACCCACCAACAGCAAAATAATGCCGATAATGCCGCCGCCCATTTTCTTGGACATACCGCCACGATGATCTTCAAAATTTGTGCTTCTTCTGCGACCTTCCCATTTCATAATGGTTTTTCCTTGTACAATGAAATAAGTTTGTGTTTATACACTATTTTCAGGCTGCCTGAAAGGGGTTAAAGTGGGAGATTGCCAAGCCGTGATTTCATCACGGCTTGCAATGACATATCCGTAAATGGCATAGCCATTAACGGCTATGGTCGTTTTCAGGCTGCCTGAACGAAAGACCTGCAAAACTGGTAGATATGAGCATAAGCATTCTGCTTTACTTAATGATTGCTTGTAAGTAAAATAAAAAACCGCCAAAACCGTTGCTATTACTTGATTTGGCACAACAAGGCACAAAGAGTTTTAATTTAACAAACCTACAAAAACAAAAACAGTGTAATCCATTGATTACACTGTAAAAAATTTGGTAGGTTGTGTGAGGCTCGAACTCACGACCTACGGATTAAGAGAAGACATTTCTCTAATCTAACCTTTTGATTTTTAACTAAAAGACCGTTTGCACGAAACGCCAAAAAACGGTAAAAAACGGCACATTACGGCACAAATTTGGCACAGTTTTACACAGGCAAAAAACACAAATTTCTTTGATTTGACGAGTTGATTTTTTATGAAATCATCGCTCGCAAGGGGGTTTTTGTTTTTTGTTTTATGGAGTAAAAAAATGACAGAACAAGAACTTGAAATTGAACGATTGAAATTGGAAATTGAAAAGAAAAATGTTGAATTGGCAGAAAAGGATTTTGAAAATAAGAAGTTACAGGTATGTGCCGCTGTTTCAGCAGAATTGGCTAATTTAAGTTACAACATTTCTAAAATCCAAGTTCAACAGCGTGATAATCGAAGTCTTTTTGACCGCTTTATTGATAGCATTGTGTAATCATTAAAAAAACCGCTTAATTTAAGCGGTTTTGTTTTTGGGGGATTGGGAATGAAATTCAAAATATGCTTACTTGCGGCGGTGATGAGTGTTGTCGCTGTGGCTAATGCGGATTATAAGGCACTGCAAACGGTTAATTATCAATCGTATGGTAAAGTGTTTTTTGACGGCTTGCAGACTGTTGAAATTGACGGAGCATTTTGTGTGATTGCTAAATTTGAAAATGATAGATATGGGGAGAGCAGAGGCGGTATCGCTATGCAATGCGACTTTAACGATAAATACAAAGCACGCCGTCCGCCGCCGAAAAAACAGGAAAAGCAAGAGAAAAAAGATAGCGTTTCCAAAGAGAAAAAATAAGTTTATTTGTGTTCAGGCAGCCTTTTCAGGTTGCCTTTTTAACGGAGTAAAGAAATGGCTACTATTGCTTTTTGGGCAAGCGTGATTGGCGGATTTATTTTGCTGTTTTTATCTTCTTTCTTTAATATGCTAATTAAAGATGATTTATTTATTAGTTCGTATCGAAAAGAGCAAAATGAAAAATGCTTTCGATATGCTTTTGGGTGTTTTATCGTTGCAATTTCCTTATTTTTTACGGCAATAGGGATTTTTGCCTTTCGCTCTGGAAATATTTTCAATTCATTAGGTTTGACAGGCATTACTGAATACGCACCTTTATTAAAATTTACTACGGTTGTTTTGGTAATAGTTGCTTTTTCGGCTGTTATGACAATTTTTGATAATGTAATGAGTTATCTTGGTTGGAGAATAATATCGTTGTCAGTGGGTGCTATTTCGATAATGAGTAGTATTGCATATGCGATATATTGGTTTAATGAAAAATATGGATTACCTGATTTTTCTTTTTTGCAATGGCGTGGTATTGCAGTTGTGTTTGTAAGTATGTTTATTGCACTTAAAATTGTGGTTGAATTTGATTATAGGTAGCCTGAAAAGATTTTCAGGTTGCTTTTTTATGGGGTTTTGAAATGAAAAACGAAGTGGTTAATACGCAAAATCACGAAATTGCAAAATATTTGGCAGGTCAATTATTAAAAGTTGTTCTTATCACTGTATTCTTTTTATCCTTTCCTGTCTCTTTATATATTAGGGGATATGCAGATTTTACTCAAATGCCAACATTAGCATTGCTGTCTAATCACAATTATACTGTGGGTTTGGGTACGGGAGTTGCAGGTTGTTTCTTTTTTTTAATAAGTATGATTGATTTTATTGCAGATTGTCTAAAATTATTTTTTGCAAAAGATAAAACCGCTCAATTAAAATCATTACGGACAACTAATGAAGAAAAAGAACAAGAACAAAAGGAAGAAATTCCCGAGCAACCTATAAGTATTATTGTTGCTCTTTTTCTATTTTTGGTAACATTATTTTTGTTATTTATTCTTATTTTTGGAATAATTAAATTTTATCATTCATTGAATATCGAAACAATGAATTATGGTTTATTCTTTGGTTCTGCTTTGGGGTGTCTGTTTATCATTGTTACTCTTTTGCTTTCTGAAAAAATCAATAAAGATTTGAATAAGATTTTAATTGTTTTTGCATTTATTTTGGGTGTTTTGACTTCCATTTCAGCAATAGACGGCACAAAGAAAATAGCACAAAAGCAAAGTAAATCGGTTAAACAGCGAATGTTTAATTATGTTGAGTTAAAAAATAAAAGTATTCATATTGAAAATCAATATGTTAAAGATATAATTGATGAAGTAATAAAACAAGTTTATTTGCAGGTTGATGAAAAAATTGTTATTGAAATTTTTGTCCCAAAAGATTTTAACTCGCCTAATCGTAAAAATGAATACGATGAAACAATGAACTTATTAAAAGATAGTGGTTTTCTTAAAGTCGATTATTATTATACAGACCGTGATTGTCTTCACGGTAATAGTGGTTGTAATAATGAATATTCCGCTATTCGGATTTGGGATTAAAACCGCTTAATTTAAGCGGTTTTTTGTTTTAATGCTTGTTGCGTGGGTATTCTTTTAATTCCCAATTCACAATTCCAGTGGGTGAAAATGAATAGCAGGTATTGTCATTTTTACGAATAGCAATTTCATTTTCAGGTGTTTGGCAGTCGGAATGTTGATATGCGTCTAAATGCAATATTGTTGTATCGGCTGCGTCTGCTATTTGCGATAAAGATACAACAAAGGCAAAAACAAAAGCACAGGAAAATGAATGAATGGCTAATTCAGGAAAATGAGCAAACCATTCTTGTAATGGTTGTTTGCGAGTTTTCCACATTTTTATAGTGAAATAAATCATCAGTAATATGCAATAGATTGATATTACAGATACTGTGGCGATAATTCCTGCTTTTAATTGAATGGAGTAGTTTAAGTTTTCGGCAAAAATACCATACTTAATATTGAAATAATCAGTAGCAGATGATTTGGCAAAGAAAAAACTTACCGTCCAAAGAATAGCCGTAATGGGTAAAAACAAAACATTGCTGATGATTTTATAGACTTTATCTTTTTCAATCATAGCAATTGTAATCGAAAAAATAACAAAGGCAATCCACTCTAATTTATAGTGTTGTGGAAATACTAAAAAAGTAGTCAAAAGACTACCTGCGATGATTTCACGCAGTAAATCAGGTTTAATGTTTATTGAAGAACTCCTTATGAAAAGTTGGTTGGTAAAAAATCAAACAAAACCTTTCACTCTTCTTGGTTTGTTTGAAAGTTAATCGTTATCAAGTGGTTACTATTATTTTCCTGCTCTAACAGGAAATGTAACTGCGAGATAACGCTTTATTATACCAAAAAAGGAGTTCTTCGCCCTATTTAACTATTTGTTTTTAATGATAAAACAAATAGTTACAGTTCTTAAAACATAGTTCAGGTAGCCTTTTGGTTGCCTATTTTTTATGGAGACTTGAATATGTTTTTCTGTGTTGCATTTTATGAAAACGGCAGTGCTTACTTCAAAGTCAGAGAAAAGTTTGAAAAGCAATGTAAAGAACAGGGAAAAAAGCCTTGTTATCATCAATTTGACGCAAACGATTTTCCGCTGTTGCAAGTTGAAAAAGTTAGGCAATTAGTGAGCCTTTATCACAGCAGTAAAGCGGATAGTTCTTTGCTTGTATGGACGAATAGTCCCTATTTTTACACGATACTGAACAATTTGATTTACGCCTACGATTTGGCAAATGACAAGAAGAAAAGAAAAGGTTTGCGAGAAAAGATAAATGAAGTAATACCCGAGCGATATTGGCTGAACTTTGACGAAGTTCAGGCATATTTTGTATCAGGGGATACGGTAACAGATATGCTTGATAACGAAACTCGTTTAATTAACGCAGAGCCTGTGGATATGGCAAGCGATACGATTATGGACGAGTTTAATTTACTTTACGAAATGAAATGGAATGATGATGAAAAAACTACTACTCACACCGATAACTCATCAAATACATTGGGTGTCTGTTAAAGAGAATACCAACGGTGTTTATCGTGCGACTGGAAAGCCTGTTGATTTAACCGATGAGGTATTGAGCGTGGTGTTTCAGTGGTTTATGCAAAAGATTGAAAACGATAAAGAACAAACTGGGCGTTACAACATTCGCTATGGCAATTTGCCGTATGTGTTGGAAATGAGAAGAATAGAAGATAAAACCGCTTGATAAAAGCGGTTTTTGTTTTTCAGGCAGCCTGAAAGAAAGGATTGGCGATGAATGACCTATTTTTTATTTTGTTGGGTTTTGTCTTGTCTGTAAGCATTGTGGCGTATGTGGTTTATGCTATCTATTATTTGGTGCTTGAACAGGTGATTATTCACAAAGTTTTTACGCCGCTGCCACCAGAGAAATCGGCTATCAATAAAAACGATGAATAGAATGGAGTGTGTGAAAATGGATAAATATTTTCTTTACATTTGTGGTTATTGGTTTTCGTTGAATGACAAAGGTGAAGAATGGGTATTAAAAAAGAATGATGACAATTCATCAGCACTTGAAAAAGTTATTAAGCAAATCGAACGAATTATTGATGATTTAAAATCAAGCCCAGAAAAATGGCAGAATGGGCGACTTGATGAAAAAGCAATATTAAATCGCTTTGCAGACAGTAATTTTTTCGATTTGGAATACTCTTATTTTACAGATGATTACGATTTTTATATTGAAATCGTTTTAATAAAAGAACAAATTAAAATTAGAGTATTCAAAAAAGAAACAATAGAAAGAACGATTAAAGATACAAAATTTGTTCTTTCTGATGAAAGAATTACAGAAATAACAGATAATTAAAAGTAGGCAACCTGAAAAGGTTGTCTTTTCCTTAATTAAGGATTAGGCGATGAAAACAAAGGAAGTTTATTGGGTGCGATTTAATTTTAGATTGCGGCAGGTATTTTGGTTTATTGTGTTTTTGCCGTTTTCTTTGTTATTTTTATTGATTTATGATTTACCGAAGTTGTTAATTGATTTTTTTATTGATGAATGGGAAAGTGCATACAAGTTTGTATATCAGCATTGGTTAATTCCTAAATTCCGTTCTAAAAAAGCAAGGGAAGTTATTGCTGATTACGGTAATTTAACCGTAGATGAGTTTTGTATTAAACACCAATGCACAAAGGACGGTAGAGATGAATTTTTTTCTCAATCTCAAAAAGCGTTGGGTATTGGTGTGAAAAAATAAGGATTTAATTGTGGCGGCAGATTTGTTCGCCGATGAATAAGGTGAGTTGGCAGAGTGGTTTAATGCAGCGGTTTGCTAAACCGTCAGTCGTTGTAAAACGGCTCATAGGTTCAAATCCTATACTCACCGCCATTGAATATAAATGGGATTGAAAATGCAAAAAGAATGGGAAGATGAAAAATCGCCGATAAGCGATAAATTATTGCTTGCTTTTGGTTGGATTTTTATCGTTGCTCAATTACTGTGGGCAATGGCGAATTTATATGTTTTGCTTACAAGCAACGCAACAAATGAATTGAGTAATTTATTGAATGTGGTGTGCGGCTTTATTATTTATGTTTTATTCCAAAAAAGCAATGATAAAGTTTGGTTATCCAAATTATATTTTTTATTAACATTATTTGCGTTAATGTATTTTTCTGTTGTGTATGTTTTCATAGGTTCTTTGAAACGACCCGCAACGATTGATGATTTATTAGCGTTTGTCATAATGTTAGTTGGCACTGGTTTAATTGCGTATTTATCCCACAAGTTTTTTAATCGTGGGAATATTTCGGTGCAATGGAAAATTCATAATGAATTGCCGCCGTTTTGTATTAGCCATTCGATTAAAGGACGACAACATACAATTAAAATTTCGCCTGTTGATAAAGCCGATGATGATACAGATGATGAATATTTACCGTTTTAACTTTTTTCAGGCAGCCTGAAAGGCTTGCTTTTTTTATGGAGATTAACAAATGGAAATGACAGCACAAATCGCCGCCGCTAATGCACAAGCCGCACGGCAACAAGCGGAAGTAATCAGACAGCAAAAGCAAGCAGAACTTTTGCAAACACCCAAAGTGCAAAAGAAGATTAAGGAACTGGAAAACATTATTGATAAGGTAAGCAAAGACGGTAAAACGCATTGTTATCAACTTGTTAATGCAAATGCAAATGCAGATAGCAGTACGAAAGTAAAAACCATTATAGGACTTGTGTTTGTTTTCGTTGTTTTGCCTACCTTGTTTGCTTGGCGGTCGCAAAATTTAATACCTTTTGTGTCATCAGGTGCAGCGTTTTTGCTTGGTTATTTATTATTGAAAGCAACAACAAAAAATGGTTTCACCAAAGATGAATTAAAATGCGTGGCTGATGAATTAAGTAAAAAAGGATTTCATACTAATATAGATTGTTTTCCACAAAAACTTATCTATAAAATCAGCATTGATTGGTCAAATTCAGGCAGCGAAAATGAATAAAGATAAATTAAAAAGGCAAGTCAAAATCACCAGTGCTTATGTGATTGTGATTTTGTGTATTACTTCGCTTTTATCGAAAAATGTGGAAGTCAAATTATTATGTAATGCAATCAATTTAATCGCCGCTGCCGTTTATTTTTGGGGCGGTTTTTTGATTGATAAATGGTATAAGGAAAAATAATATATGTCAAAAATGTCAGAATTAACAAATAGATTAGAAAAAAGTGCAGAAAGAAATAATAAATTCTTTTCAAAGTTTATATTACCTTGTATTTTTATTGTTACATTGGTGTTTTTTGTTACTCTTGTCTGTTTTAAGTTTTTGAATATACAAGTGCCTTTTTGGTTTGTTGGTGTTGGTATTATTTGTGGATTGTTAGCACTACCACTTTTTATTATTCTGTCGGTTATGTTGGGATATGAAATTTGGTTGTATTATCGTTTAGGTAGAGAACTTAAATTGACTACGGAAGACGCATACGAAAAGGCTTTAATTCAATTTTATCGACTGCATAATGTGAAACAAAACATTTCAGAAAACCCAAATGCAGACTTAATGGATTTAATGTGGTTTGCAAATTTGCGGTGTCATTATTGGAAAACAGATAGAAAAGAAAAAAGTATCGAAAAAAATTATAATAATTTCGGTGAGCAGTTTTCAATTAAAGTCAATATTGAATTTATTGACAAGTCGGGAAAAGAAAATGAAAAATGAAAACAGTAAATAAATTCAGGCAGCCTGTTTTATAGGGATATAGAATGAAAGACACGCATAAAAAGAAAAAGATTTATGTTATTGGCGGACAAGCATTTAGTGGAAAAGAAATATTTTTGATTTGTTATTGTGCTGTGTGTGCATTAGTTTCTTATCTCTATATTGTGATTTCTGAAACTATTGCACTAAAAATTGCGGCATTTATCGTTTGTGCTACTTATATTATAGTTGGTTTATTGTATAAAGAGATGATTGAATTTTGCGAAGAAGAAGATGAAAGAAAAAGAAAGATAAAAAATGACAAATAAACTTATTCTCACGGCGTTGTTAGCAATGCCGTTTTTTGTTTGTGCGGAAAATCAACCGCAGATGATGAAAACGGTTTTAACGCAACCGACACCCAAAGCGGTGAATTTTAATGCTGCCGTTAAACAGTGTGCGAAAGGTATTGACCCAGATACTTTCCAAGCAGTTGCGAGAACAGAAAGTAGTTTTAATCAATTTGCCATTGGTGTCGTTAAAGGCAGCCTGAAAGAACAGCCACGCAATTTAAAAGACGCTGTTGCAGCGGTTAAAACATTGCGACAACAGGGCAAAAACTTTTCTATGGGCTTGGTGCAGGTGAATGTTAAAAATATGACCGCCTACGGTTTAACCGATGAGAGCATTTTTGATATTTGCGAAAACCTGCGTGCAGGCGGCGAGATTTTGAAAGATTGTTTTAGCCGTGCCAAAGGCGATGAACAGCAACGCTTACAGCAAGCGTTAAGTTGCTATTACAGTGGCAATTTTCGCACAGGCTTTAAGTCGAGCGACAATTATGTGAAACGAGTGGTTGATAATGCACGATTGAATAAAGATAGCCAAATTATCAATCCACCCAAAGCAACAACGGCAAAACCTAAAACACAGCAGGTGAGCGTGCCGAAAATCGACACAAGCGTGCCAGTGCCAAATGTGGTGATAACAAAGAAAAAAGCACCGCCCAAAGCGAATAAACCGCCTGTTATGGCAACAGTAGCAAACCAACCGCCGCAAGAAAATACACAAGTGATTGCACAGGCAACAGTGGCACAGGCAGCCGCAGCAGAAAAACAAACGCCCAAAAGAGAATGGGATATTTTTGGGGATTTTGCAGAGTTTTGATTGGAGAACCTGAATGATTACGGTTGAAGAGTGGAATTGCACATACGCTTATATTCTGGTTTATATCGGAGAATATGCGATTGATACGAGTACTGAATTTAGCGGCTTTGAAACAATCAAAGAGTTGTGTCAAGACCTTTATTTTCACATTCCTTATATGGAAAACAGTGGCACGCTTTGCCCTGAAATATTGATTACTCTTTTAGTACGATTTCACGGTTTTCGTTTTATACCAAAGCCTAAAAAAGATGACGGTTTTGATTTTGTCATCAATTTGCATTTGGACAACCCAAAAGAAGAAGAAAATGGCTTTTTTATTCGAGAACAGAACCAAGAACGCAGAAGATTGGGCAAGCAACATTGGGTAAGACGGTGTCATAGAAAATTGGATAAAGCCGAGTTTTCAAATTGGTTTTGTGATTTTGAGGGCGATTAGTTTAATGGTAAAACAGGCAACTCATAATTGCTTGAATACAGGTTCAATTCCTGTATCGCCCACCATTTCAGGTAGCCCAAAATGGAAACCTAAATATCGTGGAGATGAATATGCTGACCTACTTTCCCACGCCGCAGTTTATTAAAGAGTGCCGTGAAAAGAAAATAGACCACCACGCCGCACAAGTTATTTTGTATGAAAAATACGAACAACTAAAAGGCAATAAAAAGATGAGTGGTTATTGCCGTTGGCAAGGATTTTTTATTTTGTGTGATTTTTTGAAACGAAATAGAGAATATGCGTGGGTCGCTATTATTTGGCGACCTGATTTTTATATTAGGTTTCTAAAAAATCAAGGATTTAGAGTATTGGGAACTGATAAACAAAGAGAATATGCGTGGATTACTTTTGATTAGTTTCCTTTGATAATTTAAGAACAAATGCAATCTGATATATCAGATTGATTTGTGGGGTGTTGTAAGTAACGAGCCGTGTTTTTCCCCTGCGATACAGCAAAAAAGATAACTCGGTTAAGTTCCGTTTTTTAGCATTTGTTAAGATTGGGAAAATACGAAACCAATGCCGCCGTGCAAGCGATAGTGCAAAAGTTTTAGTGTGTTTCTTGGAAAAAAAACACACACAATTTTCAGGCAGCCTGAAACTTAATCTTACTTACCTGTTTTTGTTATTAAAATTTCAAAATAGCACCCATTTTGCTACTGTTTGCCTATACAGTGTTATAATGCAATCAAAGACCAGTAATAAAGGAAACGCACAATGGCAAATAAATCTTTGTATCATACCGACTTTGCGGCGTGGGCGTTTCAGCAAGCCGCATTGTTGAAAGACCGTAAGTTCGACCAAATCGACTGGGACGACATTATTGAAGAGATTGAAAGTATGGGCAAAGCAGAACACCGAGATTTAATGAGCCGTATGCAAGTGCTTATCTCGCATTTATTGAAATGGCAATTTCAACCTGAACGGCGTAGCAGCAGTTGGACAAATACCGTTCGAGAACAACGCCATAAAATTGAAGACGCTTGCGATGATATGCCCAGTTTGAAAGGTGATTTAAAAAGTTCTGAATGGTTACAAAAAGCGTGGTCTCGTGCTGTTCGAGACGCTGTCGATGAAACAAACCTGCCCAAAAACACTTTTCCACAACAATCTATTTGGACGGTTGAACAAATTTTAGATAGCGACTTTTTTCCGCCAGTTGAGTAACGGAAAATAATTAAATAAACCACTTTCGATAGGAAAGTGGTTTTTTTTATGGAGAAAAATAATGTCTATGTTAATTACGCTTTTAACAGTAGTTGCTTTTTTGGCGGTTGCTATTTTAATGTGGCAGACTGGTGAATTTGGTTTTTATCTACCTGTACTGACAATAATTCTTCTTTTTTCGGGACTTGTGCAATTTCAAAATCACGCTATTGATAAACAAATTGAAATAATCAGCACCGCAAAAAAACACAGAATGGAATATCACGCACAATTAAAAAACAAAAGCGTTAATATTAAAAATCAATATGTTAAAGAACGCATTAACGAAATTCTGAATACTGTTGATAGACAATATGAAAACGATATGGTTGAAATTACTATGCCTAATGACTTTTTTTCATTTAGTCGCCAAAGTGAATACAATCAAATCGTTGGTTTGTTAAAAAATAGTGGATTTTCTTCGATAAAAAATATAAAACAAAAATGCCACTTTCTCGGTGTTTTTATGTGTGAAGAATATTATGCTATTAAAATTTATTAAATTTAGGCTACCTGAAAACTATTTTCAGGCAGCCTTTTTAATAAGGAATAGGCAATGAATACTCCAAAAAGAAAAAGAGTTGAAATCAAGCCTTTTCAGGAAATAATTATCGGTGAAAGTATTAGCAAAAATGGAACAGATAAAATAATAAAATTATATAGAAAATTTTGCTTGCTTGACGATACGATTTATTTAGTTCATCGGGTATTTTTGAAACATTCTGATGATGAATATCGCTTTGTTGGCGATAAAATAGTGCAAGCCATTCAACCTGATGACAAAAAATATGCGGCATTATTCGATGAATTAAAACAAGAAGAACTTTTTTAGAATAAAAAATCAGCGTGTTTTCACTGAAAGGAATAAAAATGGTGTTTGAAAGCATTTATATTTATATCTACGATGATAAACCAAATCATACGCCGCAAGAGTATTGTATCCATAGTTATTTAACCAAAGGATTGAGAAATTTTTATGGTGCTTTTAGTGTGTTAATTAGCGATTTATTGAAAAGGGATAAAGATTTCCCCAAAGAGGAATTAGTCAATATCCTGCTCAAAAATCCTGATTTTGATTTTAATTTGGCAGGTTATCAGCGATACAATCCGAAAGAGCCGATTGTGTTTTTTAATTATTACGGCAGTGTTAAATTTAATGAAGAATATATTGATATGACTTTTTCTACTGTTAAAAATAATTTTTGGGAAATTACGCAACAGGAAAGAATATTAAGAAAATAAAATAAATCTATTCAGGCAGCCTGAAAGGATAAAAATGTTTAATAAAGAAAAAATCGTTGAAAGATTTTGCGAAATATTAGCGTGTACCATAATATTTGTGATTGCATTACTGCCCACTATTGCTGTGGTTTGTGGAACTTTATTGAGTGCTTATGATAGCGGATTATGGGGTTATACATTTTTTTGGGAATTTTATGCTGGCTTTTTAATGTTTATGTTACCACTTTTTGTTCGTTGGGGAATTGAATTAGTGGAATATATTTTGGGATAGAAAGGAAATTAAAATGATTAGCAGTTTTTGCGTCTTTATTGTTCCTGAATTTAATCTGTTTGATTTTAATCAGGCTTTGAGTAAATGGCAATTTAAGCCGATTGGTGAGAATGAAAACAGCACAATGGGATTTATTGAGTTTGATACACACCCGATTGTTTTTGAAAAGTTCCCTTTTTTGCAAGATAAAAAAATGTTTTTATATCCTGCTCATTATTACAAGCATTTTATTATCAAAAAAGAGGAAAAGGTTTTATCCAAAGGTATTTTGGAAAACGAATTTGAAAAATATATCATCAGCACATATTCATCTGTTGAAGAATATAAGTTAAAAGTTTCCAAAGAACGGCAGTTAGAAATTAAAACCAACTTTGAAAAGGAATTGCGAAAAAAAGCATTGTGTAAGAGCAGTTTTTATCGTTGCTATATTATTAAAAACAAATACGGCACAAATTATCTCATTGTGGATAATTCAAATAAAAACAAGGTAGCCGAAATATTAAAGTGGATTGAGGAGCGTGTTTTTGCAATCGGTTTCCGTTACGCCTTAACAGAGCAATCGCCATTTGATATTCTGCCGCAGAAAATTAAAACTCGTGAAGATTTGGACAAGTTCTCTTTTCAAAAGCGGTTAGTTGCAAAAAATAAAGAGAGCAATGAAAAAATCAATATTATTCACGATGATATTTTAGGTCAGAATATCCACAATCTGATTGATTGCTTTTCTTTGGATATTGAAAAGGTTGGCTGCGAATATCAAGACATTTTCAAATTTGATTTTTCGCCGAATTTGGTTTTTTCTTCTTTCAAACTAATTGATTTAAGGCAGTTAGAAGACTTAAATCCACAATTTGGTGATGATAGTAAAGGTTTGACAATGTTCTATATCGGCAAAATGCTCGATGATTTAACCGAGGAATTTGGCGGCTTACAGCACGACTTATTTCACTAAATAATGGAATGTTTGTGGGTTATATCCCTTTCTTTGATGAGAAAAAAACAAACCAAACCGCCCACAACCATTCCCCTTTTTCAGGCAGCCTGAAACTTTTTCAGGTTGCCTTTTCTTTAACCATAAGGATTTTAAAATGGACAAACGAATTTTAGCATTTGAAGTGAGTAAGCACTCAATACCTGTTATTGGAGTGGCACTTGTTATGTTGTTTATTGCGATTACTGTTAATAAAATTTATTTTCCAAAAGAAAAATATTTCACTATTAACGGCGTGGAGTGCGTTCAAGTTTCAAAAGGAATATTTTGTAATTGCAATAAAATAAATGCTGTTGATAAATAAATGCTGATGAGATAAAACAATGAGTATGCGTTTTTATCTGAATGATTTTCAAGTATTTGAAAATCATTTATTGCCCACAGCCGTTTTAGATGAATTAAAACGGCAGGGTTTAACTTTTAATCCAAACACTGATGATTGCTTTGAATTTGAAGTTGTGGATATTGCCGCTTTGCTTGAAGTTATTAAAAACTGTTTTATTGATGAACTGCTTGATTGGGGTGGGCGGCAGAAAACACGATTAGGAGAATATCCTGATATTTTATCAGGATATGAACCTACTTTTTTTAGAGAAGATTTTTATAAAGAAGAACCCAACTTTGGACGAAACAAAACAGAGTTTTTTCAAAATATTTCCAAATTTAAAAACGAACAATTTAATTGCCTGTCTTCGCATATTGAATACAAATTATGCGACCATAGATTGTATTCGTTTCTGTTTTTAATTCGCTCGCTACCTGTTGCTTGGGATAAGGGAAAATGCGTGGCAACGGAAAAAATTATTGCCGAATGGAGATGAGTATGAATATCAGAAAATTAAGAAGAAAAGCCCATAAGAGGTTTTATTTAATAAATTGAGAAGAGCGTGTCATTGAATATATTTTGTCAAGATTAAGGTCAATTAAAGAGTAATTGGATTGATAATGAATTGGAATGTTTTATTATTAGTATTAGTTTGTTTTGGTTTATTTCTTTGGGGTATTTATACGTTTATAGCATATATTTACGAAACTCTTGATCCGCCTAAAATTGAATTATCAGAAGAAGATGATGAAATAAAAATAGGCAGATTATTGATATTAAAAAGACAAGGCAGTATAGATGAGAATTTTTTTAAGAGAGAATTAGATAAAAAATTCACTCTTTCAGAAATAAAACTTCATACCAGAGCCGCTGAACGGAGTTTTCATTTAGTTTATGTATTTATCGGCGTGGGTATATTTTTAACTATTGTTTCTCATTTATCTATTATCGACACTATGTTTCCGATTAGCATTCTCGAAATTGAGAATGAAAAAATTTATATGAAAATGATTATTGCTGGATTGGGCAGATTTTCATTATGGTTTTTAGCACCTTTTTTTGTATTGTTTAGTGTCTTTCATTTAATATGGAATGAATTTTGTTTGTATTCATACAAAAAAATAATTGATAAAGAAATTAAGGAACAAATACGGTGAGTGATTATAAAATACAAAAAATCATCACAAAATTCAATAAAAAACAATTCAAAAAATATGTTGAACTTCTTAATCAACTTAATCAACAAAAGGAATGAAAATGTGGATTTTCTTTTTTGAACGGTTGTATCAGGAATTATTTGATATTGAACCGAAAACAAACAGCATAGTTAATGCTTGCGTGTTATCAGACTATAAGCCGCTATTTGGTGCATTGTTTGACGGCAAAGAAGTGGGGGCAGTCATTAAAGAGTTTGTTCAATCCAAGCCTTATATTATTGAAAAGGTAAAAGAAAACAGCAGTGAAATCTTTTTATACCAACAGCCAATTATTATTTTGCTGTATTTTCTTACAGACAAAGTCGGAGCGGCGAAAGTTAAAGAATTGTGGTCATTTCCTACGCTCCAAAAAGAATTGCAGTTCGTTTTTTCAGATTTAGGAACACAACCTTAATTCAGGCAGCCTGAAAGGATTAACAATGAAAATGATGAGTATTGTCTGTGCCATTGGCTTTTGGGCTATGGTTATTCCTTTGTTAATGAACAAACTTCAACTCAATATTAGTGATTTAGATTGGGGGTTTGGGGGAGTGGCAGCAGTATTTGGTTTGTTTTTTGTATTGTTTGTTTTTATTATTGCGGCAGTTATGTTCGGTGATGATTAAAAAGATAGGATAAAAAATGACAGACAATTATCATTTTTATAGCGAAGAAGAACGCAAAAGCATTATGCAAAATGCCTTAAAAGAACGAGACGGATTAAGTAATTTTAATTGAATGGAGTGATTGAAATGGCTACTAAAACAGATTTAAGCGTGGCATTTAATCGTTTGCGATTAAAACAAGAAGTGATGGAAAGACAAATCAATATGATTTTGGAAAATCAGCAAATTATTATGCAGCAAAATTTGTTTATTATGGATTATCTTATCGGTGATGATGAAAAACGAGAGCAAATTAAAAAAGATTTGGGTTTGCTTTTTCAAACAAAACAAGAAAGAACATTGCAATGAACGACCAACAACGATATGAAGAATTGCAAATGCAAAATACACAAGACGCAATGAAATATAAAGAGGCAATTTGGAAAAAAACAGGCATTACACTTGATGACAACGACCCCAGTATTGTAATGTTTATTGTTTTTCATCGTTGGTTGGAAGATTTTTATTCGCAACAAAGCGAACTCGATAATAAAAATGCACAAGAAGTATATACCGCTTTGTCGCCGATGATTAACGATTTGACGAAAACGGTAGCGTTGATTGATGAAAAAGATAAGACATTAAAACAAGATATTACAACCTTTCAAGTTTTTCAGAAAGAGTTGCTCACCTTACTTACGGCAAGAAGTGAAGAACTGGCTAAAAAGAATGTGAGCAATGAAATCAAACAGCAAATTTCAGGCAGCCTTGATAAATTGGGTGAAACGGTTTCAGGCAGCCTGAAAAATCTGCACACGAAAAACAATTATCTGCTCATTGGTGTGTTTGCTTTGCAGTTTGTTAGTGTGTTTTTATTGTTGTTTATGGTGTTGAAGTTATGAAACAATTATTTTTAATCACCTGTTTCGTACCTGTTTTTGCATTGGCTGATACGGTTTGTGTGGCTGTGAAAGTATCAGACGGCGACACTTTTACTTGCCGCAAACAAGGACGCAATATGCAAGTGCGATTAGCGGATATTGACGCACCTGAAAGCGGACAAGCATACGGCAACCAAGCACGAAAAGCCCTGAATAAGTTGATTTATAAGCAAATGGTTACGCTAAAAAACACAAAACAGGATAAATACGGCAGAACCGTTGCCACTGTTTATTCAGGCAGCACAAATGTGAATTTGGCGATGATAGAACAAGGTTACGCTTGGCACTATGAACGCTATTCAAACAACGCAGAATACGCCGCCGCAATGCGACAAGCACAAAAAGGACGGCGTGGGCTGTGGGCGGATAAAGGCAAGATTATTAAGCCTGAAAATTGGAGACATAAATAAGGAGTAGAAGATGACATTCCGTGAAGTTAATGTCGCTGTTTTTTGTATCGCAGTAATCGGAGCATTTTTTGTTTATCACATACCAGAAAGTAGCAAACTAATTGGCACGGCGGCAGGTGTTTTTATATTGATTTCACTTACCGCTTATTGGTTATCTTTGGGGGAAGATGATGATAAATCATCAAATCCGAAAATTGGAGACATAAATGAACAAGTTGAGTAAAGACGATATAGTTTTTATGTGTGTTGTGGCGATTGTTTTCGACTGCCTTGTTACATTTTTAATACTTGCTATTTCAAGCGAGTTTGGTTTTGAGTTTAATTTTGTCAAATTTTGGGCGGCTATTTCAGTGTTCTCAATGCTTGTTGTTCAGTGGGTAATCTTTTACAAAGGTTATGAAACATAAATAAAAGGATTAGAAGATGACTGTCGGAGATCTTAATTTTGCTTTTGTCGTTATTATAGTAGTCGGAATAGTTTTTGCTCATTACAGCCCCGAAGACAGCATACTAATTGCTATCATAACAGATTTATCTTTGTTTATTGCACTTCTCTGTTATGGTTTATATGGCTCATCTTCGGAGAAAGATGATAGGTGATATAACCCAAGAAAACACAGTCCATTCATTAGATAGGCGTTTATAAAGAACAAGGATAATTTTCGCACAAACATTTCGCTTTTTTCAGGCAACCTGAAATAGTTTCAGGTTGCCTTTTCGTTTTTTAACATAAGGACATTCAGATGAAAAAACTTTTTTTACCGTTCATTGCAACGGTTTTTTTATGTGCGTGTTCGCACAAGCCGCCGCAACCGAGCGGCAGTGAGTTTCAGATTAACGATAGTAAATACTATCAACAATCTAAACATAATAATCAATCAAACAGTATTAGAAAGGCAGAATAATGGCTTTTGGTAAAAGAAAACAGGCAGATAATCCACCGCCACCCAAAGAAATGGATTGGGATAACGCAAAACCGCAAAATGCTGCCAGTGCTTTTGTGCGAGAGGCGGAGAAATTTGCGAAATCAGATATTGAACGCACAAAATTGCAATCCAAAGTATTTTTAGGTGTTGCAGGTGCGGCTTGTGTGGCTGTGGTGTGTTTAGCGATTGCATTGGCAGGTTTAACACCATTGAAAACAGTTGAGCCGTTTGTTGTGCGTGTAGATAACAATACAGGCGTTACTGATGTGGTTGCTACACGCAAAAATGCAACGGTTGAAAACCAAGAAGTAATGGATAAATATTGGTTAGCCACTTATGTACGCAATCGTGAAACTTATGATTTTCAAACCATTCAAGCAACTTACGATACAACTATGCTGTTGTCATCGGAAGATGAACAAGCTCGTTTTTCGGCAATTTACAGCAGTCCTGCGTCCCCTGATAAAGTGTTAGAAAACAATTATCGAGTTTCAGTAAAAATTCGCAATATTGCGTTTGTTGGCGATACCGCACAGGTGCGGTTTTCTAAAACAAAAGCACCAACTGTGCCGCAAAATACAGGTGATAGAGAAACGCTCAACTATATTGCCACCATTGCGTTTTCTTACCAAAATCAACCCACACGAGAAGAAGATTTTTTGGTTAATCCATTGGGTTTTCAAGTAACTTCGTATCGTGCCGACCCTGAATTGTTACCGTAAATTTTTTTGGAGATTACAAAAATGCAAGACATTCATTTCATTGTGCAAGGTAAAGGCGGTGTAGGTAAATCTTTTATTGCCGCTGTTATGGCTCAATTTTTCAATGAACGCAAAGACAAATTGCTATGTTTCGATACCGACCCTGTTAATCAGACTTTTAGCCGTTATCAAGCGTTGAATGTTGAAACGATCGATATTTTGGACGAACACAATAATATTGATAGCGGTAAATTTGATATTCTGATGAATACGCTATTGAGTGAAGACGGTTCTGCCATTATTGATAATGGTGCAGCCACTTTTATTCCTTTAATGTCGTATTTGAAAGAAAATGCCGCTGTGGATATGTTGAAAGATAGCGGTGCGGAAGTGTATTTTCATATTCCACTGCAAGGCGGACAAGGTTTGAACGATACGCTTGCAGGACTTGTTTCAATCTTACAATCGCTGCCAGTTAAAATTGTGGTGTGGTTAAATGACCATATGGGAAAAATCTTGTTAGACGGACAGGTTGAGAAGATTATTCAAGGCAACAAAGACAAAATTGTAAGCGTTATTCATATCGAAGAACGCAATCCTGATACTTTTGGTAAGGATATTAAACGAATGACTGAAAATCATCTAACCATTGCCGAAGTGATGAAATCATTAGATTTTCAACTGATGAGCAAGCAACGCATTAAGATTTTTTATAACAGCATTGCTAATCAGTTGTCGTTGATGAAGTTGTTTCAGCAAAATAATGAAGTTGTGGCATAAGGAGTATCAAAATGGCAGATATGAACCGTGTTATGTTAATGGGTTTTGTGAGTACGGAAATTGAAGTTGCTTATATCAACGGTGATGAAAATCGTCCTGCTTGTCGTTTCAGTATGGCAACACATAAAGACTATATCGACAAAGAAACAGGTGAAGTCAAAACCAATACAACTTTTCATACGATTTGTTTTTACGGTAAAACGGTGAATTTCATCAAGGAATATATCGGTATGGGCGATAATATTTTTGTTGAGGGTGAAATTCGTGTTCGTCAATTTGAAACCAAAATAGGTACAAAGGCAGTAGCCTTTGAGATTATTGGTAATCAAGTTGAAATTTTGCGGAAAAAAGTGAATACAGGAAATAATAATACACCTGAAAAACCGCCACTTGATGATGATGAAAATCCTTTCTAACACACAATCAGGCTGTATTTTTCAGGCAGCCTGAACTTGAATTTTCACAAGGATAGTTTTATGAAAAAACAACTCATATTACCGCCGTTGGCGGTTTTTTTATGCCTTTCAGGCAGCCTTTCTGCCGCCGTTATTCCAGAGGGAACGGAAAAGGACGGTCGCATTCAATATGTGGAATACGATGAAGACAATGTTGTCAAAATTCGTGCCAAGATTGGTTATACGGTAACAGTACAATTAGATAAGGGCGAGAGTGCCGAGCAAGGTGTTGTGGTTACAGGTGATAATCAAGCTTGGGCAATGGAAACCAAAGGTAATAATTTGATTTTCAAACCTGCTGCCGAAAAAGGTTTGAATACAAATCTAACGGTAATTACCAATAAACGCACTTATGTGTTTGATTTAGGTTTGGCAGGTTGTTCTTACAACAAACAAGGCAAAAAAGTCTGCACACCGCCCACTTATTTGTTGCGTTTTACTTATCCTGATGAGATTGCCAAAGAAAAATTATTAGCCGCACGCCGCCAAGCGAGAGCTTTGCAGTTTCGTATCAAATACGGCTTAAACGGCAATCAAACGCCACTCAATTATGTGTATTACGGTAAAGGCGATAAAGCAATCGCCCCCACCGCAATGTGGGACGATAACCGCTTTACCTATATTCAATACGCCGATAACCGTGATTTACCTGCGGTGTATAAAACAATGCCTGACGGTTCTGAAATGTTAGTCAATACGCATTTGGAAGATGACACACTGGTAATCCACGAAACTGCTGAAAACTTTGTTTTGCGTTTAGGCAAAAGCGTTTTGGGTGTTAGAAACGGTGCTTACAAAACAGGTGAATTTAATCGCTTAAATACCGACAAAAACAATGCGGTGCGGTTGGTGAAAGGAGAAGAATAAGATGAGTATCAATTTAGACCCAAAACATTACGAAAATAATAGTATTGCACCAGTTGAAGAAAATAATGAGGAAGTTAAGGATTACACACAACTTGACCATTCCAAACAACAAGGAGACGGTGATGAAAACGGCGGACGAGCCGCACCACAAGACCAAAGCGATAGCTCAAAAAACAATGCTAAATTAGTGATTGGCGGCTTGGGTATTTTTGTTGCTTTTGCTTTTTTGATTATTGCTTTTATTTCTTGGAAAGGTAAAGAAAAACCTGCACAACAAAAAGTAGAAAAAGCAAAAGTTGAAGTAAGTTCAGAAAAAGTAAAACGACATACTTTTCCTGATACATTGCCGCCTAAACCGCAGATTGATTTAGGTGAAAATCAAACGCAGTCGCCACAAATCGCAGGGACGACAAATGCAAATATGCCTGTTGTTGATAATTCAAACACAACTATGCCTGACGCACCACCACCTGCCGAAGAACCCAAAATCGATCCCATTCTTGAACGGCGATTAGGCGGCGGTGTGTTGGTGAATGACGGCAGTAATATTGGGCAACCTGAACAAGGCAATACAGCCCAAGCGTCATACGGCGGCGGTGTGCCACAAGGTTTTGGCAGTGAAAGCAATAGTAATGAACGAAGTTTGAATTTCACAGGCACAACATTTGCGGTACGAGTGGCAAGCAAACGAGGCGATAGAACGCTGTTACTTGCCAAAGGCACAACCATTCCTTGTGTTTTAGTAACCAAGAGTGTTACCGACCACGCAGGACTAACCAAATGCCAAGCCACCAAAAATGTGTGGAGTGCCAACGGCAAAACCGTTCTGTTTGAACGAGGTACGATTTTTATGGGCGAACAAACCGCCGCAATGCTACAAGGACAAGCACGAGTAGCCGTGCGTTGGACACAAGCCGAAACGCCAAAAGGTGTGATTGTGGATATTGATAGCCCAAGTGTCGGACAATTAGGTGCAAGCGGTAATCCTGCGTGGGTTAATCACCATTTTTGGAAACGCTTTGGCGGCAGCATTATGATTAGTCTTATTGGCGATTTTTCTAACGGTTTATCCAAACGCATTAGCCGTAAAAGTGGATCTAATGACTTCACATTAGAAGAAAGTGCCGACAATATGGACGAAATGGCAACCGAGGCATTACGCAACTCAATCAACATACCGCCCACAGGCACAATCAATCAAGGTGCATTGCTCAACATTATGGTGGCACGAGACATTGATTTCAGCCAAGTGTATGACCGAGTGGATATTTCCGAGTTCGATAGCCTATTGCCGTAAAGTTAGTTTGAAAGCATTGCGGATTATTCCGCTTTTTAGCCTGTTATCTCCACAGGCTTTTTTTATTCTTTCAGGTTGCCTTGAAATAACTTTTCAGGCAGCCTGAAACGCTTTTTTTAGCAAAGTCCTATCTTTTCTTGTTTGCGTTTCCTATTTTGGGCTTTGCTAACCTTTTTTGGCGAAACTCTTAATCCTTTCTTTTCAACAAATACTTTCTTCCTCAAAGAGTTTCGCCGCCTTTTTAGGCATTGTTCTTTGTATTTTGCAAAAAAGGTGTTCTTCTCATTTACGGACAAAAAACAATGCCGCCCATTTTCTCAATCCCCTGTTTTTCAGGGATTTTTTTATTGCGTAAAGGTGATATTATGGCTCAATACAATCGCAATTCTCAAAAAGAATATGTGCCGCCAACTTTGAAAGAGGCTCGCTTAATGCTGACTTATATTGATAGCACCGACCGTGAAATTTGGTACAAAATGGCGGCGGCATTAAAGTCAGAATTTGGAGAACAGGGTAAAGCCCTGTATTTTGAATGGAGTAAGAGAGCGGACAACTACAAAGCCAGTGATTGCGACAGTCAGTGGCGTGGTGCTGATATTACCAAAAATAATATCGGTTTCCTTGTAAATAGAGCCAAAGAAAATGGTTTTGTTCGTCAGAATGTAAAACCGATGAGTTCCGCAGAAATTGCCGAACGCAATCGCCAAAATGCTAAACGAGCCGCCAAAGAAGAACAGGAACGGCGAAAAAAAGCCGTTATTGCTGCCCAAAAAGCGAATGATATTTGGAAAAACAAAACCACACCAATCAATGCCAATCACCCCTATTTGCAGAAAAAAGGCATTAGCGACCCTAATGTTTTGCAAAGTATTCGTTATCACCCACGCTTTAATTCTTTGGTTGTTCCTTTGAAAAACAAGGGAAATATTGTTGGGCTGCAATTTATTAAAGCAGACGGCGACAAAAAATTTAATGCTGGTATTGATAAAAAAGGCAGTGCCATTACCATTGGCAACCGTGCGTTAATGCCGCAAGGGTTTTTTGTGGCAGAGGGTTTTGCTACGGCGGCAAGTATTGTGCAAGCCACAGGCAAGCCGTGTGTAATGGCGATTGACGCAGGTAATTTGCCAGCCGCAATGCAAAGTTTGAAAGGCTTTGTTGCTAAACACAACGCCCCTGTGGTGTTTTGTGCCGATAAAGACGAAAACGGCAAAGGCGAACATTCAGCCAAAATTGCTGCCGAAATTTTTGGCAACAATGCCCAAGTGATAATACCTGATTTTACCGCTGATGAAATCCAAGCATTTCAGGCAGCCAACGGTAAAAAACCTACGGATTTTAATGATTTGCAAGCCATTCGTGGTATTGACGGTGTGGCAAAAGCACTTTCAGGCAGCCTGAATAACACTTCGTCATTGCGAGACTTGAACAATATTGCTACGGAGAATACACAAGATAAATTGCTTATCAATGTGTATGGCAGCCCTGCCACAGGTAAATCTTTCACCGCACAAAACCTTACGACATTATTGCAAGAGAACGGTATTGATTGTGTTTATGTTAGCGAATACGCAACAGAGTTAATTCATCAAGGCAGAAACGATGAATTAAAAGACCAAGTTTTTGTAACAGGAGAACAATTACGCCGTGAGCAAGCGGCATTAAATCACGCTAATATTGTGATTACCGATAGCCCAACGGCATTAGGTATCATCTACGCCCCTGAACACCAAAAAGCCGCATTGCACGATATTGCCGCACAAAGCGATAAAATACCGCATATCAATATCTTGTTGCGTCATAATTTTGAAAGTTTGCAACACTTTTCAATGACAGGACGCATTCACGGCAAAGAAGAAAGCCTTGCCATTCAAGAACAGTTGATTGAAATGATGAAAGGCAAACACCCCATTCATTTTGAACGAGGGATTGCTGTTGAAGAGTTAATCAATCAAATCGGTGTCAGCCAACAATGGCAACGCTTTGCCGAGCTAAATCATATTGCATTGCCCAGATTTGATATAAATATGGACGGCACGGTGATGAGTAAAGTTTCAGGCAGCCTGAATGCAGTTGAAAATAATACACTTACTGTTTCTCAAAACAGTGAGACAGTAACAATGAATAACGAAATGCCACGCCCTGAACGAGCCGAATGGGAGAAAGACTTTCCCCAAGCCGTTACCAACGACTTAAAAGGCAATTTGATTGATTTGCCAAATTACAAGGACGCTAAATCAGGGGACGCAATCGCAGCCTTAAAAATGGTGCAATACGCATTAACTGATGATACCGTTGAGCAAATCAAACGCAATTTTGCGATTGATAAAGATACGCTGATTGTGCCTGTTAATGCGTTAGAACAAGCAGGTGAAAATCATATACCACAAGTCTTTGCTCGTGTTCTGGCAGACCGTTTAGGATTGGAAGTTCATACGGATATTGTTCAGGCAACCAAAGTAGCACGCACACGCAAAAGTGCGGATTATCGTTTGGTGTTTCAACCTGCATTTGCAGGTGAAGTTTTGCCTAATCGCAATTATCTGATTGTTGATGACACACTGATACAAGGCGGCACTGTTGCGTCTTTGCGTGGCTATATCAACAATCGTGGCGGTAAAGTGATTGGTGTTGCGGTGTTAAGTGCCAAAGAACACTCTTTGCAACTTGCACCCACGCCTGAAATATTGCACAATATCAATCATAAATTTGGCGAAGAACTAAACGAATATTGGCAAAAGGAGTTTAATTATGGCATTAACCAACTCACCAACAGCGAGGCGGTCGTTTTATCCAAAGGAAATGATTTTGTCTCAATCCGAAATCGTATCGCTCAGGAAATCATTTCAGGAAACGGACAAATTTATCAAACAGGAACTGCAACGGCAGAAATTATCCCCAAAGAACTTCACGCAGTCATTAGGGAAATGAAAGGCAATAATCCCAACAATGTACTGCGTTTAGAAACGCCCAAAGATATGAGCAATGGGCGTGTTTTCTATGAAACGGAAAATTTTGTTATTCAACAAGTTACCGATAACAGCCGTTATTTCCAAGCGTGGAATAAACAAGATTTGAGCGTTTCACTTCAAGTAGGCGATAAAGCCAAAATTTATGTGGATAAAAACGGTCAAGTGCAAACCAAAGTTACCGCCACAGATAAGGATAAATCGTTAAGTCCTGACAACGAAAAACCACGACCGCCGCAAGGCGGTTTTGTTTTGCCTGCCATCAATCAATCTGATGAAAACAGGCAACCTGAAAATTCAAATTCAAAGGAAAATTCTATGGACGAACAACAACAAGGCTTACAAGCAAGTTCTTTTACGCCTGATAAGTTTCAACCTGACACTTGGCAACCTGAAAATGGTTTGGAACATAAGCACCTTGACGGCGAAACTGCACAAAAAGTAGATGAAACTATTACACAAGCAGTTGATAATACTGAAAAAGACCTTTCAGGCAGCCCTGAACAATCTGCCAAGCCACAAATCGACAAAGATTTTGCCGAACGGCAAGCCGAACTCAATCGCCAAAAAGCCGAATGGCAAAACAAGTTAGATGAAATGTACAGGCAAAAAGAGGCGATGGATAATCTGCAAGTTCAATTAACGCAAGAACAGTTAGATGAAATCGACAAAAAGTTTGAAGAAATCTACGCAAAGCAAGCCGAGTTAGACCGTCAAACTGATGAATTGCAAATCGAACGCCGTCAGGTTTTGGGACAAGCCGATATTTCAGAGAACCTGAATGAAGAAAACAGCATTTATTTTGGCGAAAGTGATGAGATTATCACCGCCGAAGAAATCAATAAACCACAAGCGGTTTTTGCTACGCCGAAAGAGAAAGCCAACGCCGTTTTTGAAGAATTGAAAACGCATTATCAAGGCTATGGTGAATACAATAGCCTTGATAGTGTAATGTATTTACCGAATGGTAAAAACAAAGAAATGCTGCATTTTGACCCAACACAAGAACGAATTGTGTTGAGTGCGGTTAATCCACAAACACAAGGGCGAGAAGAAGTTGCTGATACGCATTTTTCTAATTTAGACCCACATTACATAGCATTGGCTGTGGATAAAGATTACCAACAGTATCAACAAACAATCGCCCAAAATCAAGGTAAATTTCCTGATAATGAACAGAAAAAAACCATTGATAAAGCAGGTGATAGCCTTGAAGAAACAATCCGCACAGCAAAAAGCAAAACGGCAAAATTAACGCCGCCAGAAGCACCGCCGTCTGATTTGTCTGAACGCTACAATGCGGTTGAACGCAAGTTTTTAGATACCAAAACCAACTTGCGATTAACTCATCGTGTGGATTATGTCGATAGTGAAAACGGCAAAACTGTTTTATTTACCGACAAAGGCAGTAAATTAACCACTGCCAAAAACGACCCACAAACCGCTGCTGATATGGTTGAAGTAGCGAAAGCAAAAGGTTGGACAACGCTTAAATTAAGCGGTAATCGTGAGTTCAAACGCCAAGCGTGGTTGGCGGCAGAAAGTCAAGGCATTAAAACCAAAGGTTATTCGCCCAGTCCAGAAGACAAAGCAATGCTTGAAAGAATGCGTGAAGAACGCTCTTTGAACAGTGTCGAACAAGCCAAAAAACAGGGAACACAGCCTGAAAATACGCCACAAGCGGAAAAACAGGCAGACAAAACACCGCAAAAAGACCTTTCAGGCAGCCCCAAACAAGAAACCAAGCAAGACACCGCCGATAAACTCAAAGGCGGTATTTTATTGGCTCACGGCAAAGCACCGTATCAGTTCAAAGAAAACGGCAATGAAAGTTATTTCGCAACCATTCAAAAACCCAATGGTGAAGAAAAAACCTATTGGGGCGTGGATATTGAACGAGCCATTCAGGAAAGCGGCATTGATAACGGCGACCGTATTTCGCTTAAAAAAGTCGGACAAGAAACCGTGCGAGTAGAGGAAGAAGTCAAAGATGAACACGGCAAAACTGTGTTAGACGATGACGGCAATCCGATTATAGAAGAAGTAATGCGTGAGAGAATGAAGTGGCAAGCAGAGTTATACGAGAAAGCCCAAGAAGTGCCACAAGCACAAGGCAAACAGGAAGACTTGCCACAAGAAAAGTTAATCAAACACGACTTAATGGGGCAGCCTGAACAAAATCCTGCCGAACTCTCCCAAAAGGTTGATGAGGCGATTTTTGGCAAACGCCCTGATGAAGACGCAAGCGTGGCACGCAAAGGTGTTTATACGGCGTTGAAAGTGAAAGACGCTGTAACCATAGGTGCAGGTGTCGCCGCAGGGGGTGCGGTTGGCGGTGCGGCGGCGGTGGGTTTGGTTGCCGTACAAAATTATGTGATTGATAAAGGCTTGCAATCTGTTGAAAAAACAGCAGATATAGATAATCGTAAGCAACAGGCTACGGCAGATGTAAAACAAATGCTGAACAATCCTGAACAGCCGTTGAAAATGGAGACAAATTCTGCGTTTAGAGATGAAGTTGAGCAACTCAAAGCCAATGTTGCGTCAGAAAACAGCAATACGCTGAATTTGGTATCTGATATGCCGACCGATAATCACTTGTTATCAGGTGAAGAAACTGCTGAACGCTCTTTTACCGATATTCATCATAACGGTATTGCAGGTGGTGAAACGCCGTCCGAAGTGCGACACGCTGTTGATAGCGTACAAACAATGGCTAATACAATGCGTACGCCGTCTGTGGCAACACCCCAAAAAGGTAGCCTAAAACAGGGTAAATCAAAAAATTTACCGTATGCGGTGCAGAAACAGCAGTTATTAGCCGCCAAAGAGACCTACAAAACACTTGCCAAAACCTTGAATGGACAAGACAAGGTGCGGTTGAAAATGTATCAAGACACTGTGGCACAAACGATTGCACGAGAAAAAAATGATAAAAAAATGTTGGCGTGGCAGCATTATTATCAATATGTTTCGGCTCGAATAAAGGACGGTAAGTTGAATTTACCTAAACCTATTCCACTTGAACAAGCCAAACAGATGATGAAACAACTCACGCAGTCGCAAACGCAACAGCCTAAACCGCAAATGCAACAACCGACATTGTCAAAACCAAGAAAACACAAAATGTAATTTGTGTTTTTTTATTTTTCAGGCAGCCTGAACGCCGTTCAGGTTGCCTTTTCTTTAACCATAAGGATTTTAAAATGAGTGATGAAGAAATAACTGTCAATACGCCGTTACCCAGTTATCAGGCGTTAGAAAGAGCAGGTTTGATACCAAAATTAGGTATGCCACTTGTGCCGACTTTAATCAGTATTGTGTTTCCGTTGTTTATCACAATGGCGGCTATGCCGTTTTTACAAATCAAAGCCTATTTGATTATGCTGATTTGTATTCCCACATTAGGCTTTATTTGGGTGGCAACCAAAGACGATGATCAAGCCCTAACCATTATGGGCTACACCTTGAAATGGTTGTTAATGCGAAGAAATTATTATCTCTTTGGCAAAACCAACACTATTCTCGCAACTAAATATGGAAGACAAAAAGATGACTATGCTCAATTTTTTGAAAAAATCAACGGCAAAACAGAACAATACGAATACAAACCATACGAACGCTAAAAAAGGCAATATCACAGGCACTTTTTTTAGTCGTCTGAAAGCACAAACCGCCCAAGAAGAGGTTTTACCCAAAATTACACAGCATATTGATGATGAGATTGTGCATTTTGCAGACGGTAGAATGGGTTTTGTGTTGCGATTAGACGGTGTGTATTTTGAAGGTGTTGATGACCATACTTTGATTACTCAATTTGCTAATCTTAATCAAACTTTTGCCGATTTGGGTAAAGACGGCAGAAGTAAATTAGGAATGTGGCTCACTTTGCACCGCAGTCGTATTACTGCTAATAATGAAATGAAGTTTCATAATCCATTTACCAAAAAATTTGCACAGCGATATATGAAACAATTTGAAAACGGCGACTTTTTTGAAAATGTGTATTACATTGCGGTGATTTACAAATACGATGATTTCACTAATGGTAAAGTGCAAATTCACCGTTACAAAAACAAACTCAAAGGCAGTCTTGCAGCGTATTCGCCAGAAGTGTTGAGTGTGTATTACACTCGTGATAATCAAAAATATACACTCAATACGCTGCCTGAAAAACCTGCTGATGACGATTTTAGTGAAACAGCAGAAAAAATTCGCAAACTAATGCCCACACCTGATGATATTTACTTTTCCGAAGTATATGAGTATGTGGGATTATTATCTAACGGCGTGTTTGAACAAGTACCGTTATCTGCCAAAGACGCTTATACCGTAATTGGTTCTTCTGATTTGCATTTTGGTAACGAAATTGTTGAAATTCGTGCCACTAATCAAACCAAGTTTGCCACCTTGTATGACTTAAAAGAGTTTGGACAATCTAAAATCAAAGCACTCAATCAAGTGTTAGATTTAGATTGTGAGTTTCTTTTCACGCAATCATTTGTTTATATTGGACAAATGAAAATGCAAGAAAAAATCGACAGAAAAATGAATGAATTGCGTTCTGTGGGTGAAGTTTTAGGACAGCAATACATTGATTTGAATGACGCTAAAAACCATATTTCAGAGGGTTTTTTAATGTTCGGCGACTATCACGGCGTTTTAACTGTGTATGGACGCACGCCTGATGAAGTGAAACGAGATTGTGAAAAAGTAACAACACGCTTTTTGAATGCAGGTTCTTTTGTGTGGAAACGAGCCACAATCACTGCACCACAATCTTATTTTTCGCATATTTTTGGTTTTAAAGGTATGCCACGCCGTTTTCCCAAAGCAACCACCAATATTGCCACCAGTTTTGCAATGTTCAATCATTCGCACGGTAAGCGATTAGGCAATCCATACGGAGACGGTTCAAGTGTTATGCCCTTGATGACCAAAGCCGAAACTCGCTATGACTTCAATTTTCACTTTACCAAAGAGGGTGAAGATACGCGTGGTAAGAAAATTGCAGGACATACGCTTATTTTGGGTGCAACAGGTACAGGTAAAACCACCTTGCAAACGGCTTTATTGTCGTTTATGGAACGCTTTAATCCTTACATTTTTGCTCTTGATTTGGACAGAGGTATGGAAATTTGGATTAGAGCATTAGGCGGTGAATATTTTGCTTTGGAAACAGGCAAACCGTCAGGCTTAAATCCATTCCAACTGCCCAATACCGAAGAAAATCGCCATTTTCTGTATTCTTTGGTTGAATTATGCGGACAGAATGAGCAAGGTAGAGTGAGTGCCGAAGAACGACAACAAATCAAATTAGCCGTAGATACGCTGATGATGAGTGTTGATTTTGAAGAACGGCGTTTTTCTCGCTTAATGGAGAGTATTCCGATTGAAGATGAAGACCCCAACTCTTTGCGTGTTCGTTTAAGTCAGTGGTGTTATTGCGATGACGGTAAATATGCGTGGTGTTTGGATAGTCCAAAAAACTTGTTTGATCCTGAACAGTTCTTCCGTATTGGCATTGATTTGACTTGTATTTTGCAGAAAAACTATGAGCCAACCTTGCCTGTGATGATGTACTTATTTCGATTAAAAGAAATAATGATGAACAAAATCAGCAAGGAAAACGGTTTGTTATGCACCATTTTTGAAGAGTTTTGGTATTCCTTGCGACACCCTGTAACGGCTGATTTTTTAGTCAAAATTTTGAAAACCGACCGTAAATTGGGCGGTTTTGCTGTTTTGGTTACACAATCGCCAGAGGACGTAATCAATTCTGAAAACTTTGCCACAATCGTGCAACAAACACCAACCAAAATACTTTTACCTAATCCAGACGCTAAATATGATGATGGCGATAAGGGCGGTTATAAGCATATTGGTTTGACAGAAAAACAATTCAATGAAATCAAAAAGTTGGATTTGGCAAGTCGCACTTTTGCGGTAAAACAAGGTAAGCAATGGGCTTTGGCAAAATTGGATTTATACGGCTTTAATGATGAAATTGCTGTGTTATCAGGTACTTCTGCTAATTTGCTCAAAATGCAAGAGGCAATAAATGAAACGGATAATAATCCAGAACATTGGTTGCCTGTGTTTTACGCCAAAGTTCGCAATTCGTAATTCATTTGTTTTTTTGTTTCAGGCAGCCTGAAAAGGTTGCCTGATTTTTTTTCACCCCACTTGTTTTTGAAACAAGTGGATTTTTTTTGTCTGTCCGTAAGGATATTTTTTTTGAGGTAATTCAATATGAAATTGATTAAATCAGTCAATGCTCAATCTTGGGCAATTTTGGGTGCAGTGCTGTTAGCGTCTGTTTTTGTGTTTATGCCTGAAATGGCAACCGCCGCAGGTTTGCAACAGGTTGAAACGAAAACAAAAGAGTATGGTAATTTGCTATACAAAATTTTAGGTGCAGGTGCTGTGGCATTTATTGTGATTGAGGTAATGCTGTGGTGGCTGAAAAAACGAGAGTTTTCCGATATTATGATGGACGCTGTTAAAGTAGGTATCGGCGGTGCTGCGGTTGTATTGGCAAATTGGGCGTGGAAAGCATTTCAATAATTTTGCTATGTTTGGACAACAAAAAACACTTGTAAAAACAAGTGTTTTTTGTTTTTTTCATTATTTTTTCAGGCAGCCTGAAATAGTGATAGGCGAAAGCCCTAACCTTAATACAAAGGAAAAAACAATGAAATTTGATTTTGCACGAATGGTTGTGATACCGATTATATTGTTAATATTGTTTGCGATTGCAGGACAATTTGTCGGTAGTTTTGTTTTTGCCGAATTAGCCAATTTACCTGATTGGCAATACAACACATTTTGGCAGTATAAAAATTCAGAGTGGGCAAATTATAAAGGTGTGCATTGGCGTTTGAATGTAGCCGCCGCCGCAATGATTTTAACCACGCTTTTTCCTGTGATTGTGGGTTTAATTATTTTGATTGTTGGGCGTGAAAAAAGAGAATTACACGGTTCTTCTCGCTTTGCCACAAGAAGTGAAATCGCTGCCAAAGGATTGTTATCTGCTCCAAAATCTAAAATTAAACAATCTCGTGATGAGAAAAAACAAGAATTAGCACTTATCAAACAAGCCAAAGCCGAAAAAAGAGAATACATTAAATATCCTGTTTATCCTGATTTTCCCTATATTTATATTGGCGGTAAAGTCGGTAATCAATATCTAAAATGGTATGGTAATGAATTTTGCTATGTTGCCGCTCCCACAAGAACAGGTAAGGGTATTTCTATTGCCATTCCAAATTGTTTAGACTTTTTAGGCTCGTTAGTGGTCTTTGACCCTAAATTTGAAAACTATAAATTGACTTCGCATTATCGTAAAACCGTATTAGGACAAGAAGTTTATTTATTCAACCCAGCAGGTACGGATTGGACAATTAATCCTGATGATCCTGATTATGAGAAAAAACAACAGGCAGTTTCCCAAGTTCGTTCGCACCGTTGGAACCCATTTCATTATGTAAGCCGCAATGAAACGGAAATGAAAGATGATTTACAAGTCATCGCCGCCAGTATGTACACCACTAAATCAAATGATAGTGGCAATACGCAATTTTGGACTTCAACTTCCAAATCGTTGTTTGTCGGTATGGCAATGTATATGTTGGAAACTGAAAACGATAGAGATGAAACGATTGATTATAGCGGTAATTCATCATTATCTTTGTTATACAAACTCTTTACGCCGAAAAATGGCTTATCTTTGTATGACTGGATTAACTATTGTGTATTAGGCAAACCAGTTCCTGATAATGTAAAAATTAGCGGTGCAGGAAAACGCACCATTAAAGACCACGAAACAGGCAAAGAATACGAATTATCGGAGGCTTGCCGTATAGAATTGGGTAAATTTGCCAACGGTGATATTGAAACTTCTAACAATATTGTTACTTCGGTAACTGCTCCATTGTCAGAATTTCTAACCGCCAAAGTTGCCGCTACAACCGATGAAAATGACTTCGATTTTAGAGATTTACGCAAAAAACCAATGACCATTTATATTGGCATTAACCCACGAGATTTGGTTAATCAATGGCGGCTGATTAACCTGTTTTTCAGTCAGTTAATCAATGAGAATATTCGCCAGTTGCCTGATGATAATCCTGCTTTGAAATATCAAACCTTGTTGTTATTGGACGAATTTACCGCATTGGGCAATATTCCTGTTTTGGAAAAAGGTGTCGCATATATCGCAGGTTATAACTTGCGTATGCTGTTGATTTTCCAAAACCCAAGCCAGTTAGAAAGCGTGTATTCCAAAGCGGCAGTCAGCACTTTTTTAAGTAACTTTGCTGTGAGAGTGCTTTTTACCGCTTACGAACAAAAAGACGCAGAGGCATACGCCAAAATTATTGGCAACGAGACTTTTCAAACCAAATCATTAAGCCGTAGTTTCGGCAAAGGCGGACACCGCAGTGAAAACAAAAGCGGACAAAGACGAGAAGTGATGAACGCCGATGAAATTAAGCGAATGTCATTAGACAAATGCGTGATTTCAATGGCAACACTGTATCCGATTTTTTGTAACAAAATTCGTTATTACAACGAAAAGAAAACCTTTCTGCCCAAAGTGTATAACCGCCATACAGGGAAAAATCCACCAGTAGAAATTCCCACTCACGACATTCTTTTGGCTGCTCGTGAAGTGAAAAAACAATTACCGCAGCCTGAAAACGCTGTGGAAAGTGGCGATTTTAACCTGAATGAACAACCGCCAATGGTTGATGAAAACGGCGAAATGGTTAATTTCAAGGAAGATAATTTTATGATTTTAGATATAAACGAAACAGCAGAAGTGTTTGATTATTCTGTTGAAGATGAAAAACAAGTTGCCGATGAAACACAGTTTTCTAATAGCAATGAATTAACGGATTATGTTTTTTCAATGTTGGGTATGACTTCTTTTGTTGGGGACAAAGCCGAACAAGAAAGAATGGCACGCCAAATTTTTGGAAAAAGCGGCGTTTCTTTCTTAATGCAGTTTTTCAATAAGCATTATCAGAATACAGCGGATAACCCAATATTCGCTTAAAATTATCTAATTATCTTTATAAATCAATGAAACACCTACGGCGGTTGCCGTTTTCATCAATCGTTTCCTTGTTTAATGGTTGCCGTAGGTTGTTTCGCCTTTTTTGACCGTTTGTTTTTCTTAAAACAGGCGGTTTTTTTGTGCCGTTTAATGACGATTAAACGGTTGTTTAACGCCGAATAAGGCTACCTGAAAGCGTTTCAGGCAGCCTGAAAGGCATTTTTCTATATAGGAAATCATTATGAACTTGAAATTTTTATCAGGTGTTGCGACACCTGCGGTATGTGCTGCAATAGCAGTGGCATTATCGCAACAAGCAGGGGCAAAAGAGGCGGATATTCCACGCACTGATTATCCTGTTTCTCAATCTGTTTCTTTTTTAACGCCTGAACAACAGGCAAAGGCACAAAAGTTGATTGAAGAACGCAAAAAAAATCCGCAAAAGAAACAAGATTTAACGCTTGAACAGCAAGCAAAGGCACAAAAGTTAATTGAAAAACGCCAAAAAAATCCGCCCAAAGTGCGAGAATTAACACCTGAACAACAGGCAAAAAGAGATAAACTTGTTAATGAGTTGATGAGCCAAAAAAACAGCACCGTCAATGAATTAACAGGCGATACTCGCTTGGCGTGCGAGGCGATTTTGTGTTTAGCGTCTCCCACACGCCCATCGGAATGTGCCAAGTCAATCAGACGATATTTCGGTATTACCGCCAGAAAACCGCACCAACTGGTTACCAAACGGCGTAATTTCTTACGCTTATGTCCCACTTCCAATGATGAGACGGTCAATAACATTATCAATGGAATGGGCAATGAAAACGATTGTTCTGCCGCAGGTGTTAATCGTAAATTTAGTCATCGTAGTTATGATGAAAACAACAGAGGACGAGTGATTTATTACAATGAAAAAGGCTTAAATCAATACTGTGGTAACGATTGGCACATTTGGTTGGCATATAAATGCGATGAAAGACAAGTGCCTATTATTGAATGTCGGCAATTAGGCGGTGAAAATTTTTGTCATCCTGTTATGGAAAGAGTAAATGGCGAACTGAAAGCTAAAACCAGAACCGAGCAATACAACTGTCGTTTTGTGAATAAAAAATAATGGCAACTTTTCAGGCAGCCTGATTTTCAGGTTGCCTGAATGTTTAATTTAATCCGAAAGAAATAGATATGGAAAATTTATTTTATCAAATGTTTAATTCTATTCGTTCAGGAAAAGGTGTCAGCAGTTGTGTGCCTAAATTACCTATTCCAAGACAGAGAATATGTGTATATAAGCCAAATATGAAACAAAACGGTAAATTCAATCGAAAAGGCAACCTGAAAAAACGCTATCAATGCAAATACGCACAAATATTTGCCAAGCAACGATTAGAATGTTATTTAGTGGCGGAAAAATGGAATAAAACAGGTAATTTGAAACTGTTGGACGATTATTGGTTGAATGTGCATTTGAAAAACAGATTGAAAAATTATTATCCGCCATTTCAGGCAGCCTGATTTTCAGGTTGCCTGTTTGTTTTTTAGGAGCGAGAAATGGGTTTATATGAAGAACCTGAAAAATTAAAACAATTAGATTTATTGGTGAGAAAAATAAAAAACAAGTTCCAACCTGTTGCTGTGTTAATTGATAATTATTCAGACGGTTGTTTTTCTTTTGATTTATTTGATAATTTAGACTTAAAGAATAGTAAATATTCGATAACCATTATTGAAAATCGTTTTTTTGAAATTAAAGACTTAAATAAAACAAATAAATATGACGATATACAAATTGACGCAAGCAGTATTAAAGAAATATGGCATATTATTTTTTATCTAATTGATAAATTTAACTTTAATCATCGGAAACATTTTAATGGTAGGGAATTGTTTGTTAATCAACCTAAAAATTATCCAAAAATGCAATGGAGAGATGAAAAATGGGTTATGCAAGCCGCTCAAAAGGAAATTCAGGCGTTAGTAGATAAACTTAATGCGGATAGTCCAAATTACAAGCCTTATTCGATTAGTCGGCTGATTTGTTATTATGTCGAAATAGTTACGAAATCAGGTAAAAGAAAAGTTGTACAGCGTAATTTGTGTTTTTCTGATAGTCAAGAGTTTTTGTTTGGTATTGAACAACAACAAGAAATTCACGACCGTTTGAATAGAAACTTTGCCAAACCTGAATTAGCAAGATTTTATAAAAACAGGAAAACAAAGCAAGAATTGAAATTTTACGATGATAATCAACCGTATTGGCAAGCGTTTCAAGTCATTGTTAATAAATACATTCCTGTTTTAGAATATGTAAATACAGCAGCGTCATCTTTGTATTCAGATAAACGCAAACAACAAGCATTTGATAGTCTGTCATTGGAACAACAAGGTTTGCTATGGAAAATTCGGGCAGCCTGATTTTCAGATTGCCTTTTTCCTGTTTTTAATTAAATACAGAAAGGATAACACAATGATAAAACAAGATTTAGCAGAATTATCTTCCTTATTAAGCGTTAATGGGAAAAGTCTTGTGGAATTTACGGCTGATAATATGCGGCGTTTAAGTTTGAGTTATCAATTAAAAAACAATCCAAAGTTTCATCAATTATTAACAGAAGTTTTGCAAAAAATTGAAGAAACCGCCAAGAGTTGTCAATTCAAATTACGCTTAACTGTGCCTGATAATTCTGATGATGAAAAACTGTATGAACAAGTTTGTCATCTTTTGCAAAATTTAGGATACTGTTGTTGGATTTCTGATAAATTTGAATTAGACGGTGAAAATGCTAAAAACAATTATTTTTCCGTTGAATGGGATTATCAGTATCTTCCATTTTAACTATTTACAGCGAAAAACGATGATTGTAATGTAGTGCAAACATAGTATAATTGCACTACATTAAAGTCATTTTTGGGAGATTGCAATGTCTGTAAATTATAGTGTTCGTCTTGATGAAAATCTTAAAAATCAAGCATTTAGTGTAATTGAAGAGTATGGTTTAACCCCTGCACAAGTGATTAAAATGTTTTTTCGTCAAATTGCCGAAACTCGTGCTATTCCTGTGTCGTTACGGTATAAGTCAGATGAGCCAAATGAAGAAACCCAACGAGCAATGCGAGAGGCTGATGAAGATTTCGCCGCAGGACGCTTGAAAGTGTATAATTCTAATCAGGAAATGTACGAAGACTTGAAAAAAGAGTTCGCCAATGAATAAACTTATTCCTGCTAATTCATTTAAGCGAGATATGAAGAAAAAACAATCGCTTGAATTATTGTTATCACCTGAATGGATTGAAGTGGCTGATTGCTTAACCAATGACACCAAAATGTCCAAAGAACGCTGCGACCACGATTTGAAAGGTGATTGGAAAGGTTATCGAGAGTGTCATATTCAACCTGATTTATTGCTGATTTATAAAAAACAAAATGGCAATATTATTCAACTTACGAGAATAGGCTCACATTCTGAATTATTTGGTTAAACCGCTTAAAACAAGCGGTTTTTGTTTTTTCAGGCAGCCTGATTTTCAGATTGCCTTTTTGTTTCTGTTTTTAATTTTTACCATAAACAAGGAGTATTCATAATGTCTTTGTATGAAGAAAGCAATCAATTTCGTGCGGAATTGGAACAACAAGTAGAAAATGTTGATATTCGTGAAATTACGCAATTACCCAATTTTAAGAATTGGTTTAATAGTAAAAAAGCACATTCTAAATGTTATGACTATGATTTACCTAAATTATTTTATAGAACGCTTAATTCTATTGATAATTTAGACAATATTGTTAATGGTAATGAGCAAAGTCGTTTTGTTGGTGAATATTTTACTGATGATTTGGATACGGCTTTAACTTATGTTGAACATTTAGAAAACAGTAAGGTATTGATTGGTTTCTTAAATATTCAAAATCCTGCAATAATTGATTGTAATGGGGCAGGTTGGAATGAAATTAGACAAAATACAACCGTAACAGAACAATTAGCCTATTTTGAATATTTAGGTTTTAATGAAAAACCTGATAATTTTGAAGAAAATAGAGCATATCCGATTGATTTACGAAATGATGAAAAAGATGAGGGTATTTCTTTTTTCTTGCAATTAAAACAATCAATAAAGATACTACGCCAAGTTTTATTAAAATTACTGCCCCACAATATTATCAAAATGATAAGAGTTTTCGTAAAACTAAATTTATCAATTTAGATATGTTAGGTTACGGCACACCCAGTTTATTTAATGATATTGGCACAACTAATTTTTGGGCGACAAATTTAGCACACCGTCATCGTTTTGATAGTGTTATTTTTGAAAATCTGAATGATGACGGTGGGCGTGGGGTTGCACTTTTTGAAAAAAGTGTCAAAAAACGCAAAATGCAGGGTACGGTTGTGTGTGCTTTTGACCGAGAAAATTCGTATTTCAAACACGCTAATAATCACGGTGATTTTAACCCTGATGATCGCCGTATTTTCTATTCCCTGTTTGATATTGAACAAGACTTCAAACAGGAAAAAACAGAAAAGGATAAAACAATGGAAAATCAAACAATGCAACAAACACAAGCAACTCAACAAACCGCCGCACAAGGTGGTTTTTCTTCGCCTAAAAATCCTGAAAACACGGTGAATTATGATGTAAGGGGGCTGCCTGAATTTTCAGGGAGCGTTTCTGCTTATTTTAACAATCCACAGCGTCAAGAATTGGTTTTGGCGTTTTTGAAAACGGCTGAACGCTCCAAAGATTTACGCTCGCAAGTTTTTTTGGGTATTCCATACGAAGAACAGAAACAGTTTGACCGCATTGCGGCGTTTTCGCCTTTGGAATTATCGGCAATTTTGGATTGCAAGCCCGAATTTGCCAACAATATGCGTGAATATATGGCGGTGATAAATGACTTTGAACAAAATCACCAACAAAAATTGGCAGATTTTAAGAAAGCCTTACACGCTTTGAAAATTTCGCCAAAATATCAGGCAGCGACTATTCGTAATCGTATTTTTGATGAAAACGATTTACGAGCAGAATATATTGACGGCGGTGAAAAATTTGCACGAGCCAAAACAGGTGAAATCACCAACGCAGAACGCCTGAAAAATGCTATGCACAATGCGATTGACGCAATCGCCCCTGCGGTTAAGTATTCATTAAGCCAAACAGAATTTTGGCAAGAGCGAGATGACAAGGCGTTTATTAAGCAGTCGCAAATCCGTGATTTGTTGCGTTCGCAAATGAGTTTTCCTGCGGAAATGGTTGAAGTAAAAACGCTACACCAAATTTGGTATGAAGACCGTGATATGCACGATACTTTGTCTAAAAGCACAGCAGGGTTTTTTACGCCGAAAAACGGTAAAACTGTGGTGATTGCGGACGCTTTTATTGATAATCCTGAATTGGCAGTATTTACCGCTTATCACGAATTGGGACACAGGGGCATTGAATTGCAAGGGCGTGAATTGTGGAATGAGTGGTTAGAAAAAGCACGCCAAAATTCCACTGTGCGAGCAATCGCCGACCACGCACAAGTGCATTATGCGTCAAAAGGCAATATTTTGAGTGATATTGCCGCAACCGAAGAGGCTTTGGTGGAAGTGTTTGCTGCCTATAAAACCCAAAATTGGGACTATTTGGCAGAGCGGCATAATGTTGAAATTCCGCAGGAATTTCGCCAACCGCAAGGCACGGCTGAAAAACTATGGCACGCCGCCAAAAACCGCATTGGGCAAATTTTCGGACGGCAACCTGAAACCCTACCTGATAGTGCGGTTTTTGCTATGTTGGGCAAGTTGGAACAGTCGCTGTATCAATTCCCAGAATGGAAACAGAAATTAGAAAAAACCGTGCGTGTTGGGCAGCATAATCCCTTTACTGTGGCAAAGCAACCCATTATTTCAGGCAGACCACGAGTTAATCCAACTGCATTGACCAACCGCTATCGCAATGGCGGATTGCGGTTTGATTTGAATACCCAAGACAATAGTGATTTTGCCAAAGCGGTTGATGATATTGCGAAAACAGGTAAAACCAAAGGAACTTTCTTTCATTTAGGCACAACGCCTGACGCTTGGAAGTTAGTGGGTATTGATGATAGACCTGTTGATATTTATTCTGATTGTATGATTAAGTCAATGGGTGAATATCTGAATTTACCGCCACAATATTATCGAGACGGCACAGAAAAAGGACAGCACAATCTTTCGCCTGAAACGCTGAAACAAATTCCTGCACAGTTAAATGACCCTGTTGCTGTTTTTAAATCTGCCGATACTTCAAGCAATCCCAAAGGTTATGTCGTTTTGACTGAACTGATTGAATACGACCGCAAAACGGGAGAAGAAAAACCTGTTATTGCGGCACTACATTTGCGAGAAGTGAAGTCAAAATCGCTTGAAATTATTGATATTAAGAGCGTTTATGGGCGTTGGGATTGGCAAATTGAAAAAGCAGTGGAACACCTTGATAAACAAGGCAATAAGGTGAGCGATTTGTTGTATTGGCATACAACAAAAGGTCATCAGTTGGCAAACTCCTTCGGGCTTCGATTGCCCACTTGGTTAAGTTAGCTTGATGACCTTTCTAACCGCAATATTAAAACAGAACAGGATTTATTGCAATACCAGAAGGACAAAGAAATGGAAAAAAATCAACAACAAGGCACTACTACGCCTGAAATTTCTGAAAACACCGTCAAATTTGACGCATTTTCGCAACCTGAAAAGGAAAACACGATGAATGAGACTGAAAAACAAGCATTAGCCCAAGCGTTCAAAAACTTGGAACTGCCTGATAGAAAATATGTGGTGAAAGGCAGCCTTGTTGAATTTCAAGATAGACCTGAAAGCGAAATTATCGCAGCGTTGGGTTGGGACGAATTTGCCACAGCGGTTAAAGACTATGTGAATAGTCAATCCGATGAGAACGCCGAAAAATTAAGCAATGCGTATTTGGCATATCCTTTCTATAACGAATTAGCCAACAAAGGTATTCGTGATGATAGCAGTTTGCGAAATCGGTATGCCAAAGTGATTGAAAGCGAATTTTCATCTTTCCACGAAAAACGCACGGCGGCATTGTTTATCTTGCAAAGTATGTGGCGTGGGCGTGGTAACAGCACGGATATTACTCGCTCATATAATATTGACGCTATGACGGCTTATATCGCCAGAGGAAGAGAATTAAGGAGTGGTTGGCGTTTAGAAAATCGTGTTAATGAATACTTTTTAACCAAAAACAGCATTTTTACGCATAAAAACTTGCGTGAAATGGGGCTGGATAACAATTCTAATTTAGCACCTTACGCACCTGAATTGTTACAAGAAATGGTGAAGATTGAGGAGCAACATAGAGTGTTTTCTCAATGGCAAAACCAAAATAGTGAGGGCGGTTGGTATAACAGAGGTGCTGAAAATATCATTGATTTCAAACAAATTCCTGCCGCCGTGCAGAAAGATTTGATTTTAATGGTTTCGGATAGATATTCGTCTAAACGAGATATGTTTGGCGTGTATGACAACCCTGTTATCAGTATGCAACACGGATTAGCCAACCGTGAAGAAGTGAAACAGAATTTGGCATTGTTGATTGAACAACAAGAAAACCAGTTGCAACAGTATCAAAAAATGGCTTTGGGCGTGTCTGTGCCACAAGAAAACGCAATCGTTGAGCAGATTAACTTATACAAACAAACATTGGAACAAGTTAAAAACGCTCCTGCTGTTGCCTTTGTGCCTGAAAAACTGTTTGTTGGAGGCGTAACCAAACCAGATTGGCGAACAGGTGAAGTTCAGCGTTATAAAACAACGGAAATCAACACCGCCACAGGTGAAATTACCTTTGTGAATGACAAAAACAATCCTAATCCCAATCCCTTTGGTGATATGACCGAACAAGCACGCCAGTATTTGAGTGCCAACAACAATTTCGCACTTGCCGCATTGGGTGTTGCACCCAGAAAAATGCCCGAAAATATGAAGTTCGATGATTTTGGAACGACTGAAACCGAGCCGAGATTGGGTGATGAAATAATCACTTTGACTAACGGCAAATCATTTGCACCTGTTATCAGTGCTTATGCCGATGAACAGTTGGTTAATGCTGATTTTGTTACTGCGTCAAGAACATTAGGTGAGCGGTTTCCTTTGAATTATGATGATTATTTGAAATTTGAAAATCATCAATCAAAGGCTAATTTCTTCTATTGTTTTGATACAAACGAAGTGGTGATTTTTGCCGAAAATCCCAGTAAAGAACAATCTATTTTCAATATCGAAAATACCGAATTTTACGGCTTGAAAGATTTTGTTCAGGAATTAAAACAAAATCAAATTGAAAAACAAGGAGTTAGTATGCCTACAAAAAATGTAGAAACGCAACCTGAAAGCGAGCCAAGATTGGGTAAGGCAATCAAATTAGGTAATTTAAGCTTGTATGGTATTGAAGATAAAAAAGCCAACGCCAAATTTGAAAAAATGGGTGCGGAAATCTTTAATACCATAACAAGAGAGGGAAGTGTAAGAATTTCCGAAGACGAGTTTAATCAACTGCGTCAAGAAAAATATAACTTGTATTACTTCAATCACCCAATCGGTTATGGATTAGCAACATTCGGTAGTCAAGACAGCGGTTATGCTATTTTGCCGATTTATAAACCTGAAAAATACGGTTTGAAAGAATTTGTCGAACAGATAAATGAATTAAGGCAAGACCGTAATGTTAATGCGTTATATGATTATGTTAAAAGCCAACCTGAAAATCAAGTTGAAACGCAACCTGAAAGCATTTCAGCCAGCCCAAGCATTGAAAAACGAGAAGAAGTGTTTAATATGATTGCGGCAAGCGGTGTGATGAATACGGCGTGGAATGGCGATGAAACACACGGCACAGAAAGTGTTTTGGATACGCCGTTTATCAATAAATCCTTATATTATCAAGACGGTGAGTTGGTTTATAAAGACGCAAATTACGAGCATTTTGAAACGCCTGATATTTTCAAAATCAGCAAACAAGATTTTGAAAGACATTCACCACAAGCGATTGCTTTGGCAGTGATGAAAGGTGTGGAAGAATACAAAAAAATGTATCGTCCTGAAAAAGCACCTGAACAATCACCTACAAAACGCAACGACTTGCAACACACGGTGAATGTTGGTTTGCAGCAATATGACAATATGTTTAGTCCTGAAATACAGAAAACACACCGTTTAGATATTTTGGCAAGCCAAGAAAAACACCGTTCGCAAAGCGTTTCAGGCAGCCTGAATGAAATCAAACAAGACGCTTTTTCGCAACCTGAAACACCCAAAACGCTTACCCCACAAGAGCAAGCGTTACAAGACGGCAAAGACTTGTCGGCGGCGGAGATTAAGGTGCGAGATAGTAAATGGGCATTAGCCAAACAGCCGAATAATGCCGAACGCAAAACGGCGTATGAACAAGCACAGGCAGAATTGACGGCGTTGAAATCGGAAATTAAAGAACGAGTGCAAGCGGCAATGGATAAAGGTGTGCCGTATATTGCACGCTATTCAGAATTTCCACAAGAACCGTTTAACGGAGCAAAAGCACCGATTGAATTTGCCATTACGCCCAAAGGCGAATTAACCGAAGTGATTGGCACAACCGATACGCCGCATAATTTAGTGCCGTCTAATGCAGGTCAAGGAGCAGTATTGAATACCGAACAACGCAGTAGCCCACAACGCATAGCAGAAGCGTTGCGAGAGCATTATCAAAAAAGCGGTATTTTAAGCCAATTAGACGCTATCAATGCGGTGGGCGGTGATAAAGTGTTTTCTGAACAGGAGATCAAACAAACACTGAACCGAGCGTTAAAAGATTATCACCCCAGCAGCATTCGTGGTGCATTAGAAAGCCCAAGAATGAAAGATGAATGGTTACAAGTCGTCATCGACAAACACCCCAAAGCCGAAATCCAACAAGCCGCACAAAGGGTGTTAGAACAAAGACAGGGAAATCTGTCGCAAAAACCAACCGCCGCCAATGGCGGTGTTTCTTTATCTACACCCCAACAACATACAACACAACAGCCAGTTGTGGCAAAACAGGTAATGCAATCGCCAACAGCCGTTAAAACTCACCGTATGCGGCATTAACGGTTATTCAGG